>JAUIBR010000004.1 GCA_030427705.1 bacterium | reverse complement strand
AGGTGGATTTCGTTTTGGTCGGAGCATTGTCTGCGGTCTTGCAGGGCGCGGGCGTTACGACATTTGACGTGGATATTGTGCATTCGCGAGACGACGCGAACCTGGACCGTTTGCTGACGGCGCTTCAGTCTATGCATGCCGTGTATCGCGGCCATCCAGCGGAGCTATCGCCTACGAAAGAGCATCTCGAAACCGCGGGACACCAGCTATTGCTGACCGACTATGGCCCGCTTGACGTCCTCGGGACGATCGAAGATGGGTTGGGTTACGATGAGCTACAGACACGCTGCGTTGTGAAGAACTGGCAAGGACAGGAGCTTCATGTGCTCTCGCTGTCGGAGTATGTCGAGTTGAAGGAGAAATCCACCACTCCCAAAGACCAGGCCCGCTTACCCTTGTTGCGCGAGGCCGCCAGATTGGAAGAGGAATAGGAAATGATGGGGTTTGGACATGCACAAGCAGCACGAAGGAGATTTTCGAGATATTTTGACCCACCTGGTCGACGCGAAGGTGGACTTCATTTTGGTCGGCTCGCTTTCCGCGCTGCTCCAAGGCGTTGGATTATCAACGCTTGACGTAGAGATCGTTCATTCTCAAGAACCTGAAAATCTACAGCGTCTCCTCGCGTCGCTAGACTTGATGAACGCTCAACTTCGCGAAAAGCAGACGGCTCCGACGATGGAAGACCTTATCCATCTAGGCCACCTTTCACTCTCGACTGACTTCGGCTCTTTAGATTTGCGGACAAGCGATAATGGTCTGAATTTCGAAGAGTTACTGGGACGGAGCGATAGCGGGACTTGGCGCGATGGAAAACCGATTCGGCTGCTCAAAGTCGAGATTACCAAACCGGAATACACTCTCTTGGATTCAGGCGGATTTGAAGGTTTCAAGTTTGGAATGACGAAAGAACAATTTGATTCCAAGGCCGGTGATGAGGCACTGCCACTCGAGAGCGGCGACATCGATTGGTCTATTCTTCAGTGGTTTGGGAACGAACAGTTGCTTTTGGGTTTCAGTAAAAGTGGACGTTTGGCGGCCGTGTGTTCCGATCGAGTGGAGTTCGCCGGTTCAAATTTGATGGCTGCAGACGTGATTCAATTGATCGATGAGTTCGGGGAACCTAACCACATGTCAGCCGAAGTTATGATTTGGTACGAGCGTGGACTGATCATTGAGATAAACAAGAACGGTTTACCGAAGCGGGTGGTGGCAATACAAATTATTGAATGAAAGGTCTCTGTGGGCCCTCACAAACTTCTGTGCCCCTCGGTGAAGGGTTACGCAACCCACAGAAACCACCCATCTACACGCGCGAATGCGCCCACCAAACCAGCCTAAAAGAGCCCGCGCAACGCAGCCTGCGCAACGCAGCCTGCGCAAAACAGCCCGCACGAAGTATCAAGCCAACCGAAGATTAGCACTCGGCTCATGCCCCCGATACCAATTCGAGATATCCGGCCAAAGCCCCTTCGACGCCTTGCGTGACACCACAGCACCTACGTGGCCACCACGCATGTGCATCAGGTCTGGCTCGTCCGTCCCGACCAGCTCGTTCAGAACCGCGGCGGATTTCCACGGCACGATGTGGTCGTGCTCGAACGTGATGTTCAAGAGCGGGCAGTTGATATTGTGCAGGTCGACCTGGCGGCCATCCAAATAGAACTCGCCCTTGTGCAGCAGGTCCTCTTGGTAGAGCTCCTTAATGTACTTTAGGAATACTGCGCCAGGAAATGACACATTATCATTGCCCCATGTTTCAATGGCGAAGAAGCCGTCCAAAAACTGGTCGTCCCATGCTTTTTCAAGCATGTAGACAGCTTTTGACATGTTTAGCGTGGGCTTCAGCAGGTGGAAGCCGAACTGCATCAGCGGCCATGGCACGTTGCCAAAGGCTTTGACCATAAGCTCCAGATTCAGCGTTGGAATCTTACTGAACGCTGACAACATACCGTCGTCGTTGAACCGGATGGGCGCGGCGAGGTTGACCATGGACTCGACTTTGTCGCCTTCCAAAGCTGTGTAGATCGTGGCCAGCGTCCCGCCCAAGCAGTAGCCCAGAAGGTGGGTCTTACCGGTAGGGGAGTAGGACGCAGCTTTACGGACGGCGCGGCCGATATAGCCTAGCACGATGTCCTCGAACGTCAGGAAGCGGTCTTCCTTTTCGGGCGTGCCCCAGTCGATGATGAACACGTCGTGGCCCTGTGCGACCAGGTATTCTGCGAAGCTCTTTCCGGGCATCAGGTCTAGGACGTAGTGCCGGTTGATGAGCGATGGAATCAGCAGAATGGGCACACCGCTTCGTTGCTCAGACCGGTAGCGCAAAAGGCGCCATTTGTTCTCGGCATGAACCACGTCTGCAGGCGTCGCACCCACCTTGGGGCGGTCCTGAAAACGACGAATGATGTTAAAGAAACGACCGTCCATTTCTTAGTCCTAGTACAAAGCTTGAAGGGCATCGCCGTAGGTCTCGTAGACCTTCTTGCGCTTCACCTTCAGAGTAGGGGTTAGGTAGCCATCTTCAACCGTTAATGGCGAATCGAAGACCTTGAACTTCTTGATGGTCTGGTAGCTTGGGAGCTCAGCATTGACCTGTTCGATGCGAGGCGCGAGGAACGCGTGAATTGCCTCTTCGCTCAGGTTGTCGAGCTTCGTTTTCAGCGCAGCCACATTCGGCCATACACCGCCAACCAGGTATTTCTCGCCGTCGCCGTACACCACGACTTGCGCGATATATGGGTCGTCGACAAAGCGCGTTTCGATATTCACCGGACTGATGTTCTTGCCACCTGCGGTGACCAGAATCTCTTTCTTTCGGCCGACGATCTGCAAGAAGCCGTCGTCGGTGAACTTGCCCAGGTCACCGGTTTTGAGCCATCCGTCTTCGGTGAATGACTCTTTCGAGGCGCTTGGATTCTTGTGGTATCCGCCGAAGATGCTTTCGCCCTTCGCCAGGATTTCGCCATCTTGGGCGAGCTTGATTTCGACCGATGGCAAGGGCTTGCCGACGGTGTCGAAACGAAAGTCATTAGGTCGGTTGAGTGTCAGCGTCGGCGATGCTTCTGTGAGTCCGTAGCCTTCAATAATCAGAAGACCGCACTCGTAGAAGAACTCCTTCACTTCACGCTTTAGACCGGCTCCGCCAGACAAGCAGAACGTGAATCGACCGCCCGTAATCTCGGCCAGTTTCTTCGCACGACGCTCGCCGTCAGGTTCCGCCATCGCGGTGGTTGCCAGCTTTTCGAAGTAGCGTGGCACGCTCATGAAGATGCTTGGGCGAACGACGGGTAGGTCGTTCAGAATGTCCAGCGGCGACGAAAGGTACGTCGTGAATCCGAGCGTGTTGCCCAGGCAAGCCTCGCCAAATCCGAAGATATGGCTCATTGGCAACCAGAGCGCATCGACGGCGTTTTCTTCCACCAACGGCGCGTTGATCTGCAACCAATCGCGACCGTTCACCGCCACGTTTCGGTGCGTCAGGGGCACACCTTTGGGAGGTCCGGTCGTGCCGCTCGTGTAGAGCATCAGACCTGGTTGGTCCAACGATACGCCATCCATCAGCGCATCGAACTTTTCCGGCTTTTCTGAGTTGGTCGCAGCGCCCAGTTCGATGGCGCGCTCCCACGTGATCAGGCGCTGTTCGACGTCCGAGAACGCCGGCAGGTCTGCGTTTACTTCGCGTGCAGCCTTGTGGACCTCAAGCACGTTGATGTCCGAGCTCATCATCACGACACGCAGAACCGAATCGAGTTCGCCCCAGGTTTCAAAGACCTTTTGCAGCAAGCTGGGCGTATCCACAAACAACACCTTCGTGTCGCTGTGTTTCAGGATATACCCGGCTTCGGCTGCAGTGCTGGTGGGATAAACGGGAACCATCACTCCGCCCACGGCTTGGATACCAAGCGCGGCCGAGATCCACTCGACGCGGTTCGGGGCGAAGATCGTCGCACGGTCTCCGCCCTTAACGCCGACTGCGTTCAGGAAGAGGCCGATATGACGGATTTCATCCGCGAATGCGCGCCAGGTGACAGCGTTCCAGTCGCCCTGTCCATCGGGCACCATGAATCGCACACGCGACTGCCGATCAGGCAGACTGTCAAAGACAGCACGCGGCGCGATGCGAAGGTCCATGTAGGCTGAGACGTCCATTTTTAGTTCCGATCCATTTCTTCGAGGCGCTCCTCGAGGTCCATCAAACGGCTCTGCATCTGGTTGAGTGCGTGCAGGGTGCGCTCTTGGTCACGCTTGGTTGGAAGTCCAACCGAGCCCCACCATTTTGCCATCGAGCTATCCGAAGCAGCTTTGGCCTTCATGAATGCCGTCAGCGCGTGGCCAGACGTGTTCATGACGAGTGGGTTTTGAATGACTTCCTCAAGGTAGCTAGCCGTGGTGCGCTCCCAGATGTCGAATCCTTTCTTCCATGTTGACCAGAGGTTCATCGTGTTCTCCTAGTTTAATCCAAGGCGCCGGATTTCGGACGCCGTTGTGAAATTCTCATTGGTTTCGTTGTCCTGGCTGGTCGCACGCGCGACTTCGCCAAAACACTCGAACAAAAACGATACTTGTCGCCGCGTCACCGATTCGCCGACAGCGGGCGAGATGGTGAGCTTGGTGTTAACTTTTAGTGCTTGCTTGAAGCTGATGTCCGGAAGCCAAAGCTCGCCGGACTCCTCGACTGTGTTTTCGTAGACGTCACGGCTGGCGTAGGGAAGGCCCAAGACCTTGCCGTTTACGACTTCGCCGGTGGACACCCATGTGTCGCCGACCGTCAGCGGGAACGGGTAGAGCAAAACTTCATCGGTGTAGACCATCAGGGTCTGTTCGTTGGCGGGCTCTTCCGAAGCCGATGCAAAGCCCAACAGATACAGCCCGGATTCGTCGCGCCGGTAGATGGCCTCTTGGCGTCCGCCCGCATCCAGCGGCGTCACGAACTGCCCTTGTGGGAAGTTGTCTGCGTACCACTTGCCTTCTAGCCCATCGGCTTGAATCTCAAGCGCGCGGTCCGACTCGCGGTTGTCCGACCAGTCCCAAACGCGGATGCCGTCTTGGTCACGTCCACCTGCGAGGTCGACCTCTTCCATGACGCCGGCGGCCGAAACGCGATACGAAATCGGGATGCCGAGCGCTGCACCAAGCTCGTCCTCACTGATGGTTCCGTCCAGATTGGGAATGCACTCCAGAGGAGTGGGTTGCGCAGGCTCGTAAGTCTGCAAGTCCACAGCGGGCGTCGCGTTGTCGCCGCAGCCGATAACGCCCAAGAGCGCGATGATGTACGCAATTCGTCGCATCTAAAACCCAATATTCATGCGTGCGCGGAAGAGCTGTGCGGGCTCAGCCGGCATGCCGGTGGTGCGGTTGTCCAATCCCGAAAACGGAAAGAAGACCGCGTAATCTAAACTTACCAAAAACGTATCCGACGCCGTGTATCTCAGGCTGGGGTCCAACTCCAATCCAATTCCGCGTTCTCCGCTTGGGGTCGAATTCGCCTTGGCCGCAAATGAGGCGACGGCGAAGAGGTCGGCGGTGAATTTACCCGGTCCGAGCTCCGCAAAGTCCCACGTGAAGTGCGGTCGAACGTAGACAGTATCTGTCACTGTTCCCAAAATCTCGCGGAAGAAGATACGGTCGATGCGGTAGTCCGGGTGGAACCGGAAGTTGTTCACAGTCGTATCCAAAGGCACCGCTGCTTGCGGGCCTTCGAGGTCGCCTGGAGACGGATAGGCGCCGTACGTATCCGGGTAGGCGCCGAATCCTGGAGCGGTGTCGCCGCTCGCCATACCGGCGTCGATCCCGACACCCCAAGTCCAATCCACGCCGCGAAGCTGCGTCTCGAGTGCGAGCGCAAACTGGTCGGACGTGATGCTAGACGGGAGGCCTACGCCGGGGATCAGGCTGGTGTTTCCAATCTCGCTTTTGACGAACACGCCTTCAAATTCGGCTCGGAACAACGGGGTCCACAGGCGAAGCCAGAGGTCAGTGCCAAATGCCCAGAGGTCACGATCGACCACTTGTTCTGGGCCAAGCTCTACATCGTCGTCGAGTGGGATGTACCACGCTGGCACGTCCTTATCCTGCCAGCGGTACGTCAGATAGGCGCCGTAGTCGAACGTTGTCTTTCCAGCGCGTCGTCGGCGGGTGATCGACCAATCTTCGGTGTAGTGCATCGAAGCAAAGGTCACCGCTTTCACGTCGTCAGCCGGGTCCAAATCAATGGTGCGTGTGCCCGATGGGCGTTGTGAGTCAGGCCCCACGAACGCCAGGTCATACGAGAGCGCCCAGATATGCCCGGCGAGCGGCGTGATGAATGCGATACGATCGGCGGCATCGCCACTATCGCAATCGGCGCAGTCGCCACCATTTGTGAAGATTCCAAGTCCCCAATCGCTACCCATGCGGCCCACGGCCAAGAGTCCGACTGGCGTCAGTACTTCACCGTAAACGCGACGGATATTGATCAGCTGTGTCGCTTCCTGTGTCGTCGTCGACGCAGGCGGACCATTGGGTGTGCTGCCGAAAGCGAGGTTGTCCAAGACGTCCGCGCGCATCTTCACTGCCATGTCGCCGACGGGCGAGAACAGCGTCAGGTCGGTGCGCAAACGCATGTCTGCGTGGCGAAGCGTTTGCGCGTTCGGATCTGACAGTGGAACGGGGAACAAAGGCTTACCTGACGGGGTGAGCCCATGGTCGAGATCGAGGTTGTTCAGCAACTCTCCACGAGTCCTGAAGTAACCGTCGATCTCGACCATGCTGTCTCCCCGAGTTGCGATGTCTTCGCCGATGTCCGTGAAACCGGTTGCAGCCGCGGTGGTCGGAACCAATACCAATGCTAGAGCGAGGATTAGGCGTTTCATTGTGCCTCCTCGGTTGGTTCTTGGTTCTTGGGTTTTGGTTCTTGGTTCTTGGTGGGTGGTTCTTGCGGGGCGGCGGTTGGCGCGTTGGTTCTCAGGCTTTCGAGGTGTGGAGTTTCTTGGTCTGCGTTGATGAAGTCGATTAGGTCGCGGGTGGAGGCGCCGCGGGCTTCGATCATCGGGAAGTGGCCGCATTGCGGGTACACAATCAACTTGGCGTTTGGCAGCTCGTTATGCAGGCGCTCGCCGAACGTCAGTAGTGTGACGTTGTCTTCGCGACCCCAGAGCAGAAGCACCGGCTTGTTGATCTTCTTGTAGTCGCCTTGAACGGCTGCGTAGTCTTGTCCACGAACAGCTTCAAGTGCCGCAGCTACGGTGCCGGGGCGGTCGAGCTGACCTTCGACGTTCTCAACGAACTTCTCGTTGATATAGCGCTCAGGCGCGTAGAACGCGCGGGCCATCTTCTCGTCCGGACGCTCCTTGTAGAACATGTCGAAGAGAACTTCGCCGATGCCGTCGGCGCGTGACCAGACAAAGAAAGTCGGGAGTTGTTCTTCGTAGACCCACGCGTCGTAAAGGACGATTCGTCGTACGCGATCAGGCTGTTGAAGTGCCATCTGCAGGACAACCGAGGTGCCCCAGCTATGACCAACAAGGTCGGTCTGTTGCACACCAAGTTCGTCCAGAAGCGCCCAAGTCATCTGCGCTTGTGCTTGCGGCGAGTAGTCGCCTTCGGGGCGACTGGTCCAGCCGAAGCCTTTCAGGTCGAGTGCGATCGTGCGACGACCGGTGGCCTGGACCTTCGGCATGATGTCTGACCACACGCCGGTGGACGATGCAAAACCATGTAAGAAAGTGACAGGGTAACCTTCACCCTCGTCGACGTATCGCACATGCGTATTCTGCAGCGTCTTGAACGTCGCATCCTTCGGCGCATCTGGCAGCTTGTCGGCATGAAACGTAGAACATGCCGAAAGCAACACCATCAATATGGGCAAAAGTCGCTTCAAGGAGCGAGCCTCCGGATTTCAGAGGCCGTTGTGAATTCAACTTCGTCTTCGTTCTCTTCCGAAACCACGGATGCGACCGTGCCGAAGCACTCAGTTACGAACAGGTACGTTCGCGTTGTGGTCGTCAGAATGCCGATCGTTCGTTCAAGGTCAACGCGTACGCGTTGCACCTGGAAGTCTCCAAATGGCGTTTTCAAGGTGCCGGTTCCGGCAGCTGTGTAGGTGTAGACTTCGTCGTAGAAGGACGGCACGCCGAGCGCCACGCCGGAGATATCGGTTTCAGTTTGCCAGGTGGAGTCTGCCGTCAGCGGGAATTGCAGGACGGTGACGGGTGGATCGTATTCGAGCTCCGTGCGGCCGAGTCCATCCTCTGGTGTGACAACACCTTGCAAGAGCAGGGCGTCATCGGTGATTTGAAACACGCCGCGCAAGTCTTCGGTTGCGCTTAGCTTCGTCGAGTAGCTGGCGTTCGGGAACGTTGAGAGCCACCAAGCCCCCATGGTGTCTTGGAGCTCAACAAGCTCCAGCATGTCCCCAGCAAAGTCGCCGGACAAATCCCAGACTGTTTCGCCATTCTCTTCTACGCCTGCGGTGTCGAAGTCTGCATCGAGTGCGATCTTGAATTTCGCGTTCAGTCCAGCTCGGAGGGGAACCTCAGACCGCTCGATTGTGCCGTCGTTGTTCGGTGAGCACAGGCCGTTGTTGGCGTTGTTCGAGTTATTGGCGTTGTTTGTGTTGTTGGCGTTATTCGAATTGTTGCTGTTGTTGCTGTTGTTCGTGTTGTTGACGTTGTTGATTCCGTCATCGGAACCCATGTCGACGTCACCCATATCGTCGGGCGTGATCACACGGTCATCAACGGGGTCGCCGCAAGCGGCCAGCAATAGGACAATCAGAAAAACAAACAATCGCATCGGTTCACCTGTGTTTCGAGCGGCGGGAGTATGCCAACCCGAGTGTCGCCCATCAAATCACCGCGGTTGTGCGGTGCAGCAAATGGCGAGTGAGGCGGGAAAGTAGTGAACCAGATTGAGGATGTCAAGGGATTGGTGACTGAAAATGTTGCGGAGCACAAAAGGCTATTCGTTCTCGTCTTCGCCTTTATTTGCCATGCCTTTAACAAGGTCCTTTAGATCCGCGATTTCGCGCCGCAACGAATCGACATCTTCATCCGTCTTATCCCGACGCTCGCGACCGCGCAGACGCTCCCATGGGTTTCGCCCCATCGCCGTGAGCCATTGCGACATCATATCTGCTGGTAGAATTCCAAAGGGATTCATACCGGTTAGCCCCTGAACACCACGCTTTGTGCTGTCGTACATGTCAAAGGCGAGCGTCATGTAATTGGTCATGAATTCAGCCAGTGCATCGTCTTCCATACGGATCATTTGCTCGAGCAATTGAACCGGGAGGAGTTTTGCAGCGCCGCGAGACTCGACGACGATCTGTGCGAGCGTCCCCTGGGTGAGGTCTTCGCTGGTCTTCGCATCGACGACCTTGACGGAACTCCCTTTACGAATCAGCTCCGCAAGCTCGTCCAAGGTGATGTAATGACTGTCGTCAGTATCGTATAGACGACGGTTTGAGTACTTTTTGATCACGCGCATTTTGCAGATCCAGTGTGCGTTGCAAAATTATCATATTCAGTGAGGGCACCATATACAGCGGGTTTTAGCATGTCCAAGGATATTTTTTTGTGCACTGCACAAGAAAACCCTTGACCTTAAAGTTTGGGTGCTTCATTTTGGCGACGTCACAGGGATTAATCACTGCTGCGATGCAGCATAAAACAACTAAGGAGAACATCATGGCTGCTGCCAAGAAGACCACCGAAAAGACCGAAGAATTTTTCATCAAAGCACACGAAGAGAACATGGAGCGCATGAACAGCTGGTTCGACGAAGCAGCTAAAATGGAAAAGGCATCCATGGATCAAGCCGAGCAAAACATCGACGAGATGGCTCGCATCATGAAAGCGTCCTTGAAGTACTCGCTCGAGCTCACGGAACACGCCCGCCAGATGATGGTGGAGTCGACCAAGCGTTCGTTTGAGTTCTTCACGCCTCGGGTCTGATTCGCGTCTGCCAGACTGCAAAGCCGGGTCCCGTGGTGGGACCCGGCCCCGAGGTCTCACCTCTTTTCACAGGATACGTTATGGCTACGGAGCCAACTCCAAAGGATACAATCCAGCGGGATGGCACGGCTCAGCTCTACCGGTTCCGACAGTCAAAAGTCGATGGACCGGTTGTTTTGCTTGTGCCTTCGCTCATCAACCGTTGGTACGTGCTCGACCTTCATGACAAGGCGAGCCTGGCACAGGCGTTTGTGGACGCCGGATACGATACGTACTGCTTGGATTGGGGCATCCCCAACGACGAGGACCGATACCTCTCGTGGGAAGATGTTCTGGACCGATTGGGCCGCGCGGTGCGCAAGGTCCGCCGCGTCACCAAACAGGACAAGATCGGCCTGCTCGGATACTGCATGGGCGCGACGCTCAGCGGTATCTACACCGCAATGCACCCCGAACAGATCGAAGCATTCGTCAACCTCGCCGGACCCTTCGACTTCGCGCATGCGGGTATGTTGGGCACGATGACGGACCCGCAGTGGTTCGACCCAGAGACGATTGCCCAGGCTGGAAATATTGCGCCCTCACAAATGCAGAGTGGGTTCGTTTCAATGCGCCCAACCTCGCAGATCGGAAAGTGGGTATCGTTCGCGGATCGCGCCGATAATCCGGACTTCCGAAAGGCGTTCAAGGCGCTTGATACCTGGGCGGGGGACAATATCCCGTTCCCAGCAAAAGCGTATGTCACCTATATCGAGGACCTCTATCAGGACAACCTCCTGGTTCAGGGCAAACACTTCGTAGGTGGAGAACGCGTCGACCTGGCAAACATCGACTGCCCGGTGCTGACGATCGCGACCAGCCGCGACCATATCTGCCCGCCAAAAGCGGCGCAGGGCCTTCACGACGCTGTGCGCGTTGTGGACAAGGAGATGGTTACGGTCAAAGGCGGTCACGTCGGCGCTGTCGTCGGCAGCCGCGCGGCGACCACGCTCTATCCGATGATCACGGACTGGTTCAAAACGCGTGTTGAACGCACCGAGCCACAATCCAATCGGATTCAGCTTGTCACCGACCCGCCTGAAGAGAAAGCAGCTCCAAAAAATGGTGCTGCAAAGTCGAAGAGCACGCGCTCAAAATCTACTAAATCCAAGACTTCGTCCCCTGCGGACAAGGGAGCAAACTAAATGAAAATTGAAGATATCAATATGGTTGTCACGGGCGCTGCTTCCGGCATCGGACGCGCGTTCGCACTGAATTTCGCTCAGCTTGGAGCCAATGTTGTCGCGTTCGATATGAACCAAGAGGGCCTCGACGCACTCAAGGCTGAGAACGACAAAATTGTGACGTATGTTGGCAGTGTTGCAAATGAAGACGACGTCAAAGGTGCTGTGCAAGCGGGCGTCGACGCGTTTGGTCACGTCAACGGCTTGATCAATAACGCTGGCATCTTCCGCGACCACCTTCTGGTCAAAAAGGACCGCAAGACGGGCGAAATCACCACGATGACGCTCGAAAACTGGCAAAAGGTCATCGATGTCGACCTCACCGGCCCATTCCTGTGCGCTCGCGAAGTCGCAGCACACTTGGTCGAGACCGGCAATCCAGGCGTCATCGTCAACATCAGCTCTTGCTCACGCGTGGGTAACCGTGGTCAGTCGAACTACTCGGCCGCGAAAGCTGGTTTGGTTGCAGACACCAAGCTTTGGGGCGAAGAGCTCGCAAAGCATGGCATCCGAGTAGGTGCTATCGCGCCTGGTTTTGTTCAGACCCCAATCTTGGACGGAATGCGCCCTGAGATGCTCGAGAAGATGCTCTCGGTCGTGCCTCTTCGTCGTGCCGCAAAGCCCGACGAAATCGTGCTCGCCGCGAAGTTCATCTTCGAATGTGATTACTTCACAAGCCGCTGCATTGATGTCGATGGCGGCATCTCGATGTAATCCGCGTCCGCGGCTTACTTTTTCATGATCTCAACAGCAAAAAAATGCGGACACGTCATCGTGCTACTAAGCGCAAAGATGGCGTTGTCCGCATTACTGCATGTGACGGAACGTTTTCAAGAGCACCGAACGGCACCAAAATCGGTGAGCGTTAGCGAACCAAATCGGTGAGCGTTAGCGAACCAAATCGGTGAGCGTTCAGCGAACCAAATCGGTGAGCGTTAGCGAACCAAATCGGTGAGCGCCAGCGAACCAAATCGGTGAGCGCCAGCGAACCAAATCGGTGAGCGCCAGCGAACCATCCCGGTGAGGCACAGCCGAACCCCTACGCGCGAAGCTCCTTGATTGTTTCGAATGCGTGCCGCAGGTGCGGAATCACGATGCTGCCGCCCACGACAAGGGCGACATTCAATGCATCGTGAAGCTCTTCATCCGTAACTCCAGCCTCAACACATTGGTCCAGGTGGTAGTCGATGCAATCGTTGCAGCGCAGCACTGCCGACGCGACCAGCCCAAGCAGCTCTTTCGTCTTCGAGTCAAGTGCACCATCGCGATAGGCGTTGGTGTCCAGATTGAAGAAGCGCTTGATGCCCAGATGGTCCGCTTCCATGACGATGTCATTTTGGCGGGCGCGCCGTGCGCGAAACTCCTCGATACCGCTCATTACTGCACCGTCACGACGAGGTCGAACGTTGGGCTCGCAGGCAACGACAGGTCGTCGTAGTTGTCTGCAATGATGTAGACGGTCTCGGTTCCTGTCGCTGTGTACGACACCATTTCGCCGGTTCCGTTCAGCGTTGCGCCGTCGAAGCGGTCATCGCCATTGAGGCATTCGGTGCCAACAACAGGTACACAGGCTGAGACGATGTAAAGCGCGGTGTCCTGGGTCGGTGTCGTGGCCGTGATGGTCGCACTCACCGTCTGACCTGCCGTCAGGTTGACAACATAGGCAAGGTCAGGACCGATAGCATCGAAGCCCGTACAGCTTGCGAAGAAGTCAGGCGTGTAGTCGTCCGCAGCCCCAGCGAAGGTGCCCGAGAACGTGCCACCAGCGGTGACGTCGATAGCGCCCGTGCAGATGTCGTTCGGAGGTGTGTTACACGCGCCAGCCGCACAACCGAACATGCACGTCTGCTGAGACGTCATGAGCCCCAGCGAATCACAGGTTTCGAGTGTCATCGCATCAATACACGTGTTCGAATTCGCCGTGCAGATTGGGTTCTGTATGGAGACATCGAGGCTGTAGGTACCAGTCGGTGCGGTCGTAGCTGTGTCGACGACAAGGAAGTAGCGACCGTCGGCCGGTGCAGAGAACGCGATCGTTTCATCACTTGAGCCGTCAGATCCAGCCAAACACTGTTCATCGACGTCCGTGCAGGACTGCGTTGCGTAGAGCGACGCGTTGTAGGTCGACGTCAGGTCTGCCGTCACAACTTGGCCGGCGAGGACATCGACATGGTAGACGACGTCTGGGCCGTCTTGCGGCCGGTCTGCGCAGATGAAGTTGTCTGGGTCAACGTCGTCAGTGGCGTTGTCGATCATACCCGTGAATGGTCCAGCACCGTTTGCATCGAGCGATTCGAAGCACGATTCACCGGTTGGGTTGACACAAGAGAATGGACCACAGCCGTTGGTACAGGTTGCTTCCGAGTAGACCAGACCAGGTGCTTCGCAGAGCTGGATGGTGTTCGCATCCAAGCAGACCGAGCTTCCCGGCGTACAGATTGGCGTTTGCACGTCGACGGTGAGCGTGAACACACCCGTCGGAAGGGTCGTGAATGCATCCGCGATGATGAAGTATGTGCCGGTCGTTTGAACAACAAACTGGAATTGATCATCGCCGCCACCACTATCCGCGCCTGCAACACAGGTTCCGAGGTTCGCGCAGTCGGTGACCATGTAGACGGAGCCATCGAAAGGACCCGATTGACGCACGGTAACAAAATCACCAGCCGTCAGGCTGATCTCGTATGCCGCGTCAGGTCCGTCGGCATTGAAGCCCGTGCAACCGCCGGAGCCTGGGTTGAAATCATTCGCGAAGTCCTCAATGCGAGCTTGGAAAACACCGCCTGACGATGGAATGACCACGGCACCGCCACATTGATCGTTCGGTGGATCGTTGCACAATCCGGTCGTGCCGTTGCAGCCGAAGTAGCATCGCTCGTTGTCAAAAATTCCGTAGTCTGTACAGACTTCGCTTGTGTCAGCATCAGCACATACTGCTGTTCCGCCGACGCATTCGAATGGCGTGATTTCAATATCAAGCAAGTAGGGTTCATCGTCGAATGATGAGTCCGAATCGATGATCAAAAACAGGTTCTGAATCATCCCGGTGTCATTGAGATACCCATCTTTCAAGAGCTCGTCGCTTCCGGCGGAGCCCCAAATGCAGTTCGCAGTTACATCCGAGCAATCGGTGACCAGGTATGCGGTCGGCTCAAGGAAAGATGCATAGGCCTGCAAGTTGATGGCAACGACTTCATTTGGAGCCAGCGTGATCGAGTAGACATGGTCGAGACCAGGCTCGCTGCGTCCGGTACAACCGGCCGAACCAGGGTTGTAGTCGTCATTGAACCGGTCGAACCGGTCGTAAAGTCGAACTGATCCATTGACGACATATGCGTCGGCGCACGTGTCATTCAGTGTTGATGGTGGGTTGCAAGCGCCAAACGAGCAGCCATCTGAGCAAACTACCGTCGACTCAACCGCAGTACCCGAGGCGTTGCATACCGTAAGTGTGTTACCGGAGCATGTAGCGCCGCCAGGCTGACAGAAGTCAGTCAATCGCGAATCAAGCTGCAACGTGAAGTCAGCACTCGATGACAAAGTTGTCGAATCAACAACGAGGTAGTACGTGCCGGCCGATGGCGCGAAGAACTCGAGGTTGTTTGATTCATCCGCTGCCCAAACGCAGTTGTTCGCGGCCGAAGCGCAACCATCCAGGATGTACATGCCTGCATTTGCGTCACCTGTGACCAACGTCGCTTCGAGTGTTTGGTTTGCCAACATGTCCACGGCGAACACCGCGTCACGACCATCTTGTTCGTTGAACGGTTCGCGGATACAGGTTCCCACCCCTGGGTCCAGATCGTTGGTGAAGTCGGCGAAGTTCCCCGTGAAGGAACCGATCGTCGACAGCGGAATCGCGTCATGACAGACGTCGCCTGTTGGGTTCACACAACTCGTTGCAACACAATCGCCCGTGCAGGTGTACTGCTGCGTTTGGCCATAAGAATCGCAGTAATCCAACGTCGTGATGCTCTGGCAGGCGATTGCGTCACCTGGATTGAAACAGTCAGGTGCTTGCACGGAGACATTCAAGTTGAACTGTCCCGTGGTCGAGAACGACGAGGCACCATCAACCACGATGAAGACTGGGTTGGTGTCAGGAAGATTGAACTTCAACGTTTCTGGGTCGCCGCTGAGCTCGTCATCGATGCCTGCGATGCAGGAGTCGGTGTTCGCACAGTCCGTCAACGCATAGAGCACGAAGTCGAAGTCACCAGAGACGGTTGCCGTGACGATGTCGCCGGGCTGACCGCTGATTTGGTAGACCGCGTCTGCGCCAGCAGAAGTGCTGTTCGCGCAGCCGTTGAAGCCAGGATTGAAGTTGTCCGTGTACTCGTCGATCGTCGCGTTCCAAGAGCCACCTGCAGAGACGTCGATGACGCCGGCGCCGCACTGGTTGTTTGGTGGCGGAATGCAGAGTCCGGTTCCTGTGTCACAACCGAACGAACAGAGCCGGTCGTCATAGGCCAGCCCGCCCACATTACAGGTTTGCTCGAAGTTGCCGGAGCATTGCGTCGTGCCCGGGGAGCAGATCATCGTGCCCTGCGTGATTGTGAGCGTTGCCGGGTCGAACGTGAATTCGTTCGAGGACACATCGGCGATAAGATAGACAGTTTGCGTGTCCGTTGTCGTGTTACCGTAGGCAACGATTTCGTCCACACCGGAGCCGCCCGAGTTGGTACCTGCAAGGCAGGTTCGGCTGACATCATCACAGTTGCGCACTACGTATAGAGCAGCATCGTCAGCGCCAGGCACGATTTCTGCGACGAAGGCCTCGTTGGGCTGAAGCTCAATCTCGTATGCAGCGTCTTGTCCTCCAGTGACGGCATCACTTGAGCCACCGACACATGCGCTGCCTGGATCGTAGTCGTTGGTGAACGATTCCCAGTCGAGCGTGACTTGCAGTCCGCCCGTCGCAACCGTCGCTGTGTAGCAAACGTCAGCAGCGAGGCGGTCGCAACGCCCGTCAGCAGCGTTGCATCCTTGTGCGCAGGTCTCGGTATTGAAACCGGTTCCTTGCGCGTTGCACGCCGTCGCTGTGTTGGCGTCGACACACATCGTTTCGCCAGGTGCGCAGACCGGAACCTGGGCACTGAACGAAAGGTCGTATGGACCAGGGCCCATGACCGTCTCGCTCTGAATGACGACGAAGTAGGTACCGATATCGAGGAAGCCCTCAAACGTCGTGCCGGTCGTTCCCGATGCTTCGCACGAGAACTCTGAGCCGTCGATTTCACAGTTGTTTCGAAGTCCGAGGGTTAGCTCGCTGCTGCGGCCGGTAGGCGTCAAGCCGATCGAGACAAAGCTGCGTGCGGCGAGCGTAAAGAAGTAGACGTCTTCTGGTGCGCCAGCTTCGGTAACGCATGCGCCACCAAGTGAGGTGCTTGCACCTGAAGTTGTGTCGCCCGACGTATTTCCAGTCAGTTCGGTCGCGGCCGCGCATGCGTCGATGGTGGCCTGCTCCCCGATATCCATGAAGATCCCGTAGTCGATGCCGGCGGTGGAGATCGCCCCCATTTGCGTAACACGTGCTGTATAGATGCCGGTGTCTAGCACGCCGATGACTTGTTCTGCCCGAGCAACGCCATTTGTCGACATTCCAGTGCTGAGGACCGTTCCTGCTGGATCTAAAAGTTCGACTTGGAGCTGACCAAGTCCGACGTCTTCTGGGTCGAAAGTAACGATCGCAACCAAGGTTCCTGTCGAGTTGGCTGCCGCATCGATGTCAAACGCGAATACATCAGTGTCACCATCACAGATCGAGCCTTCAACGCGGTCGGCAACCTTTGTCGCTGCCTGCCAGTCCGTGGCACCCGCCACATCATTGTTTGGTTCGTTGGCGTCAGCCGTGCAAGCGACAGGCGTGGTGCAGAAACCACTCTCACAGACGCGGTCGTTCAAGCAATCGATGGCATTGACGCAGCCAAGACTGTTCTCGAGGCAGAAGACGCTCTGCGAGTTCTCGACATAGTCACACACCTGGTTGCCTTCGCAATCGACGCATGCCGTATCGATCTCCTGGCAGCCACCATTGATGCAGTAGAAGCCGTCCAGACAATCTGCGAGTGCAGTGCACGTGTCGGCGTTGACGCAGGTCGAGTCGGTTGGGTTGCAGACGCCGCGTGGGCAGTCCGTCATGTTTGCGTCACATTGATTTGCTGCGCAGGTTCCGCCGTCGCAGTAGAAGCCAGAGACGCAGTCGTTGTCGTCGCTACACATGTCGGCATTGCCGCAGTCTTTGGTGTCGATATCACAAACGCCGCGTGGGCATTCGAGTTGACCGCAGAACGTCGCCTCATCAACACACTCTTGCGCGAGACAGACAAAACCGTCGACGCAGTCCGTGCCTTCGGTAGCGTTGGTGCACACCTCAGCGTTTACACATTCGCCGCTGTCGACCGCACAAACACCGCGGTCACATTCGACCTGCGCACATGTGTCTTCAACGCAGACGTTGTCTTCGCAACCGAATCCGGGGATGCAGTCCGAGTTCTCTTCGCAGCTGGTCGGGTTGACGCATGCACCATTGATGCATGCACCGCTTGGGCACTCATCGGTCGTTTCACATGGGAACTCGGCTACACAGCTTCCAGCGGCGGTACATTCGTAGCCGCCAAGGCAATCGCTATCGAGGTCACAGGTGCTCGGGTTCGTACACGCGCCATCACTGCAAACACCACGTTCACAGGTCACGTCGTCGCATGCGCCCGACTTTTCGTCGTCGGACCCACAACCAAAGCTAAAGAGGGAAACAAAGAGGACAAACGCCAAAACAGAGTTCGGCACCCAACCATTGAAACTAACCATATGTAGCACTCCAAACCGCGGCCAAGTGCCGCGTTCAGCCAAAAAATTCTATCCAGACAAGGCGCGACACTATGGCGAAACTGTTACGAGTTTTCAAGTGCAGGCTCGCATCGCCTGCTCGGGGCTCGCTTCGGCTTCGCCTCGCTCGGGGCTCGCTTCGGCTTCGCCTCGCTCGGGGCTGGCTTCGGCTTCGCCTCGCTCGGGGCTCACATCGGCTTCGCCTCGCTCGGGGCTCACATCGGCTTCGCCTCGTTCGGGGCTCGCTTCGGCTTCGCCTCGCTCGGATTTTTGGATTGGAGTTGGTCTAGACAGAGAGTTGGCGGGAACCTGCGGGGCCACGTCGGATCCGACGAACGCCGAACATCGCGCGATAGGCCGCGATTGTGCGCATGGTTTCGGTGTCGCCCACGGTGGTGATGAATAGTGTCTGTCCACCTGCACGAAACTCACAGGAGTACATCCCGTCGTGCTCCTCACCTTGCGCGATGGTTGGGATGTCCGTGACAAATGCCAGGCACTTCTTTTCAGCCCACAGCCCTGCATGACTGATCAGCCGACCGTGATCATCGCTCAGGAAACACGAATCCAGATCAAAATCATCGACGATCTGTTCGAGTTGATACTGGGTCGCTGTTTTTTGGTTGTGTGTACGTCGAGTGCGTCGTTCCACCATGACTCCTCCTTGAGTGGTGTACGCTTCGAGCGTAGCGACGATTCGAAGTCGCGCAAAAAAATTCCGAGCGCAGCGAGCCCCGAGCGCAGCGAGCCCCGAGCGCAGCGAGCCCCGAGCGCAGCGAGTCCTACTCCTGGTCCGCGAATGCGGCGATGGGAATGGTGAACTCTTCCGTCGCACCGGCGCCATCGGCGCCGTCTGGGTAGACGACGTTGAACGAGCAGTCGCCCTGCGCAAGACCTTTGATCGAGACCCAATTTGACTCGTTGACAATGATCGTCGCGGGGTTGTCGTCGACCTTTCGCACTTCACACGTCTCTGGGGTCATTTCTTCGACCGTCATCGGTACCTGTGATTGACAAACGCGGGTGCCGCCGACGGTTGGGTAGAAATGGAACACCCGAGTTTCCTCGGCGATGATACTCTGCAGAGCGCTCACGTCATTGACTTCCGTTCCATCGATCTGACCTGGGTCGACGACTTCCAACGTCAATGTGGTGTCGTCCAAATCCGAAGTCAGGGTGATCGTTCCCGTCGTAGAAGGGATGTCGACATGGATATAGGCTTGGTCCTTTGACGTTCCATTGATCGCGAGACTATCGACGGGTTCCTGGCTCCAGGGAACGATGCCGTAGCCGATGACATTTTCACTACGATCATTCTTCATGTCGTAAGGCATCAAGACTTCAGTTGCCCCAGCCAGATATTGAGCCGAGCGGGTCGCTTGGTCCTGACAGGTGTGCCACATCTCGAGCGCCGCGGCCGTCGAGGCACGCATATTAACGGAGTCGGTGACAACTTCGCCGTCAGGTCCGGTCGCATTGACTTCTACGAGCGTGTTTCCGTCACCAGCACCGCGGATGATGAAGCGATCTGACGAGAACGACTCGACCGCCAGCACCTCGCCGTCGTCGGTCATGACCTCGTCGATGGTCACGCCGCGCCGTGTGCCAGCTTCGGTAACCCGCACTTCCAAGAGCGCACCGACGGCGATCGGTTTGTTGAAGTCACCAATATTGTCATCGGCAGTGTAGCTAAACACGAGATTGCCCTCGTTCCCCGTCAGCTGACTCTGGCAGCCAAGCGCGAATACGAGAATTGCAGGAGCGGTCCATTTCAGTTGATTTCGCATTTTCAGTCTCCTTAAGTTCGGCTTTCCTGTTTGACTGAGCAAACACCTTGCCAATTCAAACTCTTCGAGCCGTGCGACGCGCAGGTCCCCCACACATGCGGGTTTCGCACAATTGGACAGTCGATAGGTTCGAGGGCACGGATGGTGTAGAGTTACTCCATGAGCCGGGCCTCGAATGACATCGATGTCGGGGGATATATACCGTGTCGTTTGGACAAGTATCTGCGCGAAGCCCTTGGGTTTTCAAGAGCAGAAACACAACGAGCGTGGAAAGCTGGGCGCATTGAGCTTGCGGGTGCTGAGCATGTCGCCACCATCGTCATGCCCGAAGACGAGGTCCGCGTGGACGGCGAGGTCGTCGCGCCGCAACCACCCACCCAATACTACGTGTTTCACAAGCCAGAAGGCGTCGTGACCGCGAATTCGGACCCGAATAAACCGAGTCTGGAGCCATGGATGCGAGAGCTTGGGTCGCGTGTCGTGCACACAGGACGCCTGGATCGCGCCACGACAGGGCTGTTGCTGCTGACCGATGACGGAGATTTGGTGCATGTGCTTTTGCATCCCGATTTTCATGTTGAGAAGGTCTACGAGCTGACCTTTGAACGCGATGTTAGTGACGATGAACTCCAGACTCTGGTCGATGGTGTGGAGCTGGATGACGGCCCCGCGGCCGCGAGAAGTCATCGAAGACTTGGTCCACACAGCGCCGAAATTGTGATGACCGAGGGGCGAAATCGAATCGTCCGCCGAATGTGCAAGACAACGCGACTCCCGTTGTTGCATCTTCACCGGTCGCGGTTTGCTACGCTCTCGTTGGGGGAGCTTGCGGCCGGAGAGCTGCGTGCATTGACCGACGATGAGGTGGAGGAGATCTGGACGCATGTAGGGGGCCGCGACGCAGTCTGGCACGCTCGCGCACAGGCTCTGGTGAACAGGGCCGCATTCTTAGATGAGACTGGCCGCACAAACGCGCATCTAAATGCGTGGGTTGAGGCATACAAGGCAGTGTCATGATTGCGGCATTTTTCGACATGGACGAGACGCTCATAAGCGTCAATTCAGGCCGACTGTGGGTCCGGCACTTGTGGAACAAGGGCGAATTGAGCAAGCGCGACCTGGTGAAATCGTTGGGCTACATGGTTGGCTATCGCATGGCGATGGTCGACATGAACGCGGTTGCATCCACAGCAGTCGCGCGGCTCGCAGGCACGCCGGAAGCGCAAATGCGGCAGGAAGTCTTGGATTGGTTTGAAACCGATGTAGCGCCGTTCCTGATCCCCGAGATGGTCGAACGTGTTCAGCGACACAAGGAGGACGGCCACAAGATTGTCTTACTCACAGCGTCTAGCCCTTACGTGGCTCAGCCAATGACCGAGCTGCTTGAGCTCGATGACTACCTCTGTTCGCGATTTGAGGTAGATGACCAGGGTCAGTTTACCGGAAGATTAGATGGTCCGTTTTGCTATGGTGATGGAAAGGTCCACCATTCGGAACGTTGGGCGGCACAGAATGGGGTCGATCTGGCCAAGTCGTTCTTCTACACCGACTCGTTTACCGATGTTCCCATGCTTGAACGTGTTGGGAACCCGGTGGCGGTCAATCCCGATCCTCGACTGCGCCGCTATGCAAAACGTCGAGACGTGCCTGTCGTCGTCGCGTCATAGCGGGCATATTTGAACCACTTGCAAATGTTGCCAAGGTTGCGTGTCGGGGGTATCGTTCCCTGAATCGATCTTCGGATTATACGCGCGAATCCTCACCTAAGGGTCTTTCAACATGAAGATCACGTGCCCCTCTTGTGGTGCTAGCTACAACGTCGACGACTCCCGCATCCCCGCCAATGGCATGACGATGCGGTGTCCTAAGTGCTCCCATAGCTTCCGGGTAATGCCCGATGGCGCAGCTGCGTCTGAATCACCGAACGCAACCGCCCAAGCAGGAGCTGGAACGATCTTGGATGGCAGCGGTCATGCCATTCAGAACGAGCGTTATTACGTAAAACGGCCCACCGGAAAGGTTTTCGGTCCGTTCGACGGGAGCGCGGTCGAAATGATGCTGAAGACAGGAAAGCTGTCTTCGGACGCGGAAGTATCCACGGACAAGGTCACGTGGGCGCCACTGTCCAGCATCCCACTGTTCTCGAAGTATGCGAAAAGCGGCCCGATTCCAGATTTGGGTGGCGTGGATCCCAAGTCGACGATGATGGGTGGATGGCAGAAGCAGAACGAATCCGGCGTGCCAGCAATCCCTGGAGTGCAACCTACGGATCTTCCCGCCTCGGCGGAAGCGGGCCTACCGGTTTCAGCACAGGCCGGACTACCAGCATCAGCAAGTGCAGGATTGCCAGTCTCTGCAGGTTCGGATTTGCCTGCCAGCGCGCAACCCGGATTGCCAGTGTCGGCGGGATCCAATCTTCCCGCATCGGCACCAGGATTGCCAGTTTCGGCGGGATCAGACCTTCCTGCTTCAGCCGCAGGATTGCCTGCGTCAGCTTCCGCGGGGCTACCTGCGTCGAAAGCCGCGCCAGGCCTGCCACAACCTAAGAATACACTGGGACTTCCCAAATCTCGTCCACCTTCGATTCCCGCTCCAAAAGTGGGGCTGCCGAAACCTGGTGGTCCACCATCAGTGCCACCGCCAGGGGGTGCAGGAGCGCCACCACCTCTGCCGGGTGGAGGCGGGGCGACCCCTGGAATTCCGATGCCCGACGCAGGCGACGATCTGTTTGGCGGTGGACAGTCGCAAGGGTCCGATACGCTCTTTGGGGCGTCCCCCTCCGCGGGCAGCGACGACTTGTTTGGCGAGCCCGCTCAGGAAGAGAGCGAAGATCTGTTTGGCGGCGGTGGCAACGATGATGATCTGTTTGGACGAGGTGATGACGACGACGATCTGTTCGGCGGCGCACCAGCACCACAGGCCAAACCTGCCCCAACTGCCAATGACGACGACCTGTTCGGAACGCCAGCCTCGGAGGCTGCGGCGCCTTCAATCGACGAAGACGACCTGTTCGGCACCGAAGAACACGACGATGATGACTTGTTCATCGAACGTGATGAGCCCGCAGGAAAAGAAGACGGCGACGATTTCCTTGGTGGTGATGCTGGTTTCTCGTTCCTCGATGATGCGCCTCCTCCAGAGGAAGACGATTGGGGCGACGACCTGTTTGGCGACGAATCGTCTGCAGCAGTTGATGAGCCGTTGGGACATCAGGCTGTCAATGTTCAGTCCGACGCTCAGCCCGCCATGGATGATTGGGGTGATGAGCTCCTTGAACAACCGGCGGCAAAGAAACCAAAAGAGCAAATCTACGACGATGACGATGCGTTCCGGCCGATGTCAGCGGGTATCCGCGAAGAGGAAGAAATTCCCGAAGAAGCGCTCGAAGGCGCGGCTGAACAAGTAGACGACCGTGGGCGCGGGAAGATCATGATGGTCGCCGTGCCTGTGCTGCTGATCGTCCTCGTGGGTGTCGGATATGGCGTCTACACGGCATTTTTCTCGCAGGATACTGTTGAGCAGGTAAAGAAAGCTCCGGTTGGGCCCGTAGGTGTGGATTTTGCCCTTGTCCAACCCGACAACTACTCCGATTACCTGGGCGTGATCGATAAGGCGCTCCAAGGCAAAGTTGCAGACGATGACGCTGCTAAGTTGCTTGTGGTCGAGTCGCTCTTCCTCTCAAGGTACGACGACCAGCGGATTCGCAAAGACGCCGAAGCCCGTGCAGCGAAGTATCAGGAAGCCGCAGGCGGAATGGAAGCGCTTGGGCGAGGTGGATTCGAAGCACAACAAGGTAACGCCGACGCGGCACGTGCGTACCTCGAGCCTCTACTCAGCGGTTCCGACGACGAAGTGTTCTACGCCAACCTGCTGATGGGTATCGGTGACGTACGCGCTGTCGAAAAGGAAGTTGAGGCCGGAAATCTCACGATTGAAGCCGAGAAGAAAGAACAGGCGGTTGCGGAAGCTGACGCAGGACAAGCCGATGCAGGCGCTGACGCAGGGTCCGAGGCGGTTGCCGAGAACACCGACATGGGCAGCGACGTTGCAGTGGTTGAGAAACCAAAGGAAGAGCCCAAAGAGCACCC
The DNA here is from genome assembly GCA_030427705.1 of bacterium. GTDB lineage: Bacteria > Myxococcota_A > Bradymonadia > Bradymonadales > Bradymonadaceae > JAUIBR01. The sequence continues at coordinate 229,345 of JAUIBR010000004.1, read as the reverse complement.
ATTGCTCGCTCGAGCTGTCATTGCATTGAAAGGTGCAAGCGACGCAAATCCAGAATCGCCACTGCCAAACGCATGGCTTGCGCGCGTCGCGAAACTTAAGGCGGACCAAGACGGCGTCGTCAAAAACTACAAGGCCGCTGTCAAGAAGTCGCCCACACACGTGGCATCAATGCTCGCCCTGGGCGAGACGTTCTATGACGGAAACGACCTGAACGAGTCGATTAGCTACCTAGAGAAAATCACCGGTGAACTTGCCGCAAATGCATCTGTGTCTGAGCGTGCGAAAGCGCATCATTACTCAGGTTTGGTTTACGTGGCTCGACGTCAGAGCGATCTGGCTATCGACAACTTTACGAAAGCGCTTCAAATCGACCCGAGCCGCACCGAAACGCTGCGTGCCCTCGCTTTGGAGTACGAAGCGGCGAAGAAGTACAAAGAGGCTTTGAACTTCTTTAAGACGAACAAGAATCTGGGCCAGAAAGAGCCGGAAGTTGTCCTTGGTATCGTTCGTTCGCATATCGGTCTTGAGCAGTGGAACGCTGCCATTACCGCCTTGGAAGAGGCCCAAAAGACCTTCCCCGAAGACGCGCGTTTCCCATTCTATCTGGGCAAGTTGAATCGTGAGCGAGGTGACTTCCTTCAGGCCAAAAAGGCGTTTGAGGCTGCGGTCGGAATCAACCCGCAGCTCTTGACCGCGCACACCGCGTTGGCCCAGCTGGCGTGGCGCATGGACAAGGACATGCAAAGTGGCGAGGAGCACATTGCCGAGGTCGTAAAATACCCCGATATGATCGATGACGAAGTGTCCGTCGAAGTCGCGAAGTATTATCACATGAGTGACCGTCGCCGATTGGCCGAGAGTTGGTACCGCGCTGGATTGAGCAAGAATCCGAACTCTTGGCCAGCACGTCTGGCGTTGTCGAAGCTGCTGTTGGAAGAGAACAAATACGAAGAGGCACAGGCCCTGCTTGAGAAAGCGCGGGATGAAGGTGTGCAGGATATTCGGTTGGCTGCCTACCTTGCGGATGCTTACCGCCAATCTGGCGATTTCGACCGTGCGGTTGAGGAGATCAACAAGGTCATCGAACAGTTCCCGAAGAACGAAGAGTATGTGTTCATTCGTGGTCGAATTCAGTTCGACCGTGGCAACTACGAGACGGCTCGAGAGGACTTCTCGAGGGCGTATGACCTCAACCCCCGCTACCATGACGCGTACTTCTATGTTGGCCGTACGGCGTTCGAGAAGGGCGACCATCAAACGGCTCTGAAGATTTTCCGCCACGTTCTGGACTACCAACCCAATCGGGGTGAGTTCCGATTCTACATGGCTCGTGCGCTCGAGATGGCTGGACGAACCTCGCAGGCGTTGGACGAATATCGTAAAGCGACCGCGGTCGACGAAGACTACGGTGACGAGAATCCATCGATTTACATCTATCGCGGTCGCCTGCTAACCAACCTGGGTTACGGTCGCGAAGGCAAAGCCGATGTGCGTCGTGCGCTGGATTTGGCGCCTGAGATGAACGAGGCCCTTTTGGCGATGGGAGAAATCGAATACGTCGAGAAAAACTACGAAGATGCGATCGGTCACTTCAAGAAAGCACTTGAGAAGGACCCAGAGCGACCTGAGGCGCAACATCGGCTTGGGATGTCCCAAATATATGCCGGTCAACAGCGTGAAGGTGCACAGCGTCTGCAGCTAGCGATTAAGTACGGTTACGAGAATCCTGAGGTATATCGCACGTTGGGCTACCTCTATAAGGAGCTCGGTCAGCGGTCAGCAGCCAAAGAGTCCTTCGAAGCGTTCCTGAAGCAGACGGAAGGAAAGAAGCTGCCTGTGACGACGCGTCGCGAGATTCTGAGCCAAATTAAGTCGCTGGGCGGCTAGAAACGGCTGACAAAGTCATACCGTTTCGATAGCATGGGGAGTAATGAACGAAGTCCTGATTATTAGCGCAGAGCCACGGCTCGCTGATGCGATTAAGGACGCCGTCGGTTCCGCAGAGAATCACTTCACAGTGGTCGACCGATGGGCGACAGGGCAGGCTCTGTTGTTCAAGGACCACTTCGACGTGGTCTGTTTGGACTACGAATGTCTCAAACTGGAGGCACTCGACGCGTTCATCACCATCGATAATGTCTTCCAGAAAGAACAAACAGTGGGTGTGTTGCTGGTTCGCCAACTGAGCCAGCGTGCGCGGGACCTGGAGTCCTCATTGCAGTCGATCAAGAGCACGATCGACATGAGTCAGGGCAAGCCGCAGTTCGTCGAAAAGCTGACACGTGTGTTCTCTAGCCTTGCGGAAATTCGCGCTCGCCTTGATGAGCGTTCCGTCGAAATCGACAATATCATCACGCTTGAGAAGGACCTGCCAAACGTTGAAAACGGCAGTCTTTCTAGTGTTCCGCTGTCTCGATTGTTTTACGCCCTTCGAGTTCGTAAGGAGTCTGGCGTGTTAACGGTTACTGCCGGTGGGCGCTCAGGCAAGGTCGCATTCCGACAAGGCGAACTCGCAGAAGGGCCCGGATATGGTAGCCGCAGCGATGCCTTGTCGATGTTCGAATGGGTCGGCGGTTCCTACACGTTTGAGCGAAAAGAGGTCAGCGGAAACGCGGTCGATACATTTTCGTTGATTCTGGCAGGTGTCAGTCGTGTGCCTTATCAGAGTTTGTTGGATGCGTTGCAGACCCAGGTCGAACTGTATCCGGTTCCCACAAACCTCTGGGAGGACCGTCAGGAGAAGACCAAAGACTTTGTCGCGCTAAGCGCATTTATGCGAGTTTGCGACGGAGCGACGAGCCTCAACGATGTTGTGACTGGGCTCGGCTCGATGTCACACGAGGGCTTCAAGGCGGCCTACTACGCGGTGCAGACAGACCTTGTGCACCTGCACGACTCGAAGAATGCAAGTGGCGCCATCATCACCTACGACCGCGATATTCGTCGTCAGCGTGAAAAAGTAGATGCCGAGAAGGTCAAGCAAACCAAGGCGTTCCGTGCGACCGCTGACCGCTCAGAACTTGAAAAAGAGCTCAACGCTCAGCTCCAGTTCATGAAACGGGCTTCCCCACATGATGTATTCGGCGTCTGGGAAGGTTGTGGGCGAAAGGTGGTCCAAGAACGGTTCTACGCCCTCGTTAAGGAGACACACCCCGACGTCTACGGGGGTAACGTCTCGGGTGAGGTGAAGACGCTCTCCCAAGAGATCTTCATGCTGGTTAAGGCAACCTATCAGGGATTGCTAAAAGTCGAGCGTCAACAGACGGTTGCGCCTCCCGCAGATTACGACGTGCCCGACGACGGGGAGGGACTTGGAGAACCTTCCGAGGTCAACTTCAAGGACGGTGAGCGACCGCGAACTGGAACGTCGAATCGTCCATTGCGGGTGACACCAACACCCAAGCGAACCCCACAGGCGACGCCTGTTCAGAAGGTTGAGCGACGACCTACGCCGCGCCCAGCATCCGCTGCGACACCGTCCGAGGAACGAAGAAAGACCGACGTTGCCTCAAAGATTGCGCAGCTTTCTGGATTCCAGAAACGGAAAAGCCGCGTTGCACGACGACGTTCGAAGACCGACCCGGGGCAAAATGCAGCCAAGGCGCCAGAATTTGATGAGTCGAATCTGGAGGAGTTTAGCGACCTAAGCGAGGCCCACGAGTCAGAGAACAGCCTGGGCGAGGAGTCGACGCCCGCTGAACTCGACGAGCGCAAGCAGCGTTTGGAAGCGTTGATGAAGCGGACCTCCGAGAAGACCGGTGCCGGAGCCCCCGATCCCGCCAAGGATGCGTTCAACGAGGGATTTCAGCTGTTTCGGGCCGAGGACAACGCCAAGGCTTATGAGTATTTCCAGAAGGCCTATGAGCTGGACAAAGAGGATGCGCGATATCTGACGTTCTACGGATACATGATGTATCTGAACGAACCGCACCGGATTGATGAAGCCGAAGACATCATCCGAAAGGCGCTCAACACAAAGAAAAATGCCAAAGCGGCGCGCCCAGACACCCACCTTTTCTGGGGCCATATCCTGAAAGCGCGTGGCCTTACCGAAAAAGCTCTGAAGCAATATGAGGCCGCACTACGCCTCAATCCGCTTTCCAAAGAAGCGGAACGCGAGATTCGTTTGGGCAAGATGAGAGCCAAGCGTCGAACTTCCGAGCCAGGAACATTCATCAAGAACTTGTTCAAAAAGTAGTTTTCGGCACATACTGCTTTTAATAGTTCTATTCAGTAGATGTCTGGGGTGCCCTGAGTGACGAAGGGGCCTCGGTGCCAGGAACATAATTATGGCGAAGATTATCGGAATTGATCTTGGGACGACCAACTCCTGCGTGGCCGTCATTGAAGGCGGTGAGCCGCTCGTTCTGCCGAACAGCGAAGGGTCTCGGACGACTCCATCGATGGTGGGATTCACCGAAGGTGATGAGCGGTTTGTCGGGCAGCAGGCCAAGCGTCAGGCCATTATCAACCCTGACCGAACCGTCTACGATATCAAGCGTCTGATTGGGCAGAAGTTCAACAGTGATGTGGTCAAACATTACAAGGCGTCACTTCCCTACGACATTATTGAAGCGACCAACGGCGATGCATGGGTTTCCGTGAATGGGCAAGAGTTTAGCCCTCAGGAAGTCTCCGCCATGGTTCTGAAAAAGATGAAGCAGACCGCGGAAGACTACTTCGGTGAGGAAATCACCGAGGCGGTTATCACGGTCCCTGCATACTTCAACGACATGCAGCGCTCAGCCACGAAAGAAGCCGGCATGATCGCTGGCCTCTCGGTTCGTCGCATCATCAACGAGCCCACGGCGGCCGCGCTGGCCTATGGCTATGGCAAAGAGCGAGACTGCAACCTCATCGTGTTCGACCTTGGTGGCGGCACATTTGACGTGTCATTGGTCTCGATGCACGGCGGCGTTTTCGAGGTTGTGGCGACCTGTGGTGACAACCAGCTTGGCGGCGAGGACTTTGACCGCGCCATCTTGGACTTCCTCTTGGAGAAGTTCGAGAGCGAAACGGGCGTTGATGTCTCCGGTGACAAGATGGCCCTGCAACGCTTGAAGGAAGCCGCTGAAAACGCGAAGTGCGAGCTTTCGACGCTCACCGAGACCAATATCAATCTTCCGTTCCTTGCGGTTGACGAGAACGGGCCTCAGCACTTGTCGCTTTCGCTTTCACGCTCACAGCTGAACGACCTTGTGTACGAACTTGTAGAACGCTTGGAAGGTCCCTGTCAGACCGCGCTCAAAGATTCCAAGATGAGCACATCCGACATCGACGACGTGTTGTTGGTTGGCGGCATGACCCGCATGCCGCTTGTGCAGGAAAAGGTCCAAGAGATCTTTGGCGTTAAGCCATCGAAAGGCGTCAACCCGGATGAGGTGGTCGCCGTCGGTGCTGCCATCCAGTCCGGAATCCTTGGTGGTGAAGTTCGCGAGGTTATCCTGCTCGACGTCACGCCGCTCAATCTCGGTATTCGGGTTGCGGGTGACAGATTCAGCGCAATCATCGAGAAGAACACCTCGATTCCGGTTCGCGAATCGAAAGTCTTCACGACGACAGAGAAGAACCAAGACATGGTTTCCATCACGGTGCTGCAAGGTGACGACGAGTCCGCCAGCGCCAACCAAATGTTGGGTATGTTCAACCTCACTGGCATCCCGCACGCTCCCGCAGGTGCACCGCGGATTGAGGTCAGCTTCGAGATTGATACCGACGGTATCGTGAGCGTGTCCGCGAAGGACCTGAAGACGAACGTCAGCCAGTCGATTACGGTCGAAGGAACTTCTGGCCTTTCTGAGGAAGAGTTGCGTCGCGCAGTAAATCGCAACAAGTAATCTTGGAATTCTGCGAGTCGTTGTGTCATTCCCTTTGTTTGGGCAAGCTAGCCGCTAACTAGGGTTGTAAATGGCGACACGCTTCGAGCTTGAACAACAAATTGAGGGCCTCCTAGACGACGAGATTGGTACGATCTTCAAGGACGCACCATTCCGCGTTGCGTTGGTGTATCCATCTCCATACCGCGCTGGAATGAGCTCGCTTGGATTTCAGACCATCTACCGTGAGCTGAATGCACGCGAAGATGTGGTTGCCGAACGCGCATTTCTACCCGATGAGCCGGATCTATACGCCTCAAGCCGCGTGCCGCTGTTCACGTTTGAGTCGAAGCGTGCGGTCAGCGAGCACGATATCGTGGCGTTTTCCATCTCCTATGAGACCGAAATCCTGGGATTGCTGGAGTGTTTGGACCTCGCAGGCATTCCGTTCCGAGCGGAAGACCGACGTGAGGGATGGCCGTTGGTCATGCTTGGCGGACCGTTAACGAATGCGAATCCACTTCCGGTCGCACCGTTTGTGGACCTGATGGTCATGGGCGAGGGCGAAGAACTGATTCATGTTTTGGTGGACTGGTGGCGCGAAGCCAAAGACAGGAGCTCGTTCTTGGCAGACGCGGCCCTGTTGCCGGGTGTCTATGTGCCCAGCATTCATGGCGAAGTTCTGCGACCCATTGCGCAGGTCGATGACCGCAAACTGCCCGCGTACTCGCAGATTATCACGCCAAACACCGAACTGAGTCGCATGCACCTCGTTGAAAACGCGCGTGGGTGCCACCGCGGTTGCACGTTTTGTGTGATGCGCAGAACCACCAACATGGGTATGCGAACCGTGTCGGTTGACCGAGTCTTGGCCACCATTCCCGAACACGCCGAACGCGTGGGCCTCGTGGGCGCGGCGACCACGGACCATCCCGAGATCAACGACATTCTGCGCGCGATTGTGGGGTCCGGCCGAGAGGTCGGTGTGTCGAGCCTTCGTGCAGACCGTCTGACGGACGAATTTGTGGGTCTGTTGAAAGATGGTGGTGCGCGAACACTGACCGTCGCCAGCGACGGCACGAGCGCTCGCATGCGAAAGATCGCCAAGAAAGGCATCAAGGATAAACACCTGCGCCGTGCGGCGGAACTGGTTCGTGACCACGAACTCAAGGTGCTGAAGCTGTACATGGTGTTTGCGTATCCAGAAGAGACTGACGACGACATCGACGAAATGATTGAGTTTGTGGGCGAGCTCTCTCAAATCTGTCGTGTCGCATTAGGGTTGAGTCCGTTGGTCGCGAAGAAGAACACTCCGCTAGATGGTGTACCGTTCGAAGACACGAAGGTTATCGAACGGCGAGTCAAACGCATCCACAAGGAACTTGGTCGGTCGGTCGATATCCGTTCGACATCGGCTCGCTGGGGCTGGATCGAGTATCAGCTGGCTCAGGGTGGATGGGATATGGCTGATGCGGCGGAGGCCGCCTACAAAGAAGGCGGCGGGTTTGGCGCTTGGAAGCGGGCGATCAAGAAGTACCAGAAGACAAAACTTCCGCTGTCTCGTCCCGAGAACGAACGTTTGACCCCCGGGGCATTTCTATCGGACGCCTATTCAGCGGGTGATGGGCCCGAAGCGGTCAAGAATCGCATCGCGTAGTTTCGCGCGTCATCGAGCAACGTATAGAAGATGGGGACCACAAAGAGCGTCAGGATGGTCGCCGTCACAAGACCTCCAATTACAGTCCGCCCCAACGGCGCATACGGCACTCCGACGATCGCCGATGAGCCAATTGCCATAGGGATGAGGCCGCCAATCGTCGTGAGTGCGGTCATGACGATTGGGCGCAGACGCACCATGCCGGCTTCAATGAGCGCTTCCTCCCTGTTTTTGGCCTGTCGAATCAACACGTTCACCCTGTCGACCAAGACGATCGCGTTGTTGACGACGATGCCGACCAAGATGATGAGCCCCACACCGGCCATGACATCCCAGGGCGTTCCTGTGAGCCATAGAATCCAATAAACCCCAAGGAAGGCGAACGGAATCGAGAGGACGATTACGAACGGTAAGACAAAGCTCTCGAACAGAATGCCCATCAGAAGGAACACAAAGATGATGGCCATCAACAGCGCAAACTGCTGTTCCTCTTGGTCAGACACCAACTTCGCAAAGCGCTCACCTTTCTTCAGGTTGTAGCCACGAGGGGTCTGCATGCCTGCCAATGCGGCGTCGATCTCAACACCTAGCTGTTCCAGGTCTTCGCGTGTCGTGAGGATCTGCAGGTCGATGCGAGTCTGCCCATTCACACGTTGGATCTTATTGAAGCCTTCGGCGATTTCCGTTGAAGTTAGTGTTCCGATCGGGATTCCGGGACCACCGAGTGGGCTAGGTAGCGCGAGGTCATCGAGCGATTTTCGGTCCACGGTCGTGCGTGGATCCGTCCGGACCCACAAAGACACGTCTTCGCCTTGATGGCGCACATAGCCTAACCTTCGGCCGCGCAGGGCGTAGTCGATCGCTCCGCCGACCAAGATTGGCGAGATTCCTGTGCGCTGCGTGGCCTGAGGTTCGACTTTGTACCGCAGCTCAAGCGCTCGCTCATCGTCATCACCGACTAAGACGTCCAATACACCGTCCACTGTTTTCAAGCGGACGGCAGCGGCCTTCGCGATTTCGTTGAGACGGTCCGTGTCCGGCCCCTCGACCTCAACCTCAACCTTCTGTTCCACACCTGGACTGCTCCATCCAATGCGCCAGTCCGTGCCGGAGAGCCTGGGGAAGTCCTTCCGAATTCGGTCGATAATCTCGTCGCGCTCGAGCTCTCGGTCGTCGATATCGTTCAGGAAGATCCGAATCTGAGGCCGTCCCCAAAGCCCACCCATGCGTGTGATCCACGTGCGAACTTCAAGCTCTTCGCGATGCTCGATGACCCAGGCTTCGTATTCGCGAAGGCGTTGATCTCGCTCTTCAAACGTTGCCGCGCTCTCAAACTCAAAGAAGATTCGAACGTCGTTGATATTGGCTTCCAGTTTATCCGTCCGCGACAGTTGCTTGAACGGATACGCCATCGACGCAAGCAGTCCAAAGATGACGACTACGCAAGTTCCGCGGTTGCTCAGGCACCATCGCAATGCGCTTCCGTAGGCCTGCTGCAGTTTCTCGATGACGCCCACTCGGTGCTGGTGGGTCTCTGTGTCGATCCATTTGAGTGCCAGCGGGATGAACACCAGGCTCACCAAGAGTGAAGCGATGAGCGCGACGCAGACCGGAAATCCGATTTTACCGAGGTAGAAACTGATGGTTTCGCTGCCACTCATCAACACCATCGGAAGGAAGACGACGACCGTAGTCGACGTGGCGACGATAATGGCGAGCCCCACTTCCGAAGCTCCGATGGGGGCTGCCTTGGAGATCGGTTCGCCAAGCATTCGTCGCCGCTGGATCGCCTCGGTCACAACGATGCTGTTGTCGACGACCATCCCCACGGAGAGCATCAAGCCCATCAGGCTCAACGCGTTTAACGACGTGCCTGCGAAATACATGACCGTGATTGTTAGCAGCATCGAGAGCGGGATTGCGGCGGCTGTCACCGAAGTCATGCGTGCTTGGCGAAGGAAGAAAAACAAGATCAAGATCGCGAAGAGGCCGCCCCACATCGCAGTCTCAGCCAAGTTCTTGAGCGACCCTTGGATCACGTCGCCTTGGTCAAAGAAGATCTCCGTCTCGATCTCACCGTTTGCGGTCAGTTCAACCAACGCCTCTCGTACTTGGGCGGCAGCGTCGACCGTATTTTCGCCCGACTCCTTGAAGATCGTGATGACAAAGCCTTCTTCGTTTTCGATTCGATAGACTTCATCTGCTTGGCGTCGCCCCACGGTAATCGTGGCGATATCAGCTAGCTTTAGCCCGTTTCCTACCGGAAACGCCTTGAGCTCGTCGATGTCCGAGATTCGGCCCATGACGCGGAGGGGAAACCGGTCTTCGCCTTGCTCAACCGACCCCGCAGACAACGAGTAATTGTCAGCTCGGAGACGGTTGACGAGGTCTGCAACCGATACCCCGGCTGCGTTGGCCTTCTTGTCGTCGACCCACACCGTCATCTCCATCGGCTGCAGGCCCCAGGTCTCGACACGACTGACGACCGGAAGCCGCTCCAGCGGCTTGATTAGGCCCGCTTCGATGGCAGCGTTTTTATCGACGTCTTTAACCAATACCTTTGCGCCCACGAACAGCATCGGGTCTTCATCGGGGTCGAACTTCCAAATCACCCATTGCTGGACTTCTGGCGGCAACTCCCCACGCACGCGCTCCAACCGGTCTTGCACCTGATTGTAAGCGTTCGTCATATTCGTGCCGTCCGCGAACTGGATCATGAAGTTCGCGTTCGTGGATTCGGCACGGCTTCGGACACGTTGAACGTTGCGGACGGTGCGGAAAATCGATTCGACCGGCTCGACGATATTATCTTCTACGTCCGACGGCGTGGACGGCACAGTTGGGATAGAGACGTAGAGAAACGGTGGCGTGAACCCCGTTGGCAAGAGCTGCAGAGGAATCCGTTCGTACGCAATGACGCCAATGACCAAGCTTGCGATCATCAACATCGACACCGTGACCGGTCTGGCGACGGCCAGTTTCGGCAGGAAGAACTCTGGCTCCCCACCTGGCTTTCCGCCGCGTTTACTCAATCTTTAGTCCGTACGCTTCCAAAAGGGTCCCCGTTAGACGTCGAAGGCTTACTGCAGCAAGGTAAACGTCGATGCGAGCTTGGGCATTTCTAAATTCCGAATCTGAAAGCGTACGTTCGAGTTCGATCACTTCCAAATAGGTTGCAAGTCCTGCTGCATACTTCTCGTTCGTCGCCTTCACGTTCTTTCGGGCCAACTCTACTTCTTGCTCACTCAAGACGAGACGCTCTTGCTGTGTAACCAGCAACCGCCGGGATTGCCGAACATTGAGCTCTACCTGGCGTTGCGCCTCCTGCTTCCGCAGTTTTGCGCGTTCGACTGCGACTCGGTCGGCGTCGAGCTGCTGGGCGGCGAGGTCGTTGTTCAATGGCATGGTAAACGACAGACCGATGAACACGGTGGTCAATTCGGCGGTAATGAGCTGTTCCAGAGCTTCGGGTACTTCGTCGCTGAGGGCGGACTGTGAGATCGTCCCGATCGCGTCCAATTGTGGGAGTACGGCGTCCTCGTCTCGGAGCACATTGAGCTGGTTTACCTCGATGTCTTGCTGCAGGAGCAGCAATTCGGGGCTGGTCTCCATCGCCCGTTTTACGATGGCCTCCAGATCAGGGACTTCACGATTCACCTCAGGGAGATTCTGGGGCCGAGCTGGCGCATCGCCGCCGATCTTGGTTCCCATGATGGTCTGGAGGTCTTGGTAGCGGTCCTGAACTTGGAGGTTCGCCAGCAGCACTGCTTGTTCGGCGCTCTTGATCTGTTGGTCGACGATATCACGCTCGAGTTCAGCGAGTTGCCCAGCCTCAATCTGGGCAACCGTGAGCTCTCCAAGAGTCTTCGCTCGCTCCAAGGATTGCTCCAATGATTCGAGCTCCAATTCGGCCCGAACCCACGACCAATACGCGGTCAGCACCTCAGCGGCGATATCTTGTGCGGTCTGGCTGCGACGCAATTCCGCCACGGTCTGCTGGGTTCGTGCCGCCTCAAGGGACAGGTCATTGATGTCGCTTCCGAAACCGCGCAGCAGCGGTTGTGTCACACGAAGCTCCAGCACGTTTCCGTAGTTTGGACCGATGGATTGAACGTCAGAGATTCCCAAACCAGGAACCGTGAACGGAACCTGCGCCGTACTTCGATTGAAGTCCAAACGCAGCGCCAGTTGGGTGCCCCACACAAGCTGCTTGAGCAGCTGCGCTGAAACCGACCAAAATGTGGACTCTCGCACACCGTCTTCGAACGCGCTGCTCAACGGTTGTTCTTGGAAGTTGAATCCAGTGTCCGCTCGCAGGGTGAACGGCCGGATTCCTTCCTGACTCTTCACAAGGAACTTGCTCTCGTCGACGGAAAGCCCAGCCTCTTTGAAGCGCGGATTCTGCTCCATCGCTGTGGCCAGTGCCTCACCAGGCGTCAATGCATGCGCGTTTGGAGCGAACAGCAGAATTGCGGCCAACGCCACAAACAATCTGAGTTTCATAATCATCTCGGCTCAAGAGAGTCGTAAGTCGAACATTCAGCACCTTGCTTTACAAGGCTAGATCGGTATGGTGGCGCGTCGAACACTGCGGAGTTTTTTATGAGTGTCTCAGCTGGTGTCGTCGGATTGCCCAATGTTGGCAAGTCGACCATCTTCAATGCGCTAACGAAAGCAGGCGCTGAGTCTGCCAACTATCCTTTCTGCACCATTGACCCAAACGTTGGTGTGGTCCCCGTTCCAGACCCGCGTTTGAAGGTTATCCATCAATACATCACCACCGATACGGTGATTCCCGCGGTCTGCGAAATTGTAGATATCGCGGGGCTCGTAAAGGGCGCATCCAAAGGCGAAGGCTTGGGAAACAAATTCCTGGCCAATATCCGCGAAGTCGATGCAATCCTGCACGTGGTTAGATGCTTCGATAACGAAAATGTTGTCCATGTCGAGGGCGGCGTCGATCCCCAACGCGACATCGACATTATTGAGACCGAGCTGATCCTGGCGGACATGCAGACCCTGGAAAAGCGCATCGAGAAGACACGTCGCGCGGCCAAGAGTCAGGATAAGACCGAGATCGCACGACTTGCGGTGCTCGAGAAGATCTACGACGCACTCAACGACGGCCAGCCCGCACGCAGCGTCTCGATTGATGACAACGAGTACGCGCTTGTGCAAGACAGCCACCTGCTCACCATCAAACCTGTGCTCTACGTGGCAAATGTCAGCGAGGAAGAGCTCGATGGCAGCTCTCCATATGTCCAGAAGGTACGAGATCACGCTGAAGCTACGGGCAGTGGCGTCGTCGTGGTTTGCGGCTCGATTGAGTCCGAGCTTGCCGAACTTGAAGACGAAGAGCAGGCCGAAATGCTCGAGGCTCTGGGCATCGAAGAACCAGCTTTGAACCTACTGGTGCGCGCAACGTACAAGCTGCTGGGACTGCAGAGTTTCTTCACGGCTGGCGAAATCGAGATCCGAGCTTGGACGATCCCTGTGGGAGCCACGGCTCCACAAGCTGCGGGCGTGATTCACTCGGACTTCGAAAAGCACTTCATCCGCGCGGAAGTCTTCACGGTGGACGACCTCGCTCAGCACGAGTCAGAGTCGCAAATCAAGGCTGCGGGCAAGATGCGACTTGAGGGCAAAGAGTATGTCGTCACCGACGGCGACATTATGCACTTCAGGCATTCGGCATGAGTTCGCAGTACGCAAATCTGGCGTTCTACGCCTTCATCCCAATCGCCGATCCCAGCCAGGCCGTAGAGCACGTCCAGATGCTCGCGGACGGGCGCAATCTGCGCGGGACAGTTCTGATCGCAAAAGAAGGACTGAACGCAATGTTGTGTGGAACTTCGGATGATTGCGACGGCTTCGAGCAAGATCTCAAAGGCTGGCGCAGTGAGTTTGAAGAGGTTCAATTCAAACGTTCCTTCAGTGACCGCGTTGTCTTCGAACGATTGAAAGTGAAAGCGAAGGCCGAGATCGTCACCCTTAGAGCCGGCGATGTCAGTTGGGACCACACCGCGCCACATCTGCCACCTGAGCAGTTTCGCGATTGGTTGCGCGCAGGCGAGGACATGGTGCTCATCGACACGCGAAATGACTTTGAGTTCAAACTCGGAACCTTTAGAGGCTCCCAAAATCCTGAAACGACGGCGTTTCACGAGTTTCCAGAGTTCGTAGAGTCCAATCGCGAATCCTGGCAGAACAAAAAGATTGTGATGTTCTGCACCGGCGGGATCCGCTGCGAAAAAGCAACCAGCTGGATGAACCAGGAAGGAATCGACAATGTCTACCAACTCGAAGGCGGCGTGTTGAATTACTTCGAGCGCATCGCAGATGCCGAGAAAGATTGGGAAGGCGAGCTGTTTGTGTTCGACGACCGAGTTGCGATCGATACCAACCTGAACGAGACGCCCACCACAATCGAGTCGATTGAACAAGGTCCGGCGAAATAACTCCTGATTCGAATATTGTTGTGGGCGATGCGGTCAAATTGACAGCAATGCCGAACGGGGTTTAGCTATACGCATCGCAGAGCGAGTCCAATGATCCGACATCAAAAACACATTCTGGCATCCATTCTCACCGCAGCTTTTGTGGTGAGCATGCTCGTGATCGCCTTTGTGGCGACAGAGCGCGGTGCGGAACCCGTGGTCGAATCACCGATGGAGTTCGTCGCGTTCGATGCGCCCGCAGATGAATCCGTAGACGATTCCAGTATCGGCGGCGACGAGAAAGAGCCTGAAGCTGAAGAAGAGCCCGAGATGGCTAAACCTGCTCCAAAGAAGACCACCAAAAAAAGCAAACCGGTGGTGAAGCAGGAAAAGTGGAAGTCAGCCGTGCTGCAGGTCGTCACGAACTTCGACAAGGCCGACGTCACCATCAATGGCATGGCTTATCCAGAGTACGTGGAGCCCGGCAAAGAGGACGGAATGGTCCTACCCGCCGGTGGTCCCTACCACGTGATCGTCACGTACGATGGAAAGACCAAGAACTACAAAATCAACCTTCGGCCTAACGAAACGCGGCTGTTGTTTGTCGAGCTGACCGGCTTCCAGGGAGGCGGGGGAGGCAAGCCCATTGCCGAAAAGGCACCGCCTCCGGCCAAGGCCGAAAAGAAAGAAGAGACAAAGAAAGAAGAGAAGGCGAAGGAGCCGGGACGGGTGACCGTCTACAGCAAACCTCCCGGAAAGATCATGGTCGACGGCACTGGAACGGGTGAAAAGACACCTGGAACGGTCGAGGTCGAGAATGGTCGTCACGAAGTTCAAGTCGAGTATGAAAGCGGCGAGATCTCCGAGAAGAAGATTGTGCGCGTCCGCGATGGGTCGCGTATCAAGCTGTTCTTCCGTGAACGAAAAAAGTAAGTACCGCTGCCACTTGAATTCGAATCCAACCCAATTGAATATTAATCATACCTCTACACGTCTAAGCACCGACGAAGACACTTATCATTGCCCGAGGCAAACATGACGCGTGGATCAATTGTGCTGCTACTCCTGTTGACGTTTGGCTTTGCCAGCAACGCATCAGCTCAGGCTGAATACAAAGGTTGGCAGAAAGGACCATGGGAAAAGCACGACGAAGACGACGGCATCAAGATCTATCTGAACGACAGCGTCCCGGGTGGCGTTGATGCAATTCGGGTGGATACCGTGATGGATTATCCAGCCGACAAGCTGTTCCCAATCATCACCTCCGAAGAACGAGCGCGCAGTTACTCGTTCATTCGAGAATTCAAGGTGATCGCGAACTACAATAATAAGTGGGGCTACCTGTACCAGCGCGTGATGTCGACGGGCATCGACGACCGTGATTTCACCGTGAAGTTGCGGATTGTCATCCCGAAGACCGCAAACGGTGGTCCATATGGTTGGCAGTGGAAACAAGCCAACGAGAAAGGCCCCAAGCCTAAGGACGGCGTGGTGCGAGCTTCGGTGGTGGCAGGGTCTTATCTGCTGACGCCAATCGACGGCGGAAAGCGCACGCTCGTGTCCTACCGACTCTGGTTCGATCCCACCACCTGGGTCCCAGATATGCTGGTCAATCCAGCCCTTCGCGGCGGTGCAATCGAGACGGTTTCGCGTCTTGTGTCCGACGCGCGCAAGCGATTGGGACCACCCAAAAAGTAGCCTTGCATCCCGCTGCCGTTTGGTTCATCTAACAGGCGTTCGTAGGCTCGGCATGCCGAGCCTTCACTCTTTCTAAGGAACCAAAATGGCAGTCAATCCACAGTTGAGCGAGGGCGACAACGTCCCAGAGTTTACCGCTGAGTCTGACGATGCGGGTACGATTTCATCCGCAGACCTTCTGGGTCAGAAGTACGTCCTCTATTTCTATCCCAAGGACATGACACCAGGGTGTACCACCCAGGCGTGTGACTTCCGCGACAACCTCGAGAAGTTCAAAGCACAAGGCTATCGCATTCTTGGCGTGAGCCCGGACTCCGTCGCACGTCACGAGAAATTCCGCGACAAAGAGTCGCTCAACTTCACGTTGCTGAGCGATCCAGACCACGAGCTCGCCGAGCAGTTTGGCGTTTGGCGTGAAAAGAAGAACTACGGAAAGGTCTACGTGGGGATTGTGCGGTCGACGTTTATCGTCAACGAAGAAGGCAAGATCGACACGATCTACGATAACGTTCGCGCGAAAGGTCACGTCGACCGTCTTGTACGAGAGCTTGAGCTCTAATCGAGCCCCGCGTAGAACGCCTCGATCGCATCCGCGAACTTCTCGTTCACCACCTTTCTTTTTACCTTCATCGTTGGGGTCAACTCGCCGGTTTCCGTTGTGAAATCATCGGGGAGGACCGTGAACTTCTTGATCGTCTCGTAGCGTGCGAGTTGGCCGTTTCCGCGGTCGACCCCCTTCTGCACATGCTCGATGAACTCAGGGTGTTTCACGAGCTGCGCTGGGTCGATTGGCCAGCCGCGTTCCTCGGCGAGGACGGGTGCACGTTCGGGATCGAGCGTCATCAATGCGCTCAGGAATTTTCGGCGGTCACCGATGACAACGGCCTGTGAAATGCCGTCGATATTCTTCATCAGTTTCTCGATGTTCTGAGGCGCGACATTCTTACCGCCAGCGGTGATGAGCAGGTCTTTCTTTCGGTCTGTGATGTACAGGAAACCGTCATCATCGAACCGCCCGACATCCCCTGAGTAGAGCCAGCCGTCCTTCAGCGTTTCCGCGGTCGCATCCGGGTTTTTGTAGTAACCCATGAAGACGTGGTCTCCCTTGACCAAAATCTCGCCGTCCTCCGCGATTTTGACTTCGGTTTTTGGCAGGGGCAGCCCCACAGAACCAAGTCGGCGCTTTCCAGGAAACGGTTGGTTGAAGGATGTCGGCCCGCAGTCCTCCGACTGCCCATAGACCTCGTGGATAATGATCCCAGCAGCTGCGAAGAAATCCAACACATCCCGCCCAATCGGTGCGGCGCCGGTCACCGCAATCTCAAGGCGATCCAGCCCCAAACCGGCTTTGAGTTTGGAGGTGAAAAGCTTGTTTGCAGCGGCTCGTTTGAGTTTCTGACCCAAGCCCAGGCCACCTTCGCCTTGTTGGAGCAGGGTCGGTGCTGTGTCAGCGCCCACACCTAGCGCCCAATCTACGATCGTTGCTTTCGCGCCTTCGGCTTCGCCAAGTTTCAATTCCAAGGCAGTTTTGAACTTCTCCCAAACGCGCGGGACGGCAAGGAATAACGTGGGTCTTGCGACAACCAAGGTGTCCTTTAGTTTCGTCAAATCATCGCAGCACCAGATTGGATATCCGGCAGTAATGGCGATCTGGACCGAGAACATCTGCTCGGCAATGTGAGAAAGCGGAAGGTAAGATACGACGCAGTCTTCCGAGTTCACCGAGCCGATCATGTCGATGCCGACCTTGCTGGTAAATGCGAGGTTCTTATGGCTCAACATGACGCCTTTGGGTGGCCCCGTCGTACCCGATGTGTAGATGAGCGTCGCCATCTGGTCTTCTTCCAGGTTCTTGACTCGCTGGGCGACCTCCGGGAGATGGTCGGTTCCGCTCGCGAGGAAGTCTTCGAAGCTCACGACCAAGTCATGTGACAGACGATCTGCGTCCTTGATGACAACGACTTTCTCGACCGTTGGCATCTCTTTGAGAGCGTTGGGCATATCCATGCGCTCAAACAGCGAGGCATCTTCGATGACGTAGACTTTCGCCTCGCAGTGGGCGGCGATATAGACGGCTTGGTCTTGGGTTGATGTCTGATAGATGCCAGCAGGACAGCCGCCGGCCGCCATTGCCCCTACGTCTGCGATCAGCCACTCAGGGCTGTTGTTTCCCATGATGACGATGCAGTCCTTGGGCTCAAACCCAATGCCGATCAATCCACCCGCAAATCGCCGCACTGCATCGGCATATTCGCCCCAAGTCCAGTGTTTCCAAGAGGAACCCTCTTGGTACCAGAGCGCAGGACGTTGATTTTGCCGATCAGCTTGACCAAAAAGTCGGTCGACCATCGTATCGCTTGCCATGTCTTCACCTTGATTATGCGCGGCTTTTTGTGCGAGCTTTCGCCTCACCATAACTTCAGTTCAACCGTTCAATAAAGGGAATCCGTGCAAAGTGGCATTCCAGATTGGGTCTCAGATGCTCCGGACGCGGCAACCGCGGCGTTTCTGAAGAGTCAGCTTGCGGATGAGCACATCCTGGAAGTGTTGGAAGTCTCGGGTCCAAAGCCACCGAAAAAGCGGTGGCTGGTTATCACAACTGCTCGTTTATTGGTGGTGGCTGACCAGTGGATTCACGATCTGACAGGAAAACTGCCGCCTGCGACCTCCGGCGTTGCGACCATCGACTACCAGTTTGGCGGCGAGACGCAGTTCCAGGTGATGGTGATTCATCGATCGGATGTCGACCGCCTTATTGCCCTCACCGAATCGACATTGATTGACCGCGTGTTGAAGGTGTCAGCACGTCTGCAGAAGAAGTCGCTCTACGCTGACGCGGCGGAATTCTTGGCCGATGTCGTTCACCTTTTCGACATCGAAGCGCGAAATCCGGCGTATCCCACAGAATGGGAGCGTGTGCAGCTTGACCGCGCGCACTGCGCGTTTCGCATGAGCGCGACGCCGCTGGGAATCTCTCTTCTAACCGGACTTGCACAGCGCCGAGATGCCGACCTGATTGAGTTCTCCGAATCTCGCGAACGTCCACGCGATTGGTGGGTTGGCTTAGCTATCGCATTCGAAGAAAACGGCAAGCACGAGCTTTCGACAAAGGTCTATAGCCGCTTGGTTGAGGACGCACCTCAGCTGGAGGTGCTCAAGCTCGCGCAGGCACGCTCCGCCGCCCGCGCCGGTGATGTAGACACGGCTCTGCAGGCGTACGAGACGTTTATTCGGGAGTGGGTTGTTGGAGATAAGCCTGCCCTGATTCACGTTCACCAAGACGCTGACCCAGATTTTGTGGCGGCATGCTTGGAGTCCGGCGAGTTGTTGGAATCGGAAGGGCGCGCAAAAGATGCTGCGATTCGCTACCGCACGTTGATATGCAATGCTCCGCTAGCCGAAGAGGGCTATCAGCGCCTGTTTGCGCTTAGAGACAAGCTTGATGACGACTTTGTGGTGGAGCGCGCAGCCCGTGTTTTGAACACGGTCGATCCGTCGCTTGCTGCAAGGCTCAACGCTCCGGTGCACCCCAGACCAGCCGCTGAGCAGTGGTTTCCCGTTGTCGACGAAACGCACGACAAGGTTGTAGTGCATCCGGATGAGCGGGCCGTCAGTAGCACGACACAACGTTGGGTCGGCTTGGCGTTCAAGGACGAACGAAACACCAAGGATATCGAGCGGCACTGCGAGCAGGTCACTGCCGAGCAATACCCGGATGTGTTCAAGTCCGTAAACGGGCTGTCTGCGGCACTGTGTATCAAACCCCCGCGTGTCTTCATCAGCCACGGTCTGCCAGGCATCGAAGTGTTGGGACAGCAGGACCCATTCATACTGATCGGGCGAGTCCACCTTGATCCGCAGTCGGAGCTATTGCTCAATTCGAAAGAGCTGCGATTTGCGATTGGGACTCAGCTAGAGCACATCCGGGCAGACCACCTATTGCTAACCTCCTCAGAGTTTTGGCGGGCGTTCGGGAGCCGTTCGATCATGACCGTTTTGACCCTATTGCCGATGGGGGAGTTGGTAAGCAAAGTCACCGATGGTCCCCTCAGCAAATTCCTTTCGAAGTTCAAAACTGGCGTTGAGGCAAAGGCGCTTCAGAAGGTCTTGTCGTTGGCCGAGACGCGAGTACAGGACGGCGCAACTTCGTCCGGTGTCCAGAGCGCGTATGAAGCGACTCTGTCCACGATCGCCACCAAGACAGGCGGCGAACCAGAGGCCGAGAGTTTGGCCAAAGAGAAGCTCGCCGATTTTGCCCGAGCAGCGCGCTACACCGCTGACCGCTTTGGCTTGGCCGCCGCCGCATCGGTATCGAATGCAACTTCGGCGATGATCAAACTATCTGCGCACGCCTCTTCAGAGATAGGGCGGCTCGAAACGGAAGGCTTGCGCGCCGTTCTGGAGGCGACAGATGACGACGGCCAGCTACTTTATCCAGAACTCGTTTTGCGATGTGACGAGCTGTTGAAGTTCGCGCTCTCCGATGCGTATCGAGACCTTCATCAGGAGCTCTATCGCCAATGAGACTGCATCACACAGCCCTTGGGGCCGAGGACGTAGCCCGCGTCGCCCGATTCTATGAGACGTTCTTCGGCCTGACCGAAATCACCCGGCACGACGATGAGGACGGTGAGCTCCGGTCAGTTTGGCTGGATATGGCTGGCACAATCTTGATGGTCGAACGAACGACCAAACCACCTCGCGACGAGACCTTGGAGGTCGATCGCGGGCATTTCCTGATTGTATTTGAGGTTGATGAAGCGCAGCGTTCGCGCCTCGAAGACACGCTGATTGCCGCTGGGCATGCGATAGACGCAAGAACGGGTTACACGTCCTACACCCGTGACCCTGAAGGGAATCGCGTCGGATTCAGTACGTACCCAACCTAGAAATTAGAGATGCGGTCCACGAGCTGCGGGTAATCCACGAACGGGTTCCGAGAGTTCTGGATGTTCGCGATCGATTGATTGCGACGACGCTCGTTGTTGTCCACTGGGTCCGCCTCATGCCATTGACGCATCAGTGCTTCTTCGCGCGAATCAAGGTCCAGACCATAGACGGCGGAGATATAGAACAGCGCGCGTGCGGCGTTTCCTTTGTGTGAGTCACGTGGCTCAAATCGGGTATCGCCATTGCTATCACGGCCCCGTTTGGATCCGCCCTCACTCCACGTCGCGTCCGTGACGATTCCATAGAACAGGTTTGAGCGTTGGGTGTTGGCCGACGCCGTGACAGGGAAGAGGTGATGCAGATCCGACTGGGCAGCGCCCTGGTCACCGCCACGGCTTTGAGGCCAGCCGTGTTCGGTGTTCATCACGGTCGTTTCCGGAATGCCGTCGGTGGTGACCTTGGTGCCTGTGTAGACGCACTCCACCTGTCCATTCACGTTATCCATCGTGCCGTAGAGATACTGCCGTGCGTCGATGTAATTGAGCTGAAGGTGGACGTCTTTGTTGTCCGAGCGCAGCTCAGTGATGAGGGCGGAGTTGGATAGACCGACGTAAGGGTCGGTCGCATGGTCCGGGTCACACGCGTTACCGATGCCGTCATTATCGGAGTCGGTCTGATCGGGGTTCGGCGTGTTCGTGCAGTTATCGCTAGCGTCCTCAATCCCGTCAGAATCGAAGTCGCCACGAAGCGCGGTGCATGGGCCGCCTTTGCATTCCAAGACGAATTCAAATGGGCCTTCAGTCTCAGCTTTGTTTTCAAGCACGATGCGATAGCCGCCGTCGTACCAAAACTCGAATCCATTGGCCTGGTCAGACGCACGCCATGGAATGATCGCGTCCTCGTTTCCGTCAGGATTTCCGTAGGTGATCGGCTGTGCTTCCCCATCCTGAAGCAAAAGCAGGCGAGGGTCCCAGTCTGAGTCGGCCGACTTTTTGAGCGTGATCAAGACGCGGTCGCCTTCGGTCGCGGTTAGGTCGATCACGACTGTGGCGCGAGCCTTCAGCGTGCCAGCAAATCGGGCACCGCCGGTCGTGATCTCGTCGGGGATCGTATTGACCGGTGGTGGGTCGACATTATTGACGTTGTTGGACTGCCCATTGTTTGAGCCGCCATTATTATCGTCATTATTGGAATTGTTTTGGGAGTTGTTGACGTTGTTCGCGTCAACGTTGTTGTCCTTAGTATCGTCGGCAAGCTTTTCGGAGGGATCTCCGGCACCGCAACCGACGGCAAACAACAGGGCGATCAGCGTGTTAATACGCAGGAAACGCTTCGCAGACATGTATGGCATCCTCACACAATCATTTACAGCGGCCCGCATCCTAGCGAGTTGATTCTGAGCGCGCAAATCGCGGCCGTGCTTCTCGCTTTCAACTCACCCCGAGAGGGACCGTTGTTTTGCTTGACAGTAGGTGGTCGTCTGAATATTGTCCGCGCCCGTTTCGGCGGAATGGTGGCTGTAGCTCAGCTGGTTAGAGCGCCGGTTTGTGGTACCGGAGGTCGCGGGTTCAAGTCCCGTTAGCCACCCTGAATTGGATATCCAATTCTTCTGCACCCTTAGCTCAGCTGGATAGAGCGCCGGACTTCGAATCCGTAGGTCGCAGGTTCGAATCCTGCAGGGTGTACTGGGCCAAGTCGATTCGGCTTGGCCTTAGTTTTTGGTCACTACGCGAGAGTGGCGGAATTGGTAGACGCGCTGGATTTAGGTTCCAGTGGGGAAACCCGTGGGGGTTCGAGTCCCCCCTCTCGTACTGATTCTTTCCCGGAGGACGTTCGATGCCTTACCAGCTCGAAGAAACCGGTTCGCTGACGCGAACAGCCCAAGTTCAGATTCCTGCAGATGAATACAACGCTGGCGTAAATCGCGCCCTGCGCCAACTTTCCAAGCGCGTGAAGATTCGCGGTTTTCGCAAAGGAAAGATCCCCATCAGCGTGATGAAGCAGCGCTACGGCGCAGCCGTTCAACGCGATGTCATCGAGGACCTCATTCGGGAAAACCTCAACCAAATCATCGACGACGCTGAGCGTGTTGTTCACGTCGCAACGCCTCAGGTCACTTCGGCTCCCGAAAACGGCGCTGGATTCGAATTCCAGGTCGATATCGAACTGCGTCCTGAAATCGATCCAATCGGTTACATCGGACTCGAAGTCGAGAAACCAGGCGTCGACGTCACAAGTGATGAGCTTGAAGCTGAGCTTGAGGGCTTGCGTCAACGCTACGCCACGACCGAGGCCATCGAGACGCGTGCGAAAGTCAAAGAAGGCGATGTCGTCACCTTCGACTTCGCAGCTGATGCTTCAGCAGACCCGGCATTGGAAGAGTTCCAAGGTGACGGCGCAAGTATCGTCGTTGGTAATGGCCAGGCGATGCCAGGCGTCGAAGAAGCAATTCTGGGTGCCGATTTCGGTTCGACCGTCACTGCGAAGGTCGAAACGGATGACAGCTTCCAGGTGCCTGAGCTCCGCAACAAGGAGTTCGACGTCAAGATCACCATCGTGAAGGTTGAGCGTCAGGTTCTTCCTGAACTCGACGACCAGTTTGCGAAAGACACGGGTGAGGGTGAGACCCTCCTTGAGCTTCGTCAGAAACTCCGTGAGCGCATTCAGCACTCGAAAGAGCACGCAGCAGGCCACGTTGCTGAGGACAACCTCATCTCGAAGTTGCTGGACGCAAACGATATCGAACTGCCTCCGGCATTCTTCGAAGAGCAGCTCAACAACGCGATTCGCAACCAACTCCAATCCATGATTCAGCAGGGCGTCGACCTCAGCGAATTGAACATGGACCCTGAGTCGATGCGCGAGAACCTGCGCGAGCAGCAGGAAAAGCAGATTAAAACCGAGTTCCTTTTGGCTGCTATCGCAGAAAAGGAAGGAATTCAGGTTCAGCAAGAAGACCTGCAGGCGTACTTCGAGCATCAAGCGATGCACATGGGCGTTCCACCTCAGCAGCTTCTTAGCTACATCTCACAAGACCGCGACCGCATGCGCCAGGCATCGGCGAGTGCGCTCTTGGAGAAGACGGTGAATCACTTGCTTGAGAAAGCAACCATCAAGGAAGGCGATTGGCCAAGCGACGATGCTCCCGCGAACGAGACCAAAAAGGTCGAAGCAAAGAGCAAGCCCAAGAAGGCCAAGAAAGACGCGCCTAAGAAGGAAGCGAAGCCAGCAAAGGCGAAGAAGGAAGAGCCTAAGGCTGCGAAAGCGGCTGGCGGTGACTCGCGTGCTGCATTCGAAGGCATGAAAGTTGATGAACTCAAGGATATCCTCAAAGCCAACGACCTGAAGGTCAGCGGCAAGAAGTCTGAACTCGTCGACCGACTTGTTGAGGCAGGAATCTCGGCTTAGCGAAGCCGAAGATAGATTTCGCCGGCGCGGAAAATTTCGCCCGACGTCATACCCGTTGAGCCCGTCTCAACGGGTTTTTCTTTGTCGTGGTCAAACTTGTTGACCCGCATCAGCTCTACACCTTCAGCAGCTGTGATCGTGACCTGGGTCGAGCTGGTAGCTTCCAGTGTCACAAGCTCCACCCCACCAACCGGGAAGTACGAACTTGGTCCGCCGACGCTCAGCTGAGCGTTGCGATAGAAACCGCTGCCGGTCTTTGGGATCTCCCGAATGACGACCTCGTTTTTCTCTAAACGCTCGATGGTGTTTCCCCAGTTAAGTCGTGCTTCTTCGGGGAAACTGTATGGAGAGAGGAATCCATAAAAGATGAAGAGCAGCAACAGCAGCGCCAGGATGCCGCCCCCCACCAATAATATGGTCTCGCCCCATCGTTCCCAGAACGTAATCGCGACGACATTACCTCGAACGGGGATTGAAGTGTCGTCACCCTGCGAACTCATCACCAGAAGCCCTTCGACGGGGCCGCCTGGGTGGTCAGGTGAGACTTCGAAGCGCACCGTGCAGTCTGTTTTATCGGGGCTGATCTTCACCTTGCCTGGGGCAACGCTGATTCCGTCAAGCTTCTGAGTTTGGGTGTCGACCTCGACCTCGCCGGCGAGCCGTGAGAACTCCATCGATAGTGTGTAGTCCTTTGAAGTTTCGCCCGCCTTCAACGTCCCCAAATCGATGGATGCTCCCTCACCGAACGCCAGGTCAAAGTCGATTGCGCTCAAGTCTGAGTATCCGGTCTGCTTGTTCAGGCCGCCGGAGCGCATGAATGCTCGCGCCCGCAGTCGATACCGGCCCGATTGCTGAATCTTCAAATCGTGTGCGAACCGGAAGTTCGCAAGCTTCATTTTGGTCTTTGTTCGTTTGCCGTCGGGCGCAACGACCTCTAACTCGACACCGACCTTCTCAAGGAATGACGGGTCTTTTAGGGTTTTCCCATCGGGGCCCTTCAATTCGCATCGGACTGGTGACGTGTCGCCAACGGTCGCGACCGTCTTCGCGCCCAGATCCAGAGACGGCTCCAGAGCGTAGTTCTGAATCAAGATGGCCTTGGCGTCACGTGGGGCATCGATAACAAAGTCCCACTCCCCCGATTCGGGCTGGTCGATCCGCAAGACCGTGTAGTGGCTGCCTGCCCCGTTTCCATTGGCTGAGACAAAGAAATTGCTGCCTCCCGATTCGTAAGGAGCCGACTTGGTTGGCAGTGAGAGTTTCGACCCATCGGGACCCGTTGCTCGAGTAACGCGGACGGGCCGACTGCCGGTCACGATCAGTGATGCGTCCCGCACGTAGCCGTCCAACGAGATTGTTGAAGACTTCCCAGGAACAATGGGCACATTGACTGCCTCTGAACCGACAATCCGCCCCAGAATATCCGCGAATCGCTGTGGAAGGTCGGACGCTTTGTCTGCTCGAAAGAACTCGCCATCGGTCACATCTGCCATCAGCCGAAGGTCTTGTTCGCCAGCCGAAGAAAGCCCAATGCCGAATACTTTCACGTTCTGTCGCTTCAGCTCCAAGGCTGCACGACGGACGGCTTCCGAGCCGCCAGCGTTCGAGTTCGGGCATGCACCATCAGACAGGAAGATCACAAATTTCTTCCCGTCAGACGCGCCTTTCAGCGCTTTTGAAGCGACATTGAGTGGACCAGCGCAGTCCGTCGTTCCCGTGAATTTTATACTCTTTGCAACACTTCGGATTTTTGACCGTTTTGTCGCAACGCTCGAAAGCGCCTCAAGCGTGTATCGAGGCTGCCGCATCGACTCTAGACCCAGCCGGTCAGAGTCAGCTGCAAGGTCGGTGAAAATCATCGCCCCCAAAGCCGACAGGCGCTTCGGGTCGTTGTCCTTCATGCTGCCCGAGGAGTCCAAAATGACCTCGACGTGCACGGCTGGACGGGCTGTTTGCGCCCAAACCGTGCCGCAAATCAGCATGGTTAGGATTGCCGGAAGAACGGTTAAACAGTGCCTCATAGGCCCGTTGATACCATACTTGGTGCGGGTTTGAACTCCATGATGTGGAATCTCGGTTATGTTTTTGAGATACTACTTGAATGCAAACACATCAGACGAAAAAATTTCTTCTGCCTTCAGCCGCTTTAGTGTTTTGCTTGCAGGCCATCGCGATCCTTTCGAACCTCGACCCTGAGTTCGCGAAAACGGACACTGCTCTCACGCTTCGACCGCTGTTGTTGGCATGTGCCTGTGCTGGTTTTACCGCGTTTTCCGTGACGAAAATCATGCGTCCCGACGGATTCGTCATCGCAATGGTCGCGTATGCCCTCGGGGCAGTCTTTCTGATTTCAGGGGTTCACGAACGGCAAACACACACCCTTTATCGTGTCGCTTGCAATGTCGGTGGAAACTCCGCGGCCTGCGCTGCCGCATCGAAAAGCGCTGCCGATTTCGGTTGGCAAAAGGTTGCAGACCGTTATGCCGTGCGAGCGTGCACGAAAGCTAACGGTTGGACACTTTTGGATTGTGCTCAGCATATGCAGTCGGATTCATGGACGGATTCCCAACGATGTGAAGTCGCCACGCGCTCATGCGAGCTTGGCCACATGGACGCATGTGAATCGCGACCGATAGGATGTGAACCAACGCTGTCCCCGCTTGCGGTTGAGAGTTGTGAAGCGGGCAGTCCAAATGCCTGCGCCGAGATCGCCGCGCTGACTGCGGACCCATGGCGCCGGGCTGAGTACTCGGCCAAAGCTTGTGAGTTGAGCGCGGGTCGAATCGGCTGTCACTCAGCTATTCTTTCGGGTTTTGCGCAGCCCAGAACACGGGCCTGCCATGCGGTCGCGACTAGCTGCTCCCAAGCCAATTCTGCGGTTTGTGGCGCATCACTTCGCCAGTGCGGCGCGATTCTGCGCTCGCCCTACGATTAGACCCAGTTTGCGTAGAGTTCTTCTGCTGCGTGCAAATCTTCGACGGTATCGATTTCAGTCCAAGAGCCTGGGCGAATCGCGAGTGTGTAGAATTCGTGCCCGTCGTCGAAAAGCGTGGCGAACATGTCTTCGTAGTAGCAGTCCTCACGCTCTTCATCCGTCATCGCGTTGAGTCGATCCAGCAATGCATCAAACGTGTGTTCACCGATGACCTGCGCGCCAATGGACTCGCCATGAGACGCCATTGGCTTCAGCTTCTTGCTCAGTCCTGTCACGCGTCGCGCGTACCATGGGACGTCAACACCCTCGACCTGAACCTTCATCTCCTCTTCGCCAAGCTGGCTCTGGAGTTGGAGCAAAACCGCAAGCACGTTTGGTCGGCGGTCAGTGATCAAATCTTCCAACCAGCCAGGGTCGCCCACCAGGATGTCGCCGTCGCACAGTAGGAATGGGCGTCGGTCCATGGCGAGCATCGCGCGCCGAAGACTCTCGGCATTGTTGGCTGAATCGTAGGCGTCGTTGTGCACGAAGTTCAGCTCTGGCAGGCCATCCACATCATTCAGGAACGTCTTGAGCATTTCCCCCTTGTAACCCGTGACGAGGTGGGCCCGCTTGATTCCGATGGAGGCCAATTGACGGAGCAGCCGCACGATCAGCGGAGTTCCGGCGACTTCGACCAAACATTTTGGGCGGTCATTCGTAAGTGGGCGCAGGCGAGAACCCATACCTGCGACAAGCAGGACGACATCTTCGACGTTTCGTGTTTCGATTGGGAGCTTCGAAGGCATTTGAATTCCTATCAAATGGATTTGCCTAATCTGGCGAGCGTCAAACTAAGAGGTCGCGAGGTCAAATCCAGTTCAAACCCGTTGAGCCGTAAAATCGCGGCGTCAGTGGTAAGATGCGAGGTTGAGTGGTTGGATGCGCTCGCCGATACACGCATTGGCGCTTGCACTTCGATCAGCAGCGATTTATGGGAAGTAGATACTGCACTCAGGTGTTTCCCTGAACGTAAGCCGTCTCTTACTCCATTGAGGAATTCATGGCGTTCATTCCAAGTGTTGTCGAACAAACCCACCGCGGCGAGCGCGGATGGGACATTTTTAGCCGTCTGCTGAAAGAGCGGATTATTTTCCTGGGTACCCCCGTTAACGACCAGATAGCGAACAGCATCATCGCGCAGCTGTTGTTTTTGGAGAGCGAGGATCCAGATAAGGAAATCAGCCTTTATGTCAATTCGCCAGGCGGCAGTGTCACCGCTGGTTTGGCTATCTACGACACGATGCAATACGTCCGCCCACCGATCTCGACGATTTGTCTGGGCCAGGCGGCATCGATGGGAGCACTGCTGCTCGCGGCCGGAACGGCCGGACGTCGTTTGAGCCTGCCGAACTCGCGGATTTTGATCCACCAGCCGCTGATGGGTGGTCTGTCAGGTCAGGCGAGTGACATCGATATTCAGGCGAAGGAAATTCTGAAGTTGCGCGATACGTTGAACGACATCTTGGTCAAACACACCGGCCAAGATCTCGAGCGCATCCAAAAAGATACCGACCGCGACTACTTCATGAGCGCTCATGAAGCCAAAGAGTACGGTCTTATCGATGAAGTTTTTGAACATGACGGGGCTAGCTAAGGCTAGCAGCGACTAAGATCCAATTACTTCGTTCGACGTTTCAATATGGTAATGTAACGTCGAGACGCAGTACGAAGGTTCATCCATGGCCAAGAAAGGTAGTAATTCAGGTGGGCACGCAAATCTTTGCTGCTCCTTCTGTGGGAAAAGCCAACGTGAAGTAAAGAAGCTTATCGCGGGCCCAACGGTCTATATTTGCGATGAGTGCATCACGTTGAGCGGCACGATTATCGACGAAGAGCTCGAGCGCGAAGAGTTCGGCGGTGGGGTAAGTCATATCCCGAAACCAGTCGAGATTAAGGACGTGCTCGACCAGTATGTGATCGGCCAAGAACGGGCGAAGAAGATTCTCTCGGTGGCTGTCCATAACCACTATAAGCGCATTGATTCAAAGGTTGATGCGGGCGAAGTTGAGCTGCAGAAGTCCAACATTCTTTTGATTGGACCGACGGGCTCTGGCAAGACCCTGCTTGCGCAGACCTTGGCGCGCATCCTCGACGTTCCGTTCACGATCGCCGACGCGACCTCTTTGACCGAGGCGGGCTACGTTGGTGAAGACGTTGAGAACATCATCGTCAACCTGCTTCAGGCAGCCGATGGCGATGTGGAGCGGGCAAGCCGCGGCATCATCTATATCGACGAGATCGACAAGATCGCGCGCAAGAGCGAGAACCCGTCCATCACCCGCGATGTGTCGGGCGAAGGCGTCCAACAGGCATTGTTGAAGATCGTCGAAGGTACGGTTGCTTCGGTGCCACCAAAGGGTGGTCGGAAGCACCCACAGCAGGATTTCCTGCAGATCGACACGACCAATATCCTGTTCATCTGTGGCGGCGCATTCGTCGGCCTTGGGGACGTCATCAATCAACGTGTGGGCGATAAGCGCATGGGCTTCGGTGCCGCGGTTGAGCAAAGCTCGGACCACTTGTCGGCGACTGAGCTTCTGGGCCAGATTCAACCTGAAGACCTTATGCGCTACGGTCTCATCCCTGAGTTTGTTGGACGTATGCCAGTGGTGGCGACGTTGGACGAGCTCGACGAAGAGGCGTTGGTCCAGATTCTGACCCAACCCAAGAACGCCCTGGTGCGTCAATACCGTCGCCTGTTTCGGATGGACGGCGTGACGCTTGAATTTGACGACGGCGCACTGCTTGCGGTCGCGCGACAAGCGCTCAAACAGAAGACGGGTGCTCGTGGTCTTCGCTCTATCCTTGAGCGCATCATGCTCGACTACATGTACGAAATTCCGGGCCGGAAGGACCTCATGGATGTGAAGATCACTGAAGAGATGATCTCACAAGCCAACCAGGGCGCCGTTCCATTTGCAGAAACAGCAGCTGAATCAGCCTGATACCTGAGTGCATCCCATGGACGGGGTCTACATTGAAGGTATTGAATTGACAGGGATAATATGTCGGACTCGAAGAAATCGGATGTGAGGGTTGTACCCTTGCTTCCGCTGCGCGAAATCATCGTCTTCCCCAACATGGTGCTTCCACTTTTTGTGGGACGCGAGAAGAGCATCAACGCGCTTGAAGAAGCGATGGGAGCCGACAAAGAGATCGTCCTCAGCGCTCAGAAAAAAGCAAAGACCAATGATCCGACGCCCGACGATATTTTCTCGGTAGGGACGGTCGCTGTCATCGACCAGCTGTTCCAATTGCCGGATGGGACCGTCAAGGTTCTGGTTCGCGGAAAAGAGCGCGTTGAGATCAAAGACTACGTTGAGAACGATAGCTTCCTTCAGGTCAAGGTCGCGTCCATTGCAGAAAAGGTCGACCCCGAAAAGGACATCGACGCCATCATGAAATTGGTGCGCGAGACGTTCGACACCTACGTCAATCTGAACAAGCGAATTCCGCCGGAAATGCTCAGCTTGGTGGCGAAGATTGAATCGCCGGGCCGACTCGCGGATACGATCGTTGCTCAGCTCGCTCTGAAACTTCGGGATAAACAGGACATCCTCGAAAACGACGATGCTGCTTCGCGACTCGAGCGACTCGATTCCCTGATGAAGGAAGAGATCGAGATTCTTCAAGTCGAGCGAAAGATCCGCTCCCGTGTGAAGAAGCAGATGGAAAAGAGCCAGAAGGACTTTTACGAAGGTCAATCTGGTGGAAAAGACCTGACCGAGAACGAATTCAAGAACGAGATCGATGAGCTTGAAGAACGGATCTCGCAGAAGGAACTGACGGAAGAGGCCGAGGAACGGCTGGCTCGCGAACTGAAGAAGCTCAAGATGATGAGCCCGATGAGCGCGGAAGCGACCGTCGTTCGCAATTATATCGATTGGGTTCTCAGCCTGCCCTGGGGTGATTTGACGGAAGACCGTCTCAACATCAAAGAAGCGCATGAGACGCTTGAGTCAGACCACTATGGTCTGGCGAAGCCTAAGGAACGGATTCTGGAATACCTGTCGGTCCAGTCTCTGGTGGACACACCACGAGGTCCGATTCTGTGTTTCGTGGGACCTCCCGGCGTTGGAAAGACGTCGCTCGGTCGATCGATCGCGACGGCGACGAATCGCCAGTTTGTCCGCATTAGCCTTGGTGGTGTTCGAGACGAGGCCGAGATTCGTGGGCACCGTCGTACCTATATCGGTGCGCTTCCCGGGAAGATCATTCAGAGCCTTCGCAAGGCAGGAAGCAGCAATCCGGTGTTTTTGTTCGACGAGGTCGACAAGATGTCGACGGACTTCCGCGGTGACCCATCGAGTGCATTGCTTGAGGTCTTGGATCCTGAACAGAACGCGACGTTCAACGACCATTACTTGGACTTGGACTACGACCTTTCGAAGGTCATGTTCATCTGCACCGCCAACAATTTGCATGGGATTCCGGCGCCGCTACAGGACCGCATGGAGATCATTCAGATTCCGGGCTACACCGACTACGAGAAGCTTCAGATCAGCCGCAACTATCTGATTCCAAAGCAGCTCGAAAACAACGGTATCTCGGATGTAGAAGTATCCTTCACATCGAGCGCTATCAGCCGTGTCATCAATCAATACACGCGTGAAGCTGGCGTACGTAGTCTTGAGCGTGAGATCGGCAGCGTATGCCGTAAGATCGCGCGCGAGGTGGTCGAGAACGGCAAGGACCAGAAGTTCAAAGTCGACACGAAGGCCATTCCCAAGCATCTGGGACCTCCGAAGTTCAGCCACGGCAAGATCGAAGAGTCGGACCATATCGGGATGACTAATGGTATGGCGTGGACGCAGTTCGGTGGTGTGATGCTGGTCAGCGAGGTCAGTGTCATGGCCGGCAAAGGCAAGTTCATTATCACCGGTAAGCTTGGTGATGTGATGCAGGAGTCGGCGCAAGCAGCAATGAGCTATGTGCGCTCACGGGCACTGAATCTGGGCCTCACCGCAGACTTTCATCAGAAGGTGGACATCCACGTGCACTTCCCCGAAGGCGCGTTACCCAAGGATGGCCCATCTGCGGGTATTACGATGGCGACGTCGATCGTCAGCGCACTGACGAACACGCCGGTCAAACATGATGTGGCAATGACGGGTGAGATCACCCTTCGCGGTCGCGTTTTGCCGATTGGCGGCCTCAAAGAGAAGGTCATGGCCGCGCATCGTGGTGGGATCAAGACGGTGATCATTCCGAGTGAGAACACCAAAGACATTCGTGACATCCCGAAATCGATCCGAAAGAAGCTCGAGATTATCGCGGTTGAGCATATGGATGAAGTACTTACGCATGCCTTGCGTTTGGACAACCCAGAAGCCTTCGCGGCTCAGTTGAGTAAACCGCTTCTTCCCCCGGATGTGCGCCAAGAAGAAGGCAAGGTCGTCCACTAAATTTTAATGTTGACGGTGGGTAACACCATCTGTATCTTCCCGAGTCCGTTTCGCGGGAAAATTTCCCGTAATGGGCGTATAGCTCAGCGGGAGAGCAGCTGCCTTACAAGCAGCAGGTCCCTGGTTCAATCCCAGGTGCGCCCATGAAACGGGGTGGTAGTTCAGTTGGTTAGAATGCCGGCCTGTCACGCCGGAGGTCGCGGGTTCGAGTCCCGTCCACCCCGCTTTTTTCTCGCGAACGCCCTCTTCGGAGGGGTGGTAGTTCAGTTGGTTAGAATGCCGGCCTGTCACGCCGGAGGTCGCGGGTTCGAGTCCCGTCCACCCCGCTAAGCCAAGCACGATGTGCTTGGCTTTTCGCTTTCTTGCGACTGCCTGCAGAACCCGGTTCCTCCCAACTCATAATTGACACTAAACCCTCGCCGGGAGTACGCTAACGCAACTCTATCTGCCGATGGCGAGGATTCTCGATGAAGACACTGTCGCGCGCTAAGCGTTTGGCCGCACTGGTTCTTGGACTTTCGTTGTTGCCCATCACAAGTTGTGGTGACAGCACAGGTCCCGAAGAAAGCGTCTATTTGTTCGTGATTAACGGCTACACAGCCGCGAGCACGATTAGCATCTTTGGCCCTCGAGGCCCTGTGGTTCAGGGACTCAAGTTCGGAGAGCGCACTCCCGAGCCGATTGAAGTCAATCGTTCGCTCGGAACGGAGTTCACGCTCTTGCTTGATGGCACGCCAACGCCGATCGATCTCGATTTCCAGCTCTTCTCGCTATATCCGCAAGAGACAGCGACCATGTTCCTCAAGCGTCGAAGCGACGCAGAGGACGCCTCCGTGTCGTTGTATCGCCACGTGCAGACGATTTCGCGCTCCTGCGCGTTTACGTTCGAGAATGGCTTGTCGGTGGACAACCAGTTTACCTCGGACGCGTTCAACTTCAGTTGGGCGCCTGAGTTCAACTACGACCCGAACGTGGCTGGCTATTTCACCGACGAAACGTCGATTCCAGTGATTACGGAGTGCGGACCGCTTCCAACGCCAACACGATCTCCAATTCCTCGTGATTTCAGCACAACCGTGATCCCGGACCCGTGGTTCTTCAAGACCACGTGTCAGGATTCGCTACAACCAAACCTGCTTTGCGATGTTTGGGGTGAGCTCGACAACGGCGCTATTATCGGCCTGCCGCCCACGCAAGAGTACTTCGAGTGCGTTGCACAGGCGATTTCCATTAAGCAGCCTGAAGATGCGATGAACCCAAGTCCGTTCCCACCGGCAGATGCCCAAGTTCAATGTCCTCCTGGTGCGCTGACGTGGGACGACGTTCAGGTCGACCCGAACGGCGTTGATGAGTGCAAGGCAGGAAAGCGTTATCCGGCATTCCTTTTGGAGCCGACTCAAACCGGACAACAAACGTGGACATTGATTCGTGGACCTGACGATTTCTCTTGTTCAGGCGATGACTGTGAGTGCACAGAGACCTTCCGCATTCGTAACGATGGTCTGGCTGTGTCGACCGGATTTGATGTCATCTTCGGGCCTCAAGGTGACGACGCCAAAGGGCAACACTTGGATGGTGACCTGGTCACCTCAACTGTCGTCGTACCGGGTGGGTCTGAGCACTTCTACGTGATGTTCGGTCGGCCGGTGAATCCGATTGTCTGGCAGTGGAACTCCGGCGAGAACTTCGTGGACCTCAACCAGTTCCCATACAGCAACGACCAAGACGGACGCATTGGAGAGTACTCCGATCCAGAAGGTGCTGGCGGCAACGCGAACAATGCCAACAACGGCAACTAACGCGTGCGGCTGAAAACGCTAAGATTGGCGGCCATCTGGTCGCCTTTTTTGTTCCTAACGTTTCTGGGGTGTGACGACAGCGAGCCGGTGGAGTCAACGCCTCCATTGCGCCCGCTCACATACACTGAGCACCCGGATATCACCCCCGAGGCTGCGGCGGTTAGAGAACGCAGGTTGTTGAGGCGGCTCAATGCCGGGGCCGCCAGCGGATGGGGAACCCTTGAGGTAGACGCAAATTCTCGCCTATCGAACCGAACGCCAGAACAACTCGGTAAAAACCTGACCAATGCACTACTGAAGCAGGACGCACGCCTCTGGGACCAGGTGTTTGTATCGCCAGTGGACTACGCGAATCTTGTCCACGTGGATCTGGATTCAGCCAAGACGTTTGTAGACGAGATACAAGGGTCTTCTGCCGCAGTTTGGTCGGCGTTTTTGCCGCCACTTGAAAGTGAAATGGTAGAAGGGGGGCTCCCGGTCGTGTTCGAGTTCGACCGGTTAGAGCTTGGCAGTGGCCGGGGTTTGGATGGCAAGACGGCCGAAGGGGAGGAGATTCAGCAATACTGGAACACCACGTTGGTTTGGCGCTTCCAACCACAACCAGATGTGGAGGTCTTGTTTACGATCCCAAAGATTGTAAAAACCAGCGGCAAATCAGGCGAAACCTGGTCGTTGGCGTCCAAGATCACGATGGGAAACACCCTGAAGATGCTTCTCGAAGCCGGGTTGCATTTGAAGCCTGAGTTGCTTCGCAACGACGAGTATCCGTACCCGCTCAAGGTGGGCAACTTCTGGCGTTACCGGCGCGAGTACCAGACCGCCGAGGGAAGTCCTCAGGCCACGGAAAGTCTGCTGGAGGTTCTGGCGGTTGACCTGCATGGACCCTTGCGAGTCGTGACGCTCCGTCGTTCGTTGAATGACGAGAACCTGACGAAGCAGGAACTCAAGTGGGTGCTAACTCCGCGTCGGATCTATGAATGCGGTCGGCAATGCCGTCGAGAGCTTCCTGCGTTGCAGAAGCTGCTCCCGTTGTTTTCGAAACAGCGTCCATTCCTGAAGTTTCCCATCGAGGCCAGTCACGGCGTCGAAGGCCCAGCGGACATCGATACACCGGCCGGCCATTTTTCGAACCTGATTACCCTGGAGATGGGTGAAGGCGGTGCCTATGCATGCCCAACGGAAGACGAGCCGGAGCGCATTTGTACCGTGGATCCCCCAAGGCACACATTCTCTCCCGGACGGGGCACGATCGAGCGGCGCGTCATGGAAGCAGGCACGCGTCGGTGGGTTAAAGAGACGTTGGTCGACTATCGATTGGTGCCTTGAATCGTTGACACTGTCAGCGCCGAAGCTTACTCTCGTACTATAATAAATCCCTTTGGTTAACCACGGTTTGGGCAGCGTGACGTGGAAGATTTTGACCCGTTCGGCACAGCGGACCAGATGGAGCTCGAGGAGCTCTCTGAGGCGGTTCGTGATGAAGACAAGCTTCTCACGCGTGTCGATCTGCGGGCACTTCACGCCTATATCAGCGAGTTGGGTCGGCAGGTAAACGAACGCGAGTGTGTGGGGGTTGTCGTTGTTGACGCGTCTGAACTCACACAGTGGGAGCGGCAACATGGCTCTGCAGCGTTCGACAGCCTGATGGGCCATCTGGCGACCGCATTGCGTCAGATGCGAGGCAGCGCGCTTCGCATCGAGGACACGGTGTGTCTGGACGCAGATGGCGGAGAAGCGGTCTACGTCTTCCTAAGCGGCCCACGTGAAGACAGGCCGGGTCCTTCGGTCGACTTTGAGCAAGTTGTTCGTCGCGTCCGCAGATCATGCTTCGAGCACTTTGAAGGTGCCGAATGGTTGCTTCGCAACGCTCTCGATCAGGTTGCGATCGGCAGCTCTCTAATCATCCACAATGATTCCGTCGACCCCCGGCGAGAAATCTACCGCGCGATCCGAAAGGCAAAGAGCGATGCGCAGTACAACCACAACGAAGTGCAGCGACAGCGCCATCGGGTGGTTGGGCACATGATCGCGCAGCGGAAGATCAACACGCTGTACCAACCGATCGTGGACATGCAGACGGGCGGGATCGTTGGATATGAAGCCTTGAGTCGCGCGGCGGAGTCGGATGCCGATCGACTGGGTGTGCATCTGTTTGTCGCCGCCTCGAAAGCCGACCTCGACGGCGAGCTCGATCAAACCTGCCGAACCCTGTCGATTCGTCGCCGGCCCAAATTGAATGGCGACGTAAGTCTGTTCGTCAACAGCTTGCCGCCCACGTTCTATGAGCCGATGCGCGACCTTGAACAATTGCTCGACGCTTGGGAGGCTGATGGGTTGCGACCCGACCAATTGGTTTTCGAAATCACCGAGAACATCACCCATACGCAGCTGAATCGAATCTTGCCGAGTGTCGCGAAACTGCGTGCGCGTGGGTATCGATTTGCCGTGGATGATGTTGGTACTGGCGAATCGAACCTCCAGCTTATCGCCGACCTTGAGCCCGATTTCATCAAGATGGATATCTCGCTTGTCCGCGGGATTTCATCGAGCTCGCGCAAACAGGCGTTGGCCTCCTACCTCTTGGAGCTCGCCAAACGTTGTGATGCCGAGCTCATCGCCGAGGGAATCGAGGAACAATCTGACATGGACCGACTCCAGTCCATTGGAGTTCGGTTGGGCCAGGGCTATCTTCTTGGCCGGCCGGCGTCCGTGAGCGAAGCTGAAGAGCTTATCTAGGCCTATTGAATGTTCACGATGATCCGACGTGAATGGGGTCGCGTGCGATGTTCCCACACGAAGATCCCCTGCCACGTACCCAGCGCCAAACCTCCGTCGATCACTGGGATACCTAGAGATGTAGACGTCAGAAGAGCCTTGATATGCGAGGGCATATCATCGGGGCCCTCCGCGGTGTGCGTGTAGAGCGGGTCGTTCTCAGGGACCTGCCGATTCATCCACGCCTCCATATCGCGCCGCGCGGATGGATCTGCGTTCTCTTGAATGGTCAAACTGGCGGAAGTGTGTTGTATGAAAACCGTACACAAGCCATCTTGGATACCCGAACGTTCAACAACTTCGCGAACTTGATTCGTGATCTCCATCAGCCCCTGGCGATGGGTTTGAATCGTTAACTTTTCATTCATTTGACTACTCCAGACCGGTCGGAAGTCATGTATCGCATCCTCCTTATTTTGTCGCTGTGTTCCGGTTGTGCGTTCACGTCGCTCGAAGATCCACCCACGAATCAGCGCGTCGACGATATGGATATGGACGTCGAGCCCGATGATGGTGGCGATGCGGACGCAGATATGGGGCCGTCGATCCCCGAGGCCTGCACGCCGATTGACCTGGAGGCTCGGGTTGCGCCGAGAGCGATTCCCCGCGTTTCAAATCTGGGTCCATCAACCCTATTCGGAGCATGGAATGGGACCAGCATGGAGATTCGTGCCATCGGTGAGACGATCGAGCGAATCCCGTCGCCGCCTGGGCTTGAGGCTGCAGCGGACGAGTCGTACGACATCTCGGGTCAGGTGACCGACACCGGTGTGGAGATTCTGATCGCCACGATTCGTGATGAAACGCTGATTATGCATCGATGCCTCGATGGTTGTGAGCAGCAAGACCTGTCAAACATGGCCGACTACGGTAGTTCCGTGGATATCTACCAGCGACCCGATTCCGATGTCTTCTTCGTCGGGGGAACCCGCGGGAGCGGACCGTCAGCAAAGGCGCCGGATATCGTGGTGTTCCAAAACGGTTTTGACGGCGGACCAACCGGCGTGATGGTCTCGCAAGCCCGCCGCGTGGACGGCATGACCTTGCCAGCGACCGAACTTGGCAGCGAGCGAATTCGCATTGCGCCAGCGGGTATGGCGTTGATGCAGTGGAATATTGCGTCTGTGAACGGTAACGATGAGCGAATCATCGTAAGCGGTGAGGGCGGGGTCCCAAGCCAGGTTTGCGGCATGGGGGATGGAAAAATCATCCCGTTGCCGGGTGAGCCTGCGTTCTTGTTGGCACAAGACTCACCGGACGGCGAGATTCTGGCCGAGTGCCGGTTTGGCGAGATGGACGGAGTTCCACGAAGCGCTCCGATTGAGCGTCTTGTCGATTTTGAGCTCGCGCGTGGCATGAACACTGCAGTGATTGCGTGGGTAGACGGCAATACGGTCCGCGCGAACACTGTGAATGGCGACCAAATGGGTTCAGTTGTGAACCTGTACGAAGGTCGTGAAGTCACGAATATCGCGGTGGATATGTCGCCTGATAGCCAGAAAGTCCGGTTCATCATCGTTGATGAAGAACAGGCTTATCTGCTGGACTTCGACACCGAAGATCTGGCCGATTGCTTCTAGGCAACAGGCGACTGACGCCCTAACTTGAGGCGGATCGCGACAATGGATGTGTAATGAGCGAAATCACGCGAACAGTATTTTTGGACGACGGGGCGCAGACGCTTGAACTTCAAGCGTACTCCCTAACCGTGGTCAGTGGGCCTGATGAAGGTCTTGTTTCCGAGTCTGGCGCCCGCCACTTCCGAATCGGAAGCTCACCAGACAACGACTTGAGCCTCAATGACAATGCGGTCAGCCGCTTTCATGCCACGATTGATGTCACCGACAAGGGCTACACGCTGCGTGACGTCGATTCGAAGAACGGCACCTTTGTTGGCGATCTGCGGGTTTCATCGGTGTACCTCGTCGATGGTTCGACCTTTCGTGTCGGCGAGAACATCATTCGCTTCAACACCACAGGGAAAGCGGTTGAGGTCCGATTCAGTGGCCGCAAACGTTTCGGGAATCTGATCGGCGCCAGCATGGCGATGCGCGAGATCTTCGCGATGCTCGAGCGTGTGGCCCCTACCGATGCCACCATCTTGATTGAAGGCGAGTCAGGGACCGGTAAGGAGTTGGTTGCCGAAGCGATTCACCTGAACAGCACGCGAAAGGACGGTCCGTTTATTGTCGTGGATTGCTCCGCGATTGCCCGGGACCTGATTGAGTCCGAGTTGTTTGGGCACGTTAAGGGCGCGTTCACGGGTGCCACAGGGACACGAAAGGGCGCTTTCGAAGCTGCAAGCGGCGGAACGTTGTTCCTCGACGAACTCGGCGAGCTGCCAATCGACCTTCAGCCCAAACTTCTGCGTGCGCTCGAGAAGCGGGAAGTCAAGCCAGTGGGCGGAAACGCGACGGTGAAGACCGATGTTCGCATCGTCGCCGCCACCAACCGAAATCTGCTGCATGAGGTCAAGGAAGGCAACTTCCGCGAAGACCTCTTCTACCGGTTTGCCGTTATCAAAGTGAACCTCCCACCACTTCGTGATCGTCTGGATGACATGCCACTTCTGGTGGAGCACTTCCTGAAGCAGGCAGCCGAGATGGCGGGCCGCGACGATATCGAGATTTCATATCGCACCATGGAAAAGCTGAAGCTTCACAAATGGCCTGGCAACGTTCGTGAGCTGAAGAACTTCGTGGAGCGCGCAGTATTGCTGACGCAGGGCGATCAAATCGAGACGAAGTTCCTTAACAGTGGAGAGTTCGAACCCAAGCAGGAAGCCGAGGAAATGGGCGCTTCGCCAATGGCGCAGATGGCCATCCAAGATGACCTCCCCTTCAAAGAAGCAAAGAATCGGCTCATCGAAGAGTTCGAGCACGCGTACTGGAAGACGTTGCTCGAACGAACGGGCGGAAACGTCTCCAAGGCCGCACGAATTGCAGGTGTGCACCGCAAGAGCGTTGAGTACATTTTGAAGAAGCTCGGTCTTTCGCGCGACGATATCTGATGACCACTCTCATCTGCATCCCGACGTACAACGAGCGGGAGAACATCCAACCCATCATCGCGGCGATCTTCGAGGTCGTTCCCGAGGTCCACGTCCTAGTCATCGATGACGGAAGTCCTGATGGCACCGGCCAGATCGCAGATGACATGTCCGCCGAAGATGAGCGCGTTCATGTGCTGCATCGCACCGAGAAAGGCGGGCTGGGGCCGGCCTATATCGCCGGCTTCAAGTGGGCTATGGACCATGGTTACGAGAAGATATTGGAGATGGATGCGGACTTCAGCCATCAGCCCAAGTACCTGCCCGAGATGATTACGAAGCTCGATGTCTATGATGTGGTCGTTGGCTCTCGCTATGTCGAAGGTGGCGGAACTCAGAATTGGGGTGCGCTACGCAAGTTTATTTCCAGGGGTGGTGGGCTCTATGCGCGCACTATTCTCGGGTTTGACGTGCAAGACCCCACCGCTGGTTTCGTAGGCTGGCGCAGCCGAGTCCTTCAAGAACTGAGTCTCGATTCTGTGGAGGCGTCCGGGTACGTGTTTCAGATCGAGATGAAGTATCGCGCCCACAAAGCGGGGTGCACGATCCACGAGATCCCCATTGTTTTTCCAGACCGAGAAGTCGGTGAGAGTAAGATGTCACCGGCGATTGCGGCCGAGGCCGTTACGCGCGTTTGGAAGATTCGCCTCAAAAATTAGCAGATTGTCGCAACGGTTCAGGCGAACCGTCCGAGAATGCCCACTGAGACCAGTATCAGTGCTGTGGCCAGAAGTTCTGGCGCGTAGCTCGTGGTTTCGACTGTGGCGATCAACATCAGCATCTTGGACTCCAGTATCTGGAGGTTAGTTCAGCACGATCCGTGCCACGCATTACGGCGCAGAATGTGGTGGAGCGGTTGTCCAAGGTGGAGCAATTGTTATCCAGATCTGGATAGGAATGTCGCGTTGATGTCGGTCATTTGACGAGAATTTTTGGAAAATGTAATTACTGAAAAGGTGTTCAGTGTTACGCTGGTGAAATGGATATGGATCTCGACAAGGCATTAGCGGAGCGATTTGGGTTTGAGACGTTTCGTCCCGGGCAGCGGGACGTGGCGCAATCGGTATTGGATGGGCATAGCGCGTTGGCGGTGATGCCAACGGGGGCGGGCAAAAGCTTATGTTATCAGCTGCCTGCGTGCGTTTTAGACGGGACGACCTTGGTCGTCTCGCCGCTAATCGCCTTGATGAAGGACCAGGTAGATGGGGCGATTCAGCGAGGGATTCGGGCGACGTGTATCAATTCGTCGGTGCCTTGGCCGGAACAGCAGCGCCGGCTGCGGGAGCTTTCGAAAGGGGCGTACGAGATTGTCTATGTTGCCCCGGAGCGCTTTAAGAATGAGGCATTTCGCGAGGCGTTGGCCCAGACGACGGTGGCATTGTTTGCGATCGACGAGGCGCACTGCATCAGCCAATGGGGCCACGACTTTCGCCCGGATTATCTGACGCTTGGCGAAGTCCGTGAAGAGCTGGGTGCACCGATAACACTGGCGTTGACGGCGACTGCAACGCCCGAGGTGCAGACCGATATCCTGACGCAACTGAAGATCCGCGAAGCGCGTGTGGTGGTCTCTGGTTTTGAGCGTCCGAATCTCTTCTTTGATGTGCAGCACACGCGCTCGGACGAAGACAAGTTAGAGCGCATGCGACAGGTGCTCGCGCGATTTCGGGGTGAGTCGGTGGTCGTGTACTGCGCGACCCGCAAACAGGTTGAAGAGGTGCGTGCTCGACTGCATCACGCGGGTTTTCTGGTTGGGACCTATCACGGTGGGATGAGCGACAAGCGTCGGACCGAAATGCAGGATGCCTTCATGTCCGGCGATATCCCGGTGTTGATCGCGACCAACGCGTTTGGGATGGGGGTCGATAAGTCGGACGTTCGCGCCATCATTCACTACAACCTGCCCGGAAGCC
The DNA here is from genome assembly GCA_030427705.1 of bacterium. Lineage (GTDB taxonomy): Bacteria > Myxococcota_A > Bradymonadia > Bradymonadales > Bradymonadaceae > JAUIBR01. Next base: position 187,520 of record JAUIBR010000004.1, on the reverse strand, counting down.
TTGAGGGGTACTATCAGGAGGCTGGGCGGGCTGGGCGTGATGGGGAGCCGTCGTACTGCCTGCTCTTGTACAACCCGAATGATCGAGGGGTGCACGACTTCTTCATCGACCTTTCGTATCCGACGCCCGACGTCATCATGAGCGTGTGGAGCGAGCTGCGGCAGTATGGTTTGGGCTCGCACTCGATTGGTGCGGAGCAGATCGCCAACCACATTAACCGCTCTTCAAAGAAGACAAACGTGCATTCTGGGGGCGTGACAGCCAGCCTGAAACTGTTGAAGCAAGCGATGCATATCGACCATGGCTGGCGCGACGGCTTTCCCTGGGTCGAAGTCCGCGATCTCTCCAGAACACGCGATCTTCGCGTCGATTGGGATCAGGTTGCGTTACGTCGCGAGATCGCGCTGCGGCAGCTCAACGATGTCGTTCGTTTCGCCAATATCTCGGAATGTCGGCAGCTTCAGCTGCTGAAGTATTTCCGAGCCGCGTCTTCGTTTGGCAATCAATGCCATAACTGCGACCAGTGTTGTGGCGTTCCAGATTTGCCGGAGCAGCCGGTCAATCCCGTGCCCGATTCGTTGGAAACGCTGATTCAGAAAGCGCTCAGCGGCGTGGCTAGGACACGTGGCCGCGTCGGCACGCATTTGGTTTGTGCGATGCTGCGTGGTTCGGGAGCGCGGGTGGTGACCTCACACCAATTGGACCAGCTATCGACCTACGGAATTCTTGGCTATCTGAACCCAGAACAGCTTATGGAGCTCTTCGATGTTTGCGAGCGGCACCGCATGATCATTCGCGATTCTAAGGGTGTTGTTGCGCTGACGGACGAAGGCGTGGCGGTGATGTGTGGTGAGAACGAGCCACCGGCGGGGCTTGTGGAGCGGCTTCGACGGAAGCTCCAACCTGCATAGCGGTTCTGGGATGTTCACGGTAACCTGTGAATCATGGAAGCCCTTGTGGAAAAGGCCATTGGGAGTTTTCGGGTTACAGGACCAGTTATCGTCGTGATCCCAGACGCGACGCGGCCAATCGACTATGCGTTAGTATTGCCGCCCCTTTTGCGTCGTATGCCGAACGCGTCGATGACCGTTTTGGTCGCATTGGGTCTTCATCGTCCCATGACTGCGGCAGAGCTTCAGCCGTTGCTTGCCTTGAAAGAGGACTTTGGATTTGAACTGGTTCAACACGATGCTGATTCCCCACGCCCATTCGGTTCGAATGAGACCATTGTGACCGTTGGAGTGGTCGAACCCCATCAATATGCCGGGTTCTCGGGTGGCGCTAAGACAATTGCAATCGGTTGCGGAAGCCGGGCATTCATCAGGGAAATGCACGGCCTGTCGTTGCTTCAAAGATTGGAGAACGTCGTAGGGAGTGAAGGGCCAAATCCCTTCGCGGACCGTTTGTGGGAGGCGGTGGCAGATCTCGATCCGTACCACCTGCTGATTGTCCCGGGAGACTCCATCGTATTTGGCAAAGGACGCGCGATACACCAGATCGCGTGTAGCCTCGCGGCCGAGCAGCATTTTCAGGAGGTCGACCCTGTGCCATGGATGCATCTGGTCGTTCCTGCTTCCAAATCACAGAGTTTCTATCAGGCGTCCAGAGCCGCGACCTATGCTGCGTTGGTCGACCGACCGGCAACAGACGGGTGGTTGCTGGTGGACGCCGCGTGTCCGGAGGGGCTTGGCTTGGGTGCCGGCGAGTTGGCTTTTGCGGAGGCGCTTACGAAGGGTTCAGAACAACTTCTTCGGGAGTTGAATCAGGATGAACCGCCCGAGACTTCTGGTGGAGCGCAGCGCGCCTATGTGTTGGCCCAAGCCATGGAACAGGCGCAAATCGCCCTGATTCGCGAGACTCCAATCGCGGAGCTCGAGGCATTTGGCATCCCTTGCTTTTCTTCATTTGATGAAGCGCAGCGGAAGCTAGGCTTACAGGCAGGTGGGATCGTGGTCACCGACCCTATTCACAAGATTCCCCGTCGTCGTCTTCCGACTCAGACTGGCTCGCCTTGATGTGCGCAATCATGTTTGCGCTCAGCCGCCGCTCGCGGTCTTGAATCGAGTACGACTTGACCTCGCGGTACTGCGCTGAGGGCACAACGACTTGCCTTTCAACGCGTGGAGCCGGTTGAGAAACAATCTCTTCCTCGCCGCCAACATCCCAGAACAGCGGAATCGCGAGTACGGTCACGGTTATCGTCCCTGCAACCGTTGCTTTCGTAAGGGTTTCGTGCGAAATCATCTCATCTCCATGGATCAGCTGAATTGAGAATATCAATGAGGCTTGCGAATGGAAAGGGAAGGACGATGGTGAGCGACGAAACGCAAGACATGAAGAAGCTTTGGATGTGGGCAATTTTGGCCGTCGTCGGCGCATCGATCCCGCATTTCTTCTTCGCCAGCCCGCTCGAACTTCACCTCCAGCACAATTTCCGAGGTTGGATAGGCATCGCCGTTTGGGCTCCCGCGATTCTAGGTGGGATGGGATTCATGCTGGGCGCCGATTTCGACGACCGCATTGAGCGCCCGCCCAATTGGTTCATGGCCTCTGGGATGGCTGCGGCATTTGCGCCGATCTTGTATGGCATGTTCATCTTCCTGCTTTTCCCCCATCTCAGCAGTGATATGGGTGATACGCGTCCCTGGGATGAGCTGAAGAAGGCACTGCCGCTTTATGCGGGCATCGGCGCATTGCAGGTGCCGTTCTGGCAGGGAATCATCCAGCAAAAGCTCACCAGTGAGTGGCATCCCGCCGCGCGAATCGCGGTTTTGATTGTGCTGGAAGTTCTGATTTTCCTGCCATTCATTCGCATGACCAATATCGTCGATACTGGATTCATCTACGTGCAGGCAGGCGCAGCCGGATTTGCCGCCGCAGCTTATGAGACGGGCTTGAGCGTGAAGATGATGATGCTCGTCCGGGCGATAATGGGATTGGCGTTCGTCTGGTTCCAGCAGGCGCTGTTCCTCTAACCCTCAGTTCACAAAGGCGAGTCGGTCTAGGAGCGAGATGACACTCGCTTTTACATCCGTATGCCCAGCCTCAGGTGGTCCAACGCATGAAGGGCAGCCATGTTCGCACTCGCAGCCCAGAATGAGGTCGCGTGACAGGGACATGAACTCACGTTGTTGTTCAAAGAGCCCTTCTCCGAATCCGACACCGCCTGGGAACCGGTCGTAGATGAAGATGGTCGGGTCATATAGGACTGGGCCGATTTGGCCGATTGGCTCGTCGAAGTCGACCTCTTTTCCTGCACCATCGCGTACTGAGATTCCGTCGAAACTACGCGACAGCCAACGATCTTGGGTGACAGAACCAATGGTGATTTGCAGGTCTCTGGGATCACACATCAGTTTCAATGAAGCGGCAGTCCGCAGCACAGAACCTAACCCAGACACGATGCGCGCCCATTGGTCGTCGCTGGCGCTCAAGTCCGGGAAGTTGTCGGTCGGCAATTCCAGCCAATATGCGGTCGTGTGCAAGTCGAGTTCGGGAAGATTCAGCTCGCCATAGCCGACGTTTTCGCCCGTACCGAATTTGATCTTCTTGTAGCCCACGAATCTGTCGGTCACGCAGACCTCGCCAAATCCAACGCGTGCAGGAGACACATCACGTTCACCGAAGGTGTCCAAGATGGCGACGGCTGCGTAGTGCATGGCGGTCGTGTAGTAGCCATCATCGCTTTTGCGCACATATGCCCGGCGTTCGTCGTAGTCCAAGCGTTCGACGCGGTATGGCACACCGCTAACTTGGTAGACGGCGTTGGGGTAGATCGACGTATGGGCGCCTTCAAAATCGACTTCAGCCAAGACCTTGGGTTCGGGGTGCGTGATGTCGACGACGACGAAGTTCTCTTCGGCGATGTTACGCAGATTCACTTCACTGGCCGGGTATGTTTCCGCGCACCATTTCCACTGCAGGCCGGACTTTTGAATGAGGTTCGTCTCGGCCTGAAGAAACGTCAGAATCTCGTCGGTTTCGGCCACAGAAAACTCCCCAAATGACTCTCCATCTGACCAGGGAAGCTCATAACAGGCGCACTTCAGGTGTTCGACGACCACGCGGAGATTCTCTGGGTCGATACGGGCGGCTTCGGGGGAGCGACCAAAAAAGTAATCAGTGTTTTGTACGATGAATTGGTCCAACGGTTCATCGGAGGCGATGACGATAGACAGGCTGGTGTCCCCGGCGCGTCCGGCACGTCCGATCTGTTGCCAGGTCGAGGCGACGGTCCCCGGATATCCGGCCAATATGCAGACATCCAAGCTTCCAATATCGATCCCGAGCTCCAACGCGTTGGTCGAGATCACGCCAAGGATTGAGCCATCACGAAGACCGCGTTCAATCGAACGTCGGAGATTGGGTAGATAGCCGCCACGGTAGCTTGCGACGCGCTGGTCCAGCCCTCCAGTGCCCTTCTTCAACTTCTGTTTGAGGCGGTTGACCATCACCTCAACGGATTGTCGGCTGCGGGTGAACACGATCGTGCCGCACTCCTTGGAGATGACGGTCTTGGCGATGTTTCCGGCGGTGGAAAGTGCACTCTGCCGACGCATCTGGTTTAGATCTGTGATCGGCGGGTTCATGAAGCAGACATAGCGCTCTGATGTTGGCGCACCGCTTTTGTCGACAAGTGTGAACTCACGCTCCGTAAGTGTTTCCGCGAGTTCTTTGGGGTTTGCGATCGTCGCGCTCGTCGTAATGAAGAGCGGCGAAGCCCCGTAGTGTTGGCAGATACGGTTGAGGCGTCGAACCACATTGGCGACATGCGAACCGAATACCCCACGGTAGGTGTGGAGCTCATCGACGATGACGTATCGCAGATTGCGAAAGAACGGGGCCCATTTGTCGTGATGGGGCAGAATCGCTGCATGCAACATATCCGGATTCGTCACCACGAGCTTTCCGGATCTCCGAATTCGGCGGCGAACATCAGGTGGCGTATCACCGTCGTAAACTTGGGCTTCCCAATCCTCAGGCGCATCTGGCGCGCGCCGCAGAAGTTCGTTGAGTTCTGCGGTTTGGTCCTGGCTCAGGGCCTTGGTGGGGAACAGATAGAGCGCAGTTCCACCGCCATAAAGGCCATCCAAAACCGGAAGGTTGTAGCAAAGGCTCTTACCACTGGCGGTTGGCGTTACGACGACCGTGTCTTCGCCTCGCAACACAGCACCGATCGCCTCCGATTGATGCGAGTACAGTTGTTGGATACCGCGGCGGCGCAAAAGCTCGATAACTCGACCATCGAGACCGTCCGGAATCTCGCCAAATTGGGCGGCTTGGGCCGGCATGTGTTGAACCGCCGTAAAGTTACGTCCAATGCCGTTTCCCGCCTTCCAATAGTCGATGAGGGACTTGAGTTCGCCCTTTGCCTGCCTTGGCCTCATGAAGCACTCCTGTAAATATGTACAGGTATTCTTATAACGTGTTCATAAAAACTGCTCAAGGAAACCGTTACTTTGTTCGACGAACCCCAAGAATGCGGTACGATAGGCCAGAAATCTCCCTTTACGTCTGTAGTTAATGACTGACGCGCTGTTTGATTTTGACATCTTACGCGGGTGGAAAGAGACGCGAGATCCTGAGTTGGCCGCGCCACACAAGGTCGATCCGCTAGCTTACCTTGTGCAGGTCGTCGACGACGAAGAGCTGCTCAGGGTCCCCATCCATGGTCCCGACGTCTATGTCGGTCGCTACCATCCCCAGAATGGTCCCGTCGATGTGATCTTCGACGCCCTGCATGACGAACAGATCTACAAGTTGGGTGCGCCCCATATTCGTTTGAGCTGCACACCGACCGGTAAGTGGCACATGCGAATGATGTCTGCCACGGCTTTCACTTACGTGAATCGCAAGCTTTTGACCGACACCAAGAGCAAGTATCAGATTAAGAACAACGACCTCATCAAGATGGGCGTTGTCACATTCAAGTTTGAGAAGACCGAGCTGACGTTCCAAGATTGGAAGGACCAGCAGAAAGAGATACTCCTCGCGGTCGAGTCGCCCTCGCTCTTCCTCGTTCGAAATGGTGCCGTATGTGGGCCGAAGGTGCTGCTGAAGACCGATGAACCCACCGTATTGGGACGGTCCTTTCCTAAGCCTGGTGAGCTTCCCGGCGAAGCTTGGCTGAATGCGCAACAGCCTGATTGGGATCTCGCGGGTGCCCACGACCCAGAAAAGAAATATGTCGGATTTCGGCATTGTGAAATCTGGCAAGAGGACGACGATTGGTTTGTGAAACCCATCACCTCACGTCAGCGGACCTATGTGAATCGAACCGAGATTTCGGCCAAAACACCATTGATGCCAGGCGATGAGCTCGCACTCGGATCACTGCTGTTCCACTTCCACCACCCAGACAATATCCGTGCGAGCACTGACCGAAAGACGGTCGATCTCCCGGTCGTCCTGGATTGGAAGGAAGGCTATCACCGCGCTGAACTTGCAACGGAGCACGAATGAGCGACGTGGAAGTCGGTTCGGTGGTCACCGTGAGCGGTGTTGAGTATGAGGTTCAGAAGATCCTCAGCTCCAGCCGGGATGCGGTACAGAACCTTTTGGTTGAGTCGAAGGGGAAGAAATTCTTGATCTGGCGAGGGCCGATCGCGTGGGGCCGAGATGCCCGCACGGTGCTGGAAGACAATATCCACGACAGTCTTCCCACCATCGTTGAGGTCGAGGAACAGGATGACGAGATTGTCTTTATCCTGAACGCGCCGCCGTCCACTTCGACCCCGTTCGAAGACGAAACATGGCGATCTGCGAAGCGAACCGTCGGCGTAATCTCACTGCAGTACGTTTCGGAAGGCCTGTCTCAGCTGCATGAGCGCAAAGGCTGGCTGCAAGGGTTGAAGCGTCGTGACTTGTATCTGGATCTCATCAGCCACCGCCTCTACATCGTTGGAATGCCACGCCTAACCGTGAATCGGAGGCCTGCGATTGAGGCTCCATGGCGGGATATGCGTCTCTTGGGCGAGCTTTGCTACGAGAACTTTGTCGAACGCGACTATCCTGGTGGCCATCAGATGGCCGGAATCCTCCAGGACAAGGATCGGCTCAGCGGAACGCAGCTGCAATTCCCGGGTTTCCCGCAGGTCCTTGCCGGATGCGTCTCTCCTTATGGTGACCTGGCGTACAAAGATCCCATGGAGCTCCACGCGGGGCTGGAGCAGCTGCGGGTCGAACTCGCGCGCCCAATAAATTTCATCGTCGGCGCGACGTCGACTGTCGGCAACTATCTCTTCCGCAAGAACAATCAGGATTCATGCGGTCATATCTCGCTGCAATCGGTCTGTGGTTCCCAAAAGGTAAACCTCGGGTTCTTCTGCGTCGCGGATGGAATTGGCGGCATTCAAGATGGAGAACACGCAAGCCGGCTCGCCGTCGAAACGGCTTGTCAGAGCTTCGCGCGCGGCTGGGCGCACTATGGGGCTGACGAGATCATCTCCCGACCTTTTGCGTTCGCGAAAACCATCGCGAAGGTGGTTGGCCAACGTCTCGCCCTCGAGGGTGAGTTTGCGCCGGGAACGAATCGCGGCGGAACGACGTTTAGCGGAATTGTCATCGCGGGCCGTCGTGCTGGGATTTGTCACGTGGGTGACTCCCGTATCGTTCTGATCCGCAAGGGTAAGTGCTACCAACTCACGGATGACCACACGCTGGCCACGATCTTGGTCCGATTGGGTGAATTGACACCTGAAGAGGCTGAGAAGAATGACCTGAGTCAGCGGACCATTTCTCGGTTTCTTTCAACGTCAGCCGAAGTTGAGATCAGCCGTGTTGATGGTTTGGGACGAGAACTGGAGTTTCCGGGAACGGACGCGGAGGGGTTCGAGATCAAACGTGGTGACCTCTTCGTGTTGACCAGTGACGGTAGCCATGGCGAATTCTCGGAAGAACTGCTTCTGGAGTTCGCCAAAGAATTCGATGGCGACCCACAATCGTTGTGTGACGCACTGGTGCAGAACGCGCTCGACCGCATGGGTCGCGACAATTCCACCGCACTCGCTGTTCTGGTTGAGTAGTTTCTAGCGCGCCATTTCGACGCGATTACGGCCATTTCGCTTGGCGCTATACAGCGCTGAGTCAGCCGCCGAAATCAGATTCTCATACGTATCGACGGGGATTTCCGGATAGCTCGCTACCCCAACACTGATCGTGACTGGAATGTGCGTGCCTTCATAGAAGAACCGGAAATCGGCCACGGTCGAGCGTAGTCGTTCGCCGAACTGGTAGCCCTGGAACATCGTGAGGCCGCGTGCGACTACCGAGAACTCTTCACCACCGTAGCGGGCAAAGACGTCTTCGGCGCGGACGGTCTGCATTCCAAGCCGAGCGAGCTCTTCAAGCACGTAGTCACCGGCGAGGTGGCCGTAGGTGTCGTTGACGGACTTGAAGTGGTCGACATCGAACATGACCAAGCAAACATGCGAGTTGTGACGCTTCGCGTACGAGAACTCGCCATAGAGGTGATTGGTCAGATACTTCTTATTGAATGCCCCGGTGAGGCCGTCGCGCAGCGCGGCGTCGAGCATCTTGTTGTTGTAATCTTCGTCGAGCTTGTCGTGGTACGTGAACTTCAGGATCGTAGTGGATCCCAGCGTAATCTTGTCGCCGTCTTGAAGCTGCTGCGACATCACGAGCTGTTGTCCGTTAAGGAACGTGCCGTTCGCGCTCTGAAGATCCTCAACGAAAACCTTGTCTCCGACGCGATATAGGCGCGAGTGGGTACGCGAAATCCCGACATCTTGGAGTTGTAGGTCAACTTTGGGGGAGCGTCCAAGGATGGTCTCATTTCGGTCGAGCTTGTACATCCGACCGGTTTGAGGGCCTGCAATCACCACCAAGAAGGCTTCCTCAGCACGCGCAACTTCCTCGCGAACCCGCTTCAGCGCGTTCGAATCGACGATGAGCGTTGCCTCTGAAGGCTCCGACTGTTCTTGCGAGTAATCGTCGTCCATGGACTCATTTATCGAATAGACGTTTTCAGTACGATACCTTGTTGCAGGTATCGTCGCAACAAACCTTATCGGGTTCGAAGTTACAGTTTAACGTACTTTCGAAGCTCTTTCTGGACGTAGATGTTCTTTTCCGTCTCCGCCAGTTTCCCGAGCCTTACTTTACCGGCCTCTCCGGCATGTTTCCCAATCGCGGAAATCGCCGTCATCCGAATCTGATGGTCGTCGTGCGTCAGCGCGTACTCAAGCGGCGCAATGGACTTGTCCTCAAGTGATTTTGCGATGCTCATGATGGCGTGGTGCTTCATCGACTTAACGAGACGAGCATCCTTGGGGTCGGCGTCCTTGGGGTCGCGCTTCATGACGTGTGTCAAAAACCCAACTGTCGCTTCGTCTGAGTAGTACGCCAGCGCATCGACTGCGCGCGAGCGAACCATCACTCTGGCCTTGTTGTCTTCCGCGAGGATCCTCAGCATCTTCGCCATCTCATCGTCCTTCGCGATTGCGTCGAGGTCCGCCTTCGATGGGAAGTAATGGTAGCCGCTGAGCAAGAACTCCAGCCGTTGTTGCGGGGTTTGGTTCTCGGGCACAGGCACAGGCTGTGTTGGGCCAGCGGTTTGTCCCATGAACACCGGTGACGGCGAAGCCTCTTGCGCAAAGGCTGGTGTAGCCAAGAGCGTGAGGGCGATTGCTGCTGTAATAGTCTTTAGTTTCATAGTCATATCACTTGATCAGCGCGCTTCGTTGCACAACGAAGGCTTGGCCTGGTGTCGTATCGTTTTGCTCGCCGCCCAATGCGAAGGCGAACATGAAGTTGTCGCTGTCCTCACACAAGAATGCGAGGTCAGGGGCGAGGCACTCGGGAGTGTCGGTGATTGGGTCGTGCGCTGAGCCATAGTGCTCAGTCGTGTGACGCAGCCCTACGAAGTGTCCAATCTCGTGTGCCATTGTCTGTCCCAGCTGCTGGTCGTCGCGGCCCAATGATGCGGCGCTGAAGACCAACCCTGCACCGGAGTTTCCGTGCAATCCAGCCATCCCTGGGATGCCTGTCGAGACACCCAGAAGGCCTGGAGCTTCTGAGATATTGAAGTCTTCAATCAGGAACACGTTGACCGTGAGCGCCTCGTCGGCGGTGTCGCCTGTAGCTTCACTCGTCGCAACCAGGTTAAAGACGTCGTAGAAGTCACGGATAATGCCGTATTGCTGGCTGACGGAATCCGACGCGTCGATGTAGTTGGCGACCTGAGCAGTCACGCCCATATCGTTGTAGATGCTCTGGACGACTTGTTCCACGCGGCGCACGCTTGAGCTGCCTTGGGCTTCATTGGCGCTGATGCTAGTCCCAACGAAGTAGAGATTGATGTCCAGTTGTGTGCCCGGGCTTGTTTTCGGAATCACATACCAGCAAAGCTCACTTGCTTGCGTGCTGACCTCGAGCGTGTATTCGCCGGGACCGAAGGCATCGCGGAAGTTGCTGGCATCGCTGGCCGGGAACTGAATCGGTGCCAGGCTGCCAAGCAGCTCTGGGTTGACCGCCAGCCATTCATATTCACTCGGGATGTTCAGCGAACTACCGTTGGGATTTCGCAGAACGTTCGGAACGACTTTCTGCCCACCAGGCGCGAAAGGCGCGATATAGAAGCCGATCGTTCCGTCAGGCATGGTGAAGGTGAGGTTCTTCTCAGATCCACACTGGACTTCAAAGGCGTTCTGATTCGGGTCGGGCGCGACGGCTTCGACGATTGAATCGCAGACCGAGCCACCTTCTGGCGTGCTTCGGCATTCGTAACCGTCGCGACAGTCCGAGTTCGATTCACAAACATCGAAACATGCGGTCGAGCGTGTCCGGGCGATGCAGATTGAATCGCCGTTGCAGTCATCGTTGCTGGCGCAATCACGGGTGGTGCAGTAGCCGCCTGGATAGCTGGTGGCGCCACCTTCTTCTTCGTTTGCGCGAATGCACGTGCCGCCTTTGCAGTTGATATTGGCGACGCAGCTCGCGCCATCGTCCTCACCATCCGGGTTCCGTGGACCGGAGCTATTGGATTCCAGACAGATATTGGAGCCCGCATATTGCGTGCAGGAGTATCCGAAACGGCAGTCGTCGTCAGACTCGCAGCCTCGAAGGCAAGCTGTCGAGCTGTCTTCAAGCGTCACGCAGGGGTTGTTGTCGAGGCAGTCTGCATCGGTTGAGCAGCCAAGTTGGCTGCAGTATCCGCCGAAGAATGTGGTCAGGCACGTCGCGCCTTCGCCATTGCATTGCAGGTTGTTGCTGCAGCCGGACCCCGTGGAGCCTTGCACAGGAGCGTTCACTGCGGTCGGCGGCAGGCATACTGGTGTGTCCTGGAGTTGGACACATTGGTAGCCTTCGCTTGCCCGCTCGCACGAGCCGTCGAAGTCGCACAGCTCATAACAGGCTGTGACGCTCTTTCCGGCGAGTTCGGTACGGAAACACTCCGAGGAAAATCCGGTGCAGCCTTGAGATTCACAATTCAAGGTCGTGCAGTAACCGCCCGGAAATCCGAGTTCGGACTCCGTGAGGCATTTGCCACCCAAGCAACCGTTGTTCACGTTGCATGGCGCACCGTCCGAGATTTGGTCGATTGCATCCGCGATGGCGTTGACGGCTTCGCAAGCCGCGACGCCGAAAAGCAAGATGGCCAGTAGCAGGCCAAGTTTTGGTTTGAAATCTATTGCCATTTCACCCGCTCGAATTCAGAGCACTCAATTGGTAGACGATTCGTTGGCCACAATATTTACGCGGACTTCGAAATTGTTCAATCACTCCCTTTCTATTTCGTAAAGACTATCGTTATAGTCCGCGCGCCAAAGCGATCCGGGAGGCTATTCATGCGCGACGAAGACATCAACTGGGACACATCGGCTCAGAAGCGGCTCAGCTACAACTCATACCTGAAGGTGCCTGAGCTTCTGAACCTGCAGCAATTCGAGACCGAGTCCGAAGCTCACGACGAGTTGCTCTTCATCATCATCCATCAAGCATACGAGCTGTGGTTCAAACTGATTTTGTTTGAATTGGAAGCCGCTGCAGCACGGTTGGATATGGACGATGTATACGAAGCAACCCGATTGTTGGAGCGTGTGAACAAGATCGAACGCCTTCTGGTCGAGCAGATTCATATTCTGGAAACCATGACACCGCGTGATTTCCTGAGTTTCCGTAGCGCACTCAATCCGGCTTCGGGATTCCAGTCGATTCAGTTTCGTGAGCTTGAGTTCTTGAGCGGAATTCGTCGCGGCGCTGTGCTTAAAGGCATCGAACTTACCGATGACCAGCGCGAAACCCTTGAGCGTCGGCTTTCAGAGCCTAGCCTGCGGACTAAATTCTATGAGTTTCTGCAGCGTCGAGGATTCGACGTCGACATTCCTCCCGATGACGTCGAATTGGACGGAGAGGCTGGGGAGCGGACATATAACGAACTGCGACGCCTCTACGAGAATCCGGAAAAGTACTACCACATCTACTCGTGCGCTGAGGCGATGGTTGAGCACGACCAGAACATCCTGCAGTGGCGATTCCATCACGTGCGCGTGGTCGAGCGTTTGATTGGAACCAAGATGGGTACTGGCGGGTCTCCCGGCGTGAAGTACCTTCAGCGAACGATCACGAAACGCGCGTTCCCCATGCTGTGGGCGGTACGTGGGATGCTCAACGACGAGGCGTTCTTCGAGACTGAGCGCGGAATCACTCAAACCTTGGACGGTGACGATGCCTGAGTTAGGCGAAGTCGAGATTGTCCGGTTAAACCTAGAGAAATGGTGGGTAGGTCGCGCGTGCGAGGACGTGTTGCTGGTGGACAACCAACTGCTCACGATGGGTACGGAGGATGACCTTCAGCGCATCTTTGCCTCGGTTTGCACGGCAGCAAGACGACGCGGCAAGTACCTCATGGTTGACTTTGATGGTGGCGAAACTGTCATCTTCCATTTTCGAATGACTGGGAAGATCGCGCCTATCGAAGACACTGCTGAGCGATTTGTGCGGCTAGCCTGGAAGGTCGATGGCCAGTGGTTGGGATTCAAGGACTCTCGTCGGCTTGGACATGTCGACATTTTTGAACCGGGCGCGATCGCGGAGTACGCGCCGCTCAACAAGATGGGGCCTGAACCCCATGACATGGATGGAACCACGCTGAAAGATGCCGTCGGACATCGAAAGCTGAAGAACGCGCTGATGGACCAATCGGTGATCGCAGGGGTTGGAAACATCGCTGTTTCGGAGGTGTTCTTTCGAAACGGCATCGCGCCAGACGCCCACGCTGACGACCTTTCGGACAAGGACTGGGACGACCTCGCCGCAGCGCTTATCACGTTCTTTGACCAGGTGATCGAGGAGCAAGCTGCCGACGAAGTGCAGTACTTGAATCAGGGCAAAGTAAAAAACCCCTTCGACGTTTATCAACGTGAAGGGGAGGCTTGTGTGGTGTGTTCTACACCAATTGAGCGAACCAAAGTGGCGGGACGCTCGTCGTATTTTTGCCCGACGTGTCAGACTCTTGGGGCCTAGCTCAGAAGCTTCTTCGCAATCTTGAAGACGAGCTTGCCAACAAACATGACGGGGTTGGTGCTCTCACGCTTCTTCGGCTCTGGACGCGTGTAGGTCGACTCTGGTCGAGGACGAGGCTTTGGTCGCTCAGCCTGTGGGCGAGGACGTGGCTTCGGCTTCGGCTTGTCGGCTTTCGCCTCTGGCTTTGGAGCTGGTTTCGACGCAGCTGGCTTCGACGCAGCGGGTTTTGAAGCTGCTGCTTTGCCGCTCTTCGCGCCGGACTTAGCAGGTTTGCTCGATTTGGCAGACGACTTTCCTTTCGAAGCCGTCGACGATTTGCCTTTCGACGGTGCAGGCTTGCTCTTTCCCTTGGAAGCGGTCGACGACTTTCCTTTCGCTTTTGAGGCGGTCGACGATTTTCCTTTCGAAGCGGTTGATGACTTACCCTTGGAAGCAGTCGACGACTTTCCTTTTGAAGCAGTCGACGGTTTGTCTTTCGCAGGGGTCGATTTGGATTTTGGCGCTTCCAGAAGTGCTTTGGCAGACGCCAAAATCTTCTTTTCTTTCGCAGCGCCAATACCCTTAATTCCTTGAAGTTGTTTCCCCTCAGCAGCTTTGATTAGGTCTTCAAGGCTGCGTACTCCAAGCTCACTGTAGGCCGCTTCAGCGTAGGAAGGGCCGAGGTTTGTGACATTCGAGAGCTTGGCGATAACTTGTTTCTTACTAGCTGGCATAGGTCAGAATCCGGCATAAGAGGGCGAAAATTCGCCATTTGAAGACGTTTCTTCTTACAGCGCGAGGGCGGATCGCGCAAGGGATTGGCCGGATGAAAGCTAGGCGGTCAACACTTCCAAGAGTGCTTTGAGGATATCGAGGGGGTTGGACTTGGTCACACGATGGGCTCCGGCGCTGCGCAGTTCATCGGCGTGATCATCGTCATCGACCCCAACTACGACAATATTCACGCCATCCATCTCGTCTGATTCGGTCAATTTTTGGCAGATTTTAGACGTCGGAATGGTGTTGAGGCTTGCGTCCAAAATGACGGCTTGAGCCCGGTAGTGCCCTGCCTTTACCAGCCCGTCAATCGGGTCGGTGGTGACCGACATGTCGATATCTTCGAGTCTTTCCGCGATGCCTGAAACCATCTCTGGCTCAGAGTGAATCGCAACCACCCTGAATTTCTCATCCGCTTTGAGCGGATTCGGCATCGTGTGGCGCTCAAGGAAGCCCGAGAGCGACTCACGCTTGATGCGGTAGTGTCCGCCAGGCGTGCGAAATGCCTCAAGCTCACCTTTATCAATCCAATTCTTGATCGAGGTGATGTTGGCGCTGCAGATCTTTGCGGCTTCAAAGGTTGTGAAAACGTTTTTTGATAAGTCCATACGAATCACCTGCGTAAGCAGTACATCACTGTGTAGGTTTGTGATGCCCTAGCGAGGCAAAAGTAACGATCTAATTTCGTTTTTTCGCGTAGATACTGAGTACTGGCACGCCATCCACATCCACGACATGCACGGGAGCGCGTGTATTGTACCTCTCCCAGATTTCAATCTCACGATGCACAAACGATTTTTGATGATGGAATAGCGAGTAATCGCTCGCCCCGAGCGGAGACGGGCGTAAATCAGATCGTCGCATCTTGTCTCGATTGTACATTCCCCAAGCGAATCCGGTGGTGTTTCCCGTGAACACTCTGGCGTTTTGTTTGGCATTGTCGTTCAACCAGGGAAGGCCCTGCCGTGATGCATAACCCCAGAACTGGCGCATCATCTCTTGGTCCGCGGCACCCCGGGTCGAACCGATCAGCTCATTGTAGTAGCTGGTTCCAAATGGATGGATATGCAGTGTGCTGTACAACGCAGTGCTCAGAACAAACACACCAACGGCAAGCTCAGCGATTGGTCGGCTCTGGCCCAGGCTGAGGTGACGCACACACCAGACGACACCACCGCCAGCCAACATCGCAACAAATGGCATCGCGGGCATCCAGTGCTTGACGCCCCCAAAAATCGGCGTGGATGGCATCGATATCAGGGCGATGGGAAAAATCAGGTTGATGGCTAACAACAAGCCGGTCCCCCGTTCGTCGGCCACTTCACGCTCATCGCCCTTAGCCCATGCGACCACGCCGGCGACGAATGCCGCGAGTATCGATACGGGCACCGTCAACAACGTCATCACCCATGGATACGAGATGGGTAATGGTGGCTGCTGAACGTTTTCGCCGAAGTAGTACACAAAATAGTGAACGTGCTTCAGGTGGAAGTTCATGTACCACTGAATTCGCGCCGATGTGTCAAACCAATGCCGCGGCCACAAGAGGTAGAACAAGATCGGGCCGAGTACGGCCATCGCCCAAAACGCCTTCGGAAACGGAGGGATTCGAACCCCACGTTTCGAAACTCCCCAGCTCGACCAATGTGCAACAGCCCAATGACCCATCATTATGATCGGGAGGAAGAACGCGTTGAGTTTGGTGCTCAGAGCCAGCCCCCACAGCAGGCCTGTAGCAATGGCCCACGCTTTTGATTCGTAGGAGCGCCAATACGCGTACATGACGGCAAACCACAGGGCTACGATAGGAACGTCGAAGCACGCCATGTGGGCGTGAAAAAAGAACCTGGGCTGAAAGAGCAGCGCGCCCACAGCGATGATACCGGCCATGCGGCCAAAGAGCTGACGTGTCCAAAGGTAGAGCGCAGAGCAAAGTCCCGCCGCAAACACGGCGCCTGGAAGGCGCAACGCGGTGCTCGCCGACATCCACTCCAAATGCTGATTGAAGAGTTTGAAACTCAGCGCAAACAGGGTCTTCATCAGGACTGGGTGTTCCGGATTGTATCCCCAGTGCTTGTCGATATTCGCCTGGCTGAAGCTTGCTGCGATGCTGCCAGCTTCGAAGTTTGTATAGAGTTCTTCGAACCAACGGATGTACTGGAATGCGGCGTGAAAATAGAAGCTCTCGTCACGCGTAAAGCCCATCTGCATCGTTGCTAGCAGGCACGCCAGAACCACCCCAAAAACCAAAATGGCGACCGCCCAATCCAGACGGTCGGTAGCCGAGTAACGCTCAGACATCTACTTCTGTCGGCCCTCGATAGCGAGGAGCAGCACCACCGCTGCGATTCCCAAACGTCGGTCCAGAAGCCCCTGAGGGTCCTTGCTGAAATCGATGTCGAACTTGGCCACAAACGGATTGAAGTGCTGATTAAACTCTGCCACTAACTGACCGTTTATCGTTACGTCGAACCGTTGCGGGATGAGGTTTGCCAGGAATCGGCGCAGGAGCGCAAAGAGCTGGCTGTCTTCCTGGATTTTGCCAATTTCACTGCCTGCAGCGTCAAAGATGGTCCACTCATCACGAAGCATGCTCTTCAGGCCTTCACGTTTTAGTGCGCCCAGCGTGTTTCCTGCCATGTCGGTCACATCATAGGTGCCAGAAAAGTCCATAATGCTGCGCGCTTGGATCTTGAGAACGGGCTTCGTTTGGCCCTCGTCCTCGAAAACAGTGATCGCCTCTTTTAGCTTGAACGCCTTCTGTTTCACGTAGAATTTCAGCGACCCATCGGGGCCGTAGATGTGGAACTGCTGACCAAGCATCGCGAAAATCTTTTTGCGTGCGAGGTAGTGGTCACTTTGAAACGGAATGAGCGCCTGATCCATGTCGCAAATCTCAAAAATAGTCTATTAGGTGACCGACACTAACACGGAGCGATCGGCCATGGAAATCCCACGTAGCAGCGGCGTCATCCTTCACCCCACATCCCTACCTGGGCCTCTGGGCGTCGGTGAACTTGGAGCGGCGGCGCATCGCTTCATTGACGTGCTGGCCGAGCAGGGGATTCGGTGGTGGCAAATCCTGCCGTTGAACCCACCCGATCCTGGAGGTTCTCCGTATTCGTCGAAGTCCGCATTCGCCTCGGATGTGACGCTGATCGACTTCAACGATTTGGTCGACCGTGGACTGCTAAAGACTTCCGACTTTCAGCCGCTTCATGAAGCACTGGAAGGGGAGGCCGACGATGAGTACCTCGTCGAGGTAATCATGCCGCTGCGCCGCCAAATCTTGGCGAAGGGCTATGGTAAGTTCAAAGGCTCGAAATCGTTTGATTCCTTCTGCACGGAAGAGGCTTACTGGCTGGACGACTACGCCCTGTTCTCGGCCTTGAAGTACGAAAACGAGGGTCGCCATTGGGCCGAATGGCCAAAGGCATTGGTGCAAAGAAAACCCAAGGCGTTGGCCGACGCGACGACGCGTTTGGCAGACGGCATTAAGCAGATCAAATTCGAGCAGTGGTTGTTCAACGAACAATGGACAAAGCTCAAAGCGTACGCGGCGACAAAGGGTGTCGGCATCATTGGCGACATTCCTATTTTTGTGGCTTTCGATTCGTCAGACGTATGGGCCAATCGCGAGTACTTCGACGTCGATATCGATGGCAATGCCACGGCGGTTGCCGGCGTTCCACCTGACTATTTCAGCAAGACGGGGCAGCTCTGGGGCAACCCGCTTTATGATTGGAACGCACTGGCCGAAGATAACTACAGCTGGTGGTTTGACCGAATCCGACGGGTCTTGGGGCAGGTGGACATGATTCGCATCGACCACTTCCGAGGTTTTGAATCCTATTGGGCGGTGCCGGCAGGCGCGCCCAACGCCATCAAAGGTGAATGGCGCTCCGGACCAAAAGACGCTTTTTTTGATGCGGTTCGCGCCGAATTTGGTGAACTGCCTTTCATCGCAGAAGACCTGGGCATCATTACCGATGAAGTCATCGCATTACGCGATCGTCAGCACCTTCCTGGCATGAAGGTCATGCACTTTGCCTTCGACGGCGGTGACGACCATCCATTCCTGCCGCACACCTATCCCGAAAATTGCGTCGCGTATCTGGGAACGCACGACAATGACACGACGATGGGCTGGTACTGGAACGCCTCCGACAAGTTGCGCCATCGCGTTCGAACGTATCTTTCGGCGCCAGATGAAGACGTCTTGGAGCAACTGATTCGTGCGCTCGCTCGCTCGAGCGCACGTCTTGTTGTGTACACCGCGCAGGACGTGTTCGGGTTGGGAACCGAGTGCCGCACGAACACGCCGGGAACTTCGGAAGGCAATTGGCGATGGCGGCTCACACAGGAGCAGCTAAACGACCAAGGTGCATGGTCAGCCGTGGGTGACGTGATTCAGCAGTATACTCGCGCACACGCCTAGAACGGGCGCAGCATTTCTTTGATGGCTGTATAGACCGGCTGAAGGCGTTCGATGACAGAGGGCGACGTGTCGCTGCCCTCGCGAAGCTCATCTTCAACACCGCCATGCATTTCGAACGAGGTGTCCTTGCCTGCCTTGATGATCCGCAGTTCAGTCAGCACAAAGATCAAATCTTCAGCGGACCCTTCGTCGGTCAAATCTGCCGAAGCATGACGTAGTTTCTGGGGGACGCCTTTTACAGGTTCGAGGCCCAGTCTTTCGGCTAACTGTTCGATGACTTCGATCGGGCTACCGAGGTCTCGATCGTGTTCCCAAAATCGCATCCCATACATGTCGTTGGTGATCTTGATGCTGGGACGCTTCAGCGTGTCTCGATAGGTCAAGAGGCCGACCGCCAGCGCAACGTATGGCGCGCACATGGTGACGAGTTTACGCAAATCCCGACCGCCGCGTTTGGCGATCTCAAGGGTGTTTTCGTTAACCGGCACGCTGCCGAACCAGGTCGCTTTATTGTCAGCGCTATCGTAGCTCGCACGTTTCCAAGTGCTGCCGCTGAGCCCCTCGCCCTGGTACTCCACGAAGTGCCGAACCTGCTTAGGGAAGCCGACCCGGTACTCGACGTTACTGCCAAACTGACGTCCGGCCAGTGCGGTGATGAAGGTGCGCCCGGCGAAATCAAACGCGATGTTTCGGTACTCCGTTAGCGGCTCGCCTGTCTGCCAGTCGATACGCGTGGCTCGCACGGCTGCGTCCATCATATGCCCCAGGCCGGACGCGCGCCTCTCGGCGGTGGACAACGATAGCCGGGCCATCGCTTTGATGGCACGCAGGCACGCTTCTTTGGAGTCGATAGTCTCAACACCGTCTTCGTTTTGGGAGTCGCGTTTGATGGCATTGGCTGCCTGCACGAGGTCTTTGGAAAACAGTGCTTGGGTGAAAAGGCGACTGCGTGCGCTCACGCTTTCTGCAAATGCGTGCCCAGTCTCGGTCAGGTCCGTGCCCGACTGGATCATGCCCAGCCAACGCCCAAAATCGAGGTAGTAGTTGACGGTGCGCTCTTCAATGTCCAGATGTCTGGCGAGCTCTTCGACGGTGTCCGTGCCACGATGTACGGCCTCGACCAATCGGATGTACAGAGGCAAACTGTTTGCCTGTGGCACATCCGTAATCTGCGCAGTTAGGTCGAGTTGTACTGGCTTGTCGGTCATGGCTCTAGTCTAGCTTAATCCAAACAGATTCGTAACAAGGTGGGTGTTGCCTGTGGATCTACGACGCGAGGAATTGATGAAGATCAAAGCGCTGATGCTGATTTTTGTGTTTGCTATGGCCTGTGGCGATAGCGAGTCGGAAAGCTCGAACAACGAAAACAACCAAAACAACATGATCGATCCGGCTGACGTTGAGTGGACGTTGACCACGATGGATGGTGACGTTTTCATGGGCGAGTTCGCCTCGAAGCAGCAACGCGCAAACGATCTGGGGATTTCGATGTCTGGAGAGGCTGGGACGCTGTTGTTTACGATTCCGGCGCAGCTCGGCCAACCGGGAACGTATCCGGTGAACACCGTCCAGATCGGTTTGGTTGATGCCTATGACAATTGCGGTTGGGCTATCGTAAACGAGGACGATGTCGCTCCCGCGTCTGTGACTCTCACAACCGTGGAAGGGACACGACAGCTCGGTACCTTTACGATTACGGGTCTGGAATGCGACGACCCAGCGGGCAAGATCTTGAACGCGAGCGGCGATTTTATCGCTAGATGAGCCACCGTGTGAACGCCACGCAAGCCGCAGCCATGATGGCCGCGAGGTAGTCATCCAACATCACGCCCATCCCGTTCTTGAAACGCTCGTCGGCTTGTCGAATTGGCCATGGTGTCACGATATCGAACACGCGGAAGGCGATAAGCCCCACGGCAGCATCCAAGATTGATAGCGGACCGAATGGCAGTAGGGCTGCCCAGACGCCCATCCATTCATCGATCACGATATGATTGGAATCATGGTCTTTGAGAGCCTGTCCTGCGTTGTCGCACCAAAGCACTGCCAAAATGGAGACGGCAATGAAGCCGCCCAGGTACGCCCAAACCGGGGCGTTGTGAGACATCCACCAGATAAACGGAGTTGCCACGACAGCAGCATACGTGCCCGGGGCTCCCGGAATCATGCCGATCCCAGCGCAGGTCGCCATGAACATGGACACGGGTTTTTCTCGCCAGGCGTGGGTCATGAGATTGCCGTCCGGGATTGAAATAAGCCGACGATCCACAGATGAATTCGCTTCGGGGCATCGCTCATCGTTTCACTGTTTAGGATAACATAGGTGATCGCGGCGACCGCAAGGCCACCGCCGACATCCAAAACAAAGTGATGACTTAGATACACCGCGTAGAACGACATTGCCGCAGTCACGGTCCAGCCAATGGTCTTCCCGCGCCGTGTTTGTGCATTCAGAGTCACCCAGGCTGGAAATCCGACATGTAGAGACGGCATTGCACCAAAGGCGTATGCACTCATGAGATAGGCCGGTGTGAAGTACGCAATACCCAAGATCTCGTCGACTCGCGAAAGTCCAGCCGCATCGCCGGGTATCGCGCCGTCTGGCGGCACGAATCCGTGGGCCTCAATATACCAGGGCGGTGCCACCGGCCAAACCAGCTGGATGACGTTCGCGATCAGATTCATCAATAGGAATCCCCAAAGAAACGGGTAGATTCGGTCCCTATCCGCGGGGTCCTTTGTGTGTCGCGCTTTTAGCACTAGAAACAGCGCAAACCCAAATACGATAAAGGCATGCGACGTGTAGAACGCACCTCCAATAACGTCCAGAACCGGGTTTACCAACGTCGCTTGCATGTATTGATACGGCATGAGTACGCCTTGCTCGGTTGGGATTCCAAACAACGCAGTTTCTGCGGTGGGAACCAACTCCAAGCTGACCCTCGACGCAGCGCTTTCTGCAAAAACACGCAGGAAATCGTAAACGAATAATGAGCCAAATCCGGGCAGCAAAACAATCCCGAACTCGCGCAATCTAGGAATCGCCATCAGGACGACGGAGATAGAGATCATCGCCCAATGTTCGATTCGAAGCGGATTGAAATACGAGTAGGTGGCGAGTATCGCCGACATTGCTATCGCCGCAGTAAACAGACGGTTCATGGGTCGAAAATCTGTTGACGAGAGGCGAGATGCGCGGCGAGTCCAATACTCAAAAGCAAGAGCGAGCCCAGGCCAACGACGGCAAAAACACCCAGGGAGTTCAAGCCCGTGTGGTGCGACATCATCATCGCTCCAAATCCAATCATGCTGGTCATAAAGGCCGCTGCCACACTCACCGCGGTCGAAACATGGGTGGCGAAATTGCGCGGTTCTTCTCGAATATGGATGAGAATGTGGAACGCGGCATCAACTCCCAAGCCAAGCCAGATCGGGACGATCAGAATGTTGATGAAGTTGAACGGTTGATGGGCCAAGCCGAGTGCACCCACCGCGGCACCTGCGCCGACAACGATGAAGAGCAGCAGTCGGGGCGCATAGAACGTAAATCCAAAGGCAATCAGCGAAACGAGCACGAGGCCGAAGATCGTCAGCATCAACATCAGCTTTGTGTCTTCGAGAACCAGCTCCATGATGTCAGTCAGCAATTGCACGCCCCCAATCGCGTCAATCCGCTGCCCAGGGATGTTCGATGGTAGGTCGCGCAAGACCTTGGCAAATGCGCGGTTCGCGGTTGCGTCGTTCAAGTCCACTGCTGGCATAACCAACACTACGGATGCATCGTCCGAATCCACACGTGAAAACGGTACGGCAATCGATTTGGGAAGGTTCTCCTTGGTCAGGGGGCCCTTCGCGACGGTCGTGCGAATTTCCTGTGCGAAGTCCTTCAAGGCGTCGGTTTGCGATTTCTCTGGGACCGAATCAATCTTCTCGATCAGCTTCTCCAAGAGGGCCAACTTCGCGGTCTGGTCTTTCGGCAGGAGTCGGTCGAGCGAGAGGATGTTTCCGATCGTGTGGTGACCCGGGTTTGTAGGGTCGGCCTTTCGGGCTTCAAGTTCGGACACGACGGCGCGCTCATGTTGGGCATCTTCCACCAGGACCACGCTTGGGGTTTGCGACTCGCCCAAGATTTCGTTTACCCGCTGATCGAGTCGGTTGGTCTTCGTGTCGCTTATCGAGAGACTATCGAATGACCGGTCGAAGCTGACGTGTGGGCCACCTAGGACTGCGACGCTTGCGCCCATGAGACCCAAGAACGCGGTAACAACCACGGTCGCTCTAAGCTGCCCACGCCGCTCTGATGCACTCATCATCTCAAGGCGGGCTTGAATTTTCTCGCCGAGCACCGTCGCGAACGACGCTCGAGGCCGAGCGTCGGGTCGACCCAGGAAAATCAGCGTCGGAAGGACGATTGCGTATGCCGCCAGCACGAACACGATCCCAGCCATGGCAATGATGCCAAACTCGTAGAACGCTCGGAAGCTACTGACAGCGAGGCTTCCGAGGGCCAGCATGGTGGTTAGCCCACTGTAGATACTTGCCTTCCCTGTCGTCTGAAACGTCCGAAACCATGCTTCCTGGGGAGATAGAGATTCGGTTGCCATGACATCGCGGTACTTCGAAACCAGGTGGATTCCATAGTCCACTCCTAGGCCCATCAAAACCGCGCCCAGAAAACCGGTGAGGATGTTTAGTGAGCCAAAGACGATCTGCGCGAACGCAATGCCGATCACGGTCCCGATAAGCAGCGGAGTCAGGGTTTGAACGACCGAGACGAAGCTACGAAAATAGACGAGCAGGAAGAGGATCAGGAATAGTAGGGCGAGCGGAGTCGCCGAAACGATGTCCTGTGTCATTAACGACTGCTGTTCGATGCGTTTTGCGTAGCGTCCCGTGAGTGCCCAATCTTGGCCACGCAATAGCGGTCCAGCGACCGCCTCAACATCCGCGACGAGCTGCTTCGTCTTGTTCAGCTCGCTGGCGGGAAACTCCGGGTGGATGAAGACTAGAATTTCACCTGTTTCAGGGTCTTCATAGTACTCCGAGGTGTTGGCGTTCACGCCGCCCCGGTCTTTGTAACTGGCCTCGATATCGCTGAAATCAACGCTCGGTGGTTCACGTTTCTTAAGGCTCGCAAACAATGGATTGGCTCGTTGTTTCTCCCACCGGATGCGCTTGCGGAGACGTTTATCGATCGTCTCAAGATCCTCTAGGTCGAGGAAAAGTAGTCGTTGGTCCTTCAACTCACTGACCGGGTTTTTCACGACGACCCGGTTCACGCCATCCACGCGGTCCTCGATAGCGAGCGCAAGTTCCTGAGCATATTTGCGCCCGGTCGCTTGGTCATCGTGTTGAATGACGACAGTCAGTCTTCCAATCTGGTCACCGTAGGAGCGCTCCAGATGACGTAGGCCTTGGACGCTTCGTGCGTTCTCGGGCAATAGTCGACCAAGGTCGCCATCGAGCCGGAGGTCACGCGCAAAAAAGATGGCACTTATTGTCACTAAAACCGTGGCCAACAAAGCCACCCAAGGACGCCGCGCGATCAGTCCGATCACTTTTCGATATGCGTCAAACATCGGTCTTACCTTCGGCAAAAACGATGTAGCGGCTGGCGGGGTAGGTCCACAACACGTAGACGATCGCCTTCGAAACAAACCAGGCGATGGCAGGTGCCAAAGCCAAGACCAGAAGTTGAGTTGCGATGCCGTGGGCGACAGCGGCGCTGGCGCTCATCAAAACGTATAATGGAATCGAGCGCGTAAACGAGGCGTCGAAGCGCTCAAAGACCCAAAAGCGACAGAGGCTATAGTGGATGATGCCGCCAACGACGGCGGCGGCGGCCGCAAATATGCCAGCAAGTTGCAGTTGTGAACTCGCAAGTGTCATCAACAGCGCGAACACGACACCGTCGGCCGCGGTCGCAAGGAAGCTAGCGACCGAGGATCCCGCAAAGTCTCGAACGTGTTGTTTTGATGATTGGGACATCTAGGTCCCTTCGGCCACGTCGGCTTTCGTCTTGAGCTCGGACATGATCCACTCGGCCCGATGAATTGCGGTGCCAATCGAGGTGATCGCGATGATCCCCAGTCCAAGCATGATGACGCCAAACGAGGAGATACCGATGAGGCCTGCCTCAGCGAATCCAGCGATAAAGATCGTTAACATCAACGCGATGAGCCGCTGCGGGCGCTGCATCAGCCCGACCTTCGCGACCACCCCTAAGCTCTCGCCGCGGGCGCGCGCGTAGGAGACGGCAAACGATGCGATCAGTGCGCCGATTGCGACGGTCGTCAGCATTCCGCCAGACCCCGCGACCGCTAGCCCAAGATAGACAACACCTTCCGCGAGTCGGTCGACGAATGAATCCAGAAACGCCCCCGCTTCGCTCTGCATGTCAAACTCGCGGGCAAGCTGCCCATCGATGACGTCACAAGCGGAGGCGAGTGACAGGATCCAGAAGCCGACGAACCATTGTCCAATGGACAACGCCACAGCCGCGCAAAGCGCAAGAAGGATCGATGTCGCCGTGACGAGGTTTGGGGTGATCCCGATTCTCCCCAACAGCCGGACAAGCGGCGTGATGAACCAATAGAAGAAATCGAACAGCCAGGGACGCTGGCCATCGCGGGTCGGCGAGAGCACCAAGTATAGCGCCATCGCCCCGGAGAAAACGCCCAGCAAAATGAATGCTGGGATAACTCCTGCTGCGATGTTGATGGCGCTAACCATGGTACTACCGTCCGTATCTACTTAGGACGCCAGGGTGGCTTCCTCTTGATCAGTTAGATGCGATAGTTCCAAGAGTGTTTCTTGGAGGAGGTCACGTTGCTTAAATAGGTCATGCGGTGGCATGAAATCGCCATTGCGTTGAGGCGCCTTGAAGTAGAAGGACAGCCAATCCTGTACACCTGAGCGCTCTGCACGCTGGGCGAGGTCCATAAACAAGGCGAGATCCAAGACCAGCGGCGCGGCTAAGATCGAGTCGCGACAAAGGAAGTTGATCTTGATCTGCATGGGGTAACCCATCCAGCCGAAGATATCGATATTGTCCCAGCCCTCTTTGTTGTCGCCGCGAGGTGGGTAGTAGTCGATACGCACGCTATGCGTCATATCGCCATACAGCGCTGGGTAGCGGTCCTTTTCCAGGATCGACTCAAGCACCGAAAGCTTGCTGTTTTCCTTCGTCTTGAACGAACCCGGATCGTCGAGGACGGCACCATCGGTGTTGCCCAGAATATTGGTCGAATACCAACCCTGAACACCAATCATCCGGGTCGCCAAACCAGGTGAGATCAAGGTCTTCATGAGCGTTTGACCGGTCTTGAAGTCCTTACCGGCGATCGCAACGCCATGTTTTTCAGCGAGCTGAACAATCGCAGGCACATCGAGCGCCAAGTTTGGTGCGCCGTTCGCAAGTGGCACACCGGCTTTGATGAACGCGTAGGCGTAGAGCATCGAGGGGGCGATGTCTGGGTGGTTTTCATCCAGCCCATTTTCGAACGCCTCGATCGTCATGTGGACGGGGCCAACCTCGACGTAGCGTTCCGTTGATGCGCACCAGACGCCGACCGCGCGGTCGCAGCCATTTTCGGCTTTGAAGTTCTTGATGTCTTCGATGAGCAGCTCGGCAAGCTCGCGCTTTGAGGTTGAGCTCTTCTTGTTTGGTCCGTCGATGTTGCGGATGTACTCGGAATCGAACACCGCCGGCATTGGTCGGATTGCGTCCAGAACCTCACGAGATGCTTCGAGGTCTTCCTTGTTTAGAACGCCCGCGTGTTTTGCGGATTCGAATGCAGTTCCTTCGTAGATATCCCATCCGCCAAAGACGAGGTCATCAAGATCAGCGAGTGCAACTGCGTCCCGAACCAATACTTGCTCCCCGTTCGGAGTCTCCATGTGGCCCATGGCCGCGTAGCTTCCGATCGCAGGTTGTCGTCCTTTACGGACGGCTTCCACCCCAGCGATAAAGGTCGTCGCGACCGCGCCAAGGCCAGGCATCAATACAGCAAGTTTGCCAGTTGCAGGTTTCGATTTCGGGGCAGTAGTCAACATTTGATTCTCCTAACTCAATTGAACGGCACACAGCCGAAAGCATTAACTGGGACCCGGCCCATGCAAGACCCGTGCCGCCGCCGACCAATCGGTCGGAATTTCTGATTTCCGCTCTGTTCTTGAGTTAAACTGGGTGTCAATTCACGTCTCATCGAGATTTTTACGGCATAAGTGGACAAAACGTTGTCCAACTGTGGGGTGCAGTTGCCCCCGAACCTGCATCTGCGAAGTGGGATGACGAGGTGAGATTGGAGATTCCAAAAAAAATCTCAGGCGGCGTCCATCGCTTGGATCTTTGTGATAAAGTGAACGCAGATTTCGAAACGGAAAACAGGCATGACGAATTCACAGACCAATGCCACTACACGTGGCCGAGAAGACCTTCTTTCATGGGATGGGGCGCACCCCAAAAACGCTTACACGAGCGACACGCATTTTCGAAATGTGCTCGGGCATTATGCGGGCGAGAAACTCAATGAGCTTGAGGAGGATCTCGTTCGTTTTGGCCAAGAGGTCGCAGGTCCGGTGGACGAGCTTGTTCGCGAGAACAACCTGCATACCAACTTGCCACGACTTGAGCGTTTTTCGGGTCTCGGCACGCGGCAGGAGAAGATCGTTCACCACCCGACGTATCATGAGGCGGGGCGCTATATCTACGGTTCTGGCATCATGGAAGCGTATGCGAACCACCCCAATTCGCTGGGGGCACTGTCTCGCTTCTATGTATCGTCCTACCTCGGAGAGGCCGGCCATAATTGTCCATTGGCCTGCACCGCGGGTGTGATTCGCGTGTTGCAGGAATTGGGCACCGACGAGTTGAAGCAGCGCTTTCTGCAGCGGTTTCTGGATCGAGATTACGACCTTCATTTTGAGGGCGCGCAGTTCCTGACTGAAGTTCAGGGCGGAAGCGACGTGGGTGCCAATGCGACGCGCGCTGAGCAGGCCGCCGACGGCACCTGGCGAATCTCCGGTGAAAAGTGGTTCTGCTCAAACATTGATGCTGATGTGTTTTTGATGACGGCGCGTCCAGATGATGCCCCCGAGGGTACACGCGGATTGGGCCTCTTCCTGGTGCCGCGCAAACTTGAAGACGGCACCGTGAACAACTTCCACGTGCGTCGATTGAAGGACAAGCTTGGGACCCGTTCGATGGCGTCCGGTGAGACCGATTTCAATGGCGCGGTCGCATATCATATGGGCGAAGTTGGCGATGGCTTCCGCAACATGATGCAGCTCGTCATCAATACCTCGCGTCTGTACAACGCCGTCGGATGCGCGGGCGGAGCGCGTCGGGCGTATCTGACCGCAAAACTATACGCTGAACATCGCAAGGCGTTCGGAACTTCGATTATCAACTACCCGTTGGTGAGCGAACACCTTGCGGATATGCGGGCCGAGCTCGACACGATGGTGTCTGGTACGTTCCACATGGTCGCGCTGCAGGACCGCATCGACGCTGGCGAAGTCGAGAAGAAGGACCTGGCGTTCCAACGGCTTGGCATCAATCTGAATAAGGTACGGACCGCCAAGAGTGGTCGTTGGATGAATGTGCAGGCCATCGAGATTCTAGGTGGCAATGGTGCAATCGAGTCGTTCTCAGTCCTTCCTCGATTGCTCCGTGACAGCATCGTCTACGAAAACTGGGAAGGAACTCACAACACGCTCATCATGCAGATGTACCGTGACATGAAGAAGTACCGAATCCAGCAAGGCTTCTTTGAGTATCTGGGCGATCTCATTGCCGCCAAAGGCGTCTGCGAGACCAAGGGGCCTGAGCTCAAGGGAGTATTGGGCGAACTTCAGAGCCAGCTCGACCAGGTGATGGAACTGGAAATGGGCCTAGCCTCGTTGGAGCTTCGCCCGCTGTTGGATGACCTCTGCTATGCGATGTACGCAGCGGTCAGGCTCAACGAAATGGCGAATACCGATGCCACGGAGCTCGACAACGAGATCCTTGAGCACTTCTTCGACGTCCGATTGCGCGCGCGTCGCGGACGTGAC
Source organism: bacterium (assembly GCA_030427705.1). GTDB lineage: Bacteria > Myxococcota_A > Bradymonadia > Bradymonadales > Bradymonadaceae > JAUIBR01. Next base: position 158,785 of record JAUIBR010000004.1, on the reverse strand, counting down.
GCAGACTACATGGCTCGATGCGCCAGGATCGCCGGCGCATGAATCGAACCCTTCTGATTGTGTTTTCGCTCCTGCTGGCGGGCTTGCCATCATGCGGGACCGACAGCGCAGCAACTTGTGAGGGTGAGGAATGCGAGTCCAATAATGGGCAGGTCGATCCGGATGATGCGGACGGCGACGGCATTCGCGACGTCGATGAATCGCAGTACGGGACAGACCCGACAAAAGCCGATACCGATGGTGACGGGCGCTTGGACGGAACCGAAGTTGAGCTTGGTCTAAATCCGGCTGCAAGCGATGCAGCATGCATCGTAGACACCTATTCTGCTGACCTCGCAACAAAGCCCGTCGACATCATCTTTGTCATCGATAACTCCAGCTCGATGCGCGACGAGATCGAAAGCGTTGAGCGAAACATCAACACAAACTTTGCCGACATCATGCTTGATGCCGGGTTGGACTTCCGTGTTGTGATGCTCTCGCAACATGGCGACGGTGAACAGATTGCAGCGGAAGTGTGTGTAACCATGCCGCTTTCTGGCACGAATTGCGAACCGGTCCCTGACCAGCCTGCGAATACCGCACGTTTCTAACATTACGACACGGAAATCGGTTCGGACGACTCATTCTCGAAAGTTCTGAACACATATAATGCCGCAGATCGACATGGTTTCACGGCATCGGGTTGGTCAGCGTGGCTGCGGCCCGAGGCGTTTAAGGTCTTCATCGAGATCACTGACGACCAGCAAGATTCTCCGAATGCGGCCCAGTTTGAAGAGCGGCTGTTCGGTCTGACGCCTGCAAACTTTGGGTCGCCAGGAAACCGTAACTACGTCTGGCACAGCATCGTGGGGTTGTTCCCGAAGGAATCGGATCCAAATTCGCCATACACGGCGAACGAAGAGCTATCCCCGTTTCAGTGCGGCACGTCCGAAAGCCCGGGTACTGAGTACCAGAAGCTAAGCATCGTGACCGGCGGCCTTCGTTACCCTGTCTGTAATTTCGAGAACTACGATGCGGTGTTCAGAGCAGCCGCGGTCAAGACGATCGAGGACGCCAATATCGACTGTTCGCTAACCCTTCCAGTCGCGCCAGATGGGCAGCTGACCGATGTGACTCGAATGGCGTTGGAGCTTACTGATGATCAAGGTCGAACGCGGGTTGTGAAGGCGGTTGAGTCTGCCAGTGCGTGCGGGGCGGCTGATGGATTCTATCTGACGTCGGATACGGTTGAGTTGTGCCCAACAACCTGCGCGACAGCTGAGAATGTCGATTCGGGCGAGCTCGATATCCTTGCGATGTGCCTACCGCAAGCGTGCGAAAACCCGTCGATTGAAATCTGTGAGGACGGCATCGACAACGACTGCGACGGCTTCGCAGACCGGCGCGATATCCAATGTTATAACTAATCTGTGACGGTAATTGTCACGGTTGCTGCCCCGCTTTCGCCGTCCGAGTCGGATGCTGTAGCGGTAATCAAGTGCGTGCCAACACTGAGTGTCGTCGTGAAGGCTGGCTGACGGAATGCGAGATTGCCGTCGATATCACTCGTCCAAGTAAGTTCGGCGCTGATGTTACCGTCCTCTGGGTCCGTGGCCGATCCGGTAAACTCAATATCATTGGAAAGCGTCGCGCCATCGAACGGCTGTACGATGGTGACGACAGGGGGCTCATTAGTGACCTCGTCGTCGTACTCAAGGCCGGTACAACCCGTGACGAGAACAACCAAAATCAGAAGGTATTTCAAAACGTCCCCCAGACCTGGACGCCATTATGTGTGGGCGAAATGGTCGCGTGGTCACTGTCGGAGCCAGTGATCAACCGAATGATTCCCCAGGTGATGGCGCCAACGCCAACGCCGGCCAGGGCCACGCCTGTTACGCGTAGCGTGTCGGCGCTGGAGACTTCGCTCTCGAACTGCTCCTTCGTGAATGGGCCAAGTGGATCTCCGGAGCAATCACCTTCAGATGGTTTCTCGGTCGCATAACCACTACAGATCAGGTCGCTCGCCTTCCCAGTACCGATGAAGAACAAGGCCACACCTGCCCCGATTGAAACCACACCGCCACCAATCAGGGTGTACGCGAGCCAGTCCGTGGACGACGGTTCCGCCTGAGCCTCGGCAGATAGGTCGAATGTCTGTTGCACATAACCGACGAATGCCGGGACGCCCACAGTCTCGGTCCAGGTAATTTTGCCTCCGCGCAGGTGCGCGAAGAGCGTGGGCGGGTCATCGTCGCTTTCGGGAGTTCGGACACCCACAACTTCATCGAATCCGCCCCAGAACTGAAGTCCTTGCAGTGTGACCTCGGCCGAGCGTCGGCTTTCAAACGAGTCATCCGACATTTTCAAGGTCGAGATGTTTGTGACCGGGACCAGTGCGACGACGCTCGTACCCGGCTTCACCGCAATCTTCATGAGTGGGCCACGCGTTTCGCCGCATCGTGCCTGCACGAACACGTCGGAGTTTGATGCGACTGGGAAAACCCCATCTTTGACCTCGACCCCGTTCATCATCGCAACACATCCGTCCCCACCGATCGGTTTCAGCGCGAGCTTCGAGTTGGATTTGTGTATTTCCGCCTTAGCTTTGCGCACCAACTCAATGGTCTTGGGTGGCGATTTTTCTAGCGATGGTTCGCGCGCAGGGAAGTACTTCGCCACAAGCTGGGCTGTCGCATCGCGTTCGGCCTGTCGGCCCAAACCGTCGTATGCGCGAATCAACAGGACGCCGACTTCAAACACCTGATCTGCGATTTCGGGTTTGCCGGACACGTATCCGAACTCAGCCAAGCCCAGTTGAAACAGCGGGCTCAAAAGCTCGATAGCGTCGCGTTCACCCTTGTAGAAAAAGACCTCTGTGCCTTTGTCGTAGCGGGTCTTGAAGTCCGCGAACTTCGAATCCGCTGTTGTGTTCAGTGCGACCACACGTTCGGAGTATCGGGCGAACGCGGGTTCTCCAAAGCTAACGGAGCGCCCTGAGGCCAAGAGCATTTCGGCCATTCGGCTGGCAGTTTTGCGGCTGGTCGGCGTGTCGTCGAGTGCGACGACAGCGACCGATTGCGCCATGGCTTGGGACGCAATCAGCATGCACACGAGCATGGATACTATGGTGAGCGCTTGCCTCAAAATCGCACCATGATGCCGTTACTGGTTGGAGCAACGGTTGCTTGAGCCGGTTCATCGGGTGCGCCCATAAACCACCACACGATGGCGCCGACGATGGCACCTGCTGCGCCCACAGACGCACCGATTCCAAGACCGGTATTGGGTGATTCGCCTTGCAAGCAATCGCCGTTCGCGGCTTCGACTTCACAGCTGGCGGTGAAAATGTATGCCGCCCATCCGCCTAGCCCGAGCCCAACCACGCCAAGCGCAATTGGGCCGACCGTGTTCAATGTAGACCGCGAGGTAGGTTTCGGCTGCGGGTCCGGATGTTTAACCTGCTTGTCCTCAATCGCGCTCTTGAGTTGCTCTTCGACCACAAATAGGTCGTCCACGCCTTCCGTCTGCTGGAGCGTCTCTTTGTTCTTTTCCAGAAGCTCGAGCGCAAACTCATGTTCGTCCATGGCCTGCAGCACTTTGATTCGCTGGTAAAGATAGAGTGGGTTTTCGTCCAATCGCCAGGCATGGTCGAGCGCCGAAAGCGCCTTGTCGTACTCTTTGGCAGCAAAGAGTTCTTTCGCCTTCTGGAACTGAGCTTCAGCCTGTGTCTTCGCGGCGATCTCGTCAGTAGTTGGAGACCCGGCGGCAGGTTGTTCGGTGACCGGCTTTTCGGCTTCTTCCGTCTGGGCAAACGCAGGGTTTACCCATAGAAACAGCACGGAAAGGATCAGAATGCTTGCCTTCAGCATCGCGTAACGCCCCAAGTTTGGGAGGGATTTTCAGTTTGAACTTGAGGAAAGTCCTACGAAATTCGGCTTCCTGTCAAGACAGAACTCAGTCGCTACGCTCCTTCGGAGTTCGGCCCTTCGGCCTCAGAATTCGGTTCGCTTCGCTCCCTCAGAACTCAGTCGCTACGCTCCTTCGGAATTCGGCCTTCGGCCTCAGAATTCGGTTCGCTTCTCTCCCTCAGAACTCAGTCGCTACGCTCCTTCGGAATTCGGCCTTCGGCCTCAGATCCTGAACACGATCTGAGCGGCGTAGCCGCGAATTCTGAGCGAAGCGAATTCTGAGCGAAGCGAATTCTGAGGCACGCGAAGCGATGCCGAACTCTGAGCGAAGCGAACTTTGAGGCACGCGAAGCGATGCCGAATTCTGAGCGAAGCGAACTCTGAGCGAAGCGAACTCCGAACCACTTTTGCCCCGATGCGCTTTTGTGATAGTTGTCTTTGCCCCGCGATAGTCGCGGGTTTTGTATTTTAAGGAGGACGTCGTGAGTACGGACTACAAAGCAACCCTGAATCTGCCTGTCACGGAATTTCCCATGCGCGGCAATCTCGCAAATCGCGAGCCTGCTCAGCTCGAAAAATGGGACCAGCAAGACATTTACGGCCAGATTATTAAGGCTCGAAAAGAGCAGGGTGCGCCGCGGTTCATACTTCATGATGGACCGCCCTATGCGAACGGGAACATTCACCACGGTCACATCCTCAACAAAGTTTTGAAGGACTTCGTGGTGAAGCACCGCTCCATGGCTGGGTTCCTTGCTGAATATGTGCCGGGCTGGGACTGCCACGGGCTTCCGATCGAGCACCAGGTCGACAAAGAGTTGGGCAAGAAGAAGCACGACATGTCGAAGGTCGAAGTGCGCCAGGCGTGTCGCGAATATGCCGAGAAATACGTCGGCATCCAGCGCGATGAATTCAAGCGCATGATGATCTTTGGGGATTGGGAAAATCCCTACAAGACGATGAGCTACCAGTACGAAGCAGCGACGGTGCGAGAGCTCGGTCGATTCTTCGAAAAGGGCATCGCATACCGCGGATTGAAGCCGGTCCACTGGGACTGGGCATCGCGCACAGCTCTGGCCGAAGCCGAAGTTGAATACGACGCGCATACGACTGAGCATGTCTATGTGAAGTTTGCGTTCGATGAAGCCCCATCCGAGCTGACCGATGCCGCCGGCGGACTGCCAATATTCGCGGTTATCTGGACGACGACGCCTTGGACGCTTCCAGCGAACCTCGCGATCGCGTTGAACCCAGACCTAAACTACCAGCTCGTTAAGAACGGCGATGAGGTCTACATCATCGCTGAAGGCCTGCGTGAAGCTTTCCTGGAGGCATGTCGCATCGAAGGTGCCGAAGTTGTGCACAACTTCGAAGGACGATTGCTTGTAGGTGAGCTTGGGGAAGGCAAAGGCCTGAACGCTCAACATCCATTTATCGACCGCAAGTCCGTGCTATTGCCAGCTGACTACGTCACGACTGAACAAGGTACCGGATGCGTTCACACGGCACCCGGCCACGGCCAGGAGGACTTTCATCTTGGCCAGGAACACGGCCTCGACGTGGTGAATCCCGTGGACTTCCGCGGCTGCTTCATCGAAGAGCAGGTTCCACAATGGGGTGGGATGCATGTGTTCAAGGCGAACCCGCTGATTCAAGAGCATCTGGCCGAGATCGGCGCGCTTCTGAACAAGGTTGGCGACAAGATCACGATCGACCGATATCCCCATGGTTGGCGCTCGAAGCAGCCAGTAATCTTCCGCGCGACGACGCAGTGGTTCATCGCGATGGAGCCAGAATCCGCGGGCCTCAATGAGGGTTTCCAGCTTCGGCAGGAAGTGCTCAATGAAATCGACAACGTCGAGTGGGTACCGAGCTGGGGCAAGGATCGTATCGTCGGGATGGTCGAGAACCGTCCAGATTGGTGCATCAGCCGCCAACGAAGCTGGGGTGTTCCAATCACCGTGTTCCACTGCCGAAAGTGTGGAGAGGCACTGGCGAGCAAGGACATCACGTTCCATGTCGCAGACCTTGTCGAAGAGCACGGTGCCGACGTTTGGTTCGCACGCGAACCTGCGGATTTGGTTCCGGCTGGGACAACGTGCAAGTGCGGCGCGGGCCCAGATTCGTTCGAGAAAGAAACCGACATTCTTGATGTTTGGTTCGATTCAGGAACGTCGTGGTCTGCTGTGCTTGAAGCGATGCTTGATTGGGGCACGGTCGCTGACCTCTATCTTGAAGGTAGTGACCAGCACCGTGGTTGGTTCCAAAGCTCCATCATGTGTGGCGTGGGAACCCGAGGACATTCGCCTTACAAAACCTGCCTGACTCATGGTTTTGTGATGGATGAGAGTGGCCGAAAGTACTCGAAGTCATCCAAGAACTATGAGCCGCCGCAACGCATGATCGACCAGATGGGTGCAGAAATTCTGCGTCTTTGGGTGTCTGCGGTCGACTATCGTGGCGACATCACCTTGTCGAAAGAAATCCTGAAACGGGTCACGGACGCGTATCGCAAGATCCGCAACACGTTCCGCTTCCTGTTGGGCAACCTTTCGGACTTCGATCCAAGTCAAGACATGGTGCCGTACGGCGAGATGCTAGAAGTCGACAAGTGGCTTCTGCACCGTGTCCAGGACGTCGTGGGTCGGTGTGGAAAGGCATTCGATGAGTACCAATTCCACACGGTGTTCCATTCTTTCGTGCAGTTGGCGACCGTTGACCTTTCCAACGTCCACATGGATGTGTCGAAAGACCGTTTGTACTGCGAAGGGCTGAAGAGTCTTGAGCGTCGTTCGGGTCAGACGGCCTACTGGCTTACGTTAGAAGCACTTGTTCGAGCGATTGCACCCATCCTCACCTTCACAAGTGAAGAGGTTTGGGAGTTCTTGCCTAAGAACGACGGCATGCCCGAGAGCGTCCACCTCGCCGATTACCCGACGGACCTGTCGGCATGGAAGGATGATGAGCTCGCGGCGCGTTGGGACCAGCTTTTGGCCGTGCGCAGTGAGGTTCAGAAGGCGCTTGAAGAGGTGCGTGTTCCGAAGAAGGAAAAGAAGCCAGGTCAGATTGGTTCAAGCCAAGAGGCAAAGGTGGCTATCGTGGCTACCGGGGCCACGCTGCAGCTGCTCCAAGACTACTCAGACGACCTCGCGATGCTACTAATCGTCAGTGAAGCTGAGGTTATCGATGGCGCGCCAAACGGCGAGCTCGTCGATGTCGCGGTTGAAGTTGCGACTGGCGAGAAATGCCCACGCTGCTGGAACTTCTGGATTGTGCCGAATAGCGGCGAAGAATGCTGCCCGCGATGCACCCGCGTGCTGGGCTAAGCGATTCTAGTCAAGCTTCAGGTTCTTGAATGGGTCGAACTGACCCGCCTGAACAGGCACTCCCACACAACTTCGGTATTGGAAGTAATTGAACCTGCCTTGGGCGCGCTGTCGCTCAAGGCAGGTTTCATGCATCTTCTCGATGTTCTTCATGCACATCATTCGGGTGCGGTCCTGCGGACACGCAGCAAGTGCATCTTCTAGAATCGCTTGTCGGCGTTTCTGTTTCGAGTAGTACCAATATCCACCTGCGCAAGGCGCTACGAGTAGCGCGAGCACGAACACACCGATGACCATGGTCTTTGCGTCCTGGAGGAACCAGGATGCCTTGTAGCCCTGCCACGGATTGCCAAGTGGATTGCGACTCACGTCGTGTCCTTACTGTGGTCCGGGTCCCATTGGGACGCCACGTTCGAACCAATCGCAGCTTTCCATCGAGTAGTCAGCCATGCATGGGTCGTCCGAAATCTCCGTTCCGCCAGTCGCGAAGAAGTGCGAGATTTGGTTGGCCATGAACGAGTGGATGTCGAATCCCTTGCCAGAAGCTGGCAGGAAGATTCCATGTTCGCCATCGGTCCTCAGATAAGGCACACGCAGCGCGCTGACACCGTAAGGGGTCTCGATGGTTGCCCGTAGCGGCTGTGCTGCATCCGGATTTGCGTCGGTTCCACGCTCGGGGAAGCGTTCGGATTCGAATCCGCCGCGGTCCAAGTCGTCCGCGTCGAACAGTGCGCCCGGATAGTCCTCGAATCGGTCCAGCCAGTAGATGGACTCATAGACATAGTTCTCAATCAGCCAACGGTTGGCAGGCATATTGTAGCGGCCATCAACTTCCTCGTACTCCAACACGCCACCCAGGCGAGCCATCGCGTAACCCGTGACGACCGGGACAGCTGAGTCGCCGCCGGTTGGGACATAGAGCACGTTGGTGCCCCCGTCTTGGAACTCAGGTGTTTCGTATGGGAACATCTGTGGGTAGCGATGGTACTTGGGAGCATAGGCGGCAGGGTCAGCTGCATCGACGAGGTGCTGAGCGAGGCCCAGGAACCGTCGCATGTCCGGCGTTTGTCGACTTAGGCCGAAACCTTCACGCAACGCCGCGAGCGGTGAACCAGCTGGGTACAAGATGTTGTCATGAACGGCGTCGACCTCGAACGTGTCGACCACCTGCTTCAGCTCCCCATCCTGACCGTAGATCTCGATTCGGAACTCATCGCCAAAGTCACGTGCATCGCCACCAAGTGCGGTGACAGTGTGCTTCCCAAGCTCGGCAGTCTCATCCGAATCTAGAGGGATGTGAGTTTTGACGGCGTCGCCAGTGACGACGGTTTCGCTGAGGCTCTCATCATTGGACCACAAGAGCTGAATCGAACCGGTATCCCCGGTGCGATCGTACTCGAGGCGAAGATGCACAGTCTCGCCGGCATCCAGTGCGATTGCGGTTGTGAACTCACCATCGCGATCGTTAATGCGGCGGTTGCCATTGGTGTACAAACGCACGGCACCCTGCGCGACCGTCTTAAATTCGTAACGACCATCTTCTGGCGCAGTAACTGTTCCGGTCCAGATGGCGCGGAAGTTTGGCGAGAAGCCATCGTCGGGTGTTTGTGCGCCGGTCCAAGTGTCGTCGATTTTTGAAACCACATCCTCTTTGGACGGGTAACGATGACCAGTGGATCGGAAGTACTGAACTTTGAATCCGGTCGATGCGTCACCGCGCCGGGCGAGGCTTGGTTCAACCAGGAATGTGGGGTCGAAGCCGAGCGTGTTGCGGCGCTCGTTGGCGTTGACAGCGTCAGCTGCGAGGCCAGCACGGAACGACCCGTCACGGAACACGGAGCGTGCCTGAAGTTTCTCTTCTTTGACCAGCTCTGGCCGCTTTTCGCGCTCCAAGTTGCGGATGACAATCTGGTCGCCTTCCTCAATTCCGGAGAGGTGCGCGAACGGAATCTTCACGTCGTCGTTATTGCTAGTGATCATCCACTCAAGTGTTACGTCACCGGTGAATTCGAACTCACCTGAGTCAGCGTTCCATGCGTTTGATGGACGTCCAACAACCAGGGGTCCGAGCATCGGAAGAATAACCGCCTCTGGAACGCCGCCCTGCGTGGAACGGTGTCCGATTTCGAGCAGACCAGCGCCGCCAGACATTGGGACGGCCGCCTTAACGGTTGGGTCAGCGCCTGCAACGATGGGCGCAAGAATGCCACCGAGCGAGATGCCCCACATATAGTACGGACGCTCGCCGCCGATATCGGGCACGCCGTCGCCGTTCCAGTCACCAGCGATTTCGCCTTTACCATCGCCATCCGTATCCCAAGGGCCAACGAGTTCGCGCACGTTTGCGACAAATGGGTTTGATTCATCGACGGAATCACGCCAGCGCTTCTGACCGTCAAAGGTACGCAGAATGCGGATGAACTGCATGTGGTCCAGCGCGGACTGCTGCAGGATATCGCGGGTGTGGAAGATATTGGCGGTCCAGAAGTCTCCGCCACTGTCGACCTGGCCATCGTTGTTCAGGTCGCGGGCACGGCCATGTTGGATTGCAGCCAACAGATTGCCGAGGTTCGCGTTCTCCAACGTCGTGTCGAAGACATCGGGAATCAGGTCATCTGGAATCACAGTACCGTGTCCTGCGGCGTCAAGCGCGCAGGTCGCAATGCCAAACTTGGCGTGGGCGCCAGCGAATCCAAGCGCTTCAACACGCGATGACGTGTAGCCGTGACCGTACATAACCACTGGGAACGGCGGCTTCATGTCGCCTGTAGCCTTCGGAATCAGGCACCAAAAAGTGACTTCGTCGGGGCCGTGGGTCGCGGTTCCATTCTTGAGATCGATATTGAACCACTCGTCATCGTCGAATTGGTTGCGGTTGTCGGCGATATCCTCAGGCGTGTTCGGTAGGCCGTCACGGTCTGCGAGGAAGTAAGGGCTGACGAAGGTCCCACTGACGAGGTAGTCGATGTCCTTGAACCCTTGAATCATGAGCTGCTGCGTCTCATCGCTCACCCCGCCTGCGAGCGCTTGCACGATGAATTGAACGATCGTGTCGTCCAACCGGATGATGATTGGGCTTTCGTCGTCAGGCTTCGTCTTGGCGGAGTGGACCAGCGTAAGTTCGGCTGGGTACTCGTCAGAGAGCCACTTGAGCGGTCCGTGTCCGTATAGCCCGCGTCGAATCTGATACAGCTCGTGGGTTGAGCTTTGTGTCGTGAACGACCATGCGAAACGGACGTTCTTGAGGGTCGACTCAAACCGCTCTGGCAAAAGATTCGGGAGAATCGTCCGCAGGACCTCAAGTTCAGGGGTCTGGCGAGTGTGATTGATATAGCCAAACGGACTGTCGACCGGCCGGCCAGCGTCATCAACAAGCTTGTCTGAGAGGACGATCGCATAGGTGGTACCCGGACGAAGCGCGTCCACGGTACGAATCATGAGCGTGTTCGTTTCCCGCTCGTAGAACTCCAGAATCTGCTTCCATTCCAGCGGGTCTGCGCCCAAGTCCAGCGTGTTGGGCGTGTCCCACACGCCGTCATCGTCGGTGTCTTCGTATGGGTCCAGCTCTCCGTTTCCGTTGAGGTCTTCCTCTTGAACCGATTCGAAGAGGAAGTTGGAGCCATTCGCACGTGGGTCGAATTCAAAGTACTTGCGTGGGTCCTTCTGGGTCACAGGGTAGTTACCCATACCCATGTCCAGCATCACCAGCTCGCCGTACTCGTCGCTGTCTGGGTCGATATTGACCAGGAAGACCGCGTCGTTATTGTAGTTTGGCACCAGTTCCTGGTGACGATCGACGATGTTGTGAAGGTCCAAGAGACCATCAAACTGCACGGTGATTGGTGCGAAGGTACCCCAACCATCAAGGTCGTTGGCCTTTGCGCGCACTTCGCTTTCCAGCCGCGTTGGTGAAATCATCGACACGTTCAACCGACGGCCAGTTGGGCTGTCTGGGTCGACGCGAGTCGCAACATCGTTTGGAAGCGGGATTTCGGGCAGTGGGCGTGCGTCGAGGTCGAATACGACCTTTGCACCGCCGGATGTCGTCGTGGCGCGAAGGCCTTCGGGCATCGAGTTATCTTCAATGCAGCTGATCGATGCGGCTGCAACGCATGCCAATAGGATTCGTTTCTTCATAGTATCTTACCAGTTCAAGCCGACCCGACCGCGAACCACGCTGGTGGCTGGGGCAGTTGCGCCGAAGGCGTCGTCAAATGCAGCTCCTGGGAAGAAGATCCCGTATTCAGCCTTAAGGTCGAGGTCGAGACGCTCGACAAGGTCGTATTTCCACTGCACTGCGACATCAACTTCGACTCCAAGTCGACGCGAAGCTTCTTCGTTGTTGTTTGGTCCGACCAACTCTCCGCCGTTCGCGAAGGTGTTGTAGGGGTCGTAGAGCGGAACGGCAGACCATGCCCACAGCATGCCTACGCCAGCCAACAACCCTTCGGGGTCGCCAAACATCAGTTGAGGATTCACATAGATTGCATTCTGAACCTGGCCGTCATTGATGAGGCCGTAGACGCCTTTGGGTGGTTCACCCGACTGGTTGGGGTCGGTAGCGCGTGCGTATGCACCGCGAGTAACCTCCGGCATGTAGTAGTCGAAGAGCACCAGACCGACCTTGTAGTTCGGATCGAATCGGAACCGGTACAAGGTGTCGTCATCGGGGTTTGCATCGCCACTGGCGTAGCCGCCCAGAATCTTGAGCGCGACCTGACTTGCGCGGTGTGCAGCGAGGAACTCGCCGGCAGCGCCGAAGCCGAGGATGTCGGTCTGTTCATCCAAAGTATTGGTGTACGCACGCGTCGTTTCACCTGCCAGAAGAGCCGTCTCGAGGCCCGTCTTGAAGTGGAATGAGTCGGTGGTCCATGACTTTCGTGCCGAGATATCAAACGCGAATGCTGAGAGCGTGTCGTTTGGCTCGACACCATCAATCTCGCGATCTTCTTGGTCGCGGTAGGCGAAGTATGCACCGACAAACGTCGAATTCTCTGGGTTTGCGGGGTCTTCATCTTGGTAGAACACCGTACCGAGGACCTGGACCGCTTGGTCGCCGTCTAGCAAGCTCGCGTTATCGTCGCGGTACACGTAGTCGCCAGCGATGGCGACTGTGATGTTTCGCGCGACGCGGTTCTTCGAGAGTCCGCCTGGGCGTGTTGCGAGCAGGGCTCGGAATCCACGGTCAGCGCCGTACGACTGATTGAACAAACGCCACTTATCTTCACGACCGTCATTGGCGAGCACGCCCATGCCGAAGTGGCTCTTCATGAGGCCGGCACGAAGTTCGAGCACTGCAGGACGCCACCCAACCCAAGCTTGGAATGGGTCAGCGATATTGCGCGTCTCTGTCAGGGTCTCGCTTGGCCGTGTGCCCGTATTTGTGCGTTCATCCGGTGGAGTAGCGTAGAGACTCCCAGTCATCTCGCCACGAAAAAACTCAGCTTCGAGTTGGAACTTAAAGTTGCCCCAGTCCCCGCCAAGATCGAGTTGGAGGCGATTGTATAATGCGATGTCGCCTTCATTTTCACCGGTATCAAACTTCGTCAGGTCCAACGATTCGACCCAAACGCGGTCATCGATACCATAAGTGATTGGACCCGTTTGTTCGGGAGTCTTGCGTTCTGTTGTTGCGGTTTCCGCCACCGAATCGGTCTGTTCACCAGATTCTGCGGGGGTTTCCTGGGCGAGGGCGGGAGTACTCGCAAGTAAAACGGATGCGAGTGCCAAGGGTGAGACGTGTCGTTTCATTCCAAAGCCTAAAATTTTTATTCGTCTAGACAGCGGCTCACTATAGCTGATTAGCGAGCTAGCGCAATACGTTCGCTGCGCTCACTGGCGTCGCGGCTTTGCCGCTGGCGTCGCGCTTCGCGCTGGCGTGCCTTCGGCTGGGGTCGCCTTCGGCTGGTGTCGCGCTTCGCGCTGGGTTCGCTCGCCCTTCGGGCTTCGCTGGGTTCGCTCGCCTTTCGGCTTTGCTGGGTTCGCTCGCCTTTCGGCTTCGCTGGGTTCGCTCGCCCTTCGGGCTTCGCTGGGTTCGCTCGCCTTTCGGCTTTGCTGGGTTCGCTCGCCTTTCGGCTTCGCTGGGTGCTCGTCGGGACTCGGGTGAAAACCATAACAGCCTCCGCGCCTCCGCGCCTCCGGTCTCCCCGGAGAGCCTCCGCGTCTCCCTCCGCGTCTCCCTCCCTCAGTTCCCCGAGTTTTTGAGGATTTCCCGAGCCTGACGGACGGCCGCCGTGTCGGGTGCTCGGTCGAGCCAGCCTTTGGCTTCGTGCCATTCCTCTAGCTTCACGGATGTGATGGCCAGGATTTCGTAGAGGCGGTCGTTGTCTTTCTTGGACATCGAAAAGTTGTCAGAGCGGATGTGGTGGCAGACGCGGTAGGCTTCGCGCCAGTCTTCCTCAGCGAGCGCTGATTCGGCGTCCGCAAGGAGCTCGCCTGCGAAGTCGCTCGTTCTCTCCTTCGCCTTTCGACCCACCAGGTCTCGTCCAGACTGAAGTGCGTTGTAGTTGTCGTAGATGATGAAGAAGACCAGAAACGCCAAGAAGTAGAATTTGGTCATGATGGCCAAGATTCCGAGTGGGATTGAGACCACCATGCTGACCTTTAGAGTCCAGTCTTGGGCCTTATTCTCGTCAACGAATCGTCGGAGCAGCAGGTTGAACAACTTTCCGCCATCTAGGGGCCAAATCGGGGCAACCAGGTTGAATCCGCCCCAGACGAAGCTCACCCAGATAAAATAGACGACGAAACTGTCTCCAGCCGGAGTGAGGGATGGAGCAAACACCGCGATCGCCAATGCCCCGAAGCCCGCGGCAATCTGAAGAAGTGGACCACCCAACACCACAAGAATATCGTTGCCGTCAGTCTCGGCGCGGTCGTGGAAACACAACCCGCCAAACCCGTGCAACAAAATGGATGGGCCGAGCTGGTAGTACTTGCAGACAAACGCATGACCGAATTCGTGGATCAGTATGCTGATCGTCAAGGCCGCCACAAAGAGGATGCGGTTCATGATACCCACCGCGCCGCCGAGGGAGCCGATGGCGATGATGAATCCCATGATGAACAGGTAGCCAATGGAGATCGAGATATCGACCCCAAACAGACGTCCTACACGGTATCCGCTTGTCTCAAACATTTCGGCCCTTCTCTAACGTTACGCCCACAAACTCGGGGTTACCTGCCACACCGGTGGCCTGTTTGCGGATCGTCACGCCACAACGTGATACTTCGCGATAGCGCTCTAGAATTCGGTCAAGCATCGACGTGGCGAGGGTCTCGACAAGGTGGGATTGGGAGTCGACGCCGACCTCAGTCACAACTTCCGCAAGTCGGCGGTAGTCGAGGGTTTCCTCGATTCCATCGTGCTCAGGAATGCCGGTCACGTCCGCCCAGATTGACACGCGATAGTTGCGCCCATCACGGCGTTCGTCTTCGTAGAGCCCGTGGAAACCCACAAACTCGAGATTCTCGACGAAAACTCGCATCGATTAGGAAGCCGCTTGTTGGTCCTGCCGCATGTGGCAGCTCTTGTACTTCTTGCCGCTTCCGCACCAACAAGGATCGTTTCGCCCGAGCTTCGGCAGCTCGCGTCGGAACGTCTCTTGTTCTGCTTCATCTGGTGCCGGCGCTTCTTCATCGCTGCGATTCAGCGTGATCTGCTTTGGTACCTGATGCTGTGGCTGGCGCTGTTGCAGCGTGCGTGGACGAATCGCGAATTGCGAGACGAACTGAACGACGCTGGTCTTGATGTTCATCAGGAGGTCCAAGAAGAGATTATAGCCTTCCTTCTTGTACTCCTTCTTCGGGTCTTTCTGCGCGTAGCCACGCATCCCGATACCATCACGCAGCTGCTCCATGGCTTGGAGATGCTGGCGCCAGTACTTGTCGATCGACTGAAGGTAGTGATTCTGAACCTGTTCTTGGAAGATCGTGTCGCCTTCGATGTCCTGGAGGTCTTCGTCCGACATCATCCAGTCGTTGTCGTCGTCCTCGGACATGTTGGCTTTCGCCTCGTCTTGCGCTTGGCGAACCTCCGCATTCTCGCTGTTAATCTGCCCTGCGACCTCGTCGCACATCTCAACTTTGGAGTTGAAGAGGGCTTCAGCCTCGGACCAAACACGACGCTCAACTTCGTCTCGACCAAGCGAGTCTTCGAAGTGAATCTCGAAGCCAAAAATCTCGCGCAGCGCGACAGTAAGGCCTTCAAGGTCCCAATCGTCGGCGCGCACAGCGCGGCTTGCGTACGAGTCGATGGTTGTTAGAGCGAGCTCTTCGAAGAGGTCGATGGACATCGCTTTGATGTTTCGCCCATCTTCGTCTTCCCCGCGCAAGACGTTCTTACGCAGCGCGTAGATGGTCTTACGCTGAACGTCCATGACGTCATCGTACTCGAGCAGGTTCTTACGAATATCGAAGTTTCGACCCTCGACCTTACGCTGGGCGTTCTCGAGGCTCTTCGTGACCATGGGGTGCTCAATGGGCACACCTTCTTCCATCTTGAGGGTGTCCATAATCTTCGCGATTCGGTCGGCGCCAAACAGTCGAAGCAGGTCATCTTCCAGAGACAGGAAGAAGCGGCTGCGGCCAGGGTCGCCCTGACGACCGGCACGACCACGAAGCTGGTTATCGATACGCCGCGATTCGTGGCGCTCGGTACCGATGATCATCAAACCGCCGGACTCCAACACCTTCTTTTTGTTTTCGTCGCATTGGGCCTGGTACTTCGCCAACGCAGCCTTGTACTCATCAGACCAGTATTCTTGGCGCTCATCGCCGATGGCGGTCTCTGGCACATCTTGTGGCCCGACCTCGTCTTCGGCGAGTCCTTCAGGATTACCACCCAAAAGGATGTCAGTACCACGACCAGCCATGTTGGTAGCGATGGTCACGGCGCCGGGTCGACCTGCCTGTGTGACGATCGTGGCTTCTTTGCTGTGCAGCTTGGCGTTGAGAACATTGTGTTCGATGCCTTTCTTACGAAGCACGCGGCTGATGGCCTCGGATTTTTCGACGCTGGTCGTACCGACCAGAACCGGTTGGCCCTTCTCGTTTGCGCGCAGAATCTCTTCGACGATGGCGTTGAACTTCTCGCGGTAGCTTCGGTATACGACGTCGTCTTCGTCCAAACGCGCGATGGGTTTGTTCGTTGGAATGACCTTCGTATCCAGCTCGTAGGTCTGGTGAAATTCTTCGGCTTCCGTGTCCGCGGTACCGGTCATGCCCGCAAGTTTGTTGTACATGCGGAAGAAGTTCTGGAACGTCACCGTCGCCAGCGTTTGGTTCTCTTCTTGAACGGTCAGACCCTCTTTTGCTTCGACAGCTTGGTGCAGACCGTCGGACCAACGACGTCCAGGCATCGGGCGACCGGTGAACTCGTCGACGATGATAACTTCGCCGTCTTTGACGATGTAGCGGTCATCCTTCTTATAGAGCGTGTGTGCCTGAAGCGCTTTGATCAGCGCGTGAACGATGCCGATGTTCTGTGGCTCATACAGGTTCGGAATCTGGAGTTTCTTCTCCATCTTCTCGATACCGAGGTCTGTCAATGAGACCGAGCGGTGCTCTTCATCGACCAGGTAATCTTCGTCCTTGCGCAGCGATGGAACATGCTGATTGACCATCACAGGAAGTTCGGTCGAAAGGCCTGCGCTACCGCTAATGATCAGAGGCGTACGCGCTTCGTCGATGAGAATCGAGTCAACCTCGTCGACGATGGAGTAGAAGAGTTCACCCTGAACCATCTGGTCGAGCGAGTACTTCATGTTGTCGCGCAGGTAGTCGAAACCGAACTCGTTGTTCGTTCCGTACGTGATGTCGGAGTGATAGGCCTTGCGGCGGTCTCCCTCGTACATATCGCTGACAATCGTTCCGACGCTCAGGCCGAGCGATTTGTAGATATTGCCCATCCACTCGGCATCACGTTTGGCGAGGTAATCGTTGACCGTCACCAGGTGCGCGCCTTTGCCGGCGAGCGCGTTCAAGTACAGGGGAAGGGTTGCGACAAGCGTCTTACCTTCACCCGTCTTCATCTCAGCGATTCGACCGTCGTGAAGGACCAAGCCACCAATCAGCTGAACGTCGTAGTGGCGCATGTTCAAGCGCCGCTTTCCGGTCTCACGCACCACCGCGAATGCTTCGTGCAGGATGTCGTCCATCGACGCGCCGTTATCAAGCTTCTGCTTGAACTCAGCGGTCTTGCGATGAAGGTCCTCATCCGAAAGCTGCGAGATGCTCGACTCGAGGCTGTTGATGGCTTCGACGTCGGGACGGATTTTTTTTAAGTAGCGGTCGTTTGCCGACCCAAAGACTTTTTGAACGATTTTCAGCATGTTGTGACTCGATACCTGGCGCAGAAATTTTCCGCGCGCGCGGGAGGGCTTATCTTAGGCCCGAAAGGCATCGAGTCAAGGGCTCGCGGCGTGCTGCTAGCGAATTCGCAGTACCCGAACCACTTCGAGGCCGCCCAGATCGGGGCGCACCCCTTCAGTCAGCTCGAACGGCCGCAGCACGTGTTCCACATACGCGTATCGGTCAAGCAGTGGGCTTGTCGATGGCATATCCAGTGCGGATAGCGCGTATTCGCGTGGGTCTTCTTCGGTGCATGTACCGTTGCGATGGTAGGTACGAGCGAAGCTGGGACCTGGAAGGGTTGAGTCACACCACAGACTCTTTGGTGCGCCGAGGTCGAATGTTCCGACGTGGATGAGCCCTACGGAACTGTCGTGGCCAAAAAACGCTGCCTGACATGCGAGCATGCCGGCGAGTTTCTCGGCAACTTCGGCGTGAAGCCAACGCTCGTCAATGTCGCGACGAGGTTCAGCCAAACACAAGGCCTTGCCGTTGCGAGCGACACAAAGGGAACTCTCCCATTTCTCGGGCTCATCCGTGATGTCGATGCAATCCAATCCGTCAGTCACCGCGACCGTCTGGAGTGCTTTCACGACGTTTTCCACCGTCGCATTTACTACAAGCTGAGTGAAATCGGGCCAGTTGGAATCGTCGCCCTTGTAGTCGAACTTGTTCCAAAAATCTGAGGTTGCCCGGTCTATATTCTCAGCGTTGCCATCACTATCGATGACGAACCAATTCTGCGTCATGAACCTACCGCGTTCGTAATGTTTGGTGGGAATCACCGTGTCCTCTGACCTTAGATCGCGGCCTGAGGGGATCAAGATTTTGCCCGATTTCGCGGAAACGCCCGTAAGTCCGCGTCCGATAACGACCATCGGATCACGAGGTGTTTCATGGGTTTCTTCGACATTTCGATAGTGCGGTTCGCCGCAGCAGTGCTGGTGTTCGGACCGATCGCTACCATGCTCGATCAGTGGTCGATCGCCCCCCTGATCCTGCTTTTGATCGGGTTGATCCTATGGGCGATCGCCTTGTGTTTTGGGGCGATCCGTCCATTTCTTCCCATCGGGATCGCGGCGGCCTGCGTGGGTTTGAGCGCAACACTAATCGCTCACACCGCCGTTGAAGCTGCGGCCAACAATCGGTCAATTCAATCCGGCGACGCCCTTCTGGTCGGCACTATCAGCGAGGGAGCGAACCGCTCGCGTGATGCCTGGCGCCATGTTGTCGATGTCGAGTCCATCGACGGCGAAGTGGTCTCCACGCGATTGGTGCTGGTTACTCCAGTGGCGCATGTCACAGGGGAGCGTATCGAGGTCTTCGCAGAGATTCGTCCCCAAGTCGCGGACGACTTTCCAACGTCCTATCCATACCAACAAAAGCTGTGGAATCGAGGAGTCTCCGGCAGTGCCGTCGCGCGCGAGGAACCCGTCGTCATGCGTTCTTCCAGCGCCTTCGTTGCGAGTATCGAACGCAACCGGATTCAGCTGGAGGACCATCTTGTGGCTACTCTGCCCACCCGAGAAGCCGGATTTGCGCTGGCCTTGATGACCGGGAACAAACGCCTGCTCCAGGACCCGGATCGCTACAATTTTGCAGACACGGGTACCGCACACGTGTTGGCGATATCGGGACTTCACTTCGGTGTCATTGCCGCATTTCTCTGGGGACTTCTTGGCGTCGTCGTCAACCGAATGCCCTGGGTTCTGGTGCATATGGGAAGGCGACGAGCATGCGGGATCTTGGTGTCTTTGGGGCTGCTCGCGTATCTAGTATTCGTTGGGGCTCCAATCAGCGCCGTGCGGGCATGGACAGTCGCAAACCTCTTCATCCTGGGCCTTACATTTCAACGTCAGACCTGTTCGGCGGTTGCATTATGTGCGGCTGCAGCGGCTGTCGTCATTCTTGACCCCTGGCTGGTCCGAGACATTGGGTTTCAGCTCAGCTTCGCGGCGTCAGGCGGCATCATCACGCTTCTAAAATGCATGCCTCTGTCCTTACAGCCGCCACCGTTTTCCAATGAAACCGATTGGCAGCGCCGCGTACGCGGTGCCAAGTCATTCGTCGCCGTGTCGACGGCGGCGACGCTCGCAACCACGCCCGCCCTAGCCATGCACTTTGGGACGATCTCAATAGGTGCCTTCTGGACGAACCTCATCGTGGTCCCGTTTGTATCGGCGGTCGCATTTCCGTTGGTCCTGATAGGCTCGGTCATGTCGACGGCGTCGATTCCACTCGGATCGCAGATATTGGCATTGGGGTTGTGGTGCTTTTCCGCGCTCAGTGATGGTCTCAAGTGGGTTTGCGATCTGCCGGGCAATCTCCTGGTCGTTGGCGCAATCAGCTCAACATCCGCCGTTTTGCTAACCATCGCCTGTTTTTGCGCCATCGCGTTCGCTCGCCAGCGGGTTAGGCCAATCGCGATACTGTCGGCGGTGTTGGGCCTTTGTGTGTGGGCCGTGGACTTCACGCAGCGCCCTGATGTTGTCGTAGACTTCCTGCCCGTAGGTCAGGGTGATTCGACACTCGTTCTCATTGATGGGCACAGTACGCTCGTCGACGCTGGCGGAAGCCGGTTTGGCTCGGGACCCGGATACCGCACCATCATTCCCCACTTGCGGCGCCGAGGGGTTGACCGTGTAGACCTCGCCGTCGTTACCCATTGGGATGTCGACCATTATCAGGGGTTTGAGGCCTTGATCGAACGTGCACCACCCGCAAATTGGCTCGTCCCCGATGCACCTGCAAAACTCAAATTGCCCCATAGTGTCGGTGTGCCGGCGCGTCATGGTCAGACGTTGTGGCGGGCGATGGCGCTTCGTTCAGAGAACGACTCAAGCGTCGTCGGATTGGTCCCTGAGAACTTGTTTCTGAGCGGGGATATCGAGACGCGCGCGGAACAACGGTGGGTTTCGGAAGGGCTTTCTACGGCTCCGATCCTGAAAGTGCCGCATCATGGCTCTTCAACCTCAAGTTCTCCCGCCTTCATCGATGCCATTTCGCCGCGTGTGGCGGTGTGGTCCGCGGCACGAAAAAACCGGTTTGGTCACCCTGATGCGGATGTCCTAAACCGGTATCGAAAACGTGGAATCTGGGTTTTCGGAACCGCGGAGCACGGTCTTGTAACCGTTGAATCGCGCGGTGAAGTGTTCACGGTGAAGACCGCGAAGCCTTAGACCTTCTGGATGGTCTTTGCGATGGCTTCGAGCTCTTCTTTGCGTGCTTCGTACATCTCGGCTTCTGCGAAGACCATCATCGCGACGCCTTTTTCGCCGTCGGTCTTAAGTGCGTAACCGAGGAATTGGATGCCTTGGTCGCCATCGTCCGTCGTCAGCACTGCTGAACCTGAACCGAAGAAACCACCGATTCCGTTGATGACGGTAATTTGCGACTTTTCGGTTTTCAGCTCTTTGATTTTGATTTCATTGCTGATGGAAGCCATCGCGGTTTCGAAAACACCGGTCGATTCCGTTCCCACCACGATGATGGTGATGGTGTCATCAGGCGAGGTCACCGAAACGGCTTGCTCGTTCTTGATGATCTTCCAGTCCTCTGGGACTTTGAACTTCACGCCGTATGCGTCGCTTTTGACCCACTGGGTGCCATCTTCAGCTGGCGCCTCTTCTTTGGGCTCTTCCTTTTTGACCTCTTCCTTAGGCTCTTCCTGCTTTGGCTCTTCCGTAGCCGTGTCTGGAGTCGTCTCGGTGGTCTTTTTATCGTCACAACCGAAGGAAGCGAGTGCTGCCAACGTGAACAAAAGAACGAACAATCGATTGAGCTTCATCGTAACCTACCATCTTGAAGGCTTGTGCCCGGCGGCATTTCGTGGAACTTTCCTTGCCGCAACGAACTTTTGGTTTTTCCAAAAATCGCCGCATCCTAATGCAGCACCCTGAGAACCGCAAGGCGACTGTGAGCGACACGAACAAGGTCATGTGTCCAGAATGTGACACGCCCAACGACGAGAATGCCCCGTTTTGCGAAAACTGTGGGTATCGGCTTCGTCGTCCAGGCACCGTTCGTGAAGGACACCCAAGCGTTACGCGCGAGCAGATCGAGGCCAATCGTCAGGGGCAAACGCTGCCTGACACCGAGCCAGAACGCCGTCCAGCGCCCGTTGCACGTACAAGCGAAAACACCACCAGACCGGAGAGCATCCCGGCCATCAAAGTTGCCGAAGACGAACCCGGATCGACTGTCCTCGAAGGTCTCGAGCCCGTGGATCGCAGTCGAGATTCATCCAGCAGCATCACGCCCATCCCGGTTCACAGCTCGGATAGCATCATCATTGCGGGTCCACATGAAGCGAACTCCGGCTCATCGCTCCTGTGGGCATTGGCTTGGATCGTCTCAACTGGGCTCCTGATGCTTGTGACGTATTATATGACCGCGCAATCGAACCAGACGAACACCATCGAGGTTCGGGCCGTTCAAAAACGGATTGCGGTGCCGGCAGGTCCATTCCTGCGAGGACTCAATGAGCAGGTTCGCGGCTTTATCTTGATGACCTGCCAGAAACTGGCGGATGACACCGCGGACTGCGAGGAATCGAAGCTTCTAACTGGTGAATACCCCCAAGAGTCCGTTGAGCTTCCAGCATTCGAAATCGACGCGCTTGAGGTCAGCCGGTCCGAATACCAAAAATGCGTCGCTGCCGGAGATTGCGCTGAGGTAGATGGCCGCGACTGCAAAGTTCACACGACCCAGGGTATCCAACCTGGCATGCGCGTTCCCAAGGCCGCGATGGCCAAAAACATGCCGATGAGCTGTGTGACTCGCAAGGAAGCGCAGGCCTACTGCGAGTTTGTCGAAGGCTCGCTACCAACACACGATCAATGGGAAAAGGCTGCACGAGGAACCAAAGGCAAACTGTTCCCATGGGGTGATGGCTGGATTTCGGACACTGCCAATTGGGGCGAGATCGATATCTTAAAGACTGCAGTATCTGGAAAACTCGATGGATACGAGTGGTCCGCTCCGCCGGGCTCATATGACGAAGGGGCCAGCACCTACGGCGCGTTCGATATGGCCGGAAACGTCTCGGAGTGGGTGCAGGGCGATGACCCTCTCAAAGGGCATGTTCGAGGTGGCTCCTGGGCATCGACGCCGTTCGAACTTCGCGCGACCGCAAGACTGGAAATGGGTGCTGAGGAACGCCGTGCAGATGTCGGTCTCAGGTGCGTATATCCCGCTAAAAACTAGCTGAAATCGTTTTCCACAACGTTTTCCACAGGCGCCGCCGCCCCGTTCGTCCGCCTAAACAATGTCACAACTATGTCACTTGCCAAAAGAGCGCCGAAAACGCGTTTCAGCCTTTTGTGTCAAGGGTTTACGCGGTATCTAGCTGGCGAGCTTCGTCTCGAAAATGACGCGATGCGTCGCGAAGGCCGCCCTGTGGAAAACTTGTGGTTTACTGGGGGAAAGACACACAAGTCCTTGATTTTCGGTTCGATCAGCCCATTGCGTATGGACATGTAGGATAATGTAGTCAGCGGGACTTCAGATGGTCGACAACCATTTGGATGTGTTCTTTGTATTTGAAGTCCATGTGGAAGGATGCCTCGACCACACCCTCTTCATTGACCACATAGGTGACCCGTTTGGCGACAGGAAGCATCATTCGCTTCACGCCAAACTTCTTAGATATCTCGCCTTTGGGGTCGGCCAGAATGGGAAAATCAGCGCCGAGTTCATCGGCGAACTTGCATTGGGTGTCCAGTTTGTCGATCGACACTCCGACGACCTTGGCTCCAAGCTCCTCAATCTCAGGCGTCGCCTTTGCAAACTCACGTGTTTCAAGCGTGCAGCCAGGGGTGAAGGACTTGGGATAGAAGTACAAAACGTACGGAGACCCAGCTAAATCGGCACTGCCAAGGGTGCCGCCCTTGCTGGATTCGGCCGAGAAATCGGGGACTTTTTCGCCAATCTTCAACATCTCTTACTCCTATGCGACCCAGAACGTCTTTTGATTCACGAACTCCCAGATTCCCAAGTGCGAGAGCTCGCGTCCCACACCAGACGTCTTGATGCCGCCAAATGGTAACCGAGGGTCGCTCTTCACGAAACCATTCACAAACACACAGCCTGCTTCCAAGCGTCGGATTAGCGGGTCGACTTCGTCGTCCTGGGTCCACACGCTGGCACCTAGCCCGAACTCGCTCTGATTTGCCAGTTTGATTGCGTGCTCGCGGTCTTTGGCTTTGATCAATGCCGCGACGGGCCCGAACATCTCTTCGTCGAATGCCGCCATGCCGGGGGTGACGTTCTCCAACACGGTTGGGGCAAACCACGCGGAGCCTTGTTCTGGCGCGCTGCCACCCAGGGCGACCGTAGCACCAGCGGATACCGAGCGTTGCACCTGATCCCAGAGGCCATGGGCCAGGTCGACGCGAGCCATCGGGCCGATGTCGGCGTGATCTAGCGTCGGATCGGCGACGCGCAGGGCGTCCATGGCGGCGAGGAACTGCGTTCGGAACTCGTCGTAGACAGATTCGACGACGATGAATCGTTTCGCCGCGATGCAGCTCTGTCCGCTGTTGATCGTGCGTGATGTCACGCCCGCGGCCACGGCGTCCGAGATGGATGCATTTTCAAAGACCACAAATGGGTCTGATCCCCCAAGTTCGAGCACAAATGGTTTGATCGCTCGGCCAGCGGCTTCCCCAACGGCCTGACCCGCGCGTAGCGATCCCGTCAGTGTTACCGCCGCGATTCGGTTGTCTTCAATAACACCGGGCACGTCGTCATGACTGAGATACAGGTTCCGAAACACATCGGCGTCAAAGCCGGCGTCTACAAACAGATCTTCGATGGCTTGGGCGCACCCTGGCACATTTGACGCATGTTTGAGGATGGCGGTGTTGCCGGCCATCAACGTTGGCGCAGCAAACCGGAATACCTGCCAGAGTGGGAAGTTCCACGGCATGATGGCGAGGACGACGCCCAGTGGGTCGTAGCGAATTCCGCTACGACTCGCATCGCTTTCAAGGTGTTGTGGCGCGAGGAATCCCTCGGCCTCGTCCGCGTAATACTCACAAACCCACGCGCACTTCTCGACCTCGCCACGTCCTTCCGAGATGGGTTTTCCCATCTCTTGAGTCATCAGCGTTGCGAGGTCTTCCTTCTTCGCCCGGAGCGCACTGGCCATGCGGCGAAAGCAGCCAGCGCGATGTTCGAATCCTTGATTCTTCCAGGTATGAAATCGGTCATGGACTCGCTCAAGCGTGTCCTCGATCTCGTCCAGTGTTGCGGCGGGAAACTCTGCAAGCGTCTCGCCTGTCGCGGGGTTGATTGCCTTGAACGTCATAGGTTCCTCAGGTCTTCGATAGACACGTGATTTAGTAGTTCGATTGCGCTGACTTCGTCAGGAACATCCCAGCCAAGCGACCTGGCCAAAAGCGTGATGACTTGCTTGGGGGTGTGTCCCTGGTCCCGCAACAGTTGCAGGGAGTCGGCGCCGTCTCGTTTTGAGAGCTTTTCGCCGTCGTCACCAGACATGAGGGGGACATGCCAGAACCGAGGTGGCTCTTCGCCAAACGCCTTATAGAGATGAATCTGACGCGGCGTTGATTCAAGAAGGTCCTCGCCGCGCAACACATCTGTGACTTCCATGGCGATGTCGTCGACGACAACAGCCAGCTGGTAGGCGAAGATTCCATCACGGCGAAGCACGACAAAATCACCGACATCTTCTGACATGTTTTGTGAGAACGTGCCTGCGATTTCGTCCACAAACGACTCCGTGACATCGTCGACACGAAACCGAAATGCGGGTTTTCTGTTTGGGTGCTCTGCCTGTTTCTGTGCAAGCTCGTCGGGCGTCAGATCGCGGCATGTTCCAGGATAGACCAACGTTCGCCCGTGCGGTGCAGACGCTGCTTCTCGGATGTCTTTTCGCGAACAGTAGCATGGGTAGATGCGCCCATCATCGCGAAGCCTTTGAAGTGCTTCATGATAGAGCGCTGTCCGCTCGGACTGGGTGTACGGGCCGTAGTCGCCGACATTCGGTCCCTCGTCCCAATCGAATCCCAGCCAGTCAAGGTCCGCCAAAATTGAATCAGCGTATTCTGGAGAGCAGCGAGGTTCGTCGAGATCCTCCATACGGAGGATGAGCGTTCCATTTTGGAGCCGAACCTGCAGCCAAGCCAGTAGGGCCGAGCGCAGGTTGCCCAGATGCAGTGGGCCTGTCGGACTTGGGGCGTAGCGTCCGCGAAGCCCCATATTCTAGAGATAGATGGAGAAGGAACCCAGGAAGTGCATTCGCTCAGTGTCGACCAAGTCGAGCTGATACGCGATATCAAACCCGGCTGCTCGTGAGCGCCAGCCCAGTCCAAACGTCAGCATTGATTGGTCCACAGCGTCTAGACGTTGGAATCCGACCCGGATAGGCACGACAATCGCCACGTACTCAAGTCCACCGCTGAATTGAAGTGCGACATCTTCGTTGGAGGTGATGTCGAAACCGATATCACCCGAGACCGTCAGTCCAACGTCGCTTCCAAACGTGAAGCCGCCAGCTACGACAGTTGGTGCGACAGACTTACAGATCTCACGCTCACACTGCTCAATCAGGTTCTTGCCAACGACGCCAAGGTGGAGCCCATTGATGACTTTGAAGATTGCACCGGCATCAAGCGTGATGCCGTTCATCAGCTCAACAGCGCCCTGATCGAGAATCAGATAGCGTCCCCCAATTCCGAGTGAAATTCGGTCAGGAACGATAGGAACGCCAAGAGCCAATCGAATGTCGTGGCCCTTGATATCGTCCGCAAAATCTCGACCGAAAAAATACGAGTAACCGACGCCGGCTCCAACCGCGGGGTTGGTTTTGCTGTCCGCAACCGACGCATTCAAGATACTGCCGGTATCGGCGTACTCAAACGTCGCATCGATCTCGTACATTGCCGCGCGCGCGATGCCAGCCGGGTTGTGATAGATGCCGCTGGTGCCTGATGCAGTGGCGGTGAACGCTTCTCCCATCCCTGCGGAGCGAACGCCTTCTGTGAACTCTTGTGCGGTGGCAGGAGCGGCGACCAAGATCGCCACGATCACTGCGAATAATGCACTCAAACCGCGTTTCATTTTGCCTTCCTGGACTCGTGGTCTGCCGAATGTGGTAACCAATTCAAGATCACGACGCAATCACTTTGTGCATTCGACTGCCAAGCGAAACGCCGCGTTCGGAACATCGCCGGGTTCAAACCAAGGCCGGACCGTGGCGTTATTGCACGTCAAGACGGTCTTGTTGCCCTCCATCTTGCGGCTGCAATCGAAGGTCTTGGAGCCCTGTTCTACCGGCATCGCTAACAACATCAGCGTGTCGTATTTTCGTCCCAGATACTCCACATCGTAGAGATATGCGGCAGCGCCTTTGTCGTGTGGTGAGTCAGGTCCGACCTGCTCGTCGGGCCCGACAAATGCCTGCACAAGGATTCGCCCGTGCGCATCCGTGACCACCAATGGGTTGCCGCAGTCCACATCCGTGAATTCAAACTGGCGTGTCTCGCCCGCGAGAATAACGTCCACCGTTCCAATCGGATCTGTCGATGGTTTGGCGTCTTTCGGTGCGTCACACGCACACAAAAACAGGCCTAAAAAGGCGACGTGCTTCACATCCATACAAACGCGAGGAGCACAATGACTGTAAGGAGCAGAATGAACACAAACAACGCCAGTCCAATGACCAAATACGGAGGCTTCGCGCGTTTTACAGGAGGTCGGTGTGGCACCTGTGGGATCTTGTCTGCGGACTCCGTTTCGCGGTCGCTCACCTTCAGATGCATACGGCCTTCGGAGTACGGGTCCGATGATGGGCTAACGCCCGTGACACGCGCTGGTTGCGATTTTGCCTCAATGGGGGAGGGCCGTTGTGTGGTCTCGACTTGGTCTTCAACTGCGGTGCTTCGGCTCGGGATCTTTCGTTGTGGACGCTCCACCGTGCGTTCCGAAGTATCGGCTGGGTTGTAGCCAACGACCATTTTGGGGCCGCTCTCTGCGCTCGCGAGATCGCCCTTCAGCATTTCATCAAACTTTCGCTGATCGAGCTTAGGTGCGGTCATGTCCTTGGAATCTGCACCCGCGTTTAGAACGCCACTTCGCAAGGCCTCCAACTTCACGCGCTTCTGAATCGAGATGGTCTCCAGATCTTCTTCTGGGTCGAGCAGCGGCGGCGGGATATAGCCTGCACTCACCGGTGGCTTCGGGAGCGGTGCTGCGTCTCTGGACGGCTTTGTGATTGGCTCATCGCCGTCTCGACGCGTGATGTCATCGCCAGCCAAGAGGGCAGCGGATGGTCGCGACGGACGTGTCACATCTAACAAAGCGTGACGATCCGGATCGGTATTGCTCATTCCCCCGCCTTGCGGCATGCGGGCTTTGAGCGACTCCATGTCTTCGGTCTCTTCTTCCGCCGATGCGAACGCATCGAGAGCGTCAACTTCGTGCTCGGTCAGACGCATGATCGCGGAGCTACCAAGCTCTTGAGTCTTCTCCGGGCGAGTCGACTGAATCGTGGCTTCGATCTCCATCGTCGACACGCCGAGCGTCACATTGGCTTCGCCCGGCAGCGGTTGCGAAAACACGCTGTCGGAGTCATGCGCAACCTCGTCAGCCATAAGCGCGAAGTTCAGAAGTTCGGACGAAATGCTGGTGCTGACGGTTTGCTCAACTTTCAGGTCGGCACTCATCCGAATGTCTAACAGAGCCGACGTGAACTCCTTGATCGTCTGGTATCGCTTGGCGGGTTTCTTCTCCATCGCCTTGAGAATGACCGCCTCAAGATCCGCATCGATACTGGGGTTCAGCTGGCTTGGCGGCAGCGGCTGAGCCTCTACCTGCGCCATCATCAAGGCAAACTCAGTTGGTGCGTTGAAGGGGACTTCACCTGCGACCAGTTTGTACATGGTCACGCCCAGCGAGTAGATATCCGCACGACCATCGATATCTTTGTGGCCGACGATTTGTTCGGGGCTCATGTAGTGGAGCGTGCCCACTGTCGTGCCGGTCGCGGTCAGGTCTTGGCCGCCTTGGCCTTTGACCTTCGCCACACCAAAATCCAAGATCTTCGGCGAGCGCACATTCCCATCCTGAAGGAGGATGTTCGACGGCTTGATGTCTCGGTGAATGATGCCGCGGCTATGCGCAAAACCCACGGCTGACATCGACGGGATAATCACGTCGATGATCTCTTGTTTGTTCATCGGACCGTGTTCGGCCAAGTACTCATCAAGCGTTGGGCCTTCGACGTACTCCATCAGGATTGCGAGCGATGGCTCTTCAATAACCTGGAACACACGAACGATGTTTGGGTGGCGCAACATCATCTGAATGCGGCCTTCCTCCAGGAAGCGCGAGACGATGGTTTTGTTGTCAGCGTAGTAGGGGTAGAGCGACTTTACGGCGATATCGTGGGTCGTAATTTCGTCGCGCGCTACGTAGATCGATGCCATCCCGCCTTCGGCGGACAAATATTGGATCTGGAACCGATCGAGGAATCGATCGCCTGGTTTTAGCTCCACTGGCATTCAGCGATTACTCTAAATCAACTCCGGCAACGCGCAACTACTCCGCGGTTTTCGGCAATGTCGCGAATCGACGCGATCCCACTTCAGGTGGCAGCAACGCACCGATGGCAAAGCCGGAACCGGCATGTGGGTCGCCGAGCTGCCCCATCTCCTTCTGCAGTAGATAGGTGCGTCGCGCGATAGGAATGAAGATCGAAAAGTCTCCGAGCTGCGCTGCCGCGACGTGGGCGTACCGCAAATAGTCGCGGGCTTGCCCAAACTTGCCGCGTGCAGCCTCGACGTCCGATCGGAAGAGGTAACAAAGCACGGTCGTGGCGTTCGTTTCGGACTCGTCTGCGCTCTCCAAAAGGGTAGAGAACGTGTCTCCTGTCTTGGGGAAGCCGTGCTGCAGCATCTGGATGTAAATGATGTGGGCGCGCGTCTGAAGCTCGCTTTCGGAATCCCCTAGCGCCAGTGATTGCTGCATCGCGCGGTTGAGTTCCTTGAAGACTTGGTCTTCGTTGCCTTCGTCGAGCTCGACGTACGCCAAGCGCGTGACCGCATCGATCCAGACACGCATCTGGCCGATGGTCTCCGCGATATCAACCACCTCGTTGTAGTACTTTCGGGCCAACGTATGGTCCTGTGCGGCCAGCTGCACATCGCCTTGGTACATGTAGACCTCGGCCATCCGAACCAGGTCTTGTGCGGTGCCACTCTTGGCGAGCGCTTCGGCGAGGTGCGCTTCGCATTGGTCAAGATTGTTCAGGGCTGCCAACGCTCGGGCCAAGCCTAGATGCGCTTCGACGCCTGAGCTGACGTGCATCGCCGAGCTGGTCGCGATGGCGCGTGTGAAGTGCTCACGCGAATCGGTGTAGCGACCCGACGCAAATGCAGCGTTTCCGAGTTCTGCCAGGCACGCGATGACCTCGGCGTCACGTCCGCTTGCCTCAAATCCCTTCTCAGACTCCTGCAGATGTTCGATCGCTTCGATGAATCGCCCGCGTCTCGTCAAGACTTGACCAAGGTGGCGATTCACACGTGCGACCAGTGCAGGGTCTTTCAGTTTGTGTGCCATTTCGAGGGCCTGTCGCGACAGGTCCTCGGCGAGCGCGGCTCGTCCTTGCATGAGCGCACAGCGACCCATCTCACTCGTGATCGCGACGAATGGCCGGGCTTGCCCGAGATTTCGATACGCGTCGCGCGCCTTCTCGAAGTACTTCAGGGCATCCGAGAATCGATCTTGGGAAACGGCGAGGTCACCCAGAAGTTTGTGCGCCTTGCCTTGAATCTCCTTGTCGTTGACGTCGGCGATCTGCAGCGCCTGGTTCAACGCATCCTCGGAAGCACCGTGTTCACCAAGCGCACCGTGAATCTCGCCCAGGCGCAAGCGTATGCGGCCTTTGCCGATGTCGAGCTTGTCAGCGGCAGTTGGGTGCGAATCCAGAAGTTTCTGAATCTGAAGGTAGCATTCACGCGCTGCGTCGAGATCTAACTCTTGGAACGACGTTTCCCCTTCATCGCGGAGCAACTCGACCGCGCGCCCAACGTTGCCGCCCAAGGTTAGATGGCGGACGATCGTCCGGATCTGGGCGCCATCCGGATTATCGAAGTACTGCAGCATCAACTCGCCCAGTTTCGCATGGGAAAGATCTGAATCCGGCAGCTCTTCAAAGGACTCGCGCAACATCTCGGCGAACCCGGGTTGCGAGAATCGCAGCGTGTTGTCGTTGCGCAGGATAATCCCAAACTTTTCGGCTTGGTTGATGATGGAATCAACCAGTCGAATCAATTCGGTGTCTAGAATTCGCGCATAGACCAGCTTCCACAGCTCTTCAGGGACATCGTCGCCAAGCTGGGCAAGGTAGCCCAAGACCTTATCAAATGCGCCTCCAACGGCATCTGCGCCGTCGACGACCTTGAGCCGGTCGGTGTGATCATCGGCCTCGGAATCGTCGCTGTCTGTCAGCGGAACAGGCTGGCCAAGATACGAGCCATCAGCTGCGAGATCGTCGGGTAGACTCTCAAGGACCTTTGCAAGCTGTTGGCTTGTGCCTGGGTCTGCAGTGTCTGTCTCTTTGCGCTCGCCCGGTGGCACAAGATTGAGCTGTCGCGCGATAGGACGATCGGCGAGCAGAATTCCCTGTGTGTACCGCACCAAACCTGAGCGCCGCTTGAGGTCTTCTGGGTGCACCGTGGCAACGATCATCACTGGGGCTGGGTGAACCTGCAATTCCCGGAAGAAGCGGTCCAGAAACGCCAAGCTCAAGGTATCGAGGCTCTCAAGATTCTCGATGCCCCAGACGATCGGACCCTGCTCTGCGCGATTTCTAAAGGGCTCTGCGATGCGCGACAGCATGTTCTCGCGTACGGTCGTCAGCGTATTGAGCGATGATGAATCTGTGCCGAGCTGGTCAGCAGTCTGCGTCAGCTCGTCGTCCTCACCGAAGATCTGCACAAGGATTCGCTTCACCTCGGTGATGCCAGAACCTTCAAGTCGAATTCCGGTAAGTACGGAGAGCTCTTGCTCCAGGCTCGTTGCCGATTCACCGGACGAACTACGGTGTAGGATCATCAGCTTTTCGTCGTTCATCGTCTTCTGCAAGAACGCTCGCAGCAGATTGCTACGTCCCGTTCCCGGTCTGCCACGAATCACAACGAGCCGAGGTTCATTGTTTTGCTGGCACTCCTTCAACGATTCATCGAGCACCCCAAGCTCCCAGCGGTAAACCTCTTCGGCCTCCTGCTGGGTGAGATCGACGTCGGTGTCATGCGGATTGATGGATGGCGTGCGTGGAAGCGTGCGTTTTCGCGATGGGCGCTCCGCAGGGTCCATGAACGGCGCGAAACTGTCGTCCATCAGCAGCTCAAGCATTCCCTGCGCATCCGCAACGCGGTGCGCCGGATCCTTTTGCGTGCACTTCGTGATGAGAGACGAAAACGGTGACGTATCATGTGGCGAGGGAAGCGCGAGCGGCGGGTCATTAATCTGCCGCAACATCACGTCCATCGCGTTATTGCAGTTCTCATACGCCGCATGACCTGTGATCATTTCAAATGCGATGTGCCCCATGGCGTAAACGTCCACAGCGGGAGATATCGACTCCGCCATGGCCTGCTCAGGGGCCATGTAAAGTGGGGTACCGAACACCGTGCCCTCTTGCGTCAGAGGGGCCAGGGTGTTCGGGCCGGCATCGCCAAACTCAGAAATCGCCTTGGAAACGCCGAAGTCCAAGACTTTGACGAATTCTCCATCTTCGCGCTGACACAGGAAGATGTTCTCAGGCTTCAGGTCGCGGTGCACCAGCCCCAAACGATGGGCTTCAGCCAATGAGCGGTTCGTTTGGACCAAGATTTTCCAGACCCGCTTCAGGTCCATCTGCACATGCGTCTGCACGACGGCACTCAGGTCCATGCCCGCGAGGTGCTCCATCGCGATGTAGCAGAGGCCGTTATCGGTGTGACCGTAGTCGAACAGCGTGATGGTGTTGGGGTGCGATAGATGGCTGGCGTACAGCGCTTCCCGGCGAAATCGTTCGACGATTTTCGCATCGTGCGAGGCCTTAGGCTTGAGCACCTTCAGCGCAACAAACCGGTTCATGCCCTCCTGGTGTGCCCGGTAGACAACGCTGAAGCCGCCAGAGCCGATCATCTCGACGATTCGAAACCGTCCAGCGACGACATCTCCGGGCTTGAGATTCGGTAGATTTTTAGCCATCAATCGCGCGTAAAGTTAACTGCCGTTTGTTATATGCCACGCCATCAATTTTAGCTAGCCCACACCGATCTTTTGGGGCCTTCAGCCGAGCGCTAACTTCCGGTCAACGCCCAACGAAGCTCTTCACGGAGTGTGTCGATTTCGCGGTTGAGAACCTTCTGGTCCGCGGCGCCAAGCACCACACCATGTTGACCCACAAACGTCAGTTCAACATCCCAGAAAGGCTCCGGGTCAGCTCCCGGGCGGAACTGCACATCAAGCTCAAGGGGCTCTTGTTGGATCGTGGATCGTCCCATCACGTAGAGGAACAAATACACAAACAAGGGCAGCACCAATACGAACAGTGGGACCAACGCGAGGATGAACATCACGCTGCCACGTTCAAAGCGCATGCGGTCTGGCGTCGAGTCGACAACGCGATAACCAAACGACTGGAACAGACGAGCGACCTGGTCACGGATGACCTGCTGTGACTGCGAGCCATAGACCCGAATCTGTCGCATGAACATGGTCCGAGAAGGGTCGCAGAACGCTTCATCATTGCTCTCGACGCGGGCTGGCAAGAACTCGTCATCGGCCTCACCGTAGCGGACCAACGCGTGCGAATCCTCGTCAATGACAACGTCGTCGACACCGACCATCCGGCCGTCAGCGCTGTAGCGCTCCTCAATATGCTTTCGAAGCGTGTCTGGAATCTGAGATTTGGATGACTTCTTTTTCGATTTCGGCTTCTTCGGGTGAGCCGCAGAAGCAGGGACCAAAGCACCCGAAACCGAACCATCCATGCCGTCTTCGTGCTGAGGCTCGGCATGAACCTCCGACTCCTCTACCTCGCTTTCTTCACGCCACACAGGAGTGGGAAGCGGTCGAGAGCGGTCGATTCCTGGGACGAAGTACTCCATGACGCCGTCCTCGGTAAAATCGAGCTCGAGAACGCCGTTGTGGACCGCCTTTTCGATATACGAATTCGTGATGTCGTGGGGCAATCCCAGCGCATAAGCTAGCATTGGAGGGCGCAATTTCTCTACGCCTTCCTCATAAGCCATCCGCAATATGTGCCACTCGAACTCTTCGTACGTCACGCCTAAACCTCAGGTCGCAAAAGTCGTCAGGGATAACGTCAGAACCGATTGCCGACATTCCCAGTTTACATCCATTAGACGACAACTCTACCGGGGTTGTTTCATGTTATCCTGAACATGATTTAAACACCAACAGGCAACCGCATTTGCCTTCATGCACCTCGAACCTAGTTTCCAACACCGAGACGGCAAGCCTCCAACGGAGATCGTCGTGGCAACAAGCCTGACAGTTACAAAAAGGCCGACAGAACAGATTGAACGCTCGCTCTCCCGATTGCAGCGGCTGGCGAAGCTCATGGATGATCAGTTTGAGCTTCCCATCGTCAAGGTTCGCGTGGGGCTCGACCCCATCATTGGGCTGATCCCTGGTGGTGGTGATTGGGTCACCTGGGTGGCCAGCGTGTACATCATTTGGGAGGCACTCCGACTTGGCGTTCCGATCCGTTTGCTGGTTCGGATGGGACTTATGCTGACGCTTGATTTGGTGACGGGTTATGCCCCTGGCGTCGGTGATGTGGCCGATGTCTTCATCAAGGCGAACAAGCGAAACGTCGAACTTCTGATGCGTCACTACGATGCCACCGCCCCATCGTCGGAAAACCCGGAACGGGTAGAGGTGCCACGCGAGGCGCTCGAGAAACCAAAGAGCAACGTGGTCTTGCGCTACGCGTTTGGCATCTTGCTCATCACCTACCTGTTTATCCTCGCGATGGTCCCTATCCTGGTATTGTGGTGGCTGTTCAAGGAAGCCGGCGCGTAACCGCTACTCTTCTTCGTCTGCGTATTCACGCGCCTGACGGCGTCCCCGGATCGTCTCTTGGACGATGACAATGACCACCAATGCAAACCCGCAGACAATCGCGGAATCGGCGATGTTGAACGTCGGCCATTTATAGGCGTCCGTGTACTTCCACAGAATGAAGTCGATGACGTAACCATGCCAGATCCGATCGATGGCGTTGCCCAGCGTGCCGCCCATCAGCATGGCGATCGCGGTCAGCAGGAGCGGTTGCCGGGCGCCAACGCCCCGGACGATCAGGACATAAAATACAATGCCAAGAATCGTCACGAATGCGAAGAGCGCTGACCGATAAAGGGGATCAGCGTCTTGCAGCATTCCAAACGCTGCGCCCGTGTTTCGCGTATAGCTGAAATCGAAATAGCCAGGGATGACGGTGATCTTCCGTTGCCGAACGAAGATGCGTTCGCCGTCTTTCACCATGGTCCCGGCAGACAGTTTGCGATTGTCTTTATCGATCACATAGCGTTTGGCGATCAGGTCCCTTTCTTGCGCAGAGTTCGATTGCAGTCGTTTCGAGAGCAGCGATTGAACTGACTGATCCGCGTCGGATTGGATTTCAACAAAATGGCCCCAGCGCGTACTCGCGAGATTCTCGCTGGCCACGTATTTGGTCCATTGGTCCAGCGCCAAGAGGACCAGCACGATCGCAAAAAACGTGGTCCAGGACTTGGGGGTCACTGGCTAGCCCGCCGCGATTGCTGGAAGAGCGAACGCTCCATCTCGTCGACCAACGGACGGGTCGACTCTTTCTCTAGCGCCGAGATAGGAATGGCGTCGAATTGGCGCGCAAGCGCGGTTGCTTCGTGCAGTTCGATCAAATCCATCTTGTTGAACACCAGCACTTGCGGTTTTTCCTCAAGTTCCAGATCGCCAAGAATCCGCTGCACAGCTTCGATCCGGCGTTCAAAATCGGGGTCGCTGATATCGATGACATGTAGAAGCACATCGGCTTCTTCGAGCTCCTCAAGCGTCGCCTTGAACGCAGCAACTAGATCGGCAGGAAGATCGTGAATGAACCCCACCGTATCGGTGAAGATGATCTCCCGCTCATCAGGGAAGCGCAGCCGACGGGACGTCGGATTAAGCGTTGCGAATAGCTTGTCTTCGCTCAAAACCTCAGAGCTCGTCAGCTGATTCAATAACGTGGATTTGCCGGCGTTTGTGTAGCCGACGATACCCACGGTGGGTACCTGGTTGCGCTGGCGTTTGCCGCGTCTCAACTTACGCTGACTTGAGAGTTTCTTGATCTGTTTCTGCAGGTTACGGATTCGGTCGTTCGCGCGCCGACGGTTGATCTCGAGCTTCGTCTCGCCCGGACCGCGGCCCCCGATTCCACCCGTGAGGCGGCTCATGCCCGTGTTTTTCATGCCAAGTCTTGGCAGATTATACTTCAACTGGGCTAGTTCGACCTGGAGCTTTCCGTCCCTGGTCGTGGCGTGCTGCGCGAAGATGTCCAAGATCAGTTGTGTGCGATCGATGACACGCAACTCAGTATCGTCTGTGATCGCCCGCATCTGGCCAGGCGTCAGATCCTGACCAAAGACAACTAGATCTGCACCGAGCTCGAGCGCCCGCAAGTTGGTCTCTTCGATCTTGCCGCGACCCACCGCGTATTTTGGGTGAATCTTACTTCGTTTTTGGACGATAACATCCGCGATCGTGACCCCCGCAGTACGGCAGAGCTCCTGCATTTCCGCGAGTTCTGTGTCCAATCCCCGATCCTGCGGCGTGGAGACATAGACCAAGAGGGCAACGTCAGCGCCTGTGACGACCGTGTCTTGAACCTTTCGTTGGAACTCGGCCTCGAGCTCGCGAATGAAATGGTCGAAATCCAGATCAAATTCGGATGGATTTCGAAATGTCTCTTGGAGGTAGGTCGTGCCCTGTTGGTCAGGGGCGATGTACGCCCACGTTGTATCCGACGGATAGCCGCCGGGTCCCACACCAATCGAGATCACGGCGTCGAGCTGCAGTTTCTGGAGGTCGGTCGTGTCTTCGCTTGTAAGCTCCGCGACACGTCCATTGAATGTGCGAATCAGTCGCAGACCACGAAGTCGCGTGGAACCGGCACGCGCGCGGCCGATATCAGGTAGATAGACGCGATCCGCGTCGCCGATCATGACGTATTGAACTTTCCCGGCGCGATCGACCAGCGTCGCGATAATACGGTTCGTGTCGTGCGCCAGCAGCGTCAACTGAGTCGCAAACTCCTGCGTCAGTGCTTGGCTGCCCCCAATTCTTCGCTTGAATAAACGTT
Organism: bacterium; assembly: GCA_030427705.1. Lineage (GTDB taxonomy): Bacteria > Myxococcota_A > Bradymonadia > Bradymonadales > Bradymonadaceae > JAUIBR01. The sequence continues at coordinate 121,853 of JAUIBR010000004.1, read as the reverse complement.
CTAAAGACTTGGTTTGGTTGGCCTTGAGGCCATTCAAGTCACCGTGGATGGTAGCGATGATTCGACCTGATTCTTAAAGGCTATTGGCAATCAGGCGGGTTCATTCCTGCACGTTTCAGGAACTTGCAGGACTTGTCTTGGTCGCCGAGCTTTTTGTACGCCACGCCCATGATGCGATAGCACTTTCCGTTGCGGATTGGCTTGCACATGCTGATTGCCTTTTTCCAGTCACCCGAGATGAGTGCCGCTTGGCCGTCGTTTGTGCGCTGCTCGATTTCTTCTGGCGTGAGACCTTTCTTCTTCTTGCGAGGTTTGTCGTTTGAAGACTTTGGCGGGTCTTTCTTCACTTCCGCCACCGTATCAAGTTCGGTCTTCATCGCGAGCGCTTCGGCGTTCTCGGTGTCGTACAGCAGAACTTCGGTGACCAATCGCTTCGCTTCGTCGGTCTCGCCTTCTTCTTTGGCTGCCGCAGCCTGTTTCATGATTCGTTCGATCGATTTTTGCGGAAGTTCCTCGGCCATCATGATCGAGTGAATCTTTGATGGTGGATCCGGTGGAATGCGCTTGAATTTGCGAAGCGCTTCGACAAATCGATTTTCTTTGAAGTGGTCGCGACCGTTCTCAAGATCTTTAGCAAGCGGGCGTTCCCGGCGTGCCTGTGAGAGGAGGGCATCGATCTCTTCACGCTCATCCGGTGTTGGGCTCAACACGTCCCGTGCCGTGGTGAGGTCCGCAATCGCGCGTTCGACTTTGCCTTCATCAAACTGTTTCTGGGCCTTTTCGATCATCAGGGCGACTTTGTCGTCGGCTGGTTTCTCGTTGTTCGTGGCCGGGTCATTCACCGCAACGTTGTTGGTCGGTGGCGTGACGACAGGATCTTTCGTTTCAGGGTCATCTCCGCTGCTCATCGCGATGATGATGGCCACGATGACGATCAACCCCACAACAGCTGCGCCGCCGATGACGACCATGTTGTTTTTGCTGCCTGGCAGAGCGGCATCAAACTCCGAGTCGTCGATGGCCTGCGGGGTGAATACGTAATTCTCGCCGGGCTCGACGAATCGGAATTTCACGTGCCCAAGCTCGACCACATCACCGCGTTTCAGGTGCACAGCACGATACTCTTCGCCACTGACCTTCACGCCGTTTTTGCTATTGAGGTCGACGATCTTGTAGACGCCGTTTTGTTCGCGCACGACTTTAGCGTGCGTCTGAGATACGGATCGGTGGTCGACGATGATATCGCACTCGTCGGCGCGTCCGATGACGACCTCTTTTCGGTTCAGTGGGAACTCTTGCCCTGCGAAGTTGCTGCTGACGACCACTAGCTTTGCGGGCTGGGCTGGGAGGATCTCGGTCCCCTGTGATGCCCGTTTCTCGATATCTTCGCGTTTAGTGATCTGTGTCGGAGCGTTCGCAAATCCGGACTTCTTGGGCTCCGGAGGCGGTGCTGCGCCATTTGTTTTAGGCGCTTCAGCTTCGGCACCTTCGCCCTCGAGCGTGAGGCGGTAGTCACCAATAAGGACAACATCTCCAATCGAGAAGCGGGTCTTCTCTTGGATTTTGTCCCCATTCATCTTGGTGCCATAGCGTGCGGAAAGTTCCTCGACGAGGACTCCATCATCGTCGCGCACAAGTCGAGCGTGCCGTCGCGAAACATTACGTTCCGTCAGCCTGATCGTGTTGCCTTCTTCACGGCCTATGGTGATCTCGTCACGGATGACAGGAACGACGGTTTTGTTCCCTTCGTCATCCTCAATTACGAGTTTGAGCATTGATCACCTTTCTGAATCGACTCTTCTAAAGCAAAGAATACCGCATGTGTATTGGCGCGCAACACACAAGAGTTCGCTTCCTTACGGATTTATCATACCACCCAAAATGCGGCAATTATTCGACGGAGACGGATTATTTGGTCTCTGGGAGGTCCAAAGACACCCGTGGGACCACGTTTCCGGACAGGTACTGATATACCCAAAACGTACGCAGCACGCGCTTTGTATAGTTTCGAGTCTGCCCGAACGGGATGTCCTCAACGAAAAGATCCACCTGGTCTGAGCTCGCATTCTTGAGCCAGCGATTCACATTTCCGGCACCACCATTATAGCCAGCGATGATGAAAATCGGGTGGTTTCCATACGATTCGCCAAGTTCGGACAGATACAGGGTGCCCAAACGGACGGCGATCTCTGGCTCAAATAACTGATTGGCATTGAACGAAGCCATCGCGTCTTTTTTAGCCATTCGGCTGCCTGTGGCCTCCATCAGCTGCATCAATCCGCGGGCATTCGCCCAGCTCTCGATTCCCGGCGAGAAACCGCTCTCTTCGCGCATGATCGCATATGCAATAGCCGATGGGAGCGCACGCTTCTTACTCCATGGCGTGACAAACTCATCGAATGGGCGAGGGTAGGCCACGTCCCATTTGCGTCTTGAATTGGGATCCGGGTAGCCAGTCTCCCAGTCTTCGATCTCGCGCCGTGCGATGTCATGAGACAGTGGGTATGCACCAGATCGGTCCAAAAGATCGGCGATTCCCCAAAGGTGCTCAGGCTTGGTTGCCAATGGGCGGACGACGCGAAACTCGCGCCGAGCCAACTCGTCCAAGTGCAATCCGACTAGCGCATAGCCGCGTTGGAAGGCGGCGTGGTCTTGGATCTCTGCCGGTATGGCTTCGATCTCGCCACCGACAACCTCAAACTGACAGATCTCCGGTTTCGCTGCGCAGAGCCGATCTGTCTTATGGATCTCCGCCAGGCGATTCAGAGCGAGTAAAGCGTAGTACGTCAGCGGCGCGCTCTTCGTGACCTGCACATAGGCCTCCGCAGAATTCTTGCCGGCTAGCTGAAGTGCGCGCGCCCGAAAGTACGCCATGCGACCTTTAGAATAGATGTCAGTCTCTTGAATGTCGTTGCTATCGATGTATGCGACGACCTGGGCATATTTCTTTTCGGCAAACATCTGCCGGACAATCAACCAGTGGCTGTCCTTAGCCATATCGCCGTCTGGATAGGCCTCGACTTGTTTTTTGATGAGCGCATTTGCTGTGGCTTGATTGCCCTGCTCGCGGTGAATTCTCGCCGCGAAATAGTAGGCATCGTCCGCGTAGGAGTGTTTCGGATAGGTCTCCCAAAGCGTGGTGAACCAGGCGATCGCGCCGTCTTTGTCCCCGGCGTTCCATTTGCCTTTGCCGCCGTTATAGAGCGCTTTTCGGTGGAGACTGCTGTGTTTCGAACAGGATGCGATGACGCGGCCGTACCATGGCGTGGAGTCACCGTGTTTACGCAGTTTGGTGTAGCTTCTACCCACCAGATATTGAGCCTCACACCATTCGGCTGATCCTTTCTTCCAGCTCTTCGCAGCTTTCGGAAGATCACGAACAACGCGGTCGCTTTGGTGTGCACTCACGCGTGCGCGATACTCATTCAGCACCACGTTGGGCCCGGTGATCGCCTGACGTTTCAGGGTTGGATTGAATCGTCCCAGGTTCGCCTGAAGCTGAGTTTGGGCTTCAACGCCGTCGGTGTTGATTGGCGTACGCTGTCGAACATCCAGCCATAGTCGTGCAGCGTCATTCCATCGCTTTTGGGCGAAGTATCGTGTCGCCAGCTCCATTCGGGCTTTTCGCGCGTGTGATGTGCTTGGGTAGTTGGCGATGAGGCCTCGATATGCACGTTCCGAATCGTCGTACCGTTTCAGCTGGGCGAGCGACTGACCCATAATCCAGGTCGCCTCCGCTTCGAGGAGCCGGTTGTCTTTGACTCCCGCTGCCTGCGTCAGCACCTCGGCATAGTCTTCCTGTGCAAAGGCGTTCTGAGCCGCATAGAACCTTGCGTAGTCGTCCAACAAGGTGTTCTTCACGTTTCCCAAGAACTTCTGCGCCGCCACAGGCTCCTCAGCCCGAAACGCGACATATCCCTTTAGAAAGTCTGCGTGCGGATGACTGAACGCGTTTTTCGCGAGCCAGTTATGGGCTTCATCCCATTGCCGGGATTCTAAGAGCTCGGCGAGCCTTGCAGGAAAGTCGTTGGTTGGTTTGGCAGGAGCGAACCGTTGAATGACGCGAAACCGAACCTCGTTACCCGCTTTCTTCAGGGCTGCGCCCTCCTGCGCAAACGCAGGAGATGACCAAAGCGTAAGCAACCCCAAGAGGATAAGAAGTCGTCGTGGCATTCCGTGTCCGACGTTGGTGACATCCGTGTCGACGTAACCATAACACCCCACGGGAAGATTTCACGAATTTCGGGAAAGCCAGAATTTCACGTCGATCCCGCCATTCGAGAAGGACGTGACACAAGCCTCGTCGGAAAGCCCCAAATCAACCTCAGCGGGAACAACGCAGGCGATGCTCCAATCTGGGAATGTCTCACGAAGATGGCCAAACATTCGTTTCGGCGCATCGGACTCGCCGACACGGTGTCCGTACGGTGGGTTGAAGATCATCAGGCCAGGTTCCGCCTCGATCTGGCTCAGTTCGAATAGGTCTGTTTGAGCAAACGTGCAGAACGGAACCTCGGCTGCTTTGGCGTTAGCTGTCGCCGCTTCAGCCGCATCCGGATTGATGTCGAATCCGAGGAAGCGACGCGTGGTCGAGGTCGGATCGGTGAATTCGAGTGTATCTGGAGGCGAACTCCACGTGTCCATGGCGAACGAACGAAATCGACCTGGTTCAATACCCAAGGCCAGATGGGCAGCTTCAATCACGAACGTTCCGCTGCCACAGGTTGGGTCCACAACAGTCGTGGTTGGTGCGATCAAACGAAGTAGGCATGCCGCGGTGGTCTCGCGAATTGGCGCTGCAACAGGGTTTGTCTTCCAGCCACGTTTGAACAAGAGGTCACCCGAGAGATCCAAGCTCAGCGTGCAGCGGTCATCATCGATCCGCGCCATCACCAGCTGTGGAATCTCTCCATTTGTCTCGACGCGGGATGCAATCGCTTCGGTTACCGTGTCTTGAATGATCCCCGTGTGGATTAGCCGTGAGCGACTGGCTCGGGCTTGAATCTCAAGCTTATGATTTGGACCCAGCCAGCGAGCCCAATCGGTGCGAGCAGACTTCTTAAACAGCTCTCGACGATTGGTCGCTTTGAAGTTGTCGACGCGCAGCCAGATTCGGGTGGCACAGCGACAACCATTTAGGATCGTGTAGACCTTTGCATAGGTGCTTTCGAACTCGGCACCACCACGTGTCGGGACGACTTTGCGGGCGCCAAGCTCACGAAGTTCTTGTACCAGGGCGTCTTCTAATCCTGGTGATATGGACGCGAAATAGGTTTGGCTCAAGGGTTAGGCTCGACGCAGAACCCGATCTCAGTCTGCTGCGGATCAAACTGCAGACACTCTTGATTGAACAGGACGCAGTCCGCATCGCCGTTGTCGAGCCGGCACAATCGCGTGCACTGCGTTTGACCTTGGAATGACGGGTAGCAACCGACCGCGTCCTCCTGGCATGCGCTGCCGCCAGGGAAGCAGGCTTGACCTTCAAAATCGTTGTTATCCTCGCGGCAAACGCCGACATTGGGCGTGAACGGCAGGCAGTGTCGACCGGGGTCGCAATCCGTGGCAGTCGCGCCCATAGGCGACAGGTACTCAAAGGGGCGGCACGCCTGTGTGCACGTTCCACGTCGGCCTTGTCCTTGCTGCACGCAAACTGCGCCATCGGCACATCCAAAGAACATTTCTTCAGGGTCGCAACGAGCGCCTTCCGGGAGCATTGGATCCGAAGGGACGCAGATTCCGCCTTCGTTACTTTCTCCGTATGGAAGACAGCCTAGACCGCTCTGTCCACACGAGAAGTCAGGGTCGTCGTTCAACCCGCATTCGGAGAGGCAAACGCCTTGGTTCTCGTCACCGAAAGCGCAGATCGCCGGGACATTTCCTGGGCAAGACGCCGCAGGGTTTGGCTGCGTACGGTCGCAAATGCCGACACAGCGCAGGTTTTGAGTGCCTCCACCAAAGTTGGCGCAGATGAAGCCGTTCGAGAACTGCTGCTCAAACAAGCATGGTTGATCTTGAGCAGTGCAGAAGTTGGGGTCGTAGGTCGTACATTCGCAAATTGAGTTGCAGAACTGGTCGTCACCGCAACCGCCGCAGCACGTCGGCATACAGCCTTCGTTTGCCTGACCGTTACAATTGTCGTCGAACGGCGTGTTGCAGTTCTCTGGCTGCGCTGGCGAGATTCGAGCATCGTTGTCGTTGCAATCCGGGCCAGGCGGGCAGTTGCGCCCAAATCCGTCACCATCTCGGTCAATGCACTCGCCGTTGTTGAGCACCTCTTGGCACTGGCCGTTCAGACACTGGGTGTCAGGAGGGCAGATACCTGTGATCCATTCCGTCGTGCCTTCCGGCGTGACCTGGCAAAATGCGCTGGTCGTGGAGCTCACACAGACGGATTCACCGGGCATGCAGTTTGGTGGCAGGTCGAATTCCATATCGAATCCGAAATCCACCACATTGTTGAGGTTGTTTAGATTGTTGATGTTGTTGATGTTGTTGATGTTGTTCGCGTTGTTCACTCGGTTGTTCGAACTAACCGAATCCGGAACACATCGACGCTCGTAGCAAGTCAATCCCTGCGCGCAATCTCCCGCCACATAGCAACGCTGTCCGGCTAATTGATTGCCGTTTTCGATATCCGAGCCGCAGGCGGTCAAACTTGCGAACACAATGAACATTAGAAATTTGAACAAACCACGCATAGCGGCAGCTCCATCGGTGTAGGTGTAAAATTTCTATCGCAATACATGTGGGTATGCAAAGAACGGCCCGAGTGATCTTGTCGCCGCCGACGCTATTGGGTAAGGATGCAGGTCGTTTTCGCGTGATGAAAAGAGAATGATTCGATTCACCATGCTGTTGATGTTTGTCTTTACCCTCGTTGGGTGCTCAAGCGAAGACAGCGAACCCAACTCCGCTGCCGACCTTTCAAGCTTTGGGACCGAGGTCTCGAAGATCCAGTGCAGCAAGATTTTTGAGTGTTGTCAGGCCGATGACCTCTCCGAAGTTTTTTCGGGAGTCGAAGTGTCTACACAAGAGGAATGCGAATCGGCCGTAGACGGCTACGTGCGCGTTTTCGTGGTACCGGGCGTCGAACAGGCGGTTGATGGCGGCTCGGCAACTTTGGGTTCCAGCGAATCCGCCTGCCTTAGCGCGCTTCAATCTCAAAGTTGTGATGCGTTTTCGCCGTCTCCAAACGTCGATATTTTTCGCATCGAAGCGTGCCGTGACTTCATCCAACCTAATCTTGAGACGAGCGAGTTTTGCTCACAGGACTGGGAGTGCAAGAGTGGTTTCTGTGCCGGAGAAGGATCCTGCGCTACACCGCCAAAAGAGACCGAACCATGCGCATCACAACGGTGTGCGGAAGGTCTGTTCTGCAACGCCGAGAACGTCTGCGTGCGCAAAGTCGCCGAGGGCGAAGACTGCGACCGAAACGAAGCATGCGCGTCCAACAACTGCGTTGAGCAAGATACGATGCGAGTCTGCGCTCCACCCGCCCGAGTTTGCCAATAGGATCTAAGGATGGAAGAAACGGACATCCCGCTCAAAAAGTCGGAATTCGAGTCTGCGCTCCGAACGCTACGTTCGGATCATGAGCGGTCCAAAGACAATCCTGGCTCATACCAATCTGATTCATGTCAGCGATGTTTCGATTGTATGTTCACGACCAAGAGCGAGGATTGCTACCAATGCACCTACTGCGATCAATGCAGCAACTGTAGCCAATGCACGCACTGCTCAAAGTGTGACCATGTCTACGAATCATCCTATTGCATCGAATCGTCGAATTGCACTCGCTCGTCCTACCTCATCATGTCTGATGATTGCCACGAGTGTGTGTTCTGCTTTGGGTGTGTCGGGCTGGTGAAAAAGGAGTTTCACATCCTGAATCAGCCATTCAAGAAGGACCAGTACTTCCGCTTGCTCGAGAAGCTGCAGAAGGTGTTTCCCGCGGCGAAGAGGGCCTAGGTGCGATTTCAGAATGTCAGCATCGAGGGGCTTCAATACGTCGATGGACCGATCCGCGTGGAGTCTGAGCTCTTGGAAGCAGGATTCGCGGAGACTTTGCAGCGCTTGGGACATCGACAGGGGCTTTTGCGAAAGCTCACTGGTGTCGTTGCGAGGCGATTCTTTGATGAACACTTGGGACCAAGTGATGTTGCGACCGCCGCAGCAAAAGCCGTCTTGGAGTCCACTGGGGTCGATAAGAATAAGATTGGGCTTCTGATCAGCACATCCGTCTCGAAGGATTACGTTGAGCCCTCGATCGCGAGCACGGTTCACGGAAATCTCGGGCTGGGTCCGAATTGCCTGAATTTTGACGTCGGTAATGCCTGCCTCGCGTTTTTGAATGCGATGGAAGTAGCCGGGATGATGATCGAGCGCGGACAGGTCAGCCACGCGATGGTTGTTGTCGGCGAGTCCAGCCGCACGCCTGTCGAGAATACGGTCCGCCTGCTCAGTCAAGCGACGACGACGGAGCAAGATCTTCGCAATCATTTTGCGACGCTCACATTGGGTTCCGGTGGAGTCGCGATGATCCTCAGCCACGTCGACCATTCCAAGACGACGCATCGATTCTTGGGTGGCGTAAATGTGGCTGACACGAGTCACAACCACCTTTGTCGTGGGCAATACAACCAGATGATCACGGATGCCGGCGGGCTTCTGACGGCGGGTGTGGATGTGGCAAAACGCACGTTCGCACAAGCCGAGGCCAACCTTGGTTGGTCCCCAGAATTGCTCAATGTCATCGTGATGCACCAGGTGGGTTCGGTCCATTTCAGCACCATCCTGAAGACCTTGGGTCTCGACATGAATCGAGCACACGTGACCTATCCCGAGTTTGGAAACATGGGACCGGCTTCGATCCCAGTCACGCTCGGCAAGGCCATCGAAGCTGGACAGGTAAATCAAGGCGATCGCGTAGCGCTGATGGGTATTGGCAGCGGGCTAAACTGCTCGATGATGGAGGCAGTCTGGTGAGCTGGAGAAACATCTACCCATTCGAATCGCAGTTCTTCAAATTGCCGTCAGGCGCCGAGATGCATTACATCGACGAAGGCCCGCGTGATGCGCAGAAGACCCTGCTGTTTGTGCACGGAAATCCCACATGGTCCTTCTACTATCGAAATCTCGTTGAGGCATTCTCCGGGGAGTATCGATGCGTCGCGATGGATCACATTGGCTGCGGTCTTTCGGACAAACCCCAGGACTACAACTACGTGTTGAAGCAACGAATCGACGACCTGGAAGCGCTCGTCGAGTCGCTTGACCTTCAAAACGTTATTCTCGTTGTCCACGACTGGGGCGGCGCAATTGGTATGGGCTTGGCGGGACGTCGACCGGATTTGATGAAAGGATTTGTCGTATTTAACACGGCTGCATTCCGCTCATCATTCATCCCGTTCTCTATCAATATCTGCAAGATTCCGATGTTCGGCGAGGTCGCAGTACGTGGGTTTAATGGTTTCGTTCGGGTGGCGCAGATACGCGCCATTCATGACAAATCCAAGCTAGCTGGCGATGTGAAGGATGGGTATCTGAGCCCATACGACTCGTACGCAAATCGAATCGCGGTGCATCAGTTCGTCAAAGATATCCCGATGGATCCTGGCCATCGTAGCTATGACACGCTGCTCGAAGTGGAAAACGGCTTAGAGCAGTTCAAGGACCACCCCATGCTGATCGTGTGGGGAGATGAGGATTTCTGCTTCAATGAGGGATTCCGCAAAGAGTGGATACAGCGTTTCCCCGATGCCGAAGTTCATGCGCTTTCTGACGCTAGCCACTATGTCGTCGAAGATGCGCTAGATCGCATCCTGGACTGGATGCCTCCCTTCGTTGAGTCGGTCCCCTCCTCGTGACAACGCGATGGGATCGCTTGGAAAACCACAAACGGCGGGGGATTGTTGTGAGAAACAAAAACTGTTGACTGAAGTTCAGTGGGATTGTAATTTTACACCTGCGTTGAGGGTTTCCAGGAGAAAGCGTCCCCCTCGTTTCCTGGAATGTAGTCTCTCTTGCTGGTTTCGCCCCCCGACGAAACTGGTCGCATCCCTGATGTGTTGTTTCCCCGAGTGACACATCACAACTCAATCTCTCGATTGAGAACGAAAAAGCCCCTGACAATGCAGGGGCTTTTTTGTTTCTTGAATCTTTGAGCCGCGAGAGAGTTACTCTTCTTCGTTTAGCTCTTCTTCGCGTCGGTCGTCCTCACGAAGGCGCCGTTCCTCGGTTTCTTCATCGGTGGGCAAAACGTCTTTCAGTTTGCCTTTCGAGGAGCCACCCGACTTCGACTTGGTCTTTGTCGATTTTTTGGGTTTGATTTCGGCCTCGGCATCCTTGGTTTTGGCCTCTTCCTGTTCTTCCTGGGCCTTTTTCCATTGGTTGAATTCGTATTCATCCTGCCGCACCTTCCGACGCTTCATGATGTCGACACCCGCACGCACACCTTCGACCAAAATCGAAGCTGCGACAGCCTTCAGCGCGTGCTCTCCCACACGCTTCCACAGGGGCTTGGTAGTTTCAGATAGAAGTGTTTGCCACATACGATCCTCGCGTTTGCTCCAAGGGTACAACAAACAAACCCTCGAGAATTATCCCGAGTTTACCGAACTGAAGACTTTGACGCGACACATCTATTCGAAACCTCGTGTCAGATGTTCGCACCGTTTGCTGTTTCAACTTCCTCGGGCACGAGCTGCGCCGCGACCTGTTCCTGAAGTGAAGCGCGAAGTTCAGCGCTCGTGTCATCGGCTGCGATGAGAGTCAGCACGGCCTTCAACCGCTCGTCGGGCTCAAAGCTTACCGTCATACGATTCTCGCCTGGGTGCACCGTAAGATGCACTGGACCGTCTCGCATTTCGGCGCCGTTGAGCACGTCGACGTACGGAATTTCACTCAACAGATGCTGCAAAACCGCGGGTTGAGTTTGGTTCGTGAGCCAACGGTTCAACGCCACGAAGTCGAGCGTGAAGTGTTCATCTACGTCGATCCCGTCCACGCCTCGAGCCCGAACGATCGATGTGGTTAGAAGCGCGATGGACTCATTGAGGCTGAGCGCCGCGAAGATTCCTGCTCCCGCGATCGTGCAGTTCTTGAGGACGCTGTCCAGCACGGTGGATACCGGCGCGCTTTCGTCCAGATCACCAAGGAATCGCTTCACATCCGCAACTAGCTCCTCATCCAGTCTGGCTGCGGCACCGAAAGGTGGGCTTTCAACGCCTCCTCGCCAGCGGCCTTGTAATCGAGCTAACCGGTCAGCAACGCGAGCCCGTCCATCAAGTCGTGCCCAGCGAACATCGTCCCATTCAGACAATGACCGCATTTCGGAATCATCCTTATGCAGCGTCAAGACGAACTCTTTCACGTCATCTTCGATGTCCATGAGTGTTCGGCGAACCCGTTCGGTTGCAAATTTGGGGTGGTGACCGACGAGGTCACAAATATTGACCAGATGCAGCGCGAAGTGTGCGTAGCTGGTGGCTTCCCGAATTGAGATGTCGCGTGACTCGGCGAGCTCGAGGCAAGGCCCCTGAAGGTACTCGGCCCAGTCCGAAAGCGCTGCGACGCTCGACGCGCCGGTGAGGACATTGAATGCTGTCCCGCGCGTTTCGCAGAGCGCAACGGCGAGCGCCTCAAGTGCTGGGTCGTTTCGAAACTCTGGCACCAGGTGAAGCTGCTCGTTGAGTCCACCGGTTCGGTCCGACCCGCCAAACGCTAGAGCAGCACGAACCGCGACGAGGTAGCCGTTTTTGCGAAGGTGGTCTACGGCGCTCATTTCAAAACGTTTCGACCGGTCCGCAAGTCCCGGAGTGCGCGAGATAACCCCACCATTCCAGGACGTTTCGAGCCCGGCTAGAACCTCGAGCGAAGCATCAGCGTTTGCGACCGCCGTACTCATGATCTTGAGGAATCGTCGTCGGATTGGGTTCTCATCGCGTGGAAGCTGACAGAACAGGCGCAACAGCTCGACATTACTGAGCAACTCAGACCGGATATGACCCGGCGGCATCATCGATAGTTGCGCGAGCTTGGCATCCATCTGCGCCAAATGCCGCAGTTCGTTTGATGCCGCTCGAGGTCCGTCGACGATTGCGCGGCTTAGTGCGCGCTTGACCATCATCGGGGTCATGACTTTCAGGGCATCGCGCGACGCCAAGTTTGCGGAAACGGCCGTGAGTTCGACACCTCGCTCGATCTCGACCAAAGCCGCCAACCATGGCAGCGCATTGCCAATTGAAACGAGCGAATCGGTTTCAAAGTCATCAATTAAGTTTAAGAGGCTGTGGCTTACGATTCGTAATGCGTCCGGCGCGACCGAATGGTCACTCAATTCGGACAACAACGCGAACGCGTTGTCGCGCAATTGCTGAGTCATCTTAATACCTTCCATGGTTTTGATGTAGGTCGTCCGTGACCTAACTCGCCGTCTAACTTACGAAATCCGATCTCCCACTACAAGCACACCTTGCAATTTGGCCGCGAAAATGAAAAACACATAAACGTTTGTGCAGGTATCACGATGACACGGAAAAGTTACAAACTGAATGCTCCAGAGCCACAAGGAACGTCGGAACTGCTGGAGAACCTCAATCCCGTCCAGGCCGAGGCGGCCAGTTTAGTCGACGGACCGCTCTTGATTCTGGCGGGTGCGGGTAGCGGCAAGACACGCGTGATGACGCACCGAATCGCGTACCTGATTCGAGAATGTGGAGTGTGGCCGGAGCAGATTCTGGCCATGACATTCACCAACAAAGCCTGCGCAGAAATGCGTGAACGCGTGGACGAAATCCTCGGCGATGACGGTCTGGACGAAGCGCGCCGCGTCACGATCTCGACCTTTCACTCACTCGGGGCACGATTGCTGCGCATCTACGCGCGTGACCTTGGTTTGTCGTCAGATTTTGTCATCTATGATGATGTCGACCAGATGGCGCTCATCAAGCGACTCATGGAGGACGACGATCGAGACAAAGATCGGTCCGAAGCGCGGCGCCTGCGCGGCTTTATCGAACGCATGAAGAACCGTGGCTTGACGCCAGAACAAGCGCACGAAGAGGTCTACGACAGCAACACCGAGAACGACGTCCATTTCTATGAGCTCTACCAAAGCGCATTGCGCGAGGCGAACTGTGTGGACTTCGGCGACCTGCTGCTTGGGCTGCTTCAAGTTTTGCGTAACGACCCCAAGACTGCGAAGAGTCTAAGCAATCAATACCGCTATGTGATGGTGGACGAGTTCCAGGACACAAACCCTGCTCAATACGAACTCTTGAAACACCTAACCCGTGAGCACAACAATCTGGCTGTTGTTGGCGATGATGACCAAGCCATCTATCGCTGGCGAGGCGCCACCGTCGCGAATATCTTGGGGTTCGAAAAGGACTTTCCCAACGCACGTGTCGTCAAGTTGGAGCAGAACTACCGGTCGACGCAGACCATTCTGGACGCTGCGAACGATGTGATTGAACTCAATACCCAACGGCGACCGAAGAAACTGTGGACCGATAATGTCGGTGGCGAGAAGATCCGATGTTTCACGGCGAGTGACGACCGTGAAGAGGCTGCATACGTCGCCCGCGAGATTACTGCCTATTCTGCGGAATCCGTGCCGTTTGGTGAGATGGCGGTATTCTATCGTACCAACGCGCAGGGCCGGGCATTTGAGGAACAGCTGCGGTTTGCTCAGATTCCGTATCGCGTTGTTGGAGGTACGAGTTTCTACGCCCGCGAAGAAATCAAAGATGTTCTGGCCTATCTGAAAGTCGCATTGAATCCCCGCAACGAAGTCGATTTGCTGCGCGTTCTGAACAAACCAACCCGCGGCGTTGGCAAAACCTCGATTGACCGGCTCAGAATCGCTGGGGCATCCACGTCGATTTGGAGTGCAATTGAAGCCGTGGCTCACGGCGGACAACAACAATCTCTTGAGTTTTTGGAGGCTGCGAAGCTTCGCGGAAAGTCCAAAACGGGCGTGGTCGACTTCTACGAAGTGGTGCGAGAAGTCCAGGCGATGCTGGACGAAGGCCAAGAGTTGGCTGTCGTCGTTAGCGAGTTGCTTGATCGGATCCACTACCTCGATTGGTTGCAGAGCCACGATGCGGAGCGTGCCGAAGACCGGACACGAAACGTCGGCGAGCTTGTGAACGCGATAATGGAGTTTGAGCGCGAGAGCGATCTTGAAGGTCTCGATGTCTTGCGGGCGTTCCTCGATCGTTCTTCTCTGGTCCAAGCCACAGACGATCTGGGCTCGGGAGCGGTGACGCTCATGACCGTTCATGGTTCCAAGGGGCTAGAGTTCGATGTCGTTTTCCTGGCAGGAATGGAGGACGAAATCTTCCCGAGCGTGCGGACCGAAGACCCGGAAGAGCTCGATGAAGAGCGACGTTTGGCCTATGTGGCCATCACACGCGCACGGAAAGAACTCGTCATCACCAACGCCAAGCGCCGCCGAATTTTTGGGCAGTATCGCCCAACCACACCCAGCCGCTTTGTGCTCGATATCGACCCCGAGCGACTCCACGTCGATTCGGCCAGCACTTCCTCTCATGTCGACTACGTCCGCGGTGCCGGCTCATATGGGTTCCGTCGGCAATTGATGTCACCTGACAATTCGATGTGGGATTACGACCAGACCACGCCGATGACTCGGGGGGCGGTGCGTCGTGCGATTCAGTCGCAGAAAAACGTAGACGAGTTTTCGCAGGTCGCCCCAGATGCAGACGAACCCGTCTTCGACGTTTCTGCCTGGGACCAAGAGCCCGAGCCGAGCCACAGCGGCGATGATGGTTTGCACGGGCGAACCGTGTCCCACGCGACGTTCGGCGAGGGCAAAATCATGAAGGTTTCGGGCACAGGCCCAAAAGCAGTTCTGACGATTCAGTTCCCAGGAACCGGGGAAAAACGCGTCGTCCGAAAGTACGTCAAAGTGCTTTAATAACGCCGGTGATTGACGTTTGGGATCGGGATTTGATAGCTCTGATAGGGTTGAACCTACAGAGGTTGTTCAGACCTTGTCCGAAGAAAGCGCAAAATTACTCGTCGTCGATGACGAAGAATCGATTCGAGAAGTCCTCATCGACTTCCTGACGATGGAAGGCTACCAGGTGAAAGCCGCGTCAAATGGGCACGACGCGTGTGACCTGTTGAAGGTTGAGACCTTCGATGCCGTGCTTCTTGATATGAAGATGCCGGGCATGGACGGACTCGAACTTTTGGATCACATCCGGACGCTCGCCCCTGGCGCGTTTGCCATCATGATGACGGGATTTGGCACGGTCGAGACCGCGATCTCCGCCATGAAGCGCGGTGCTGCCGATTACGTTCTCAAGCCATTTAAGGTTCAAGACGTCATTCAATTGGTCGAGCGCAACCTCGCAAAGAAAGCGCTTCAACGCGAAAATATTCAGCTGCGCGAAGCGCTTCGGCTATACGAGTTAAGCGAGCAAATCGCGTCGTCATTGGATGTTGAGCGAATCGCGGATCTGCTGATTGATACAGCGCGTGAGGAGATTAAGGCCGACGGTGTCGCGCTTTGGGTCCAGAGCGCCGAGTCGAAAGCATACACGTGCGAGCGGCGATGGATGCGCAGTGATCTGGACGCATCACATCTTGAAATCATGTCGTCCATCAATGTCTCTGCCCTGCAGAAACATGCGGAAGAGGGCGTGCATATTTTCCATGGCGATGAGGCGCGTGCCCTGCTTGACCATGATGCGCATTCGCTGTTCGGCGTTCTCAGCGTTCCACTTGTTAGTAAGGGAGATGTGCTGGGTTATTTCGTCGCGTTCGCCTTTGACGACGGCGCCTCATTCTTGGAGGGCAAGCGAAAGATGCTCGCTGTTCTTGGTGGCCGCGCTTCGGCCGCTATCGAGAACGCACGCCTCTATCAGGATTTGGAATCGACGTTCAAACAAACCATTCAGGCGTTTGCAAACCTTCTGGAAGACAAAGATCCCTACACCCGGGGCCACTCTGACCGCGTCAGTAAGTATGCGCGGATGATCGCCGAAGGCATGGGACTCGACAAAGCCGAGGTCGAGCTCATCGCGGATTCCGCACTCATGCACGACATCGGAAAGCTCGGGATTCGCTACGAAGACCTGAACAAGGCCGAGCCTCTCACAGAGGCAGAATATGAGATGTTCAAGAGCCACACGACCCGTGGGAAGTGGATGCTTGAACCGATTAAGTTCCTCCACAACTTGATTCCGGGTGTTTACTCCCACCACGAGCGTTGGGATGGAAAGGGATATCCGCTTGGGTTGAGAGAGACAGAGATTCCGCTGCATGGTCGAATTTTGGCCATCGCAGACACTTATGACGCGATGACCTCCCATCGCGCATATCGACGCGCATTGCCGCACGACGTGGCGATCGAAGAGATCAAAGCATTCGCCGGGGTTCAGTTTGACCCCGAGCTTGTGGAGATCTTCGTGACGGAGATTTCGCTGGAGAAGCGGGCCAAGAAGGCCAAAGCCCAACGTTGGGAGTCCCTGAAAGCGCCATCCGAGCGCGAGCTCCCAGCCGAGTAATCTCCGGCGCCTTTGAATTCACACTTTTGTGTCTATCTTCAGAAAGCCCACAAAACACGGGGCTGGCTGCCAGTTTCGCGTTTTTTGGGATTGTCGAAAGATCCTCAAGAAGTTTGAAACTTTCGGGCGGTCTTTCGCTTCTAACTAGATACACGGCCCACAGCTGGGTCGTAACTCGAACACACGGACGCTCAACGTCCGCGGAGGTGAGCATGCTGAAGCTCAACCAATACAACAGTGAGGACCCACGGGACGAAGATATCGCCCACTTCCAGGAGGTGGCGCTCATCCATTTGGACGAACTCTATGCGACCGCACTTCGCTACGCCAAAAACGAGCGTGATGCCGAGGATTTGGTGCAGGAGACGTTCCTCAAGGCATACACAAACTTTCACCGCTTTGAGCGTGGAACCAATTGTCGGGCGTGGTTGTTCACAATCCTGACGAACACCTTCATCAACAAATTCCGTCGCAAGAAGAAGGAACGTGAAATTCTGGGTGCAGATGACCTTCGACCCATTCGACAGAATTTTCACGATGTCGAGAAAACGGACTTCTATCAGGACCCGGAGCGTGAAGCGGTTTTCAAATCCTTCAGTGAAGATCTGAAATCGGCGCTTGAGTCGCTGCCAGAAGAGTTTCGGATGGTCGTGATATTGGCCGACCTCAACGACTTTTCGTACAAAGAGGTTGCCCACATCTTGGATTGCCCGGTGGGAACCGTGATGAGCCGCTTGTTCCGTGGCCGAAAGATGATGCGCAAGAGCTTGGTCGATATCGCATTTGAACGCGGCATCATTCGCGACAAGAAGCCCTTCCTGAGCGAAGAGAGCAATCGTACACGGCGGACCGTTCGCGAAGCCAAGATGGACGAGATGAAGAAGGCCAGTTAGCCGCGTTTTGGCGCTGGAGTCGTGCCCGCGAATGCGCTAGAAACGAAACAGTTACTAGGAGCCACCCTTCAGCGGGTGGCTTTGTGCGTTTATGAGCGACGATTTTTCAGAAGAATTTTTGGCGGAAATGCGTGCTCTTTTGGAAGAGGAGCGAGACCGCTTGGTTGAACGCCAGCAGAATACCGTCGATGAAATTCACGAGATTCGTGACGGGGATGCTGGCATTCTGGATACGATCGACATCACGACCATGGAGCAAACTACGTCAGAGATGCTCCATTTTCGGGACCGAGAGCTTGCGAGATTGAAAGAAGTTCAGTTTGCGCTCGATCGGTTGAACGACGGTACTTATGGTTATTGTGACGACACGGATGAACCCATTCCAGAAGGGCGACTTCGAGCTAACCCAGCCGCCAGATTGACGGTGGAAGCGCAAGCAGATCGGGAAGCCGAAGAAAAACGCAGGAATTTTCGTCCGGGGCTCATGGATGATATGGAGTAGGTTCGCTACTCCACGCGAGGAAGAAGAAGATGAAAACGATGGACCCAAATAGCAAGGTTCGCTGCTCGTTTTGCGGGAAAGAGTCCCGCGATGTGAAAAAACTCATCGCAGGTCCGAAAGTCCACATTTGTGATGAATGTGTTTCGCTCTGCCGCGAGATTATCGAGGAAGACCGGCAGCGTGAACCCGAGCGCAAGCAAGGCATCGAAGAGATGCGACCAAAGTCCATCAAAGCATTCCTGGACGAGCATATCGTTGGCCAAGATGCGGCAAAGCGTGCGCTCGCCGTGGCTGTCTACAATCACTACAAGCGCATCAACGCTGAAGAGATTGAAGAAGACGTCGAATTGTCTGAGGACGACGAGGTCGAATTGACCAAAGGCAATATCTTGCTCATCGGCCCAACGGGCAGTGGCAAGACGCTGATGGCGCAGACGCTCGCGAAGATGCTGGACGTTCCGTTCACCATCGCGGACGCAACATCGCTGACGGAAGCGGGCTATGTGGGTGAAGACGTCGAGAACGTCATCAAGAACCTCTGGCTCGCGGCAGACCGTGATGTTGAGCGTGCTAGCCGCGGCATCATTTGCGTGGATGAAATCGACAAGCTTGGCAGCAAGGGTGACGGTCCGTCCTCGACCCGCGACGTTGGCGGTGAAGGGGTGCAACAAGCCCTTCTGAAGATGGTGGAATCATCAAAAGTGATGATCACTCCTGAAGGGTCGCGCAACCGACCGCAGCAGGAGTTCATCCAGGTCGACACGACCAATATCCTGTTCATCTGCTGTGGGTCCTTCCAAGGTCTGACCGACATCATCGGCCGACGTATTGGTGAAAACCGTATGGGCTTTGGCGCTGAAGTGGATTCAGAGGTCGACAAGTCGAACGCGATTCTTCATGAAGTCCAGCCATCCGACCTAAACAAATTTGGGCTTATCCCTGAGTTTGTGGGTCGCTTCCCTGTCATTGTCACGTTTGATGAGCTCAGCGAAGAAATGCTCGTCGACATCTTGTGGAAGCCCAAGAACAGCTTGGTGAAGCAGTATCAGAAGCTCTTCGAAATGGAGAACGTCAAGCTGCGCATCAATCAAGAGGGCATGGTGGCAATCGTCCGCGAGGCGATTGAACGAAAGACAGGGGCACGCGGTCTGCGCGCCATTCTGGAAGAGGTGATGCTCGACATCATGTACGAACTTCCAAGCCTCGAGAACGTGCGTGAGTGCGTCATCACCGAAGATGTTGTGCTCAAAAAGGAAAAGCCGATGCTCGTCTACGAGAAAGAGTCGGCCTAGATCACGACAATTATGTCGTAACCCCCACGAAAAACTTACGTATTTTTGTGCCGTTCTTTGCTTATTGAAAAAATCCACCGGACTTGGAAAGGTGGGTTTGCCTAGGCGTAGTGCGCCCGAGCGGCGTATGCAAAAACTGTAATTGGTGTTGGATCCATTATTGCCAAATAATGCGTCGACGCGATTTTGCGTCTGTACCTTGGTTCGGTCACAAATAAGGCGATTAAATGTCGAACAAAATCTGGATTCTCAGTTTGCTCTTAGCTGGTCTCGTCGCGTGTGGAAGCGATGACGATGGCACCCCTGATAACAACGCCGACCCCGATACCGGTGTGGTCGAGGACATGGGCCCCGACGATTCTCAGGAAGACATGGATCAGCCTGATGATGGCGAGCCCGACATGGTGGTTGAGCCAGATATGGGTGAGCCCGATATGAACGTCGAGCCCGACATGCCGGAAGAGGACATGGGTGAGACCGACATGGG
The DNA here is from genome assembly GCA_030427705.1 of bacterium. Lineage (GTDB taxonomy): Bacteria > Myxococcota_A > Bradymonadia > Bradymonadales > Bradymonadaceae > JAUIBR01. Next base: position 102,141 of record JAUIBR010000004.1, on the reverse strand, counting down.
CGAAACCGACATGGGTGAGGATATGCCGGAAGAGCAGTTCGATGCGCTTCAGGTTTGCCTCGCCGATTGTAGCTACAACGGCCCTCGTTGGTGCGAGGTCGACTGTGACTACGACGGCTTGAGCAACTGTGAAGAGGACATGCTCGGAACTTTGCCGTGCGACAACGATACGGACGGCGATGGTCTCAGTGACTTGAAAGAGACCACAGAAGGTACCGACGCGCTGAATCCAGATAGCGACGGCGACGGCCTTTTGGACGCAGACGAACTCTACTTCGACTTTGACCCCAACAACCCGTCAAGTCTGAACGACATGGTTCTCGACGGCGACCGTTGGATCGTGAACGCGTGCAACAACCCGGCGAGCGAGCCTGTCTCGTACTTTACCAGCGCAAAGGGTGACTGGAAGTTGGGTCTGTCCCCTGCCTTCGGCAACTACACCGAGCTTACGATCACGACCGCAACGCCTATGGATAAGCTCGCGGCGGCGGTCTACGACGAGCCTTCGACTGAGGTCGCTGGGTGGACACTGACCAATACGCCAACGGCTTCGCAACAGACGCCAGTGGATGTGTTGGTGTCGCTTCGAAGCCGGGTTAGTGCAGTCGGAAACATCATCCAGGACACCACCGGTGGTGAGTTTGACACGCACGACTTCAATCAAGCAGCGCGTGGTGCCTACCTTGTGAACACGTCCGCAAAGACTCCTCGCCAGGTTCGTGATGACTTGCTTTTGGGCGTCGCACCGTTCTCGGCACCGGATGTAACCGGACTGCCTGTGACGTCTGGCAACACCTACAACCAATTCCGTATCTTCCTGTCGGTGATTTACCGCGAGAGCCGCACAAACGGTGACCGTCTGGTGATCTCGGCAGCAGTTGCTCCAGCCGAGAAGTTCGAGATTCGTGAGAAGGTCCGATTCCGCATGGACGACCTCACCAACACGACGGCGGTTGCGCAAAGCGGTGACGACCAGGATGTCACTTGCTGGGCGTTCCAGAACACCGCGGGTCAGCCTCAGGTTGATTTCTACTGGGTTCTCGACCAATCCGGTTCGATGAACGATGACTTCCAACGTGTTCAAAACGTCGCAGCTCAGTTCTTCAGCGAGCTGGCCAACACTGACTTGGACTACCGATTGGGTGTCGCAAACATGGACGAACAAAGTGATGGTCGTTTGCGCTTCCCACCAGGCTGGCACACAGACCAGACCACGTTCGTGGACGAAATCGACGAGTACGTCATCGATTGCCAGGGTTGTGGTCCATCGGCTGGTGGCGCTGAATGGGGTCTCCAATCCGCCATGAACGGAATCACCTGGATGCGCTCATCGGCCTCGCCACAGACAGTGCGCATTCGCCCTGACGCTCAGCTCATCACGATCTTCATGAGCGATGAGGAAGCTCAGTCGATTCAGAACAACCCAATCAACTCCTCAGCAGGACAGGCGTTGATGAGCATGTACAACTCGTTCTTTGGCGACAATACCATCGCGTTCGCCATTACCGAGTCGTCCGGAGCTGCCTACCGAGAAGTCGCGTTGAACTCTGAGGGTTCATTTGCGTCGCTGACCGCAAACGATATCTCGGAGACGATCTCGGATATCATCGTGGCGGCTTCCGCCGCAGCATCGCGAAACACCTTGCCGACGACCCCGATTTCGAGCTCGCTGCGTGTGTTTAAGAATGGTGAATGGGTGCCACGTAGTCGCGTCAACGGGTTCGACTACTTCTCGAACCAGAACTCGATCGCGTTCTTCGGTTCGTACCGACCAGTGCCGGCAGATCCGACGATTGGCCAGCGCGGTGACGATATTGCCGTGACCTACCAGACCTTCCTCGACCGAACCAAAGACTGAGAAAGATCCAGGCCAGGCAGTTAGGGTCGCGCTCACAAGGCGCGGCCCTTTTCTATTTGAATCGTCGAACGTAGAGGTTTGGATCCAAGCCCTTGGACCATCGCACGAGCACTTGCACCGCACCCTGATAGGGCGACTCGGCCTCAAGATTAACGTGCGTCCAGACGTCTTCGACCTCGCATACCTTGGTCGCGCCCTGCCATTTCACAAGGATGTGTTCCCCAAGTGCTGGCACGCGAAACGTGTGTGTGCCGGTAGCGCCGGGGACGTGGATGCTCTCGTTCTTATCGACAATCAGAATCTGGTACATGGGTCGCCCGCTAGTTGATTTCCCATGATTCTAGCCCCAAACTTGGCGCGCGCTAGATTTTGACGTCGAGCTTGAAATGGATGGAACCCAACTTCCCGAACTGAAAACTGCATTGCCAGGCCCAAACTCCCAGGCGTGGGTGTCCCGTTTGGCGAACACTGAATGCCCTGCCATTACCGCTCGCCGCGCGCGTCGGGAGTCTGAGACGGGCGTGCCGCAGGACCCGATCGTCTGGGCCGAGGCAAAGGGCGCCAACGTCAAGGACGTCGATGGCAATGTTTTTGTGGATTTGACCGGCGCGTTTGCGGTGTCAGGTCCGGGTCATCGGCAGGATGCGGTGGTAGAGGCACTCCAATCGCAGTCCTCGCGCCTAATTCACGCGATGGGAGATGTGTATCCATCCGATATCAAGATCGAGTTTTGCGAGCGATTGGCGCAGGTCACGCCGGCAGGGCTCAACAAGTCCATCCTCGGTATGTCGGGCGCAGATGCCATCACAGCCGCGCTGAAGACCGCTGCGATCTACACGGGAAAGCCCGGAGTCATCGCGTTCACTGGTGGATATCACGGATTGAGTTACGGAGCGTTGTCCGTCACGGCATATCGCAATTCGTTTCGCGAACCGTTCTTGCAGCAATTGAATCCTCACGTTCGATTCGTCCCCTATCCCGACCCATATCGCCCGCCATTTGGCATGGAGCAGGCCCGCGACTCACATTCTGACGAGGACGTTCGGGATGCGGTCCTCGCCCATATTCGGTCGATGCTATCGCACCCGGCCAGCGGTGCCGAAGGGATAGGCGCTATCATCGTTGAACCGATTCAAGGGCGGGGCGGCGAGGTTGTTCCGCCGGAGGGCTTTCTGGCTGGACTCCGCGAGATCTGCGATGCCCATGGATTGGTTCTTATCTTCGATGAGATCTTCACGGGATTTGGCCGTACTGGTGCACTCTTCGCTTGCGAGCATGAAGGCGTCACGCCTGACATTTTGTGTTTGGGCAAGGCGATGGGAGGCGGCGTTCCGTTGTCTGCGGCCGTTGGTACTGATGAAGTTATGGATGGATGGGGTAACTCATCTGGCGAGTCGATTCATACGTCCACCTTTCTGGGCAATCCTCTATCGTGCGCAATGGGGCTGGCTGCCATCAATGAGATAGTGGAAGGCGGATGGAGCGAGCATGCGAACTCCTTCGGCGCGACGATGCGAGACGATCTCGACGCGCTACGCGACCATCCGAACGTTGGCGACATTCGAGGTCGGGGGATGATGATTGGAATCGACCTCGTGGTCGACAAGACCACACGAGAACCGAATGGAGCGCTTGCCCTGTCGCTGATGGCAAAGATGCGAAATCTTGGATTTCTGATTTTACCCTCGGGATCTCATGGTAATGTGGTCGCCTTGAGCCCGCCATTCGGCCTAACCATGCCGCAATGGGAAGCGGGATTGAACGCGCTAAAAAGCTGTATGACTGAGTAGTTATGGAACCAGAGGTGGAAAGATCGGCAGGTGGAGTCCTCTTCAGAGATATTGAAGGGCAGATGCTCGCATGCCTGATCCAGGTTCCAACACGTGGCGGCAATCCCAGCTGGCGCCTTCCCAAGGGCGCGATCGAAGTCGGCGAAACACCTGAAGATGCTGCGATCCGAGAGACCCGTGAAGAGACGGGCTGCAAAGGCGAGATTATCTCGAACCTTTCGGATATCGACTACTGGTACACCCGCAACGAAAACGGGGAGCGCATCCGTGTGCAGAAGATCGTGAAGTTCTATCTGATGCGATACGTGTCCGGAGACATCGCGGACCACGACCATGAAGCCGAAGAGGTGAAGTGGCTGCCGCTCGATGCTGCCCTGAAGACCATCTCCTATGACGCCGAAGCTCGGGTCCTACAGGAAGCCATCCATAGCTGGGATGCGCATCTGTATCGCGAAGGGTTGTTGTAGCGACTTGATCTGGGATCGACTACGATTCCGGAATGTTTCTCGGTCCATTTGAACTCCAAGAACGCGTAGGGCGGGGCGGTATGGCCACGGTCTGGCGCGCCCAACACCAGAGCGAGGCCATCGAGGTCGCCGTTAAGGTTTTGACCGCCAGTCGGGCTCGAGAGCAGCGGTTTATCGAGGGGTTCCAGCGAGAAGTGCTCGCAGTCGCTGGGCTGAATCACCCAGGCATTATCACGGTTCATGACTACGGCTGGGTCGATGAGCTTGCCGAGCAACAATCCGGTGGAGAGTTTCTGCGAGAATCGCCCTACTTGGTGATGGAGCTGATTCGCCAGGGATCACTGGATCGCTTTCTGGGCCAGCTCACATGGCACCAGATTAGGTCTGTCTTGCTCTTGGTCTTGGACGCGCTCGCCCATGCCCATGCCCGAGGGGTGGTGCATCGGGACCTGAAACCCAACAACGTTCTGATCGACACCTCAAGCGGCGAAGTCACGGTTCGGCTCACGGATTTTGGATTGGCGCATGCAGTGCCATTCTCTGAGCTTCGTGAAGTCATGGACGAAGAGACCATCGGCGACGATGGAATGCGACGAATCTTGGGGACGCCCCGGTACATGGCTCCCGAACAGATTGAGGGGGCGTTGCAAGACCAGGGGCCTTGGACAGACCTGTATGCACTCGGCTGCCTCGCTTACTGCTTGGCAACGGGTAACCCCCCGTTCGCCGACGGGTCAAAGTTCGATGTGCTACGTGCACATATTCACTCGGATCCGCCACCAATGAAGCCGGTTACCGAAGTGCCGCGCGGCTTCGAGTTATGGGTCCGGAAGCTGCTCATGAAGAACCCGTTGAACCGGTTCACACGGGCCGCTGATGCGGCTTACGCGCTGTTCAGTATCGATGAATCGGTCATGATCCCGGTGTTGTCGGAGCTGAAGCGATTTGAACTGCCGGAAGACGCGCCGACCCTGGTGCAAGACGTCATCAAAGGTTCGGCCACGCTCGCGACTGCCGAGTGGTCGTCCGACGCTTCGACTTGGGAGCCCGAGAATCGGTCCATCCAAGATCGTGCCACTGCCCCGCCAATGCCACGCACATGGCGGGGCCACAGGCCTCCTGTCAAACGACCACTTAGCGGCACCGGCTTGGGAGTGTTTGGCGTACGCAGCGTGCCCATGGTTGGGCGCGATAACGAGCTGGATTTGCTCTGGAATTGCCTACGGATTGTCCGCCAACGAAACCGCCCGTACATGGTTGCGATCACGGGGGGAGCGGGCATCGGAAAGACCCGAATTGTCCGCGAGTTTGTCGAGCGAGCCCATGAAGTTGGGGCGGCACGGACCGTCAACCATCAGGCATCGCCTGAGCCCGATGCAATTACGTCGATGGCGTCGATGATCCGCAATTACATTCGAGCGGAAGGCAAACAAATCGCCGAGGTGTACGGTCGACTTCGTCGCTCAATCTCTGCGGATCTTGTCGATTTCAAACGTCATGCCCCGTTGCACGATGATGACATGCTCGCCGTGGCTAGAATGCTGGTGCCGCAGGCCGGACAAGCCGTTTCTAGCGCAAATGAACGCTACGCGACCGTCTCTCAGTTCTTCCGCTTGGTTGCAGGACCGAGGCCGCTCATCGCTTGGATCGATGATGCCCACTGGGATGCAGAAGCAATCGCCTTCGTGGAGTACGCCCTTCAGAATCTGGAGATACCCATCCTGTTTGTGCTGACTGTGCGACAGGACCTACTGGATACAGGTTGGCTCACGTCACAACGTCTGGAGCAGCTGGGAACGTTGCCGAATGTGGAACAGATCTACCTCGACTATCTTGGCGGCGAGGACCACCGCAAGTTGGTGGAGTTGATGCTCGGTTTGGAGCCGGAGTTGGCCCAACAGGTGGAAGCGAGAACCCAAGGCAATCCGCTGTTCGCCGTGCAGCTGGTTGGAGATTTAGTGCAGCGTGGGGTGCTCACTCCTGGTCGCGATGGATTCCGTCTGCGGGCTGGGGCGAGCGCGTCCATACCCGACGACATTCATCATCTTTGGATTCGGCGGATTGACCAACTCGCCGAGCAGTACGATGGGCAGTTCAACAAGTTGAACATCCTTCGCGGACTCGAAGTCGCGGCGGCCTTCGGTGGACAGGTCGATTTCGTGGAATGGCGCAAGGCCACGGAAGACCTGACCCTACCCGATGATTTGGTTGCTCGATTGCAGGCTCTGCAGCTTGCCGAAGTACAACAGTCCGGCTGGTATTTTGCCCATGCAATGCTCGGGGAGAGTATTCAGAGACGTTCGATCGAAGAGAATCGTTGGGCCACATGCCACCTTCGCTGCGTCCGTGCGTTGAGGGAGTTGACCGAGGGCCAGTTTGCCCGCGGATTGATGGCCCGTATCGGTAGTCATCTGTTCTCGGCTGGTGAGTTTGAGGATGCGGTCGACCCCCTCATAATCGCAGCGAGAGAGCATTTTCGGTCGTTCGAAGGCGAACAAGGAAATCGATATCTGAGCCTCGCTGAGGATGCGATGGCGGCAGCGGATGTGCCACGAAATGATCCGCGTTGGGCTGGCGCTTATTTCCTGCGCGCAAAGTCTCAATTGGATTTGGGGCAGATTGCGGAGGGCGAAGCGACGCTGGCGGAGATCATCCGGGTCGCGCGACCGATTGGGTGGGACGTCGAGCTTGAGGTCAACATGCTCAATGGCATCCTCGCTGAGCGCGCGGGCCGGCTTCATGAGGCAGTCGAGTACTTCGAGGCTGCACGTGAACTTTCTGGTGGGGCTAGCGGGTCGATCCCCGCCGAGGTTTTTCAAGGCTTGGGCGTTACCCTGATGTCAGTCGGCAGGATGGACGAATCCCTGGCGGCATTTGAGAAGGCCCAGATCCTCTTTGAAGAGCTTGGGTTGGCACATGGGCGAGGATCAGCGCTGCTAGGAATCTCTCAGATCTACCGAGCGAGAGCCGAGAACGAGCGTGCGCTGAAGTCACTAGAACAAGCGCGCGTTGTGTTCGAGGAAGCCGGTGTTCGAGTTGGTCTCTCCCGGGTTTTGAACGATCTGGGGGATGTTGTTCGCGACATGGGTGACCTTGAAACCGCTGAGCGCCACTACCGTCGGTCCTTCGAGATTATGCGGTCGACAGGATTCGCGTTCGTGGGCGTGCCTGCGCTGAATCTGGGCCATTTGTTGGCCGCAAGGGGTGAGTTTCGGGCGGCCTATGCAGCCTCGGAGAACGCAGAAGCGCTCTTGAGGCGAGACAAACTCGACTTTTTGGCCAACTACTGCATCCCACTGAAACTCCTGTGCGTCGCCGAACTAGGCCAATGGGACGAGTTTGAAGAGCTCTTTGAGCAGACGCGTAGTGTCGTGCAGTCAGGCGCGGTCGAGCGTGACCTGGCCGAGTCGTTATCTCGCACGGCAGCGTCGGCCCATCGCGCTGGACATTCGGGCTGGGCGATGGATTGCTACCATCTTGCGGTTGGGCAGTTTCGTGCGCTCGGTTTGGAGAAGCGAGCACGCGAATTGGAAGATGTTGCAGATCTAATCTCGGAACAGACCGTTTCAAAGTCCTGAAAACTTTGACCAATCCCAGCGTTGGGCTACGGTTGTGGCAAGGAGGTGGCTCATGATGAAGCGATTTATTTTCTGTGTGGCAGTAATTTGGACCTGTGGTTGTGGCGCGAAACAGCCCGAACCTGTGGAACAACCTGTCGAACAGGCTGCTGAGCCGGAGCCGCAATGCCTTCCGGGATGCCAGCTGGACGCGAAGAGCAATTGCTCCATGACCGGAAACGTGGTCGATGGCGCGACCGTGCGCGAGGAAGTTATCGAATGCCCCGCAATCTGCTGCGACCCGAACTCCGATGCGCAGTCGAAGGTCGATGCCGATGTCGATGGCATCGTCAATGATCGAGACCAGTGCATCGAAGAGGCCGAAGACTTTGACGGCTTCCAAGACGAAGATGGTTGCCCGGAACCCGATAATGATGGGGACAATATCTTGGATGTAGATGATGTCTGTCCGCTTGACGCGGAAGACGTTGACGGATTCCAAGACGAAGACGGCTGCCCAGACTAGTACCGAAGCCCGTGCCTCCTGCATCGTAGTGTGATAGTTGAGTTCAAACTATCCGGTGCAGGTGAGTCATGGACAACAAAGAGTACGCACGAATACTCAAAGAAATCGCGATTCTTCGCCAAATTCGCGGCGATAACGTGTTCAAGATCCGAGCCTATGAAAACGGCTCGCGAGCGATCGAAAACCTGACCGAGTCCATCGAAGATCTGATGGACGAGGGTGATATCACCAAACTAGACGGGGTCGGAAAGAGCATCGCGCGAGAGGTCAAAGCGCTCCGCGAAAATGGCGTGTCACCTGCGCATAATGAGCTCTTGGAAGAGTTGGACCCGGGACTGTTGGAGCTGATTCGGATCCAAGGACTCGGACCCAAGCGCATCAAACTCCTTTATGACGAGCTCGGAATCTCAAACCCCGAAGCGTTACGCAAAGCCGCAGAAGCCGGGCAGATCGCTGAGCTTGAGGGCATGGGCGAGAAGACCCAGGAGAAGATTCTCCAAGAACTCGACCGACTTGCCGAATCCGGCGGCAGAACACCGCTCCCTGCGGCACGGGCCATGGCGTACGCGATTAAAGACCAACTCGAGCAGGTCGAAGGCGTCCAGCAGATACAGGTAGCGGGTTCGATTCGTCGCGGACGCGAGACAATCGGAGATATCGATATCGTCGTCTCGACCGGCGGCGACCACGATCCAATCTTTGATGCATTTGTGTCATTGCCAGAGGTTGGGGAGGTGCTGGTTCGCGGCAATACGAAGACATCTGCGCGTTTGCGTAATGGCATTCAAGTCGACGTTCGGATCGTTGAAACCGACCAGTTTGGCGCAGCATTGCACTATTTCACGGGAAGCAAAGAGCACCACATCAAGCTGCGTACACGCGCCAAAAAGATGGGCCTCAAGATCAACGAATACGGTGTCGTCGCGCGGGAAACGGGCGAAACGGTCGCTTCGAAGACGGAAGAAGAACTGTACGAAGTCCTGAAACTCGACTTCATTCCACCCGAGTTGCGTCAGGGGGGGGACGAGATCGACCGCGCAGAGCGCCATGAACTTCCTGATCTTCTGACGGCCGAGGATGTCCGCGGTGACATCCACATGCATACGACCGAAACTGATGGTCGAAACTCGATCGAAGAGATGGCCGAGAAGGCTCGCGAGATGGGGTACGACTATATCGCGATTACCGACCACTCGCAGGCGGTTGCGATTGCAAACGGCATGACTCCGGACCGATTCAAGGCGCATATCGACCGAATTCGCGAAGCCGACAAGAACGTTGATGGAATCACGCTCCTCCCGGGGATTGAGGTCGATATCCTCAAGGACGGATCCTTGGATATGGACCATGAGCTACTCAAAGAGTGCGATTGGGTCGTCGGATCTGTGCACAATAACTTCAATCTGTCCTCCGAAGAGATGACTCACCGGCTGGTTACGGCGATTGAAACAGGCTTGCTTAGCTGCATCGGGCACCCAACCGGTCGCGTTCTGGGTGGGAGAGACGGCTACGCGTTCGATACCGAGACGGTGCTGCAAAAAGCTGCAGACTACGGGGTCGCGTTGGAGATCAATGGTTCGACCGGTCGTTTGGACCTGAATGCCGAGTGGGCTGCAAAAGCCAAAGCGCGCGGCGTGAAGCTTGTGCTGGGATCCGATGCACACTCGACGCGCGGGTTGGAGGATATTTTCTTTGCGGTCCAGCAGGCGCGACGCGCAGGACTCACAAAATCCGACGTCCTGAATTCGCTTTCGGCCACACAGATGGCTGAGTTGCGATCGTAGAACCTGTTTGAATCTTGAGCCAAACGGCTCGTCGAATAAAAGTCGGGATTGGCGCAGTTAGGCAATGGGTGGAATCACTTGAGAGATCGCAGGTTTCGGTCTAGTGTGCAGACTCCAAAACTGTGTACACTGATTGGCGAGCTAATCACCGAACGGGCGGCTTTTAAGCCTTAAGGAAGATGATGAAGATCAAGCGAACATCGCTGTTGATTGCGTTAACGATCGCACTTGTGGCCCCAAATGTAGCGGCGCAAGACGAGGCAGCGGAACCGGAAGCAGCCGAAACGGAAGCTGCTGAAACCGAAGAAACGCCCGAAGCTGAAGGCGGAGAGGCTGCTGAAGCAGCCGCCGCCACTGAAGGCGCAGCAGCCGCTGAAGGACAGCCCTTGGGGCCAGGCGGCAAGCCGCTCCAAACTGATTACCCTGGAACCGAAGAGGCGATGCGTGCGCGCATGGCGACTGACAAGATTCAGGGACTCGACGTCGACCCAAATGCGCCGGAAAAAGCGTATTCAATGAAGGTCGAAGAACTTCAGACCAAAGTCGACGACCTCAAAGAGAAGGTCTTCCAATCCAAGACCCGTGTGGTGCTCCTGCGCGAAACGCTGCTTAGCGGTAACGCCGCCGGCGCCCGCGCGGTGATCGTGCACAAGTCGGATCTGGGCGCGGCTTTCAAACTTCGCGAGGCGCTCTACGCATTGGACGGAGCGAAGATCTTCGGACAAACCGACAAAAATGGTTCGTTGGCAGACAAGACCGCGTTTGAGGTCTACAACGGTGCGATCTCGCCTGGAAACCACAAGCTCTCAATCACGTTGAAGTATCAGGGGTCGGGCTACGGTCTGTTCTCGTACTTCGAAGGATATGACTTCACCCTTCAGAACAGCTGCACTGTAGAAGGGAAAGAGGGGCAGATTATCCAGGTGAAAGCCGTCGCTTTCGCAGATGGAGACCTGACCACCTCGCGTGAAGACGAGCCTTCCCTACGATGCGACGTCACCTACGTCGACAACGTCCCGCAGGCCGGCGACAACGTTGCTTCGGAAGAGAAAGCTGAAGAAACGACGAAAGAAGCCGAAGCCGAGGCAGCGCCCGAAGCCCAGTGAGTCGAACTATGAGAAAGCACTGGGTTTTAGGAATTGCGCTCGGACTTTCCGTGATTGCCACGGACGTGATGGCGCAATCCGTCTCTGACCTTTCGACCGAAGTGAACACGCTATCGGGACGCGTCGGTCAATTGGAGAGCGAGTATCTGCGACCAGCCATGTTGCAGTCGCGCTACCGAACGGAGGCGCGATTCAACGATGCGAAGGTCGCTCACTTCTTGAAGGACTACCAACGCTCAAGTGTCCTCTTTGTGGACATTGTGCAAAAGGAACAACCGTCATGGGGTAGTTACCGAGAGTCTCTGTATCTACTTGGCGACAGCCTTTTTCACCTCCGGAACTACAAGAGCGCGCGACGCTACTTCAAGCAAGTGCTCGATTCGGGCCCGGGACCGTTCTACGAAGAATCCGCACAAAGGTATCTGGAGATTGCGTTTGAAACCCGCAACTACGACGGCGTCGACGAAATGATGGCCCGTCTTCAAAGCGGTGGTAACTCCCCTGCTCTGAGCTACATTTCCGGCAAGACGCTCTACCGCCAGGGGAAATTCTCGGAGGCACGCGCAGCCTTTGCTAGGGCGAAGACGAACTCTGAGTACGCGATGGTTGCAGCATACTTCGAAGGCGTTGCTCTCGCGGCTGACAAGAAGATTGATGAAGCACAACGTGTGTTCTTTGAACTCACCGAGCGCGGCACGCCACTTACGGTCCGCGACACCGAGATCTTGGAACTCGCATACGTCGCACAGGGACGGCTCGCCTATGAGAAGGGCGATTTCGATACCGCCATCGACATGTATCAGCGATTGCCCCGAAACAGCGAGCACTTTGACCGCGCACTTTGGGAATTCACCTGGGTTCTAATCGCTCAGGAGAAATACCGGCAGGCGCGACAAAACGTCGAAATTCTGCTGCTGTCGGAGCCTGACCCCGCGTTTGAGCCACAGGCAAAGTTGTTGAAAGCCGACCTTTCGGTTCGCATCGGCGATTACGATCTGGCCGAACAGGATTTCCGCGAAGTTGTGGATAAGTATGGTCCATTGAAGAAACAAATGGATGAGTTTGCTTCACAGCAGACCGACCTGCAGACCTTCTTTTCTCAGTTGGTCGAAGACGAAATCGAAGGACGTGAGCCGCGGGCGAAATACCCATCTCTGGTGGCCGAATGGTTGGAGAGCGATCCGTCGATTCGAAGCGCTTCGCAACTGATCCGAGACGTTGAAAACATCGGAACCGAGATCGACGAGAGCATTCGCACACTGCAAGAGATCAATGCTCGCTTGGACTCGAGCACACGCATCCAGTCATTCCCCAAACTCGCTGAGGGCATGACGCTTGGCATCGAAACCGAGGCTCGACTTGTCGAGATTCGCGCAGCGTTGGTTCGCGCACATCACAAAGAGGTCTCCGGGTCGTTCAACGGAAATCAGACCAGTGAGTGGGAACAGATTTCTGCGCGTTTGGCGGCATATGACAAACGCTTCAAGGCGATGCCGACGACACGCAAGCAGATGGCCGAGCGCGAGCGAGTGCTTTTCAAAGAGTTCGATCGGCTCAAGCGGCAATTGGACACGGTCTCATATGAAATCGATTCCCAACGAGCTCAGCTTACAGCAGTCGATACCTATATTGAGCAGCAATACGGGCGACCGTTGACCGATTCTGAAAAGAAGCGGATCGATGCGTTGCGCGACGAGATTCGAACGACCATTCACGACCTGGAAAAACTGCAAGAAGACATCAGCCACGAGATCCGCATTACACGCGAGCAAGTTGGTATGGGCGACCCTGTGGTCATCGCCGAATCTAAGATTCGAGAAGGCTATGCGCGAGAACTTGCCAGGGCGGAACAGTTCCTCAACACCGTGTCCGGTGGTTCGAGCAACACGATTAACACGATTCGCGGTACGCGAGAGCGGATTCCGCCACTCGAAGCCCGTTTGGCGAAATACTTCTCGACGATGAACCAGCTTGTGGACGAAAAGGTGGCCGACATCCGCCGCGATGTGAAAGCGGAGGAGCAGTTGGTGATTGAACACCGTGAATCGCTCCAAGAGCTCGTTTACACATCGCAAGATGGCGCAGGCGTCCTCGCCTACCTCAACTTCATGCGAGCGCGCGGAAGCTTCAATGAGCTAGTGCTGCGCGGTGAGGTCGGTTTGATCGACGTGATGTGGCAGCAGAAAGAGAAAGAGTCGAACGACATCAATCAACTCTTCGAAGACCGTACCAGTGAGCTCAACATGTTAGGCCGTGACTTCAAGGAGGTTCGCTAATGAGCCGACTAAAGCGCAATACTTGGGCTTTTGCGATGATGGCGGTTTTGGGCATGTCTGCCCCTGCCATCGCACAGGAAGAGCCGGCCGAAGAAGAACAGGTTGAGGTCACAGACGATACGGACCTCGACAAAGAGGTTGCAGAACGCGGTCAAGATCTCGGCAAAGAGGGGATGAAGGAAGAGGACAAGGGAATTGGTGCACGTGGCATCGAAGTTCCCGAAGACGCCTCGCCTGAGTTCAAAGAAGCCTACACCGCATACGGCGAAGCTGTGACTCGCTACGCAGCGGAGGTCAAAGACTTCCAAGCCACAGTCGGTGCCGTCGTCGAGGCCGAGTACAAGCGGAAGGCCGCCGAAATCAACGAAAAGTTCGATGCCCGGATCCGCGCTCAAGAGGTCGTTGAACGACGTCGTCGTGTGGATGCGATCGCAGCATTTGAGAGCTTCTTGGAGCGCTATCCGCGCGAGCCCCGCTACTCACCAGATGCCAAGTTCCGACTCGCAGAGCTCTACTTCGAGAAAGCGAACGACGACTATCTTCTGGCGGACGAACAGTATCAGGTTCAAATGGCTGCTTATGAGGCGGGTCAGGTGCCTGATCCTCCTGCGGAGCCAATCCGTGATTACGGCAAGACCATGCAGACGTTTGAGTCACTCATTGCGGAGTGGCCGGACTACCGCCTGCTTGATGGAGCTTACTATCTGCTCGCCTACTGCCACCTTCAGATGGGCGACGATCAGAAAGCGCGCGCTCTGTTTGCTGAGTTGATTGTTCGGCGACCAGACAGTGAGTTCGTGCCAGAAGCTTGGATTCGAATTGGTGAGTATCACTTCGAGTACAATGAGCTAGAGCTTGCGAAGCAATCCTATCTGGAAGCGATGAAGTTTCCCGACAGTAAGTTCTTCGATAAAGCCCTCTACAAGCTGGCTTGGACTTACTACCGACAGGACAACTTCGACCAGGCGATCAAAGAGTTTAAGCGCCTCGTTGAATACTCCGACGACCTTGAGCGACGTACTGGGCAGTCCGGTTCGGTTCTGCGTGCGGAGGCGGTTCAATACATCGCGATTTCGCTCGCTGAGGAAGATTGGAATCTCGACGGCGTAAAGGATGATGACTTCGGTATTATGCGTGCGAAGCGCTATTTGCCGGGTGAAAAACCTTATGAGCGTGAAGTCTTGTCGCAGCTCGGCGAGTACTTGTTTGAGAACACGCGGTATGCCGATTCGGTAGATGTCTATCGCTACATGTTGGCCAAGTATCCGTTCGACCGCGACAATCCTGAGTCTCACGAGAAGATCATCCTCGCGATGCTTCGTGACGACAACTTGGATGGCGCCTTCGAGGAACGTGGAAAGCTCAACTCTTTCTACGGTCCAAAGAGCGAGTGGTACGCGTATCAGCAGAAGGTCGGCAATGCCGAGGCGATCCGGTATTCGGACAACATGGTCCGCGACAACCTGATCCAGTCTGCGACCTGGTATCACAGCGAAGCGCAGAAGACTCGAAACGAGGCGCAAGGCCGCGAAGACCAGGAGCTCATGGGCTCGGCGATGGACAAATATGCCATCGCGGCACGTGGCTATCGTGACTTCCTACAGCGTTATCCAAACGACAAAGACTTCTACCAATGGAACTTCTATTACGCGGAATGTCTCTACTACTCCGGTCAATACAAGCCGGCGTTCGAGCAATACCGCGTGGTTCGAGAGATGGATGTTCCAAACAATCAATACCAAGAGACCGCAGCATTCAACGCTGTGAAGTCATTGGAGTTCTTGATTGGGAACGAGATCAAAAACGGCAAGCTTCCTAGCAAGGTGTTGCCAAATCTCGAAGAAGCTCGCGAAACGGCGAAGAATCAAGAGACCGCACGCGACGAAGAAGAGATTGAACGTAGTGATCAGAAACGTGTCGTGTCGGCCGAGCCGATTCCGCCGATGGTCATGGACTACATCACCGCGATGGACCGCTATGTTGTGCTTGGCCTCAAGAATGAAGAAGACAAATACTTGGACGCGAAGTTCGCATTCCAAGCAGGCAAAGTCTTCTTCGACTTCAAAGATTACCCGACGGCACGAAAGCGATTCGAATGGGTGATCAATAAGTATCCAGATAACGAAGTCGCTTACCTCGCCGGTAGTTTGATCTTGGAGACGTATCGCGACGAAAACGATTTCACGGGACTCGCTGCGGCGGCCGAGAAGTTGAGCAACGTTATTCAGGGTGAGCAGGCCGAGGCGATTCGCCAGGAAGTGCGCGAATTCAAGCTCGGCGCCTTGTTTAAGTCTGCTGAGCAACTCTTCGCAGAGAAGAAATACGAAGCAGCAGCCGAAGAATACGTGCGGTTGTTGAAAGAAGATCCCGATACGAAGTACGCGGCGAAGGCGCTGAACAACGCCGCGGTCGCGTACGAGAACGTGAAGCGCTACGAATCAGCGATGAAGCTCTATGAGCGTGTGTACAAAGAGCATCCGAAGGATCCTCTCGCGCCATACGGCCTTTATCGTGTAGCCGTGAACCAGGAACGATTCTTCGACTTCGACGAGGCGGTTCAGTCCTACGAGCTGTTCTATGACAAGTATGAGCGCAAAGATCCCGCCGAAGTTCTGGCTGTTGTACCCGACTTCGATCTCACGAAGAAACGCGGGGACGCACTGAAGAGCGCGGCTGTACTGCGCGAAAACCTGCAGGACTATGACGGTGCGGCAAAGGGCTATGAGGCGTACGTAGCTGCGTACCCGAGCTCCAAAGAAGCTTCGGATGTGTCATGGCAGGCAGTTCTGGCTTGGGAAAAGGCTGGCAAGAAGAGCAAGAAGACCAAAGCGATCAACAACTTCATTTCGGACTACGGCAGTCAGTCGAAGAACGATGCTCGTGTCCTCGAAGGTCTGATGAAGATCGCCGACGACTACGAGAAGGCGAATAGCCGCCGAAATGCGGACAAGTACTACAAACGCATCATCTCCGAATACAAAGCGCGCGGTCAGGGCCCCGGTTCGCCGGCGGCATTCTATGCAGCCAAGGCGCAGTTCATGTTGGCTGAGCGACAATTCGAAGAATGGGATCGCGTGAAGATCCGCGGCAACATGAAGAAACAGGGCAAACTGCTCAAACAAAAGATCGAAGGCCAGAAGAAGTTAACGGTCGCCTATGAGGATGTTTGGACCTACCAGAGTTTGGAGTGGACGATGGCGTCTTCGTACCGGATTGGTAGCCTGTACCAAGGTTTTGCGCGCTCGCTTTACGAAGTGCCAATCCCATTCAGCGAAGAAAGCGAACAATACGATATCTATCGGACGCAGCTTGAGGACATTGCAATCCCACTCGAGGATGAGGCGATCGTTCGTTACGAAAAGACCATCGCCAAGGCGCGCGAAGCGAAGATTGTCAACGAATGGACCAAGCGCACCTTGGAGCAGCTAAACACCTACAAGCCAGCCGACTACCCATTATTCAAGGAAGAGCGGCAAGAGGTTCAGAACAAGAACGTCAGTGGCTTGAACTTTGTGACTCCGGAAGATCTTCGGACTCAACCTGAAGAGGAGGCCAAGCCATGAGGCTTTTGAATGTCCTTCTAATTCTGGCGTTGTCGACCTTGGTCGCATGTTCAGGTGCTCCCGAGAAGAAAGACAAGCTTGATTCGGAGGGTGGATCAGACGAGATCGCCAGTGATGGGGATCTGGTCAAAGAAGTCGAAGAGATGCCATCGGCCGATAGTCTGGATGACGGCGGCGAAGAACAGGTGGAGTCTGGAGATGTCTCGGCTGCGGTTGCGGGCGATATCAATCAGGCCGTGCTTGCGGCCGAGAAAGGTGATCTGGAGGGTGCTGCGAACGACCTTATCGATCTGGTGGAACAACCAGACGGTGGGTTCTTGGCGGCCTACAATCTGGGCGTGATTCGGGAGCGGCAGGGGCGTTATGAAGCATCCGCAAAACGCTACTTCCAAGCGCTCAAACGAAATCCTGATTTCTCGCCTGCGTTGCTGAACCTGATCCGCCTCTATCTGCGAAACAATCGTGCAAACGATGGTCAACGGCTCGCAGAGCAGTTTATCGCGAAGCGTCCAGACAACTTGGGACATCGTGTCGCGAAGTTAGAAGTCTCCCTGGCGAAGGGCGCATACGAAGACGTGATCAGCGAGTCGAAGCAGGTGTTGCGGAAGGACGAGCGTCAGGTTGATGCGATGTTTGCGTTGGCTCAAGCCAACTTCCAACTTGGTCGATATGAGCTGGCGCGCGCCGTGATTGTGCGCGCTGTGGAATTGAAGCCCAACCGACCCGACCTCTACAACCTTTACGGGTTGATTGAGATGAATCTGGACAATGATCAGAGTGCGATCGCGAACTTCAAGAAGGCCATTGAGCTACAGCCGCAGTATCCTGAGGCACGAAACAACCTTGGTGTGCTTTACCAAAAGGCCCGCGATTACAACGGTGCGGCAGAAGAGATCAAAGAAGCGATCCGCGCATATCCTGATTTCGAAGAGGCATTCGTGAATCTGGGCAATGCATATAAAGGCATGGGCCGATACAAGGATGCGGAGTTGGCATTCAAGCGAGCGATCGAGCTCGATGACGCATTTGCGAATGCACACTTCAATCTCGGGATCCTCTATTTGGACAGCGAAGTACCAGGCATGGACACGATCGGCCGACTGCAGAAAGCCATCGATTCATTCCAAACCTATAAAAGCAAAGCCAAAAAGTTGGCCAAGAACGACCCGGTCGAGAAGTACATCGGGGAAGCCCGAAAAGGGATCGAGGTCGAGAAGCAACGGCAGGAGATGGAACGTGAAGCACAAATGGGTGCGGAAACGTCCGAATAACTGGCGTGGTGATAAAAAGTGAATAAGGATACGACAAATATGAAACGAATCGCTTTGGTTGTTGTCATAACCTCCGCAATCGCAACGAGCGTGTGGGCAACGAGCAGTGAGGCTCATGCCCAGCAGGGTGTTATCAACTTGGACGAAACGGTGATCAAAGGTCGTATTCAGAAGCCGGAGGCATTTTACATCCTCCAGCATGCGAATCTGAAATACGAACAAATGAAACCGAAGAAGACGTTTCTTCCTGAACTGTTGAAGACAGTCGAAGAAAAACCGTTCTAAACGGCGATTCGTGGGGCCATGTGAGGAAAAATGCGCTTGGCCCCCTTAAATCGTTTGTGCTATAGACACTGAACTTTCAGGAAGAGCCAAATTGGTGGTTCCCTGATACTGAGTTGATTTTACGGAAAGTCTGGCAGAGTAGATCAGACTTTTTTACTGACACGTTAGACGCGTTACGGAGGTAACTCGAGATGGGCGCAATTGCCGAGGCATTTCGAACAGGTGGTGTATGGATGTATCTCATCCTCGCCTCATCGATCTTCGCGATCGGGATCGCAATCGAGCGATTCATCTTTCTTTTCTTCAAGTACAACATCAACGCGGAGGCCTTCTACGCGCAGGTGCAAAAGCTTGTCATGGCGAACAACATCGACCGTGCAATCAAGCTTTGCAACGCAGCCCCAAGTGCTGCACTGCCAAAGGTCGTCAAAGCTGGTTTGACTCGCGCCAATAAGGGCGAAGTCGAAATCCAGAACGCGATTGAAGAAGCTGCACTTGAAGTTGTTCCTCGCATTCAGAAGCGCATCGGCGCGTTGGCATCTCTTGCCAACATCGCAACGCTTCTGGGTCTGTTGGGAACGATTATTGGTCTTATCGAAGCTTTCGAAGCTTTGGAGAAAGCGACTCCTGAAAACCGTCAGCGTCTTCTGGCTCGTGGTATCGCGCTCGCTATGAACACGACGGCTTTCGGTCTTATCGTTGCTATCCCGACCTTGCTTGCTCACCTGATCCTCTCGGGTCAGACGAAGCGACTTTTGGACGAGATTGACCTCTTCAGTGTGAAACTGGAGAACCTCCTCGTCAGCCGTGGTAAAGGCGGCACAAGCGAGTAATCGCTAGCTGGGCGCCACTTTGGCGCCCCACTAAGACGTACCTTAGGAGTCTACGATGGCGAAAGAACGCCGAGGACAAGAAGAGGCGGTACCAGAACTCAACCTGGCCCCCATCATGAACATGGTGGTCATCTTGATTCCGCTGCTGCTCCTTTCTGTCGTGTTCCTTCAGGTGGGTGTGATTAACATCACGGCGCCGAAGCTTTCGATTAGCAATAACTCGGAACCTCCTCCGGAACCGGAAGAGGAACCGCTCAATCTCACGGTTTCAATTGAAGCCAAGGGATTGCGAATCACCGCCAGTGGCGGTGTGCTTCCCGAAAAGCCAGGTTGCCCGGTCCCAGGACCGACGATTTGCTTGAAGGATCAGAAGGTCGACACGACTGCCAAGTTTAAGCGCGCCCGCGAATTGATGGCCGCTGATAACCTTCAGGGCGGCGAGACCGAAATGAAGCAAGCGCTTGCCGCTTATGATTGGATTGCGCTTTATAACGAGCTCGTGAAGATCAAAAAGCAATTCCCTGATGAGAACATCATCAAGGTTACTGGTGAGCAAGATATGCCCTACGCAGCCATCGTGCGAGCAATGGACGTAGCGCGCTTCAAGCTGGAAAAGGATTCGTACTCGAAGCCGAGCGAATTCTGGAACGCGACGTATAAGAAGAAAGGCAACGAATTCGAAAAGCTTTTCTACGACCCCGTCCTCGCTTTGGCGCAGTAGGAGTATCTCATGGCAGACAACGGCGCATTTAGCGAAGCAGAACAACAGTTCCTTGCTGAGCAACGCGAGCGAGCAAAGCGCAAAGAAAAGCGCTTGAAGAAAAGAGCCGTCGATGATGGCGGACCGGTGAACATCAACTCTCTGATGGACATCATGGTCATCATCCTGGTCTTCCTTCTTAAGAACTACGGCGACGAGCCCATCAAGGTCGTCGGTGAAGACCTGAAGGCTCCGGACAGCTCGACGCAGCTCACGCCAGAGGACATGACCACCATCACGATCAGCCAGAAAGTGATCTTGGTGAACAACAAGAAGGCTGCAGACGTGAAAAACGGAGCAGTCGACAAGAGCCAGAAGCGCGGTGGCGTGGACGGAATGGTGATTCAGCCGCTCTTCGACGAGTTGACGGAAGCCATCAAGCGCAAAAAGCGTGAGATGAAGCTCCTTGGTCAACCCTACGAACCAACGGCAACGATCATCTCCGACCAGACAACTCCGTTCCGTTTGTTGACCGAGGTGATGTACACCGCAGGTCAAGCTGAGCTCAACCAGTTCAAATTTGCAGTTGTGAAGACCGACCGGAAGACTTTCCTTCCCAAGTAAATCAACACGATCGCGAAAAACGCAGAATTCGGGACGAAGAGATGGAACTCTTCGTCCCTTTTTTTGTCCATTAGTTGTCAAACCCGACGCTTTGGTTCAAATTGTAGCTAGCAATTTATGAGCTCAATTTCGGGTTGAATACTTACTGGTGATTCGTGGTTTAATATCACGAGCTCATGATCATGATCTGATGACCGCCGCTGGCGGGAGGGCCTTTATGGCAAAGCAGGACCAAAAAAGATCGGTACAGAAAGTCCTGAGAATCGGGGTTTTCCAGAATAAGAACTGCTTGGAAGAGCGACTGGTTCACTCCCGAAAACCGGTTACGGTCGGTCAAGATTTCACGAAGAATACCTTTGTGATCCCCGCATCAGAGCTTCCGAAGTCTATGACCGTCTTCGATGTTTCGAAGGACGGAAAATATATTCTCAACTTTACGGGTAAGATGTCGGGGCGTGTTGCGCTCGGCGACAGCAAACCCATGAAGCTCAAAGATCTTGTCAGCAGTGGCAAGGCAACCAAGACAGCCGAAGGCTACTCGGTGCAGCTCGACGAGCGCACCTATGGCCGTGTCGCGTTTGTCTCTGGTGGCGAAGAAGTTGCGCTTCTTTTCCAATTTGTGAAGCCACCCCCGCCACGGGCTCGGCCTGTGTTACCCGCATCGATGCGCGGTGGTCTGGTCTACGGGATCCTTGGGGCGACAACGCTTGCGATTACATGCTCCATCTCTGCGATTTTTCAGGTTGGGTTTGTCGCCTTTTTGTTGAGCCGTGACTGGCCGAAGCCTCGGGATATGGACTACCAACTTCCCGACCGTTTCGTGTCCATCCTGGTTGATGAAGAAGAGCCCGAACCCATCGAGGTCGATCCGATTGAAGAGGAATCTGACCCCGACGGAGAAGGCGATGCACAGCCCGAGGAAGAGTCGGATAGTGATCCAGCTCCACCGGAACCAGAAGAGAAGAAAGAGCCCAAGACTCCCGAAGAGCGCGCTGCTCAGGAGGCTGAGCGAAAGCGACGTCTGGCGGAAGAGGTTCAGAACAAAACGATCCTTGGTCAGATCGGTGCGATCTCGACGGATGGCGGCAGCCTCGTCGATACCTTATCTGAGGGTGCTGGACGTACCTCGATGGAAGATGCGTTCGCGAACTCAACGGGTGTGAAGACGAACGTTGCCGGTGCCGAAAAGAGCGGTCTCAAGACCAGTGGTTCGTCAGCTGCAGATGGAAAAGGATCCGCGGTTGGAATCGGTAGTTTGGGTGGTTTGAAAGGATCATCAAAGGCCAAAGCTGGTGTGAAGACCGGCAACAAGAAAGAGAAGAAGATCAAGGTTCGCGTGAACCTGAAGACTCCAAACAAGATGGTGGGTGGTAAGCTGGATTCAGATTCTGTGTCCAAGGTCATCCGTCGTCGCCAGGCCCAGATCCAGCAGTGCTACGAGCGTGAGATCAAAAAGAATCCAAAGGCTGCTGGTAAAGTAATCATCAGCTTCACGATTGGAACGGCGGGTCGTGTAACGAAGTCCAAAGCTGCCACTGATTCGGTTGGGGGCGGTGTTGGAACGTGCGTCGCTAACAAGATCAAACGCTTCCGATTCCCGAAACCTTCGGGTGGCGAAGTTATGGTCAACAAGACCTTCGTGTTCGAGGTAGCCCAATAGGTTGCCCCGCGCTGTCTTGATTAAGACTGCAATCGTGATACATTGGGCCTGACGCATGGATTTTCCCAAGGGGCCCTGCAATGAAGCAGGTTAAGAACAAAACGTGGGCGGCATTACTGGCATTCGGGCTAATCGCACTGAGCGGTTGGGCCTATGCACAGACCGACACCACGGTTGCCGAAGAGATGGAAGCGATCGAGGCAGAGGTCAAAGGCCTCTCGACCGAAGAAAAGCTTAACCAGGCAGTTACCAAGATTGACGCGATGAAGGGCACGCTCGGGGAAACGACGGGCCTACTTGATCGGGTGCGTACCGAGGAACAGGACATCCTGAAGCTCAATTGCATCAACGAAAAGCTCGCGGCCATGAAAGGCTTCGTGAAAGTTAGTGAACAAAGCTATGGCAATTTGAAGGACGCCGCTTCCGAGAAAGACGACGACAAAGCTGTCCATCACTTCAAGCTGATTTCGATCGCGGGCCAACGCGTCGAAGGTCTCGGTCAAGAGGCTCTGGTGTGCGCAGGCGAGACGCTCCGGTATTCGGGCGACTTCCAGCGTACGGTTGAAGTCGATCCTGAAATTGCGGACGTGGATGCTGTGAACTTAGCAGCAGACCGCTACGTTGAGGATTACATCAACGCTCGATTGCCAGAGTTGACCCCCTACCAGTAGCTTTGTAGCAAAATACAGAACTGGGTTTTTGCTAGGATTTTACGGGATTTCAGTGTATCCCTTCGACAATACCGCTGTTTGAATTGAAAAGGTTGTTTGTGTTGTTTGGTCGTCTTCAAATTTTGGCGAGTTGTCTCATTGCGACAGCGTTGCTAATGGCCCCCGCGTCAGCGTTTGCTGAAGCCGGAGAGGGCATTAAGACGGGTAATTACAAACTGTCATTGGGAACGTCCCTTTCGACGTCGCTCGACACCAACCTTTTCTACGAGTCTGCCGAAGAGACGGATGCCCTGACAGCAGCGACCTCTCTTTTGATCGAACCCTTTGTAACTCTGTCGACCGTCAAGACGGGTCGCGTGGACCTCTCCTTGGATACACGCGTGCGTTGGCAGCAGTACTTGGACAGTGAAGATGTTGTTTCCAATCAGAGCGGTCTCACCGCAGATCTGTCTGGAGGCGTCGCCTTCAATCGTTCAGGTGCCGTAAGCTTCGCGGTTTCAGACAAATTCGTCCGAACGAACGAGCCACCGTCAAATCCAGCTGATTTCCCTTACAATCGTTTCTCAAACACCTTGGGTGCGACGTTGGGATTTCACCCTGGCGGCAAGGTCTTCCAACACTACCTTTCGTACGATTGGACGATCTATCGTCACAGCGAAGAGATTGAATCGCTCGACAAGCAGTCACACAATTTCCGTCTGAACAACTACTGGCGATTCTTGCCACGAACGGCCGTGATTTTGACGGGTGAATACGGAATCACGACGTATGACGACCCGCAGCGCGATGCCGGACTCGCAAACGTGGACAGCTCACCACTTCGAATCACCGGTGGTCTGACCGGTTTGATCACAAACCGCATCAGCTTGCGGCTGATTGGTGGTTGGGGATTCTCTTTCAGCGAGACTGGAGAGACGTTCTCGGGATTGCTGCTCGATACACAGATCGCGTGGATGTTCGGAAACAAGGAAGCGGGTAACCGCCTGTATCTGGGCTACGAACAAGGTTTCAGCGACTCGTCGATTTCGAACTTCTACCAATACTATCGTCCATACACCGGTCTAAACATCGGTATCGGAAAACGGGTTAAGGCCGGTCTTGAAGTTGATATGTCACTGCGCAGCTATGGTGGAGTGGCACAAAGCAGCGGCGGCATTGATATTCCTGCTGAGTTGTCCGACACGCTCGTTACTGGCGATGTCTTCCTGAACTTCTTCATTTTCAAGTGGTGGACCGCCGACTTGCGGTACACGTTGAACGCGAACTTCACCAATGACACCGTTGCGAACAACAACTTCGGTTCAGAAGCTGTTCGTGACTACACGCGTCATGCGATATATTTGGGAACGACGTTCCGGTACTAGTTGCATGACTCGGTCTCGGTCTATGAAGACCCCACTCTCATTCCTGATTATCTGTCTTGCCCTGATTCACACACTCGGTTGTGGGTCGGGTTCTGTCGATCCCGCGTATGAGGCGTTGGTAGAACAAGAGGGCGATGTTCCCCTTTCGGGGGAGCTTGGCGTTGGCGACAAATTTGAGTTGCGCGTTCACAATGACGAGAAGCTCTCGGGCGAGTTCACGGTTTCTAACGAAGGCACCATTACGTACCCGTATCTTGGTCGTGTTCCAGTCGAGGGCAAGACTTGCGCTGACGTGGAAGATGAAATCACCAAGGGGTTGGCCAATGGGTATCTGAAGGATCCCACGGTTCGCTGTAGCATCACGGAATACAACTCGAAGAGGATCTTCATCTTCGGAGAGGTCAAGAAGCCTGGTTCCTTCCCGTATAAGACGAACATCACCATCATTGAGGGTGTGGCGCTTGCGGGCGGATTCTCCGAATCCGCGGACTCTAATGGCACCAAGCTCAGCCGAGTGATCAACGGTGTCGAGATTCAGGTCACCGTCCCAATGCAGGACATTGTTGAGGGTAAGAGCCGGAACATAAAATTGTTACCCGGCGATATTCTCTACGTGCCTGAAGTTCCTTACTAAATCCCTGAAATCTTAAGAAATCGCTGAATGGGGCGAATAACAAGGCGAACCCATCGCGTTGAAGGGTATAGAGCCGGTTGTTATAGTTGGGAAATCGGCAATCCTTCGGAGTCCCTATGCACCCCAATTCCGTGAACCCGCAAATTCTTGCGGCGCTATCGATAGCCACGGTTTGGGCTCCTGCTACGGCCTTTGCGCAAGACCCTGCGACCCAGTTGGCAAGCCCGATGGTCGCAATCTACATCTTCTCTTTGGTCTTTGGGTTGGGGATGGCCGCTTCCTATCTCTATTTCAGACGTCGGCAATCACAAGGGCTGAGCGATCCCGCACCGCCTGAAGAGATCTTCATTGCCCAACCGAAGCAGGTCGCGTCAGAGCGTTCGTATGCAACACCGATGCATGGGATTGGAGTAGAGGAGATCACCAGCCAACCTCCAATTGCACAGTTGTTGACTGGTTCGGCCCAGGGACGCCACGAGTGTCCTGAATGTGGGCGCCACTTCGACGAGACCCTGTCGGTGTGTCCATTTGACGCCACGCCGCTGCGCCCTCAGGCGCGTCGCCAGATCACACGACCAGCAGAGACAGAAACCAAACCTACCTGCCCACACTGCAACCGGCAGTATGAAGATGGTGCTCGGTTCTGCAGGCATGATGGTGCCGAGCTGAAGTTGCGCGGACGACTTGAGACGCTTGAACCCCAATATGTATGTGGCAATTGTGGCGCCGAATCACAACAGAAAGACAGTGAGTGTTGTGACGCTCCAGACATCAAAACAATCGACCCATCGCTCCCGACTGTGGCGCCAATGTTCCCAATGTCGATTTGCCCATCGTGTCACGCATATGCGGCGCCTGGTCAATCCCATTGCGAACATGATGACGATATCGTCAGACCGATGTCGAACATGAACCTCGCCGTCCTTTCCATCACTGGAATGGGGCCGCGCCGCAAAATCTGTAAGCAATGTGGATTGCGCCACTCAATCTCGGCCAAGTTCTGCGCCCGAGATGGCAGCGAGCTGGTCGACTTGAACTAGTCGAGAATCTTCAGAACACTCTCGGGAGGGCGTCCTAGAGCCGCGACATCGCCATTGATAACGATTGGGCGCTCGATGAGCTTCGGATGGCTGAGCATGGCTTCTATGAGCTCTGAGTCCGACTTGGACGTGTCCTTCAGTCCCAGCTCTTTGTATGCCGACTCACCTTTCCGAAGCAGCTCTCTCGCACTGATCCCCAGTTTGCCAAGGACGTCCTCAAGTAGACCTGCATCGAGGTCCTCATCGAGGTATTTGAACACCTCGACTTCCTGACCGTTTTCCTCCAGCAGGTTCAGGGTCTGCCGGGACTTCGAGCATCGTGGATTGTGCCAAATCGTGACCATAACTACCTCAATGGAAGATCTGCTGCTTCGCAGCGGTGCAGATTGCTTGCACGCCAGGATGTTTGATCTTTCGATCGACCGTGATTGCGAAGAATGACTGTTGGACACGTTCAGCCCGACCGAGCTCGATGACGTCGTAGCGCGTCGCGACGTCCTCAGCGACGATCGATGGCACAGGGAACGCCCCCATTCCATTCGCGCCGAACTGAATCATCAAGGCGCTATCGTCGAACTCGGCAACGATGTTCGGTTTGGCTTCTTCCGATTCGAACCATTGGTCCAAGTGTCGGCGAAGCGCGGTCTTTTCGGTGGGCATCAAGAACGGCGCCGATGCCAGATTTTCTGGAAACTCCGAGCCGTGTTTCGCTACAAAACCGGGCGAGGCCATGATGACGACGCCACACTGTCCTAGCTGGTGGTTGAACGCTTTGATACTGACCGTTGGTCCAATTGGAGCGTCCGCCAACACGACATCCACCTGATGGAGCGCAAGTGCGCCCAACAACTCGTCATGCGTCCCCTCGCGGCAGGCGAGTCGGACGCCATTTTCGAGTTGAGTCGCAGGTTCAATAAGTTGGTAGGCGATGTCTTTCCACAGCACGTCTGCGACGCCAACGTTGAGTCGAGTGGGGCGACCCGTTGGACGAGAACGGAACGTGTCCATCATCTCTTGCCCAAGGGAGAAGATCTCCTCGGCATAGCTGTAGGCGGTTCGTCCCTGTTCCGTGAGGACCAGATTTCGGCCCACACGCTCGAAAAGTTGTTGGTCGAGTGTCTCTTCGAGGGTCTTGATTTGGACGCTGATCGTCGACGGAGCCAATCTGAGGATTTCGCTGGCAGCCGAGATAGAGCCCTCCCTCGCAACTACGTAGAAGTAAAGGAAGTGGTGATAATTGAGCCAGTCCATTCGTCGCCCTGAAGGGGTAGGGGTAGAGTGTTACCCAGAGGGGCAAAAAAGCGCAATGTCGACTGATGGGTTAGTAGGCCAAGTAGGGGGCCAACCAGAGTTCGACCTCGGCAATATCGACGCCCTTGCGGCGTGCGTAGTCTTCGATTTGGTCTCGGCCCAGGGCCCGCACACTGAAGTACTTTGCCGCAGGGTGGGCGAAGTACCAACCGGACACGGCAGCCCCTGGGTGCATCGCAAACGACTCAGTGAGTCGAATTCCAGCGTTGGCCTCGACATCGAGTAGTTGCCACAGCTTGGCTTTCTCGCTGTGGTCAGGACACGCCGGGTAGCCTGGCGCCGGGCGGATGCCTCGGTATTTTTCCCGGATGAGTTCGTCGTTCGATAAATCTTCATCATGGCCATAGCCCCATTCATGGCGGACCTGACGATGCAGGTACTCAGCAAACGCTTCGGCCAATCGATCTGCGAGTGCTTTCAGCATGATGGAGCTGTAGTCGTCATGGTCGGCGGCAAACCGCTCTAGATGAGGTTCGATCCCTTCGCCCACTGAAACAGCGAATGCTCCCATGAAATCTTGAAGCCCAGAGTCCTTCGGGGCGATGTAATCGGCGAGGCTCGCATTGGGTTGTTCCGCTCCGGGGCGCTGGCGCTGTTGTCGAAGCATGCACAACGTCTCCAGATGGCCACCGTCTTCGGCAATAAGTTCGATATCGTCCCCAGTGGATGCAGCCTTGAAGAACCCGTAGACGCCACGTGGTGTCAGCCACTTTTCGGCGATCAAGGTCTCCAACATCGCGTTCGCATCGGCAAACAGATTGCTCGCTGCCTCCCCGATCTCTGAATCTTCCAGAAGTTGTGGGTAGCGGCCCTTGAATTCCCAAACGATGAAGAACGGAGTCCAATCGATATAGCGGGCAAGTGTTTCGAGATCGGGTTCGACGACGCGAACGCCCTCAAAGCCTGGGGTTGCGATATCGGCTTCGTTCCACTCGATATCCGTACGATTCTCACGGGCGTCAGCAAGCGAGAGAAGCGTTGCGTTTCTGGCCGTATATTGCTGCCGATCCACTTCCTGCCGTTCAGCGTTCTCAGCCTCAAATCCAGCGCGCTTGTCATCGTTCAGCAGTGCTTCGACAACCCCCACAGCACGCGAGGCATCCAGAACGTGAACAGTCGTGCCATCGAATGACGGGGCGATCTTAATGGAAGTGTGCTTGCGACTCGTCGTTGCACCGCCAATCAGCAGAGGCTTTTTCACACCACGCCGCTGCATCTCTTTTGCGACATGGACCATGTGGTCCAGCGAGGGCGTAATCAGACCGCTGAGACCGACGACATCGACATCATGTTCGATCGCGGCGTCAATGATCTTATCCGTGGGCACCATGACTCCGAGGTCGATGACCTCGTAGTTGTTACAGCCCAAAACCACACCGACGATGTTCTTTCCGATATCATGCACGTCGCCTTTTACGGTGGCCATCAGGACCTTACCTTGGACCTGACTTCCGACGGCTTCTTCCTCCATAAATGGCGTCAAATGCGCGACCGCTTTCTTCATGGCGCGTGCGGACTTTACCACCTGGGGGAGGAACATTTTCCCTTGGCCAAACAGGTCGCCTACCACCTTCATGCCGTCCATCAACGGTCCTTCAATGACGTGGATGGGTCTTGCGTAGCCCTGGCGAGCTTCTTCGGCGTCCTCGACGATGAACTCATCGATTCCCTTAACCAATGCGTGTTTGAGGCGCTCCTCTACGGATTCCTGACGCCATGCGTCGTCTTTGACGAGCTTCTTGCCGCCGGTATCCGCGACGGTCGCAGCGAAATCGACTAAGCGCTCTGTTGCATCATCACGTCGGTTGAGGAGTACATCTTCCACATGTTCGAGGAGCGAAGGCTCGACCTCCTCGTACACTTCCAACTGTCCCGCATTGACGATCCCCATATCCATTCCGGCTTGGATAGCGTGGTACAGGAATGCGGCGTGGATCGCTTCGCGGACTGTGTTGTTTCCACGAAACGAGAACGAAATATTGCTGACACCGCCGACGATCTTCACCTGCGGGAACTCCGCCTTGATTCGGCGAGTCGCCTCGATGAAGGCGTTAGCATAGTCGTTGTGCTCTTCCATTCCCGTTGCGACGGTCAGAATATTCGGGTCATAGAGCACATCGCTCAGGTCGTAGCCCACCTTATCTTGGAGGATTCCGAAAGCGCGGCGAGCGATCTCGACGCGATGGTCGGCCGTCGTGGCCTGCCCAGTTTCATCGAAGCCCATCACTACCACGGCAGCGCCGAATCGCTTGCAGATGCGGGCGTGTTCAATGAACAACTCTTCGCCCTCTTTCAGGCTGATCGAATTGACGATCGCCTTGCCCTGGATGCATTTCAGTCCGGCTTCAATGACTTCAAATCGTGAGCTGTCCACCATGATGGGGACTCGAGCGATGTCAGGTTCTGCGGCGATCAGGTTCAAGAACGTGGTCATGGCCTCGACAGAATCGAGCAAGCCCTCGTCCATGTTGATGTCGATGACGTTCGCACCGCCTTCGACCTGATTTCGGGCAACCTCCAACGCGGTGTCGTAGTCGCCAGTTTTGATCAAACGCTCGAACCGTTTCGAGCCGGTGATATTGGTGCGCTCACCGACCATGACAAAGTTGGTGTCCTCACTGATCTTGAAGGGTTCCAACCCTGCATATGCGCTCTGCGGGGAAATATCCGGAATCTGCCGGGGTGGAAGCTTGGCAACCTTCTCGGCAATCGCAGCAATATGCGCAGGTGTCGTTCCACAGCATCCGCCGACGATATTGAGCCACCCCTGTTGCGCGAAGTCTTCGAGCAGTCCAGACATGTGGTCAGGCGTATCGTCATACTCACCGAACTCATTCGGCAGTCCGGCGTTGGGGTAACAAGCCACATAGGTGTCGGCGATGGTGGCCAATTCTTCGACGTAGGGCCGCATTTCGGTCGCGCCCAGTGCGCAGTTGATGCTCACGGCCAATGGCTTTGCGTGTTTGATAGAGATCCACCACGCCTCAAGCGTTTGCCCCGAAAGAACGCGCCCACTGGCGTCTGTGATCGTAACCGATGCGATGATTGGGACGTCGACATCTCTTTGCGCCAACGCCTCATCGATAGCCATCAACGCCGCCTTTAGATTCAGCGTATCGATGACCGTTTCGGGCATAAGCAGATCGACCCCTCCATCAAGCAAACCTTCGACTTGATCGCGGTAGGCGGCTTTCGCCTCATCAAAGGTCAACGCACGAAACCCCGGATTTTCAACGTCGGGCGACAGAGACAGGGTCTTGTTCAACGGCCCCAAAGACCCTGCGACAAATCGCTTTCGCCCGCCGTCATCAAAGGTTTCGACGGCTTCTCTCGCGACCTTGGCCGCAGCCAGGTTGATCTCGTACGCTGCAGATTGAAGATCGTAGTCCGCTAACGACACTGCCTGGGCGTTGAACGTATTGGTCTCAATGATATCTGCACCGGCCGCCAAGAACTCGGTGTGGATCGCTTTGATCACATCAGGTCGTGTAATGCACAGCAGATCGTTGGCGCCAAGCAATTCGCTATGATGATCCGCAAATCGGTCGCCCCGATAGTCCGCTTCAGCAAGGTTTCGTGCCTGAATCATCGTCCCCATGGCCCCATCAAAGATGAGGATGCGCTCGGCCATTGCGTCGATGAGTTCTTGTCGTGTGTTCGTCATATCAAACCTGCCGCGTCATCAGTGTTTTTGCGGGGCTACCAAGACCGCGGACCATAGCGGAAACGGGGATCGGCGTCGAGTACGCATCTTGAACCCGTCATGGGGCGGTGTTATTGCTCTAATCCAACGTTTTTTCATGAGGTCGCCATGAGTTTCCTGCTCGAACACGGCGTTCAGTTTTCCGCCGCACTTGATCCACACCGTCGTGCCGCCTACCAACGCGCGCTCGAGTCTGCTTTCAAGCAGTTTGCTGGAAAACCATCGATCGCTCTGATGGGCTGGCAAGCCGCCACAATGATCGACATCGTCGCCGGTCGGGCCAGCCGCATTGTGATTGTCGAAGGTGACGACGAACTCGTCGAAGGTATCCGAAATGGCCTGGTCGAGCAGGGGTTGGGCAAGGATGTGCAGATTCTGCACGAGGATCCGACCACGGTTGCGTTGGATGAGCGAGTCGACATCGTGGTTTGTGGCTTGAGCACGACCTGGTTCGTTCAAGGGCCGGCTGCCGCGGTGATGAACAACGCCCGACAGAACGTTCTGAAAAAACAGGGGATGATGATTCCCCGTCGCTTCGTTCACTTGTTCGAACTTGCGTGCTCGCCCACTGAAATCAACGGCATTTCGATGAACAGCGCGCGTTACGGTCGCCCGGGTGAGCCGTTCCCAGCTCTGAGCGAGAGCAAGCACTTCATCGACACCGACTTTACGTCGCTCAATCCAGCGAAGACCGACATCGAAGACACGATTATCGTGAAACCGTTGCTGTCTGGAACGATGACGGGACTTCGGCTGACTTCGCTCGTCGAGCTTGGCGACAATAACGTACACCTCGCTGGGCACTCGGGTTTCCAGTCGGTGTTTGTGCCATTGCGGGAAGCCGTCGAGGTGACGGCCCGAGAGCCCGTTAGCATCTTCATGAAGTTCGGTATGGGCGAAGGTTGGGAAAACGCGCGTTTCATGGCGCGGTCGGTTTCCCAGCCCGAGCGCTCTCCCATTCCCAGCGATATTCTCAAGGGGTTCCACGCCAAGATCGCCGAGATGGTCGACACCATCGATGGACTTGGCCGCGCACAGGACTTGGACAAAGTCGTATCGTACACGGTTGATCCCCACGGCGATGTTTCAAGACTAACCGCGCTGTTTTGGACGATTGACGAAGAGTTCAAGCGCCCAATTCGCGACCTCGTCGATGGCTTTCGACAGGAGGCGATGGCCCAAGGCGCCAATGTCACCGATGAAGACATCTACGACACGATGTTGCAGGTGTATCGGCAGAAGCGGGGTCAAAGCCCCAGCTGAGCGTCCCGGTCCAACAGCGGCTCGAAGAATTTCGATACGAAGGGCCGCAGTTCTGGTTCCACGTAGTCGAAGTTCATCCCTCGATCCGTGATCTCCCAGAATTTCTTTTCTTCAATCGCCAGAATTCCATCACGAATCGTCTCCAGACGACGTGGGTCTTCGTGGGCCATATCGGCGCGGATTTGGTTGGTCATATCCGTGATGCCTTGCTCCAGGAAGTAGGCACCAAGGATAGATTGCGCCTTTCGGACGCCAATGAGGGCGACCTCTTGGCTTTTGCCCTCAACCTGTTGGTCGAGCGTCAGGAATTGGTTCAGCAAATGGGCGAGGTCGATGCGTGCATCTCGATGCGCGCGCTGGCAGATCACACGCACATCGTGGGCGACGGTTACGGTCACAAACGGCAATCCCATCTCGTTTGCAGTTCTCCCGTAATACACCAGATGTTCGACGATCCGTCGGGCCACCGCTGGGTCGTGTTCCAACACGCAAAGCGCCAGCCGGCGGTACTCGTAGAGCGTGTTGTAGACCGCTCGGACGTTTCTGGAGTTGAGCCCATGGCGAAGGTACGTGTTGAAGAAACGGACGGTGAGTTCCAAGACCTCGGACTCGTTCGCTTTGCAGGCGTGCTCACCCACATTTCGAGTCGAGCGTCCTAGCTGAGAAACCACCTCATTCATCTCACCGACTGAGCGTCGGAAAATGCGCTCGAACTCCATGAAGCCCTTGGCCTCAAGCCAGGTGAAGTTGTCTACGATCTCGTTTGCGAACTCTTGCGCCAGAGTACCGAACACCGTTGGTGGAACATTGCCCCACTGCTTGGGAAGCTTCGATTTCTTATCGAGGTAGAAGATCAGAAACTCTTCGATCGTTCGTAAGCTGTGTAGTGCTAGGTTCCGGTCGCTTTGTTGCACGGCGGCCATGCAATTGTCCGCGATGCGGTCGAGCGCGGTCGCAACTCGATCTTGCGCGGCCTTCATCGACGCGTCGTTTGTTCGTCCCGATGCAACCCCTTCCAGTGCCGTTCGTGCCCGTCCCTCGATTTCGCTGATAAGGTTTGTCGGCTCAAGAAACGCGAAGACGTGGCCAAAGTAGGGGAGCAACAAGGCAAAGTTCATGACCGTTAGGCCAATAGCGACCATCGGCATGAAGACCGGTGCGGGCGTCGCGACCGTAAACGCAGGAACAACCACAACAAAAATGCAGCTCGATGCCATGAAGGCGAAGACAGCAATGTTGATTGGGTCGACCATGAATACGTCGACGATCTTGGCGGGATAGCGCTGTGCGGCGAGTTGGACAACGATCGCGACGACGGTCAGCGAGATTCCCAAAACGGCTGCCAGAACTTCAGCCAATGAGCCCATGGATGATTGGAGTCCGCCTGACTTCGCAGCTTCGATAAGCGTGTCCCAAGACAGCGAAGCCATCTGAATATCGATCAGAGCCGCAACGATGAACATGCCAAGCGCAAGCCCGGAAACGCCCAGGAACAGGGTTGCACCAGCACCAATCCCCATTCGTTTTGAGTCTTGGCCTTCGTTCATCGCCGTCTGAAAACTCGGATGAATCCGAGCAGAATGAAGACAACTGGCCAACCCAATGGTGCGCCAACTGGAACAGTACAGCCGCCTTGGGTCGCGCCAAAGCTGCCTGTGTCGAAGTCATCAAGTCCATTGAGTGGGTCGGTTCCGTTTTCGACCTCGAGTCCATCGGCCACGCCACCGCTGTCCGTATCAGCGATGAACGGAGACGTGCCGAGCTCGATTTCTCGCCCGTCTCGCAGGCCGTCACCATCCGTATCGGCTTCCTTGGGATTTGAGCCGAGTTCGACCTCATCTTTGTCTTCGATTCCGTCAGAATCGGTGTCACGTCGAAGTGGATCAGAGCCGATTTCGAAATACTCCTCACCATCGGTGAGGCCATCACCATCGGTATCTGCCAGCGAGGGATCGGTTCCCAACATGTCTTCCTGATCGGAATCGAGACCGTCGCCATCCGTATCGACCGCAGCCAAAATCGTAAGTTCGATCGGCTCGGTTTCGGTGGAATTAGATGCTCTGTCTGTGGCGCGCACGATGATGGTTCGGCGGCCATTGATAAGTGCGTCTGCGATCGGTGTTTCGTAGGTCCAAGCGCCGTCACTAGTTGTGGAGCCCAGCACGACATCATCGACCAAGATCTCAATCTGGGCACCAACGTCAGCCTGGCCGGCGAACGTAGGCGTGTTGCTGGTCAATCGGTCGCCGTCCGCAGGTCGCGTAATCGACACCATCGGCCGAGTTCGATCGACGGTGAAGGGATACTGAATCTCTTGTCGATTCCCCGCGCGGTCTTCAGTTCGTACAGTCATCAGGTAGACAGCCTCAGCCAACTCACCAAGGGAAGCTTCCCATGTTCCCGCAGGTGTAGCTTGGGTCGAAACGCTGACGCCGTTGTCGAGCGTCACCAATATGCTGGCCCGAGGATCGGTCTCACCTTTCGCCACAATGATGCGTTCGTTTGTGTACGGTTGCGGTGATTCAATGGTGACATTTGGTGACAGTGTATCGACCTCGAAACCAACGCTTGCGAAGGCGGAATCGGCACCCGATTGTACTGAGGCCTCCAATCGGTATTTGTTGTCGCTAACTGACATGGTTGTCGCGAAGGACCAGTTCCCGTCTGCATCGGCGGTGGCCAAAAACGTGGCGGGTTCACCGATTACAGGATTCAGCAGCAGCGTGACGTCGACGTTTGGCGTCGCGGTACCCGCGAATACGGGCATCGTATCGCTGCTTATCGAACCGTCGGCTGGGGTATGGATAGAGACTGTCAGTGACGGACCCACAATTACAAAGGCGAGTGTCCCCGTTCCAATATTGCCGGCGGGGTCCGAAACTGCCGCGACGACCTGGTGAAAACCTAATGAGAGCGCTGATGGGACGGTGTAAGAGAACTCTCGGTTCGAGTCCGTCATCGTTGTGTCAGTGAACTGCGACGGCGTTCCAGGGTCGAAGACCAAGGTGACCTCGGCTCCCGCCAAGCTCGCGACGCCTTCAAGTGTTGGCGTTGTGTCAGATACATTCGAACCCGGCACCGGCAAGGTGAATCCAACACTGGGAGATGTCGTGTCCACCTTGAATTGAATATCGTCCAGCGTCAGCTGCATGCCATCGTTTGCCGTCGCCTCTACGATGTAGATGCCGTCGGCCAGAGAGACTGGGACCTGATAAACCCAATCCCCAGCGTTGTCCGCAGATATCGTCGCGGATGCGAGAACCGTGGTGTTTTGCTTCACCGTCACTTGGATATTCGCCAGCGGCTCCGCAAATCCTTCAATCCGCGGCGATCGACTATTCGTCTGACCGTTGTCTGCAGGCACCAAGATCGCGACCGGGGTCACCACTGCATTCACCACGAAATCATGGCTGGATGTGGCGGAGTTACCTGCGGCATCGATCGCCTCGACGACGGCGCTATGCGCCCCATCCGGCAGTGAGACGCTTCCCGACCACATGCCATTTGCGGCGGTGGTCATGACAATTTGCTCGGAGGGAGTTCCGGGGTCGATGGTCAGCGTGATTGTCGCTAATTCCTCTGAGGTTCCGTCGAATGCAATCGGGTCGGTAGTGGCCGTCGAGGCATCTGCCGGTGAGTTGATGGCCACCGTCGGGGGGGTGATGTCGACAATGAACGAGGATGCATCGGTTCCGGTCATTCCCATCGATGACACCTCGACATCCACCTTTATCGTCCCCTCTGTCCATGGGGTTGTCGGGACATACGACCAAAGGCCGGTCACGGGATCGGCCATGACTGTAACGACCAGCTCGTCAGCTTCGCCGGCGTTGAATGTAATCGTCACTGTCTCGCCGACTGCATCCGTCAGTCCAGACACTGCGCGAGAAGTATCATTGGTTGCGGTTGAGTCCGCTGGACTCGCAATCGTGATGGCCGGTTGCGCCGCAACCGTTGCGGAAAACAGCAACACAAAGACCCACGCGGTTAGATTCAGCGCGAATCTCATGTGATCTCCACCTTAAACGTGAACGTCAGCCAGTCTTCTGGCAGGCACATAAACTCGCTATCGAGCACGATCTGAAAATAGATCGAGAACTCGGGGTCGTTGCGGTACGCCTTCATAATCACGGGGTCGACGATGAATCGCGCCGTCATGCGATAGGCTTCCGTCTGCTTCCGAATCACTGGCGCGGATTCGTCGACAAGCCGGATTCGGCGCGCATCTTCGTTTTGGCCATACTGTGCCAACAATTTCCACGACGATACGTGCTTCAGGATATTGAAAGCGTTTCGAGTCTGTTTAAACGTCTCGCCGCGCTGCTCAAGCGCGGCCCGAATGATGGGGCCATGACCATCGTTTGACCACGAACCACCGCCGACCAGACGAAGGGTCGGGTGGTCGGCTGCACGCATCGGAAGCGTAGGATAGCCCTCATTAATTGGGTCGTACGGATACGCCATCCAACCCGGCTCAAGTCCAGACCCGGTGTGAAGTATCGAGACACAGCTCTCGTCCGCGAACATCGAGTAACCGAGCATGGCGACTGCCTGCCCGATATTGTTCTCGATTTTGCCAACGACCCGGTCCGCGCCATCTTGGTCGTCAAACTCTTGGAAGCCCAGGTGATGCGGGTGGCTCACCAATCGGCGCATGATGGCACCATCAGTCGCCATCAACTCCGGGCGATATCCGTCGAGAGCGTTGCGGTCTTCATGCTTCCGCCAGATGAAATGCTTGAAGCGCGCAGAGCCCTCAAGCTTATCCAGTATTCGCGTTGTTGCTTCGTCCGTCATCTTAGCGGTACTGCCAGTTGAGCGGGATATTCCGCGATTTTCCACGTCACGTCGGTCTGAAAACCGCGTCCGTCGCCGCTGACCTGATATTGAAGGGGTTCGCCCAGCAACTCGCATCTCACATCAGTCGCCAGGTAATCCCAGTGATGGCCTTGTTGCAGTTCGCCGCGCCAAAACCTCGGTAAATTCGCAATAATCCAGCGTACGGACCCATCATAGATTCGCAACTCGAATCGATCTGGATCCAGGTGGCAATGCGGGAACATACGTATGTCGAAACCCCAATTGGGAATGCTACCAACCCCGAACACCCTTGCAGGGCCTTCAAACAGAATCTCACCGGGACCCAGTTCATCAATGATTTCGTTGTTGTCCCCTACCCGGAGGGCTGTCCCGGACACATTCGTCATGCGAATAGGAACCGCCGGTGTTTTTACCGCTGTTGGAATGGTTCTGGTCATGACCGCAGCGGCGTATCCACCAAGGCCGGTCACATAGTTTTCCAGGGCTGTATCTCGCACCGTATCCTTGATCGTCTCGTAATCGTTGACGATCATTGCGTCCCAACCGAAACCTGCAAATGGGAACAGGCCTTCATCACCCTCAACCATTTTGACCGAGTAGACCGAAAGGGGAGAGCCCTGGCTGAGCAATCTCAGGTCGTCCACGATGTTTTGACTGCCAAGATAGGACGCGATTGCGTTACCCGTGCCCATCCGAAGCACACCGACGTAGGGGGCGTCCTCGCGCTTGACCATTCCATCGCGAATCCGTTGCTCCACGGCATTTAGCAGATACATGATCGTGCCATCGCCACCACCTGTAAAAATGGCGGTGTAACCTTCCTTGATGAGGCGGTCGACGGTCTTTTCTGCCTGACGAAAGTCGGTCGTGAGGAACAAGTCTCGCGAGGTTACCCAGCGCGAAACCGCTTCGTGCAAGTCACCCGTCCAACGCTTCGCATTTGCGTTCAAAAGAACGGCGAAGCGGCCCGGGTTTTTGATGATTTTGGAGGGAATTTCACTCAGCACGCTAGCCTCGCTGGGAGTTAGCCTTGCTGCAAACTGATGGAGCGACCGCGTTTGGCGGCCTCCTGGTAGGCCAGCGTTAGGATCAGAAGCTGCTTAGCCTCTGCACCGCGTAGGAGCGGCTCTTCCTTGCCCAAACACGAGCTGACGAAGTTGCGCGTCGCGCGCACAAAGCTGTCTTCGTACGCCGTGTTTTTCTGACCGTAGTAGACTTTGCGCGCGTCACGTCGAAGCTCTACCGGCGACTCCAACTGGGTGGGATCACTGGAGCGGATGATCGTGATATCGCCACGCGTTCCGCCCACTGTGATACGCAGTTCCAGCGGGTGGTAGAGCGTGCGCATTTTGCGCTCGGGCGCGTATGTGAACATCAACGACCCGTAAACTTCCTGCCCGAAGTGCTTCCACATCGAGGTGGTTGGCGCGTCGATCGCATATTGTTCATTGAGCTTGGTGTTCGCTTGCCAGGTGTCGACTTTCTCGATGCTGCCGATCAGGAACAGGCTGATGCAAATCGCCTGATAACCGACGTCGTAGAGCATCGGCGTGCCACCCGCGAGATTCGGATCGAAGCGCCATGCCTCGCTTTCGTTCTCGAAGTTCCAGATGCCGCTGAGCGACTTTCCGACCGTTGCGTTGACCGAGATGCTGGTTGGTTTTCCAATCTCACCCGCATCGATAAGATTTCGCGCGTCTAGGAGCGGCTTGTAGAACAAGCATGGTTCGTAGACTTGGACAATCTTTCCATTCTCTTCAGCTGCCGCCAAAATCGCATCGGCCTCTTCGATCGTCGTCGCGATGGGGCGCTCGATGGAGACGTGCTTTCCTGCCTTCAAAACGGCGAGTGCTTGCCGACCATGAAGGTAGTTCGGGGTCACGATTTCGATGGCATCGATGTCCGGGTTGCGGAGCATCTCGTCGAATTCAGTGTAGTAGTTGCGAGCACCCCAATCCAAAGCTCGACGAATCGCCGTATCCTCGTCACGGTCACAAACCGCAACGATTTCAGCACGATTATCCTTCTCGTAGCCCTTGGCATGAAGTTCGGCGATGCTGCCGCCGCCAACAATACCTACTCTCAAACGAGACATTCACTGCTCCAAACAGTCTGAGACCAATGTAGAAAACTCTTACTGCGTTATATGCCTCGCACCCGCGTGTTGTAAAGCGGGAGCGACACTATAGGGAGTTGGAAACTCCCTTGGTGAACTCGACCAGAGTGGCTACCGCGAATCCGGTGCCGCCCGGCGGGTTCGTCGACGTTTCTTTCTCGGTGTAGGCAGGACCTGCGATGTCCAGGTGCGCCCAGCCGTCGATCTTCACCCAACGATTCAGGAACAATGCAGCCGTGATGGCGCCGCCCCAGCGTGGACCGACGTTCTTCATGTCCGCGGTGGGCGTGTCCAAGAGCACGTCGAGCTTCTTGTTCAGTGGCATGCGCCAGATGTCTTCACCGCACGCCGCCGCCGCATCCAGAATCGATTGCGATAGCGCATCGTTGCTAGAGAAAAGGCCGGCAGTCGACTCACCTAATGCGACGACACATGCGCCAGTTAGCGTCGCCAGGTCGATAATCGTGTCGACCTCGTACTCTTGAATATATGCCAGAGCATCCGCCAGAATT
Source organism: bacterium (assembly GCA_030427705.1). GTDB lineage: Bacteria > Myxococcota_A > Bradymonadia > Bradymonadales > Bradymonadaceae > JAUIBR01. The sequence goes on along the minus strand of JAUIBR010000004.1, from coordinate 62,406 downwards.
AGGCGTCCTTCGGCATCGGTATTGTGAATCTCAACCGTCTGCTTACCGTATCCGCGGATGATATCTTGTGGTCGCATCGCGTTGCCGCTGATGCTGTTTTCCGCCGAAGGACAGACGAAGTGAACTTCGACACCTTCTGGTTTCAGCTCACCGATGGCGCGTGCTGCACCGAGTACCGCAGCGGCGCCGCCCATGTCGGAGTGCATCGCCAGAAGCGCCCCGCCAGGTTTCAGATTGTATCCACCGGTATCGAACGTCACGCCTTTGCCCACAAACGCAATCTTGCGCTTCACTTCGCCTGACGGTGTGTAGGTGAGGTGGATGAGTCGGGGGGGATTGTCGCTCCCCTTGCCGACGCCCATGATGAGATTGAATCCGCCGGACTCAAGCGCGCTTTCGTCCAGAACTTTGGCTTTCAGGCCGAACTCGGACGCGATGTCCTTTGCCTTCTGCGCCATCGCGATTGGCGTCATGTGGTTGGGCGTATCGTTGACGAGTGTACGTGCCAGGTTGACGCCTTCGATAATGGTCTGGCGCTCTGCGAGGTCTGCCGACAAATCGTCCTGAGTGGCGATTTGGAGCGTCTCAAACCCTGCATAGTCTCCGTCGGATTTCGAAATGAATCGGTCGAAGTGATACGTGCCCAGAACCGCGCCCTCAATCATCGCCAGTGCCGCAGCTCTGTCGCTCGGGGCAACGATGGTGAAGTTGGTCACGTGGCTAGCTTTTGCCTGCCGTGCAGCGGACGTTCCTGCGGCTCTAAGCGTGTCATACTCACGGCTGTCTTCTGTCCCAATGCCAACCAGAAGCACGCGCGAAGCGCCCATGTTCGAAACACCGCGCAGCAAGAAGTCTTGGCCTGGCTCGCCTTTGAACTGTTCCTCGGCTGCAAGGGTGGAGATTTCAATTCCCGTCGCTTTCTCAACGTTGAGCAGCGCTTCAGAAGTTTCAGTGCCGGCGATCGGAAGGACCAAGAGTCCCGTGTCGATCGTGGTGATATCTGCCGAGGTAAGACTTACATTCATTGGCATTCTCTAGGATTAAACGTGATACGTTTTTTGGCTGAAAATATAGGCGCCAAGCGCTGTAGCGATGATGGTGACGCCGATCGCGATGCCGACGCCGACTGGGGCACCCAACACGATTGGCTCATCCAATACAAGTTTATCAAGCATCCCTAGTCGGTCCGTGGCGCTGAAACCTGCGGCTGTGCGCAGATGGTAGCGAACGCTGACGAGCTCCAAGATTGGCAGCACAGCCATGACCATTTCGAAGATCACGAAGTAGATGATGCTGGCCAGAAGGCTAGACGCAAAGAACGCCCCAAGCGCTGCGAAGATTGCGGAGTACGCAAGCGTCCCGCAGCTCGCAGCCAGCAAGATTTGACCAAACGACTCCATGCTCGCGCCGAAATCATTCGATTTGATTAGGCAGGCCACGAACAGCAGCGCGAGCGGAATCAATACGAGCGCCAGTGCTACAATCCAACCTGCGATTAACTTTCCAACAAAGAGAATCGGCTTCGGGATCGGACGAAGCGTCAGATACGTCAGCGTACGACCTTCCATTTCGTCCACAATCGCGGGACCGCCATAGAACAGCGCCGCGAGCGGAATCAAAAACGGGAAAATCAGATTTTCAGTCACGCCGGTGAACATCATCAGGCCGTCCACGTCCTCCATGAAGACATAGATCGCGGCGCCGATGACCGGTAGGAGCTGGATAACGGCCAACGCCTTGGTCTTGCGATAGGTCAGCAATTGTCTGACCTGCGTGGACACCAGGGTCATGAGAAGACTGCCGGCGCTTAGATTTCTAGCTGCTGCACTCATCAGTTCACCAGGTACTTGAAGACAGACATAAGGTTGTTATCGGGAGACGTGATGCGTCGGATCGAAATGCCCTGCTCCAACGCAAGTTGTGGAATGCGTGAGTAGCACTCGTCGGGCGCTGACGTCGCGATGTGCACACCGCCGGTCGCAAACTCCATGGACACCACATCGTCGAACTTCGCCATGATCGCAGCGAATTCGCGCGGTTTGTCGCAGTCTACGAAGATGGTGTGTGGGTGCTCATCGATCATCTCGCGGATGCGATAGATGTTTCCGTCCGCAACGACTCGGCCCTTATTGATGAGCACGATGTTATTCGTCATCTGCTCGACTTCATGAAGGATGTGGCTGGACACGACAACCGTCCGTCCTTCCTCGCCCAACCCGCGAATCAGATTGATAATATGGCGACGACCGACAGGGTCGGTTCCGGCCAGCGGTTCGTCGAGGAACAGAATCTCCGGTTTATGCGCAAGGGCTTGCGCAATCTTGATGCGCTGCCGCATCCCCTTCGAATACTCGCGAATTCTGCGATGCGCTTGGTCGGACAGCGTAACGGCCTCAATCGCTTCATCGGCGAGTTTCTCGGCCTCAGCCTTAGGATAGCCCTGCAGCTGGGTGAGATACGTCACAAACTCGCGGCCCGTCATGTCTTCGTAGAACGCATCTTGTTCAGGTACGAAGCCAATCTTGCTCATCACATCTGGGTTGTTCCAAATGATCTTGCCATGAACCGCCACATTTCCCGTCGAGGGCTGCAGCTGCCCAGTCATGACCTTCAGGAACGTCGACTTTCCGGCACCGTTCGGACCCAGCAGCCCCAGGACGCCGGACCCGATGTCCAAGGTGATATCGTTGATACCGATGATTTGACCGTACCAAAGTGACAGGCGCCGCGCGGCGATAACGACGTCGCCGGTTCCGACTTTTGGGATTTCCTTGCGGCCCGTCTTTTTGGATTTCTCTTTCGAATCCGAATCTGGCTTCGTCTGAGTTTTCGCCTTTGGTTTAGGCTTCGATTTGGCCTCAGTCTTCGGTGGTTCGATTTCCTCTTCTGAATCATCGGAATCGGCAGCATCCAGCGCATCATCAGAATCGTCAGAGTCGTCGGACTCCGGCTCAGAATCGGCCTCTGCTTCCGACTCTTCCGTCTCGGCATCGTTTGCTTCGCTCAGCTCTTCAGGCGTTGAATCCTCTTCGGCCTCCGACTTGGGAGCCCATTTCGATTCTTCGTCGGCTTCGCTGATTTCCTTTTGGACGTCGTCACTCATGCTACGCCCTCCAGCTTATTGATTCGGCCAACCATCGACGCAACTCCAAGCGCAGCAATCGTCCCCAGGACAACCCAAGCGGCCCAAAGTGGTCCGTCGAATGTCTCTTCGGTGAGGAGGTTTTGACAGATGACGTAGAAACATCCCGTGATGCTCCACAGATGGGACCAATCTGCACCGCTGGTGGCGATGGCGACGATACCGCTCAAGATGAGAGGCACCATCAGGACACCAATCCACGACAGAATCACGTAGCCGGTTCGCGATGTCAGACTACTCAGCCCAGCTACCACCGCCGTCATCACCACTGTGATGAGCAGCGACATTCCCAGTCCAATGCCGACCTGTTCGGCCACCGTCTTGAAGAACTCAGACTGTACGTAAAACGCCATCCGGAGTCCCCCGACCAAAATGGTTGGGAAAATCGTGACTAATGAGCCCAACATAAACAGGCCCAACAGCTTTCCTACCGCATAATCTGTGCGGGAGAGCGGTTTCGAGAAGTAGAGTTGGAATGTTCGGAAACGCAGGTCTTCACTGATGACGCCGCATCCCTGCGCTAGGAACAAGATGGCCAGACTAAATGCCTGCATCTGGAGGAAGAACACGATGGTCCCGCCGCCAGGGGCTTCGACCTCGGTGAACTGTCCGATCTGTCCTCGCGCTGCGTATTCAACAAGGACAAGGACTGCTGCGACCAATGGGCCACTGATCCAAAGTCCGAGCAGCACGAGCTTCGTTCTCAAAAACGAGAGAAACGTCCGCATGGTCGTCCGAGCGATGACCCACCACGCGCCTTTCTCGCGCAGGTGGCCCTCATATCGGACGTAGTTTTGGTCATGAATCGCCACTACTGCTCTCCAATCAAGCCAAGGAACGCGCTTTCGAGCGTCAGCTCGCCAGGCATGAAGTGTCGAATTTGGATGTCGTTTTCGACGGCCGCTCGCAGCACGTCGTCACGCGACTTGTTTTTTGGCAACGTAATCTTCAGGCGCAGGCCATCTTGTACGACAGTCTTGAACCCAATATCCAAGAGGACCTTCTCGAACGTGTCGTTTTGGTCCTTCGTCTCGACCTCGACGATTTCGTCGCCTCCGGTCTTTAGCTCTTCGATGTCGCCGTAGTGAACTAGTGCGCCCTGGTTGAGCATGATGACGCTTTCACACACTCGCTCAACATCAGGTAGAAGGTGCGAGGACAAGACGATGTTCACGCCTCGGGACTTCACATCCTCGATGAGGCTCAGCATTTCGTCGCGCCCTTTGGGGTCGAGACCATTTGTTGGCTCGTCCAGAAAAACCAGTTTCGGCCCCTGAACCAGCGCTTGAGCTAGCTTGACGCGCTGCTTCATACCCGTCGAGAACCCGCTTAGCTTGCGGTACCGCGCCTCGCCAAGTCCGACGTAGTACAGGACTTCGTGGGCACGCCGAAAGGCCTCGGCCTTGGGCATTCCCGCGAGCTCTCCGCCGAACGTGACGTATTGAATCGCGTTCATATATGGCAGGTAGCAGTCGTTTTCGGGCATATAGCCAATAAGTTGCCGAACCTTTGTGGCTTCGCCTGGCAGTCGGCAACCCAGCACTTCGGCTGACCCGCTCGACATGCTGAGAAGGCCCAACAAGGTCTTGATCAGGGTCGATTTCCCAGCACCATTGGGGCCCAACAAACCTACACTGCCCTCAGGCACACGCAGCGTTACCCCTTTCAGGGCGTGAAAGTCGCCGTAGTGCTTGTGGACGTTTTCAAGGTCAAATAGGAGCAAGGTCTTGCTCGTTGTGTGAGGGTCTAACTTTGATTCATCATGACCGCGACCACGATGAGGAAGATAAGGACCAGGATTAACACGCCGATAAGCCCGATGATGAGCTTACGTTGGGTGTCTCCGCCGCTCTGGCGCTCCAGCGCAGGTCGGTCGGTGGTCATCGTTGGTTGCGGTGCCTGAAACTGTGGTTGAGCTGGAATCTGCGCAGGATTCAGCGCCATTTGCTCCCCAGTCGGGACAGCTTGGAACATTCCGGTAAGCTCACTTCCCGGAACATAGCTTGCGTTCGGGTCGAGGTGACGCTCGTTCAAAATCTCGCGCTCACGCGCTTCCAATGCGCGGAACAGGTCCATCGCGTTCTTAAAGCGATCTTCTGGCTTTTTGGCCATCGCCTTGCGAAGGATTGCGCCCATCGTCGGTGACACTCGCTGCGGAGCGACCTGCTCAGCAGGTTCCGGCTCGTTGAAAACGTGCATCGTCAACACTTGGACAGCCGATTGTGCTGCAAATGGAACGCGGCCAGTCATCATCTCGTAGAGAATGACGCCCAGGCTGTAGATGTCCGTGCGTCGGTCGAGTTCTTGGGCTTGAGCCTGCTCAGGCGACAGATATTCCGGCGTTCCATACACGATGCCGGCTTGCGTCAACTGTTGCTGCTGTTCGCCATCTGCTTCAGTAATCTTCGCGATACCGAAGTCCAAAACCTTCACGAAGCTTGGCTCACCGCGGAACTCACACAGCAGGATGTTATCCGGCTTCAGGTCGCGGTGAATAATGCCAAGATCGTGTGCTTCTGCGAGCGCGCTGCAGCACTGCTTGATAATCTTGATGGCCGTCAATTCGTCGACCAGGCCTTGCTGCAACTGCTCGCGCAGTGAGCGGCCCTTCACGAATTCCATCGCCATGTAGATGAGGTTTTGGTCCGTCCGACCAAAGATGAAAACGCGCACGATATTCGGATGCGTGAGCATCGAAATCACACGTGCCTCACGCTTAAATCGTTCAACGATTTCGGCGCTCTCCGCGGCTCGACCATGCAGGATCTTGATAGCAATTTCCTGCTGAATGGTTTCGTTGCGCGCAAGGTACACCGAACCCATCCCACCTTCACCTAGTTTGGTGGTTATCTGGTACTCGCCAAACAGCCGTTGGCCTACAAAATCACCCGTGCTCATTGAAGAACATCCGAACTTTTAGTTTGCGTTCGGGGGCCTTATAGCACGATTCATTGTCATGAGGAAACGCGTATGCGCGCTTTGCGCTATTCCAGTGAGGAAGGCGACGATTCGGCTTCGAAATCGTAGGACTTCTTCTGCCGGGGAGCGCGCTTCTTCGGTTCGCGCCGCTCATTGAGCTTTCGTGACAGTTCTTCACGCGCCGCTCTGACCGAGCCCGTATTATAGGTTGGGTAGTTGTTCTGCAGGTTGCGGTAGGTCGCGTCGGCCTGCGTCAACATACCCAGCCGGCTGTAGGACTGGGCTTTCAGCTCAAGCGCCCGTGCCTTATCGGTCGCACTGGCGCCGCTCGCCATGACTTTGTCCGCTTGCGCGATGGTCTGACGGAAGTCGCTTCGGTTGTACGACTCTTGGACCGCATCCAGGCTGCCTTCGGCTGGTCGGAACTCTTCCTTGGCCTTTCCGGCTCTATTCGATTTGTCTTCGGCTGCGCCTACGGTCAAGCTATCCGTGCTTGCTGCGTTGCCGTCTATCGATGGCGCCGGAGCAGGCGCTTCCTGTTTTTGCTCTTCGGTCCAGATATCTGCGATCGCCGAGCCTTTCGCTGATTTCGAGGAAGTACGCGGTTTCGCCTTCTTCTTCGGGACAGACTTCTTACTTGGGCGAGCGATAACTTCGGGTCGCGGTGAGTCCTTCGCGGAAGGCTGGGCGGCCGCAGGCTTTTCAGCGACCTTTTCCAACACGCGCTCGTCAGCTGCAAGCTCTCGAGCCGCGGATTCGCCTTCGAAGATTTCTTCTTCGGCAGCCGCGGGAGGCTCCATCTTTGGCATTGCAACGCCAGGCGCCTCATCGGCTTCCTTGCGTTCCAAGAGCGAAGGCATTGCCTCACTTTCGTACTTCGCCATCGGCGCCGCAGGGTCGCTCATCGACACAAAGCGGAATACGAATGCACCAGCCAATAGTACCGCTGCAACGAGCGCAATCTGAGAGGCTTGTCCGCCTTTCATTCTGCCCCAGAACCCGCGCGAATCTCCACCAGCCGCCACCGCGGGAGGACGTCGAACCGCACGCGCCTGTTCTTCAACAGTGGACGTCACGGACTCACGCGCCGCGGCCATGATCGAGTCATGCAAAGACTGTGGAACTTCCCGCACCTCGACGGTGTCACTCACTTGCTGGAACAAGTCCTCCAGCTCAGCGAGTTCAGCTTGCATCTCGGCCGACTGCGCGATGTCTTCCCGAAGCGAAGATTCCTCTTCCTCGGTAAGCTCACCATAAAGCAGGTCGATGAGATGTTCTGTGGGTTGATCCGATGCCATTGTTTCCTCAACGGTTCCTCTTCCACAAACGGTCGAGTAACCTGACTAATGCCCTTCTATTGTTTCGGTGGAACTTTTTCCACCTTTCAACACTATCAACGTACGAAACCTAATACGGATCTCAAAACGTTGTTAAAAACTCGCAAGTCCTCATCCCGTGGGCACATTCGCCTCACGGTCGTCTTCGTCAAAACTCTGTCCTTTATACATCGCTAGATGCCCACGGAGGGCCTCAAGCGCGTAACGCATCCGACTTTTCACGGTCGGAAGCGGTATATCTAAAACTTCGGAAATCTCGCGGAACTTAAGGCCTGTGACGTGCCGCATGATAAAGACCTCGCGTTGATCTTCGGGCAGGTCATCTAAGGCTTTCGCGAGCCGTTCTCTAAACTGTTTTCGGTCGTAGGAACTCGCGCCCGTGTTCGACTCATCGGCGACGTTGTCCAAGAAGGTGCGGCCCTCGCCCTCATCACCACTGACGTTTTTATCGAGGGAGAGTTCGTGTTTGCCACCCTTCTTGCGTGCTCGGTCGATGCAGATATTGCGCGCGATGGTGTAAGCCCAGGTCGTGAACTTTGCGCTAGTTGTGTATTTGGGTGCGCTTTTGATGATGCGCATGAACACATCTTGGGTCAGTTCTTCGGCGAGGTCAGCGCGACCGACCGAACGCAGCACGAAGTTGTAGATGCCGCGTTCGTGTCGTTTGAACAAAACTTCGAACGCGTCGGCATCACCTTCGCCAAACGCAATCATTAGGTCTTCATCGGACTGGTCGGTGTACGGGACCGCGTCGTCCGACTTAATCCCCAATACGCTTTTCGCAATCGCAAGAAGCATGCACACCTAACCCGGCAATCCGCCGGGGAAATTCGCTCGATCCAACCGTTGTAATGGCCCCAGTCTATTCCATGCTGACCGGAATTTCACCTGTCGCCTCAGAGCTTACCGGCGACTTCCTCTGCAAGTTTGCCGATGGTCATCTTGTCATCTTCGCCCCAATTCGGGATCGCGGTCTTGCTTGACTTGAGGGCTTCGACGTCTGCCTTAACTCCAGCAGATTTGCCGATTTCAGCACATTTGAGTGCCAAAACCTGTGCTGGCCATCGGTCGCTTTTGAGACCTTGCTTGAGCTCATTATCGATATTGTCGACATCCAACTTGGGCATTTCCGTGCTGATAAAATTGCAGGTGATTTCCATTTCCTTCTGCAGGTCCTCACCTTCGTATGCCTCGTGTTCGATGGGTAGGGCCTTGGCGGCCACCAAAATCCCGGTCTTTCCTCGAAGCTCGACAATTCGTTGCGCACTCACCCAACGCATCAGTCCTTTTTCTTTCGTTACAAGCTCAGCGAAGAATGGCGTGGCTTTCGCGCCCTTCGCTCGGACCAGGGCATCCATGAAGCCGTCCTTCATTTTGGCGCTCGTCGCTTCATCGTTGATGGCGAACTCAAGGTACTCAGCGATGGGCTCAGAATTGTTTTCGAGCACGGCGTACTCGAACTCGGAGTTCAGGTCTGGGTGCTTTTCTTTCGCACGTTTTGCCAGAACCTCGCCGATAGCTGCACGTACTTCTGGGGTATCTGCGGCTTTGAGGATGGTGCGTTGGACGTTGGCAGGCTTGTTCGTGGATTCAATCCAAGCCTTCAACGACTCCGTACCAGCCTTGCCTGCGCGAGGCGCAATCTGCCCCAGGGTCACATTTCCAAGCTGAGTGCGCAGGTCCTGGTCTTTCTCCATCCATTTGGCCAGCATCCCCTCAAGCTTCGCCTTGTCGGCGTCCGATGCGTGAGGTTGCAAGAAGAACGCGGCATCCTTCGCCATGACGGTTTGGGAGTTCGCCACCTGGATTCGACCGCCTTTCTTTTTGTCTTCTTCAGACAGCGACGGCTGGTCTTGGGCATCCCACATGGTCTGAACCGTTGGCATCACGCCGGCAACAAGCGCATGTTGGGTTTCTGGGCTCTTCACTGACTCCAACAGAGGTTGGAACTGATTGACCTGCCCCTCTTCGAGCAAGATCTGCATCGCCCGCACGCGCACAGGCATGGGTTCCTCATCGCTCGCTGCCCATTCTGACAGCTTTTCAAACCCACCCTCGGCGTTTCGCCAATCTTCAAGGGACTCTACACTTCGCTCGCATGCGAAAAGCGAAACCGCGACCAGAAGCATGCATAATTTGGAGATGATGGAAGTTGCTCGATTCATCGTGTGTTTCCAGTTAAGGGACAGGAGTCGGGATGATGAAGCCCGCACGAATGTTGTGTCAACCTCAAGGCGCGTATGTCGATGAAGTCCATATGGCAACGGTGGCTAGACCACCGCGAAAAACGTTGGTTTCGGTGGGTTACCGATATCTTGATCTTCGTGAGCATCTTCACGTTTGTGATGTACATGCAGACCTCTGCCCATGTTGGACGTGGGGAACCCGCTCCGCAGCTCATGCTGCGTGCCGTCGACGACACGTCGTTCAATCTCGCTGATTCGGATAAACCTACAGTCATCTTCTTCTGGGCCCCATGGTGTGGGGTGTGCAAGGCCGATGCTCATAATGTCGGTGCGACTCTGGATGCTGTGGGAGACGACGCGAATGTTGTGTCCGTCGCGTTGAGTTATGAGTCGCTCGAAGATGTACACAAGTTCATCGACGAAAATGAATTGCGCGGACAAGCGCTACTTGGGACACGCGAGGTCGCACGCGACTGGAGTGTGGATTCGTTCCCGACCATTTATGTTGTGGATTCGGAAGGTGAGATTGCGTACTCGATGGTGGGTTACACTACCGAGATGGGCTTGAGGGCGCGCCTATTGACCCTGGGCGTCTTTTAGGTCTCGATGAGGCCCACGTTGCCGTCGCGCCGCCGGTAAACAACGTTGATTCCGCCTGAATCGGAGTCCGCGAAGACGAAGAATTCGCGGTCTTCAAGCAATTCCAACTGGATGACCGCTTCTTCCAATGACATGGATTTGGCCTTCAGTTGGGTCTGGCGCAGGACCTGAACCTCTTCCCCGTTTCGTTCCACCGTTTCAACCGGAGTCTCAGACTGGTCGGGAGCGGGATAGGCTTCAATATCCTCAGCAAACTCGCGCTCAAAGTCGTTGGCGGGACCATCCAAAGGCGAGACGACTCCCATGCGGAAGTCTCGCGGCGTTCCGTTGGAAGGTTTGTGGTCCCGAATGCGGTCTTTGTGTCGGCGCAGCTGTTTTTCAATCTTATCGAGGGCGAGGTCGATCGAGGAATACATATCCTCGCTTCGCTCCTGACCTTTCACAGTCAGGTTTTTGATACTCAACGTAAAATCGGCGATGTGCCAATACTTCTGCACGGTCATTACGACGGAGGCATCGATGCTGCCTGAGACGTACTTATCAACGATCCTCTCGAGTTTGCCGGTGGCATAGTCTCTGAGAGCGGGCGACGTTTCCATTTGCCGGAAGGCGACTTGCGTATTCATGGATCTCCACGAATCTAAAATGTGGTGTGCTAAAAGACTTGTTTACGTTTCGCACTCGAGAGAATGCCCATCATCTCTCGGTACTTCGCGACCGTGCGTCGCGCGATATCAATCCCCTCCTCAGCGAGAATTTTCACAATCTTTGCATCCGAAAGAGGCTTTTTCGGATTCTCATTTGAAATGATGTCACGAATCTTGGCTTTCACGGCCTCACTTGCGAGGTCGTCGCCGTCCAAGTTCGTAATCGACGAATTGAAGAAGTATTTGAGTTCAAACGTCCCGCGCGGCGTGTGCACATATTTGTTGGTGGTCACGCGGCTAACGGTCGATTCGTGCATGTCGATGTCTTCAGCGACATCGCGCAGAACAAGTGGTTTCAGGTGCTCTACGCCTTTCTCGAAGAAGTCTTTCTGGAACTTGATAATGCTCTCAGTGACTTTGACGATGGTCGTCTGACGCTGATGGATACTGCGGATTAGCCACATCGCTCCACGAAGCTTGTCCTGGATATAATCCTTAACCTCGTCCTTCTCGCCCTCGGCTTTCTTCCGAGCGAGCTCACGACGGTAGTAGCCAGAGATGCGCAACTTAGGCATCCCGTCTTCATTCAGGACCGGTACATAATCGTCCCCGATCTTATAGATGTAGATATCTGGCGTAATGTAGCGAGGGTCAGCATCCGCAAACTCGCGGCCTGGCTTGGGCTCGAGCGTGGCGACACGCTTTGCGGAGCGGTGTACATCCTCTAGCGAGACGTTCAATGCCTTGGCGATTCGCTGGTAGCTTTTGCGCTCAAGGTTAGGAATATGCTCGTCGATGATGTCGTGAGTCAGCTGGTCCTCGGGATAGAGCCGTTGAATTTGAATCAACAGGCACTCCCGGAGGTCGCGGGCACCCACGCCCACAGGGTCGAATTCGTGCACGACGCTCAGCACAAACTCCACATCCTCGGGGCTTGCTTCGGCGTCTTCAGCGATTTCTTCGATCGTTGAACCACGAAGGTATCCGCTCTCGTCGAGGTTACCGATGATGAGGGTCGCGATGTACTCCTCATCCTCGTTCATGCCCGACAAACGCACCTGTTCCATGAGGTGTTCGGTCAGAGATTCGCTTGTCGATAGCGTCTGGTCGACACCAGGCAGTTCGTCTCCGCCAAGGCCCTTATAAGAGTTCGCAGGCGTGGGGGCAGAGTAGTTCTCGAGGAACGAATCCCAGTCGATCTTGTCGGCTGCATCCCGTTCTTCGACACGAACCTCTTCAAGTTTCTCGGAGATTTTCGGCTCAGCCTGAGGCGGGTCGACTTGGACCGCCTCAACCTCTTGGATTTCCTCGAGGACTGGGTTTTCGACCATCTCCTGGCGGACGGCTGTGATGAGCTCCATACGCGATAACTGCAAGAGCTTGATGGCCTGTTGCAGCTGCGGAGTCATCCGCAATTGCTGGGTCATCTTGACTTGTTGTCTGAGTTCCATCGCCATGGGTTTACTCCGTAGGCATCACGCCAAGTCCGATAAGTGAGACTTGACCAGATGCAGTATCGACTTCAATTCGTTTTGCTTGGATTGCCCATCCATCTGCAAAGTACTTCGATGGAGATTCGAACGAAATCCGCGTGCCATCGAGGACTGCGGACTCTGCACGAATAAACTCTCCACGCGGTGTCAGGAGCCGGACCGAACCGGAAACGATCTTCCGACCTTCTGGTGCCGATCCCTCCAACGACTTTGCTTTCAATGACCATCCGGACTGAATCAGCCAGATTTCGCCAGCGTCTTTGGAATCCACCTGCGTCCAACCTTCTGGCGTTGTTGCGCTCGCAACAGAACTCCACAACACCAATGTGGTTAGGACAAAGAGTAGATTCTTTTTCAATGACAGCTCCGGACGGCATCAGGTCTAGCAATGCGTGACACCGCCCATTGAATATAGAGGACTCAAGCTGCCGAAACAAGCAAGGAACGAGAAAGTGGTACGAAAATTGCTAAGCCAAAACGAAAAAAGCGCGTAGCTCTCCCGTTTGGGAAGAGTTACACGCTATTCGTCAACGCTTTAAACTAGTGTACCGAAATCGGCTGGAGTTGAAAAGCGATCCTATGGTGCGAAGTTGTCGCAGCGGTCGACGACCACTGCTTCGCCGCCCAGGAACCCGCCGGGCTCATACCAGACGCAGAACTCTTTCGCGGTCCCAACGACCAAATCCGTCTTCCACGAGAGCTCTTTCAAGTTAAACAGACCGGGTCCCCAAACATCATCCAGAGCTTCGTCTTGAGCAGTGGTCAGGACGCCGTCGAGCAAACCATCGAGGTATGCGTCTTCAACATCCGATTCCGTGATGTCTGCCGAGACCGCATTGAAGATGAAGAACGCGTAGCACATGTCCTTCTCCCCAGCTGGAACCTTGTCGATGAAGCACTGAGCGATGGCGAGGTTGACCTGAAGCATGTCGTTGGTCGAGCCATCAACCGGATTTGAGTTCGGAACGTCCCAGTTTTCGGCGCACCATCCGCCAGGTGTGCATTGCTCGATTCCGGAACAGGCAGCGTCTTGGACCGTCGGGCTCGGGTCGAAATGCGGACACTCGACGCATTTGCCACCATCGCGGTCACAGACATCGTATGGAGCGGCACAGTTCGCTGTCGCGCAGAAGTTACCTGTGCAGACATTGGCTTCACACTGCAGTCCGTCAACACAGTCGCTGACGTCGCCGCAAGGGCCGCCTTCGGTCACTTTGCAGATTCCGGGATCTGTAGAGGTATCGCAGGTCAAACGGCTGCCGCCGCAGTCGTCGTTGTTCGCGCATTGCGACCCAGCGCCACCCTGGCATGCCGTGTCCACACAGACCTGGCCTTCGAGTAGACATTCGTCCTGTTCGTCGTTGCAGTTGTCATCGACACCGCCGTTACAGATTTCCGTCTGACCAGGGTAAATCTCGGGGTTGGTGTCGTCGCAGTCGACTTCGTCGCCGCCAGGACACTCGGTCGAGCCTGCCGTTCCGAATCCGTCTTGGTCCATGTCAGTGCAGTTCTCATTGCACTCTTGGGCCGTGCCGTCGCAGTCCTCGTCATCGGCGTTGCCACAGATTTCGACGCCGCGTGGTTTGATATCGGGGTTGCTATCGTCGCAGTCACGACCGCCGCAAGCCTGGTCACGGAAGTTGTCATTATCAGCATCAGGACAATCAGTGTTGTCGTTGATTGCATCGCCATCGACGCAGTCGTTGTCACGACCATCGCCCGGAATCTCGGTTGCGTTGGGATTCACGTCAGGATTTCGGTCGTTGCAGTCCTCACCGTCTGGGCAGTCTGCTGTCTTGCCGTCGAATCCGTCGCCGTCTTGGTCGACGCAACTTCCATTGTTGGCGTTGTTAGCGTTGTTCGCGTTGTTGTCCGCAACTTCAGATTCGGCACAGCCGACGATGAGCGAGAGCGCGAAAATCACGCCGAGTAGTCGTTTCATAGCTCTTCCAATCGATCTTAGAGATTTGGTCTGATCAGCATCATAGATCGTGGATCGGAAATCCAACAATCTTTATCGCTCGCTTTGCTCGCTGGCGTCGCCCTTCGGGCTGGCGTCGCGCTTCGCGCTGGCGTCGCGCTTCGCGCTGGGGTCGCCCTTCGGGCTGGCGTCGCCCTTCGGGCTGGGGTCGCGCTTCGCGCTGGGGTCGCTCGCCTTCGGCTTCGCTGGGTCGCTCGCCTTCGGCTTCGCTGGGGTCGCGCTTCGCGCTGGGGTCGCTCGCCTTCGGCTTCGCTGGCGTCGCTCGCCTTCGGCTTCGCTGGGGTCGCGCTTCGCGCTGGGGTCGCTCGCCTTCGGCTTCGCTGGGGTCGCTCGCCTTCGGCTTCGCTGGGTCGCTTGCCTTCGGCTTTGCTGACTAGGACTCTGATTCGGGGTCTTTGGCAATTCTGGAGGTTTCTGGGCGAACCTGACCTTGATATTTGCTACCGCGAGCAGGCCCGTATGGACGCTCGGCTGGATTCTTCATCTCGTGCATCACAATCTGCGAGATGCGCATTCCGGGATAGAGCTTCACCGCGACTCGACCGAGGTTGCTGAGTTCCAAGGTGATCCGTCCCTCAAAACCAGGATCGATGAATCCTGCGGTCGCGTGCACCACGACCGCAAGTCGGCCGATGCTGCTGCGCCCCTCAACGCGGGCTACAAGGTCATCTGGAATCTTGACCCACTCTCTCGTGGAGCCCAAAACGAACTCGCCCGGATGAAGTACAAATGCATCCCCCTCCTCGACATGATGGCTGGTTGTGTATTTCTGCACGGTGTCTGGATCCATTGGATCGATGCAGGCGACGTCGCCCAGCTGATAAACCACGAACTCGTTGTCCAATCGTAGGTCGACGCTCGCAGGTTGAATCTGCAATTCGGGGTTATCGATAGGTTCGATGACCAGGTCACCTTGCTCGAGTCGTGCCTTAATATCACCATCAGAAAGGATCATCAGATTTCCTTGGATTTGGGTTTGCGCGAGCCTACCGAACGGATTTCCCACGTGACAACCACCAATTCTCACCAGCAAAGCCGAAGGCGAGCGACGCCAGCCCGAAGGGCGACCCCAGCGAAGCCGAAGGCGAGCGACGCCAGCCCGAAGGGCGACCCCAGCGAAGCCGAAGGCGAGCGACCCAGCAAAGCCGAAGGCGAGCGACCCCAGCGCGAAGCGCGACGCCAGCCCGAAGGGCGACCCCAGCCCGAAGGGCGACGCCAGCGCGAAGCGCGACGCCAGCGCGAAGCGCGACGCCAGCGAGCAAAGCGAGCGAAGACGCTTGCGAACCACGCTCCCCGGATCTAAGTTCGCGACCGATTAACGCCCACCCCAAGGGTTTTCGCGAACTACGAGGACTTCAATGAGCAAAGTTTTTGAATCCGCGGCGGCTGCTATCCACGACGTTCAGGATGGTGCAACGCTGATGAGCGGTGGATTTGGATTGTGTGGCAATCCAGAGAATCTAATCCGCGCGCTTCGAGAAAAAGAGGTCAATGACCTAACGGTGATCAGCAATAACTGCGGCACCGATGAGTACGGCCTCGGGATTCTGCTGCAGAATCGGCAGATCAAAAAGATGATCTCCAGCTACGTCGGTGAAAACAAAAACTTCGAACAGCAGTTTCTCAGTGGTGAGCTCGAAGTTGAGCTCAATCCACAGGGCACCCTCGCCGAGCGGATCCGCGCGGGTGGTGCAGGAATCCCGGCATTTTTCACCGCCACAGGGTTCGGAACCAAGGTGGCAGAAGGGAAAGAAACTCGCGATTTCGGTGGCCGAATGTACGTCATGGAGACGTCGTTGAAGGCAGACTTCTCGCTTGTAAAGGCGTGGAAGGGCGACACCGAGGGCAATCTGATCTTCAGAAAAACGGCGCGGAACTTCAATTCCATCATGGCGACGGCTGGAAAGGTCACCATCGCTGAGGTCGAGGAACTCGTTGAACCCGGTGAGTTGGACCCAGACCAGGTCCACATTCCCAGCATTTTTGTTCAACGGATCATTAAGGGCTCGGACTACCAGAAGTGGATTGAGCAACGCACCACGCGACCACGGCAATAAGGAGACCAAGATGGCTTTGACACGAGACCAACTCGCGCAGCGCGCGTCACAAGAGCTCGAAGACGGTATGTACGTCAATCTAGGCATCGGTATCCCGACCCTGGTTGCGAACAATATCCCCGACGGAATGAAGGTGACCCTTCACTCAGAAAATGGACTGCTGGGTATCGGCCCATTTCCGTATGAGGGGGACGAAGACGCTGACCTCATCAATGCCGGAAAACAGACCGTGACGGCGATCGACGGTGCGTCGTTTTTCGACTCGGCCATGAGTTTCGCGATGATCCGGGGTGGTCATATCGACCTGTCAATCCTTGGCGCAATGCAGGTCAGCGAACAGGGTGACCTCGCCAACTGGATGATTCCGGGCAAGATGGTGAAAGGCATGGGCGGTGCGATGGACCTTGTCGCAGGCTCGAAACGGGTGGTTGTGCTCATGACCCACACCTCGCGGTCGGGAGATTCAAAAGTGCTCCCGAACTGCACCCTGCCGTTGACCGGGACGCAATGCGTTGACCTCATTATCACCGATCTCGGGACGTTCGAGGTCAACGGCGACCACCTGGTCCTGACCGAGACCGCACCTGGTGTGTCGGTCGATGAAATCCGCGAATCGACCGATGGCCGATTCGAGGTTTCGCCAAATCTACGCGAGATGCAGTTAGACTAGCATGAACCCTGGCGACATCGTTGAATTCCAGCATCACGACGCGTTCGTGATCGGTGTCGTCACGGACCTCGTTGGCGCAACAAAACTCGCGTTGCGGACATCCGACGGCGTTGAAGCGCGGGCTAGCCGCGCCGATGTCTCTCTGCATTTCCAATCAACCGTAGATGTGACGGATGACAGCGCGATCGAGCGCCGTTTGGCTCTTCTTGACCAACGCGCGGCTGACCTCACCCAGAACATCGATCTAGAGGCTCTCTGGGAGTTATGCGGCGACGGCGACGCGACTTTGGACAGCCTGGTTGACCTGATGTTTGGGGAGAATGATGACGCTAGCAGGCTTAGCCTCGTACGAGCGTTGCGCGGTGATCGCACGTTCTTCAAGGAGCTCGATTCGCTGTGGCGCCCGCGAGATTCCGACTCGGTTGCGGCCATGAAGACCCAACTGGAGGCTGAGAAATACAAGCACGAAGCGCGGGACCGGTTCATCCAAGAGGTCGTTGAAGCCTTGGCTGCGGGCGAGGATGCTCAGGCGAAGGTGGCCGGATGGCAGGCTGACCCGTTGGCAGCGCCGTACTTGGAGTCCATTCAAGAGGCCGCGCTCGCCGAGGACATTTCGCGAGTTGCCGAGGCCGTAGCGCTGGTGGCGGAAATCGATGCGAAGTTGAACGAAGGGTTGTCCGACTCTGGGCAATTGCGGGCGTTCAATCTCTTGGTACGCCTTGGTATCTGGGACGAACATCAAAATATCTCCGTCCTACGAGCGGGCCTGAATTCCGGGTTTGACGACGATGTTCTCGCTGCCGCCGAGCAGGCCGTGCAGTCGTTGGATACCGCCTTGGAAGGGCGAGCTGACTTTACGGATTGGTTCACGATCACCATCGATGATTCGAACACCCGCGATGTCGATGATGCGATTTCGGTTCGTCCCACCCTCGAGGGCGGATGGGATGTGGCGATTCACATCGCCGATCCATCGGCGGTCATCGAGCCTGGCAGCATGGTTGATCGTGTCGCACAGGCGCGGGGGACAAGCGTCTACGTGCCTACGGGGACAATCCCGATGTTACCTCCGGTGATCTCAGAGCGCGCCGTGAGTCTGGTCGAGGGAAAGAACCGACCAGCAGTGACTTTGTTGGCGCATTACGACGAAGAGCTGTGCCTTGCGTCGTGGTCGTTTCAGCGCTCGACCATTCGGGTGAATCAGCGTCTTTCGTATCGAGAGGCGGATGAGTTGCTGGATTCCGAGTCGCTCTCCCATGTCGCTGAAATCTTGGGAACGCTGAACTATCTGGCGGAAGAACAGATGATGGAGCGGGCCGAGAACGGTGCAATCACCATCGACCTCCCAGAACCTAAACTGCGCGTAACATTTGATGACCCGCCGGTCGTTGATCATCGAATCATCCATGAGACACGGGCACACTGCCTGATCCGAGAGCTCATGGTGCTGTACAACCACCTGGCCGCGCAACTTCTGGACGAGCGAGGATTCCCAGCGGTGTATCGTGTACAGGAGGGGCCAGACCGCGATCAGGTTCAAGGCCTGTATGCGGTTCCTGAAGGCTATCCACGTGAGTTTGCGCGACTTAAGACGATGCGAAAGGGCGAGGTTAGCACGTATCCCGGGCGGCACTTTGGGCTGGGGATTGATGGGTATGTGCAGGTCAGTAGCCCGATCCGCCGATTTGGCGATATGGCGATGCAGCGTCAGTTGGTCGCCGCTGCGGAGGGCGTCTCACCCGTCTATACCGAGGATGAACTCATGGCGTTGGTCGCTGACGTCGAACAAGCGTCCTACATCGCGTCCACGATTCAACGCGAGTCGGCCAAGTATTGGATGATCTACCTGCTATCGAATGTCGAACATAAGTTAGCTGCCCAAGTGCTTGATGTTCGCGATGATGCCCGTTCGCGTTCGGTGGTTTTGATCCACGAGTTTGGCCTTCGGGCACAAATGAAGGTCAAACCGGGTGTGCAACGCGGCGACGAGATTCAGGTGAAGGTCGAGCGGACCGACCCGCGGCGAGATCTCTTGACCTTCCGACAGGTCGACTGAGCAAGAAACAAAAAGACCCGGTCGAAAACGACCGGGTCTTTCTATTCGAACGAATTCGAGATCATTGCGTCGATGGTGGAGCTTCTGGAGCTTTTTCGCCCTCAGCAGCTGCGCCTTCTTCGCCTTCTTTCTTTTCGCCTTCAGCAGCCTCTTCCTTCTTCTCACCTTCGGCAGGTGCTGCTTCTTCTTTCTTTTCTGCTTCAGCAGGTGCGGCTTCTTCTGCTTTTTCACCGTCTGCTGCGGCAGGTGCATCGGCGGCCGGCTCTTCCGCTTTCTTGTCGTCGCATGCGACGCCAAATCCGAGCGCAATCAAGCTGACCAAGACCAACAACTTTCCAAATGCTTTCATGTCTACTGACTCTCCCTTTCGGTTCCACAAATGTCTATGGGAGGGCGATAGTACGCCACGATTTGGGAAGCGGTCAACTAAATCGACCGTTTGGTCGGTCAATCATGGGAAAAAAACACCGTCATTAGGGCATTGCGCCGCCCGATCTTCGATGGTATGACCCCCGCACACTCAGCACGTAACGACCACAGTAACGACGAAGTTTGACACTATTTAACGATGGTTGTTTGTGAAAGGCGGAGGACAAACATGCGGACCAATTCAAAACGACTAGCAGCTTTTATCCTTACGGGGATGGTTGCGATGTCTATCGCTTCAAATGCCCACGCAGATCGACGTTCGAGTCTGGCGGGGAACCTTTTGATTCAAGACCAAGACGATGTGTGGATTTACCCACAGCGTTCTTTGGACCACCGAAACTTGGTAAGTTTCGATTTCTATCCTGGCGCTGACTTGGGCACCATCCTTGGTGGTGCTGAGCGTGCATCGGATACAACGGGATTGCCAAACGGCCAGGCATCGATGGGCGGTGGCGCTCTCTTGCTCTTCGGACAAGAGGGTTTCGCGTTCGGTATCGGTTCTCACCGTGAAGATTATTACGGCTCAACCCCTGGCCAGTTCCTGGGCGTTGGCGACCTGATGCTCTACGGAAACTCCCGCGTCTCATCGTGGGGCTTCTTCGGTTACAACCCGAATCCAGTTCCAGGCGCAACGCAGGCTGCTTCGGCTCCAATTGGTCGTGACGCATCGTCGGCGGCTGGCGTGTTCGTGGAACCGCTTCAATTGGCTGACGTCATCCTCGGCTTCAACTTGGGACCAGGTTCTTCTTTGGGAACCCGTCTTTCGGTTGGTCAGAGCAGCGCAAGCGTGAACACACTCAGCGTTGGTCGTGAAGACGATGATTCGTGGAATACCACCGTCATCAACTTGGTCGTCGGTTACACGATGAAGGCAAACTTCGAGCTCGACCTCAATCTTGAGTTGGGCCTCGGATTCTTCTCGGACAGCTACGCAACCGACGCTCAGGAACCAAACTACGACGATTCGGCGTCGATCGCGCCAAGCTTCTCGCTTTCGGGTCGTGCATTCATCCCACTTCGCGAGAGCATCAAGCTCGGCGTTCTGGGTCTGGTTCACATCAACACCGCTTCGTTCGACAACGAATTCGGTGGCATGAACACGACCGCTGACAGCGTGAACTTCTCGTCCACCAACTTCTTCATCGAAGCAGGTATGGGCCCAGTTTACGAACTGCCCGACAAAACGACGATCGCTGCATACGGTACGCTGGGCTTCGGCTCCTCGTCGTATGACTTCGACAACGGCGAAGAATCGTACTCGACCAGCGGTCTGTTGCTTCCAGGCTTCAAGCTTGCACTTGAGCACTGGCTCTGGGATTGGTTCGCGTTCCGCTCCGGCGTTCAGTCGCGTTACTACTTCCAGTTCCAAAGCCGCGAGTTCGACAACGACGCGACGCCAAACGTTTCGCAGTCGGCTACCGCCTACCAATTCCTGTGGTCGGTCGGTGTTGGTCTCAAGCTTGGAAACTTCGAGCTCAACGGAACGCTTCAGACGCCTTTCGTCACCAACGGACCCGAGTTCCTTGGCGGCACCGGCAGCGGACTCTTCTCGCTCCTGAACGCTTCCTACAAGTTCTAGTTGACCTAGAATTTCAGATCCTAAACAAATGGCTCGGCAACACTGCCGAGCCTTTTTTGTGCCCTATGTTTCACGAACCCCAAGCACCATACGAGTTTGCGCCTGAGGGCGAGAACGATGCAGACGCAACGGTCCTGTATCGGTCGTATGGTGTGCGTGAGCGTTGGGAGCAGGGACGCTGGAAAATGCCGCTCATCATCTTCTTGGGGGCGTTGACGGTCTATTCGCTCTTTGCCTGGGAACGACTGGGCAAGCCGTCTGCGGATACGCACTTCGTTTATCTGGCAAACACCTACAACTCGATGATAGCGGCCTCGTTTAGCGATGAAGCGGCACAGAGACGCGAAGGCAAGGTGGCGTTCGAGCTCGACCGCAAGCCGCCTCACCGAAATGACTGGGCGAGTTACTGGGAAATCACCCTGAAGTCAGGTGAGACCTATAAAGGCATCTGGCTTGATAGAAACGGGCAGTTCAAAACACTCGATGGGCGTGCGGTGTTATTGGACCGCAAAGCCACCGCTGGCGCGAAACGAACACAGCGCTTCTTCGTGTCCTTCCCGCCCGCGCCAGCTGTCATGATGATGCCGCTGGCGGCGATTTCCGATTACAACGTCAACGACGTTTGGTTCACGCTGTTCTTCGCAGCGTTCAACGTCATGTTGATGTTCCTTCTGCTGCGCCGGATGTCCGAAGGCGGCAGAACGGGCCGCGGGCAATCCGAGGTGTTGTGGCTCACGGCCTTATTCGCATTTGGAACCGCGCATTTTTGGTGTTCGGTCCTTGGGCAAGTGTGGTTCACAGCACTAGTCATCGGCGTCACATTTACGCTTCTGTACATTATATGCGCGATTGACGGTCGACACCCCCTCTTGGCGGGTATCTTCCTCGCCTGCGCATTTTCAACGCGGACCCCGTTGCTGTTTTCGGCCGTGTTCTTCTACCTGATGGTTTTGTTTCCAGGTGGGACGCTTCGCAAAGACAACTGGCAAGCGGCTGCGAAGCAGGTTGCGCTCTTCAGCGCACCATGTGTGGCGGTCGGTCTGACCCTTCTCTACATGAATCACGTCCGATTCGATTCCCTATCCGAGTTCGGTCACACGTACCTGGCGGCTGGGGGACTGCAGCGCATCAAGACGTACGGGTTGTTCAACGCGCATTTCCTGTCGAAGAACCTGACCGCCGCGCTCACTCTGCTGCCAAAGATTCAGCCCGATGACCCATATGTGCTTATCTCGCGCCATGGCATGAGTTTACTGCTGACCACCCCCGTGTTCATTTACCTGTTCCGCCCGCTTCCGCGTGAGGACGCACGTGACCGGTTCTGGTGGAATATGCTGTGGGTGACCGTCATTTGTGTCGCGACACCGGCGTTGTTCTATCAGAACACGGGCTACGAGCAGTTTGGATATCGATTCAGCCTGGATTACACGCCGTACTTGATTCTATTGCTCGCCGTTGGACGACGGCCGCTCAGCCGGGTATTCAAAGCGCTGGTTATTTTCGGAGTCGCTGTCAATGCATTTGGCGCGGTGACGTTCAAGCGATTCCACAAATTCTATTCGAACGGGTTCTTCCTATGACCGATGATGGTCAACAGCCGCAGGGGCGCTTTCAGAAGAACCGACCGGACCTCCGTGACACCAGTTTGCGGCCAGAGACCGGCAATAAGCTGATGCCAGTCGTGAGCGCGGCGGCGGCTTTTATTGCTCTGACGACGCTCGGCCTTGAGATCTGGACGGAGCAGCGGCTGAATACGGCAGCCGACATCCCATTTTTTCTGAGCGCGCCATTGGCGTTTGGGGCGACAGTCGTGTTCTTCATCGCCCTGCGCGGGCCCAAAACGCATTGGGTCATCTACCCGGGCGTGATGTCCCTGGCGTACTGGATTTTGTTTTTCGTCTTCCTCTGAGATTCACCATGCCGACGATCCATGAGTTCGCAGATTCGCTACACGCCGCTTTTGAGGCCCGCACACCTTGCGGGCAATTGACTGAGATGGGCGATATCTCAGTCGAAGACGCTTATCAGGTGCAGCGAAAGAACATCGAGCGGCGCTTAGAAAGCGGGTTTCATGGTCGTCCCGCCCAAATCGTGGGGCGAAAAATCGGTCTGACCAGTCATGCCATTCAGGCTTGGCTTAACGTTAACGAGCCTGATTTTGGAACGCTCTTGGACGACATGGTGGTTCCAGACGGAGGCTTGGCGCCTATCTCGTTGCTGTTGCAGCCACGGGCTGAGGCCGAGATTGCATTTGTCATGTCCGAGGACCTTTCAGGACCCGGCGTGACCCCAACCGACGTCATCCGTGCGACAAACTATTTACTTCCCGCGATCGAAATCATCGACTCGCGCATCGCAGACTGGAAGATCAAGTACGAGGACACCATCGCGGACAACGCTTCAAGCGGCTTGTTTGTGGTAGGCGGCCCTCCGCGCGCGCTGGAAGGCCTGGACCTTAGAAACTGCGGCATGGTCCTGCGAAAGAACGGGCGAGTCGTGTCCACGGGCGCCGGTGCAGCGTGTCTGGATCATCCCGTCAATGCGGTTGCGTGGCTTGCGAACACCCTGGGTGCAATGGGCGACGGTATCAAAGCTGGGGACATCGTGCTCTCAGGGGCGCTGGGCCCCGTGACTCCTGTCGAAACAGGTGATGCATTGGTAGCCGAGGTCTCGGGCTTAGGCACGGTCAGCGTTCGTTTCTGAGCGCTAGCCGCTTGGGCCAGAACACGCTAAGGGTAGTGCATGCTTTCTGTGCAGGACATCTCGCTGTCGTTTTCGGGAGTCAAAGCGCTTGATGGCGTCTCAATCGAGGCGGAATCCGGCGATTTGTTAGCGGTCATCGGGCCGAACGGCGCGGGCAAGACGTCTCTCTTCAATTGTATCAGTGGGGTGTATCAACCGCAGAAGGGCGATGTCCGACTCGAAGGCGATTCGCTGCTTCAATATTCGGCGCACGATATCGCGTCGAAAGGTGTCGCGCGGATGTTCCAGAACCTGGCCTTGTTTGACCAGATGACGGTCCTGGACAACATGCTTCTTGGCAGTCACCACCTGTACAAAACGCCGTGGTGGAAGAACCTGATGTTTGGGAAGGCCGCCCGACGCGAAGAGATCGAGCACCGCGAGCGCATCGAAGACATCATCGATTTTCTGCACCTTGAACAATATCGAAAGATGCCGGTGGGAATTCTACCGTACGGAATCCTCAAGCGCGTGGAGCTTGGACGGGCGCTGGCGATGCAGCCAAAATTGCTGCTTCTGGATGAGCCCGCTGCGGGGCTGAACTCGGAAGAGACCGAGGACATGGCCCGCTATATCCTGGATATCAAAGAAGAGCTCGGCATCACGCAGATTCTCATCGAGCATGAACTCCACATGGTTCTGGACCTCGCCGACCACATTGCGGTGTTGGACTTCGGCAAGCGCATCGCGTTTGGTTCTCCGGACGAGATACGCAAGGACCCAGCGGTGATCGAGGCCTATCTGGGCGGGGAGGAGGAATGACCGACCCGTATCGATTGGCCACGTCTGCCGACGAAGAACACTTCGAGGTCACGCTTCCAGGGCGACTCATTCTGCATGCTCGCCGGACTCCGGACGCGTGCGCGCTGCGCAATAAAGACCGCGGAATCTGGAAGGAGATCTCATGGCGTGGCTATAGGGATGCGACGGCCGCGACCGCACGGATGCTGCATGAGCTTGGAGTCGGTGTCGGCGACCACGTGTCGATCCTCAGCGACAACCGGCCAGAATGGCTGTACGCGGATCTAGGCGCACAGGCGCTTGGCGCAAGGGCCGTGGGTATCTACCAGACCAATCCGGCTGAGGACGTCGCATACATCCTGGCGCACAGTGAATCCAAAGTGTTGTTCTGCGAGGACCAAGAGCAGGTCGACAAGGCCATTGAGGTCACCGAAGAAACGCCGACCATAGAGCATATCATCGTCTTTGATCCCCGCGGTATCCGCGACTATGAAGACGATCGCCTGATGCGCTGGGACGACTTCTACGCCAAGGGGCAAGAACTTCTGGACGCCGATTGGTTCGAAAAGACGACGGCCGAACGCGACCCGGATGAGGCGACGATGGTCGTTTATACGTCCGGAACCACCGGCAATCCTAAAGGTGCAATGCTGGCCAGCGGAAACGTCGTCGAGATCGCCAAGAAGATGGGGCCAACGCTGAGCGTCGGACCCGAAGACTCTGTGCTCAGTTACCTGCCGCTATGCCACGTCGCCGAGAAGATCTTCACCGTCTTTCTGCCGCTCGCCACGGGTGCGAAGGTGCACTTCGGCGAGTCGATCGCGACGGTACAGGTGGACCTGCGGGAAGTGTCACCAACCGTGTTTCTGGGCGTGCCACGCATCTGGGAAAAGATGCACGCCTCGGTCACCTTGAAGATGAAAGACAGCTCATGGCTGAAGCGCACTTTGTTTGATTACTGGACGCTGCGCGGCCAAGAGATCGCGCAACGTCGGCGCGAGGGCAGGGCGTCGCTCTGGGACAAATTCCGATGGAAGCTGGCGGACCTCACGGTGTTTCGACCACTGCAAGAGCGGCTGGGCTTGCGAAACTGCCGCCATCCGGTCACGGGCGCCGCACCGATTTCAGCCGACCTGATCCGTTGGTTCCACGGCGTGGGTGTTCCGATTCTGGAAGGTTACGGCCAGACGGAATGCAGTGGTGTGTCGCACCTGAACCCGCCCGATAGCATCCGCATCGGCAGTGTTGGTCAGCCTTTGCCCTTGGTCGAGCAGCAGATCGCTGAAGACGGCGAAATTCTGGTGCGTGGCCCGATGGTGTTTAAAGGCTACCTCCATCAGGCGGAAGCGACCGCGAACACTATTGATGACGAAGGTTGGCTGCACACGGGTGATATCGGCAAGATCGATGACGATGGGTTCCTGTCCATCACTGGACGTAAGAAGGAGATCATCATCACGGCGGGCGGTAAGAACCTGTCGCCCGAGAAGATCGAAAACACGCTTAAGCTCAGCCCCTACATCAAAGAGGCTGTGGCAATCGGCGACCGTCGCAAGTTCGTCTCTGCCTTGATTCAAATCGACTACGACGCGGTGGGTGATTGGGCGATGCGTCGGCAGCTCACCTATACATCGTTCGAAGACCTGGCCTCCAAAGAAGCAGTCGAGAAGCTCATCAGCGATGAGATCAAAACGCTTAACGACAGGCTAGCGCAGGTCGAAAACGTCCGGGCATTCCGATTGCTCCCCAAAGAGCTGCATCAAGATGATGGTGAGATGACCGCGACACAGAAGGTCAAGCGGTCAGCGGTTCACACGATTTACGAAGACCTGATTGAGTCAATCTACTGAGTTCGCTGGCGCTCACGGCTTTTGAGCTCGCTTTGCTCGCGGCTTTTGAGCTCGCTTTGCTCGCGGCTTTTGAGCTCGCTTTGCTCGCGGCTTTTGAACTCGCTGGCGCTCGCGGCTTTTGAGCTCGCTTTGCTCGCGGCTTTTGAGCTCGCTTTGCTCGCGGCCGCCGCACCGCAGGCGCTAAATCGCCGCGCCGCAAGGCGCTCGTTCGCCGCAACACAAGGCGCTCGTTCGCCGCGCCGCAAGGCGCTCAATCGCCGCGCCGCAAGGCGCTTGTTCGCCGCGCCGCAGGCGCTCGTTCGCCGCGCCGCAAGGCGCTCAATCGCCGCGCCGCAAGGCGCTTGTTCGCCGCGCCGCAGGCGCTCGTTCGCCGCGCCGCAAGGCGCTCGTTCGCCGCGCCGCAAGGCGCTCAATCGCCGCGCCGCAAGGCGCTCAATCGCCGCGCCGCACGGCGCTCAATAGTTCGCGCCCTCCGAAATCCAGA
The DNA here is from genome assembly GCA_030427705.1 of bacterium. Classification (GTDB taxonomy): domain Bacteria; phylum Myxococcota_A; class Bradymonadia; order Bradymonadales; family Bradymonadaceae; genus JAUIBR01. The sequence continues at coordinate 35,493 of JAUIBR010000004.1, read as the reverse complement.
TTCGCACAGTGTTGATCTCGGCGTCAGGGAGCCGACCTGTCGTGGGCGGAGGCATCTGTTGCGAGGGAATCTCAGAGGACATTCGAATCCAAAGTTCGCTTGTTTCAGGCGATCCGGGATTGATGAACGGCAAGCCATCCGAGGAATTGCCAGATATCGCCGTTTGAACCTGTGCTGGTGTTGCTCCAAACGGGATCTCCAGATTCAGATTGCCACCAGGTCGTCCGTGGCAATTCGACAATCCGCAACCAGACGAAAGAATCGGAGCAACGTCGCGGGTGAAGCTCACCGTTCCGTTGTTTAGATTGTTTGTGTTGTTCGTATTGTTGGTGTTGTTCTGATTGTTCTCATTATTGAGATTGTTCTCATTGTTGATGTTGTTCATCGGCTCGCCTGTGCCCACACAGGGAGCGCCGTTGTTCTGCCAGTTCTGGACGGTCGCGATCTCAGCTGGAGCAGGCATGATCCCGTAGGTCGTCGGTGGCATTGGGGCCGCCACGTTGCTCATTCGTGATAGGTTTATCGGGTTCACGGATGCCGCGCCCAAAATGTCGGTGTCTTCGCACTCATCTAGCCTGAAATATGTGGATGCTCCCTGCTCTGCGGGGACCGAGTGGCACTCGTTGCAGTAGCGCTCAAAGATCGGTTCGATATCCCGTTTGAATGTCGGATTCTCAACTTCGACCGCGGGGGGCTCTTCGTCGCCGAAGCCCGGACAGCCTAGTAGAACGCCGCTTAGGATCATCAGAATAGAGATTTTTCCTACAATGCCCATAACTCCTTACCTGCTGCGGATATGCGCACCTTGAGGGGAAGGGTATCAGAACCCCAACATCGATTGAAGTATCCAACAAAGCGATTCGCTTGGGAAACATTTCAAGTTGGGTTACATTGCCTCATCTTGGTCATGGAGTTGTAAGATGGCTCGCGCTTCCGGCGTGATATTGGCTCTACTGATTGGCTTGCTGGGTATTTTGGTGTCGTCCTCTGTTTCGGCGCTTCCGTTGTACTCCGTGAGTTCGAGTACGTATTGCGATACCTGCCATATCGAGCCATCGGGCTGGTTCAATCCCGATATCTCGAAACGTCGTTGCACGCTGGACTGCGTGGGTTGCCATGTCTCCCCCGCTGGCGGTGGACTGAGGACGCCTGACGGCCAGTACTACGGCAAAGAAGTTCTTCCCATGTATGGGGATCGCCCTAGCAGCTATGCCGATCCGGAGCGCTATCGCCCTGACGGTCACCCCAAAAAGGGTTACTACTCGCTGACGGAAGGTTTCTCGGGCTGGTGGCCAGGACCCTACGGGCACACCACGATCAAAGACCGATACGGCAATATCAATCCGCGTCCCAAGTGGAATGTTGGCGGCGATTTCCGGGCTATGGTGCTCAACCAACAGGTCGGCGAGGAAGATGGCGAGACGTTTTTCTTCCCAATGCAAGCTGACGTTTACGGCTACAACGAGTCCGTTGAGGACCTGCAGCTATACGTTGCACTTGGCGTTCAAGGCCGAAAGGACACCGACACGTACGAAGGCACCGACCTCCGCGACAACTTCACTGTGCGCGAGGTCTTCGCGAAATACCGGATGGACTACAACAGTTATGTCCGATTTGGGCGAATCATCCCTCGGTACGGTTGGCGCTTGGATGACCACACCGCCTATATCCGGCAAGACTTGGGCTTCAACCAGTACTACTCAGCGTTTGGCGTCGATGCGTCGTTCAATCCAAACTACTTCTACGCCGACGCCTCCTTCTATTGGCAGGGCAACGAGCGATGGCCTGGGGAGCGCTTACAGCGCGGCCTTGGGACGACCTTCAACGTCGGATTCCGAGACCTTGGCTACCAGCTGGGCGCGAGTTTCAATTACACAGATATCATCACCGGAAACGACCAGATCGCTGCCGGTATCCAGTGGGCCATTAACCTCAATCCGTTTGTCTACTACGGTGAGCTCGACCTGAGGCGTGTGATCCTTGAGGGCGAAGATTCGTTCAATGGGTTGGTCGCCTACAACGAATTCAACTTCAATTTCGCTCGCGGCGTCTACGGCAAGTTCAAGTACGACTGGGGCGATCCGAATATCCAGTTGAAGGATGACCACAAACATCGCGTCCAGCTAGGCTTGGACGTGCATCCCTACACCTTTGTCGATTTCGAAGCCGGAATGCGCCTGAACTTCTCCCCGCGCATTGACTTCACCGATATTGCCTCCCGCGAACTCTATCTAATCGTTCACCTCTGGTTCTAACGTGGCTGAGCGTCCCATCACGATCGCTGTCGATGCGATGGGTGGCTACAACGCGCCCAACGACATCATTGCGGCGGTGGCTCAGGCCAGCCAACGGGGTGACGAGAACGTGTTCTTCAGCCTGGTTGGCGACGAGCGCGTGATTTCCGAGCGTCTGTATCAGACCGGGCACAATCCCGAACGAATTCACATCGTTCACGCTGACTCGTTTGTCGAAATGGCGGAACCGGCAGGCACCGTACTGTCCCGGGAGTCCACGTCGGTCGAGATGACCTGCAAACTGGTGGCGGATGGATATGCCGATGCCATGCTAACCGCTGGAAATCCCGGTGCCGCAGTATTGAGCGCGAACAAGCACTTCTCATTGGTTCCTGGCGCCCATCGGGCGGCGTTGGCCGCTGTCTTTCCCACGCCCAAGACCCGCGGTCCCCAACTGGACCGGTTTAGCTTGTTGCTGGATGTGGGTGCGTCGTTGCGAGCGAGCTCAGAAGAGCTTCTAGATTTCGCGCTCATGGGCACCGCTTATGCGCGAATCGTCAAAGGCATCGATGAACCGAAGGTCGGTTTGCTCTCGAATTCTCCTGAGCCGACTCTTGGTCCCAAGGAGGTTGTGGGTGCCTATCAGCTGCTACAGGACCATCCCGAGATTAACTTTCAGGGTATGATCGAAGGGAACCACATTCCGCGCGGTGAACACGACGTGATCGTCTGCGAAGGATACGTGGGTGATGTGACCATCAAGCTGATTGAGGGCGCGGGTGATGCTGCCATGGAACTCGCTCGTTCTGCATATGAACGACATCTTCATTGGCGTCTTGGATTGCGTTTGCTGTCCAGTGGTCTTAAGAAGATCAAGACCGCAATCGAGTTCGAGGAATATGGTGGCGCGCCTTTGCTGGGTTTGGACCAGGTGATGATCCTGGCGCATCCAAAGTCGACGTCACGCGCATTTAGCAACGCCTTGCGGCTTGCCATCAAGAATGTGCGAGCCGAACTCCCCGCAGCGATTGCCGGTGCTATGACCGAATGATGGCGGACTGGTGGCCAAGAAATCGAAGAAATCTAAAGAGATGCCTGTGTGGCACATCTTCAGATGGGATCTGGATAAGACCTATCTGAAGACGGATTTTGATTCGATCCGCGACCTCATCAAGACTGCGCTTCAGAAACCCGAAGACAAACAGAACGTGCCCGGAGCCGTTGCGCTGCTGCGCGAGATTCGGCGTGAGCAGGATGAACGGCGTTCGATCCTGACGTTCATATCGGGAAGTCCAACGCAGATGCGCAGCGTGCTCGAGAAGAAGTTCGAGCTCGATGGGATCACGCCCGATGCGTTCGTGCTGAAGCCTACCTTGGAAAACATCCTCAAAGGGCGATTCAAAGCGGTGAGGGGCCAGGTGGGCTACAAACTCGAAGCTTTGCTGCGGATCCACACTGATACGCCAGATGCGCCTGAAACGTTGTTCGGAGACGATGCGGAACAGGATGCGTTTATCTACTCGGTCTATGCTGACCTGATTGGTGGGGCACTCGATCTTGACCAACTACGGGACATTCTGGTTAGCGCCGAGGTTTACGCGTCAACGATGCAGCGCATCTTGGACTACGCGGAAGACCTCGAGACCGAAGGCCATGTCGACCGTATATTCATTAACCTGGAGCGTCGTTCACCTCCCGGTAAGTTCTTGCCACTTGGCCCCAGAATCGTGCCGATTGTGAACTACTTTCAGGCGGCGCTGGTTTTCTACGCCGATAGGACCTTCACCGCAGAGAATGTGGCCCGTGTCGCAGCGTCCATGATTCAATTGGACGATTACGGTCTGCATGAGTTCGCCAACAGCTTCCAAGATTTGCTGCGCCGACGTGTGTTGACCACCGAAGACGTGTTGCGGCTTGAGCAAGAGGTTGGCAACGACATTGACGCTGCCGCCGGACTTCCTCCGGGCTTTGCCACCAAACTCGCCGCACGAGTCCGCGCATTGGCGCCGCAGTCACAAAGCCCACCGCGCGAGTGGGTTGGCCCTCCAGACTATCTGGAAATCCTCGAAGCCGACCGAGCCATGAAAGAGGCCGTTACCGAGAGAAAATCCTCATCCGGCTTCTTCTCGTAAGCACGCGTTCTAGCCCCCTAGCCCCCTAGCCCCCTAGCCCGCTAGCCCCTCGCAGTTACTAGTCAGGCGAGGTGTAGAACGTGATTCCACGGACGTTTTCGTCGATTTCAAGTTTGCGTGAGATGGGCGGGAAAGCCCGTTGCTCACAGTCCATGCGCTCGCAAAGACGGCAGGTGACACCGACCGGGACGGCTGTGTCCGTTTGTTGAATGTTCACGCCGTCTGAATAGACGAGTCGATGGGCCTCCTCGATCTTACAACCCAGGCAGATGGCATGCATCGATGGCGGAGAGTGGAACCCGCGCTCGCCCCGATTCACCGAACGCGCGACGCAGAAATACACCTCACCGTCGGGCATCTTCGAAATCTGGGTGCGGATCTGGCCGGGTGTCATAAACGCGACAGCGATATTCCAGCGAGGGCAGGTGCCGCTAAACCGCGCGAACTGGATGCCTGAGGCGCTAAATCGCTTGGAGATGTTTCCGGCGATGTCGACGCGCAGAAAGTGAAACGCCACGCCTTCTTTCCCAGGTTTGCGCATCGATGTCAGTCGGTGCGCCACCTGTTCGAAGCTCGCTCGGAAGCGGTGAGAAAGTACGTCGATGTCATACCGCACATCATTGGCCGCCTTCAGAAACTCGGCGTATGGCATGACGACTGCGCCAGCGAAGTAATTCGCAAGAGCAACTCGTGCCAGCGACCGGCTTTCGTCGGTCGTCAGGTGTTTATCTAGCGCGATCGCATCCAGAATGTCCGACTTCTCAAGCAGCGCAATCTGATGCGCCATTTGGAACACCATCGTGTTGATCGGTAAGAGCTCCGACAACATCAGGAGTTTTCGCTCTTCATTGAAGCGCCGAACCGCTCGGTCGCCCGGGTTTGTCTGGATGATCTTCACCTGGATGCTGTGTTCGCTTTGCAGATAGTCCACAAGCGACCCGTAGAGATTGGTGCGATCCAGATTCCCCGCCTTCCACAGACCCTCAGCGGCTTTCTCCAAAGCCGGGAAGTAGTTTCGATTGCGTTGCAGAAGATCGGACACTTCTTCAGACGGCAGTCGCCACGCGTCGACCCGGTCCACCAATTCGTTGTCCGCACGCTGCGCGATAGTGTGAAATCGCTCATCAAGCTCACGGTAGGAGTCGTACATCGTGACAACTGCCCGAGCGACCGACGGCGAGTTTGCAGCAAACTCCCGCACGTCTTGGATAGAAATGGTATGGCCTTCGAAAAGGTCATCACCAAAGACCTCGGCCAACTCAGAGACAGTTTTCTGACTTCCCTGGTCCCCAAAATCCTTCAGATCCACGTCAAAAATCTGGGCGATCTGAATCAGAACTTGCGCGGTCACAGGTCTTTTGTCGTGTTCCATAAGGTTCAGGTAGCTCGCCGAAATGCTCAGACGATCGGCGAGCGCCGCCTGAGTCATTTTTTCGCGCTTTCTGAGCCCGCGGATTTTTGAGCCTAAACCGGGAGTATTGGTGGACATGATGCACCTCCGTGTTGCGCCCCACTTTACAAGATTTACAGGTTTACAACATCAAATTTTCATACAGTGACCGCTTGACCGTATAAAACCTTGAGATGTGTTGATTTTCAACACTCTGTGAAGACAATCAATCTCGTGAACTGAACGAGGAACTCACAGATGGCAAACATCAAGATTCGCGGAAAAATCGAGCCTGGCTTTGAGAAGATTCTCACAGATGAGGCCCTTCAATTCGTGGCTGATCTAGTAACGCGTTTTCGTCCGCGTGTGAAAGAGCTCTTGGCTGCCCGCGCAGAGGTGCAGAAGAGATTCGATGCAGGCGAACGGCCCGTATTCCTCGATTCTACCAAGGAGATAAGGGAATCAGACTGGACGGTTGCTCCATTGCCGCAAGACCTACTCGACCGGCGAGTTGAGATCACCGGGCCGGTGGATCGTAAGATGATCATCAACGCGTTGAACTCCGGCGCACGCGTATTCATGGCAGACCTTGAAGACTCGAACTCGCCGACCTGGCACAACTGCATCGATGGTCAAATCAACCTGTTCGACGCGGTCCGCAAAGAGATTACCTTTACAAACCCTGTAAACGGCAAGTTCTACGAGCTCAAGGACGACCCGGCGGTGCTCATGGTGCGCCCGCGTGGATGGCACCTTGAGGAAATCCACATTCTGGTCGATGACCAGCCCGCACCGGGCGGATTGGTCGACTTCGGTCTCTACTTCTTCCACAACGCCAAAGCGCTTCTTGAGCGTGGTTCAGGGCCGTACTTCTACCTGCCTAAGCTTGAGAACCATAAAGAGGCACGGCTGTGGAACGACGTATTCGTTCACGCACAGCAAGAGCTAGGGATTCCGAATGGGACCATCAAGGCGACGGTGCTCATCGAAACGATTACCGCCGCGTTCGAAATGGACGAGATTCTTTGGGAGCTGAAGGACCATTCGGCAGGTCTTAACTGCGGTCGATGGGACTATATCTTCAGTTTCATTAAGAAGTTCCGAAACGACGCAAATGCAGTAATGCCGGACCGCGGTGAGGTGGGAATGACCCAGCCGTTCATGAAGGCGTACACGACGCGGGTCATCCAGATTTGTCACCGCCGCAACGTCCACGCGATGGGCGGGATGGCAGCCCAGATTCCAATCAAATCGGACCCGGCAGCCAATGAAGTGGCACTCAACAAAGTCCGCGCCGACAAGGAGCGCGAGGCTTCAGACGGTCACGATGGTACTTGGGTTGCGCATCCGGGCCTGGTCCAGCTGGCCACAGACATTTTTGATAAGTACATGCCTGAGGCTAATCAGCTCGGCAAAATTCCCGACGCTGTCGTCACGGAAGAGGACCTACTCGCCGTGCCTACTGGCAAGCGCACGTTGGAAGGGTTGCGCCACAATATTCGCGTCGGAGTCCAGTACCTTGAGGCCTGGCTTCGCGGCGTCGGCTGCGTCCCGATCTACAATCTCATGGAAGACGCCGCGACGGCCGAGATCAGCCGCACTCAGGTTTGGCAATGGCTCAAGCACGGTGCCGAGCTCGACGGCGAGGTTCTAACCAAGGAGCTCTTCGTGAAAGAGCTCGAGTGCGAAATGGCAGGCCTGCGAACGGCGGTCGGCGAAGACCGATTTGATAACGGCCAGTTCAAACGCGCCGGCGAGATGTTCAGCACACTTTGTACACAAGACGAATTCGTCGAGTTCCTTACGCTCCCCGCGTATCAGGTGCTGGACGAGATCAACGGATAACCACCAATTTTATTGCGCCATTGGCGTTTATTGCCCGACTCGGGCCAACGGAGAGGATAGTCATGAAGAAAGAGCGATTCGAAGGTATTGAGCGCCCCTACGACCAAGCAACTGTGGAGCGGCTTCGAGGCTCCTTGAAAATTGAGTACACCCTGGCAGATCGCGGAGCTCGTAAGCTCTGGGACCTTCTGCACGAGGAAGCCCCAGTCGCAGCCCTTGGCGCGTTGACGGGTAACCAGGCGATGCAGCAAGTACGTGCAGGGTTGAATGCAATTTACCTCTCCGGCTGGCAGGTTGCTGCGGACGCAAACAACGCCGGCAAGATGTACCCCGACCAGAGTTTGTACCCTGTGAGCAGCGTGCCCGACGTCGTGCGTCGCATTAACCAAACACTTCTGCGTGCTGACCAGATCGAAAGCACCGAAGGTGAGGTCACGCGGGATTGGTTTGTGCCGATCGTTGCTGACGCCGAAGCCGGTTTTGGTGGTCCACTCAACGCTTATGAGCTGATGCGCTCCATGATTGAGGCCGGTGCCGCAGGCGTTCACTTTGAAGACCAGCTTTCGAGCGAGAAGAAGTGCGGACACCTGGGCGGAAAAGTTCTGGTCCCAACCGGTCAGTTCATTCGGACCCTGAACGCAGCTCGGCTTGCTGCAGACGTCTGCGGAACGCCAACCTTGTTGGTCGCCCGTACCGACGCGAACAGTGCAAAGCTTCTGACGTCGGACATCGACGAGCGTGACCACGAGTTCATGACTGGTGAGCGCACGCCTGAAGGCTTCTACCGCATCAAGGGTGGACTCGACCAAGCGATTGCGCGCGGACTTGCATATGCGCCGTACGCCGACCTCGTCTGGTGTGAAACGTCCACGCCCGACCTCGAAGAAGCGAAGAAGTTCGCCGAAGCGATGCACGACAAGTTCCCTGGCAAATTGTTGGCCTACAACTGCTCGCCAAGCTTCAACTGGAAGAAGAAGCTGGACGACATCACGATCGCGAAATTCCAGCGTGAACTGAACGCGATGGGCTACAAGTTCCAGTTCATCACGTTGGCTGGCTTCCACGCCCTGAACCTTTCGATGTTCGAGCTGGCTCAGGACTTCAGCAAGCGTTCGATGACCGCATATGCTGAGCTCCAAGAGCGCGAGTTCGACATCATGGATCGCGGCTACACGGCAGTGAAGCACCAGCGTGAGGTTGGAACCGGCTACTTCGACGAGGTATCGCTGGCGATTACCGGTGGCGCGTCAAGTACTACTGCGCTTCAAGATTCGACGGAAGCTGCCCAGTTCTAATGCCGACTTCCGCCATTTTGGCAATTTTTTGACGCGGCGCGTTAATTTTTCTTTTGACACACCGCGTCATTGACGCCAAACTCCAATTCTCGAATCCAACCCGGTTCGAAAACTTCCGAAGGGAGTATCCGGTTCTTGCCTCCCCTGTAGTCCGGTACTCCCTTCGGTATTTCTTGGCTTAGTAAGGCGGGGAAGTCCTCAAAGGCGTGGAAGTCTAACTCGCGAAGCGAAGCAAACTCGCGAAGCGAAGCTAACTCGCAAAGCGAAGACAACTGGCCGAAGGCCAAGACAACTGAGATCACTTGAAATTCAGAATCATCGCCCTAAAGTAAGCGGCCGCTTACAAATGGATGAATTGAGAGGTCTCTATGCGTTGGAAGTTTGCTGTCTTGGGAATTGCGTTGTCTGTCGCCGCGTGTGGAAGCGATGACAAAAAGGAAGAGCCGTTGCAGATCGATTTAAACAATCGAGTCAACAACGCGAATAACGTCAACAACGCGAACAACGTCAACAACGTCAACAACGTCAACAACGCGAACAGCGTTAACAATCAAAACAACCAAAACAATATCAACGACAGCTGCCCACCAGAGGCACGGCCGGTTTATGCCGTCACGTCCGCCCAGGACGGTGGACAGGGAACGCTGCTGAAGTTTGAACCGCAGAACATGCAGTTCACCGAGATCGGTGAGCTGAATTGCCCAGCAGCGATGGGCGAAACACCGTTTTCGATGTCCGTCGACCGGGATGCAAACGCTTGGGTGCTGTATTCTGATGGGATCATCTACAAAGTCGATACTTCAACGGCAGCTTGCGAGGCGACGACCTTCCAGCCTAACCAGAGCGGCTACGAGGTGTTCGGAATGGGTTTTGTTTTGGACCGTCCGAACTTCGAAGACGAGACGCTCTACATTGCGGGAGGGCCCTATTCAGCGATTGGCGGCGTTGGCGCCCGCATCGGATTGCTGAGTTTCATGGACCTCTCCGTTCGCGACCTCGCTCCCATCGAAGGCTGGCCTGAGATGAGTGGGACGGCGGCAGCGGAGTTATGGGCTTTCTTCCCAGGGACGCTTCCGCCAAAGGTCGCTCGCGTACTTCCTGCGACGGGTGAGCTGGTGGAAGAGATTGAGGTCAACTCGATCGATGGCCAGCCAAACGCGTGGGCATTTGCGCATTGGGGCGGCGAGTTTTGGTTATTCTACAAGAGCCAAACCGACGAAAGCACCCGCGTCTTCAACGTGAAGCGTACCGGCGAAGTTGAGGAAGTCATCGAAGACACCGGCTACTACATCGTTGGCGCGGGCGTCTCGACCTGTGCGCCTCTGATCTACCTCTAGCGCGGACAAATCAAGGACCACGGTCCAACATCGAGTTTGCCGGCTGAGTTGGCCGGCTCGACCACACAGCCCGAGTCGGAGACGACATCGGGCTTTTTTGTGACCTTGATGAACCGCCCGGTCGTTGGATCGACAGCGTGCCAGCCTGCGTCGGTCGCAAACGCAAGGGGAGCGATGCCCTTGGAAACCACGACGTGAGTAATCGTCTGACCGGTGGCGAGATTGAAGAGATAGACGGCCTTTTCATCCGACGCAGTAACCCAACCCGAGGGATGGGGCGTAGCAACCCTTCGAAACGCGGGACCAACCGTAATTTGGCCGCTCTCAACGTTCAGTCCCGCCAGGTGACGTTTCCCTTCGACTTGCCTGTGGCCGAGCACGAACTTCCCATCCGCTGTTTTGACGGGAAACTCCAGAAATGACTTCACGTCAACGTCCTCGATGGCAGTCTTGGTGCCATCAGACAGGTTCACCAGCGTCGACTGTCCGCCACACTTCCCAAGGGCGGTTTGAGCCCCGATGAAGACCGTGGATAACGAACATTCATGGGGCTTTCCATCAATATTGGTCACAGCGCGCTTCTGAACGTCAGCTAGCCAATCGGTGGCCACTGGCATCATGGAAGGGCCCGCGGTCTTGCCATCGGCCCGACGAAGCAATGTTGTGGCTTCGCCCTCGAATCGGTACCGGCCCATCGAAGTCGCAAACCGAGTGCACCAGCGGCAAACACACGTTCCGGAGACCTTAGGTGGCGAGTCGGTTTCCGCACGATGAGTCCAATCAAATGCGGGCGTCGGTTCCGCGCGCCAAAGTTGGTCTACAGGTTCGGTGCGGCGCTGCGAGCCTTCGAGTGTAATGGTGGTGAAGCCAGTGTCTGCGAAGTATCCGAAGTTCGTACCCGTCGGGTCAAATCGCCCCTGGCGCGGCGGAAGACAAGGGTTTGCAAGGTCTGCCGGTGGTGCCGCACCTAAATCGCGTTTCTGACCTTGATTGGAGAACACGTGCAAGTGTGAGTCTGCGACGTAGGACAAATGCCTTCCGTCCGGCGCGACCTCAAGAATGGTGTCGACCGCAAACTCCGTTCCCTTGTCGAGGTCTCGGACATATGCAGTTGGTCTGTCCCCGAGCGGCTCTCCATGGTCACCGAGTGTGGCGTTTACAGTTCCGTCGCCGTCGGAATCTTCACGAAACTGGTAGTACGCTACGAAGCGAGCGGACGGGTCCAACCACTCGATGAAGCCATCGGCTTCGGACCCAAACTTCTTTGTTTCGGCCTGACCGGCGCGCAAACTGGAGCCTTCCCAACTTGCCTGCTTTTTTTCACAAGCGACTGCAAATATGCAAAAAAGCCCCAGTAGAATTCTGGCGGCGAGGGCGTTTTGGCCCTTGATGATGCGGATGATCATGGTGTCTTGACCCTGAATCATAACGTTTGGTAGGTTCCGCGGGTTCTGAAAAACAGACAATCATTATTTGCTGGCCACACACAAGTTCGTGGCAAATTTGGAGGCATCAATATGAAGCTCAATTGGAAGTACGGCGTAGCGATTTCGATGGTTGCGGCACTTGCTGTGGGTTGTGGTGACGACGACGAGAAGTCGAACAACGCCAACAACGCTAACAACGTCAACAACGTTAACAACGTCAACAATTCGAACAACGCGAACAACTCAAACAACGCGAACAATTCGAATAACGCGAACAACGCCAACAACACTGTGGAACCTCGCACATATGCAGATCCTGCCAAGTGCGGAGATGCGAACGAGCCAGCACGTTGCTCAGAAGACCCAGCTACGATCACGTACGGAACTTCTTCGGTACTCGCAACGCTTGCGATTGCAGGTGAAGACGAAGAATGCTGCTTCGACTACGACGGCGCAGAAGGTCCAGACAACGCTCTTGGCGAAACGCTTGGTACCCTGATTGGTGTTGATGACCTCAACAACTCGCTGCAAGAAAGCATCGACAGCGGAAGCGTCGTCGCTGTGCTTGAGCATGACGGCCTCACCGACCTCAATGGCGGCGGGTTCACCATCAACTTCTGGCTCGCCGAATGGGACACCATCACTGAGCTCTCGGAAGCTGGTAACAACACTGTCATGATCGACCCAGCTTCGATTGACGCTGGTGCACAACCACAAGCCTTCGTTCCAAACGCAGTGCTTGCGAACAACGCTGTATCAACCGACTTCGGTAAGATCATCCTGGCCATCGACATTTTGGGTGCTTCGCTGAGCCTCGCAATCTCGGGTGCTAAGATCGAAGCTGACGTCGACGAAGCCAACTCCGCACTCGACACCGGTGTTGCTCTTGAGAATGGACGCCTCGGTGGTGTTGTCCGAACGGACGACCTGATCGGCGCATTCAACCTCTACGCTGACACCTGCACCTGCTTGGGTCTGGGTGACGAAGACCTCATCGATTGGGACCCATCGACGATGTCCGGTACCTGCAACTCCAACGCAAACGCTCAAGCTTGCACCGACGCTAATGAAGACACCTGCTCCACGGTTGCTGGCGCATGCGGCATCCTTTCGGGTGTTCTTCCATCGCTCTCTGATTCCGACACCGATGGTGACGGCGAGCCTGACGGCGTTTCGCTCGGCGCAACGTTCACCGCTTATGGTGCAGTCATCACTGGCGTTGCTGACGCTCAGTAAGACTTAGAACTTCGGTTCTTCAAAAGCCCTCGACGCTCGTCGAGGGCTTTTTTTGTGCGCTCGTCAGCTTGCGCCGGGACCCTGATTTCACTAGATTCTGACCACTTTCACGGCAGGGTTTCATATGCGCGTATTATTATTGGTTTTGGTCGCGTTCTTGGCAGCATGTTCCAGCGATTCCGAGTCTGGGAACAACAGCAACAACGCCAACAACACCAACAATTCGAACAACGTTAACAACGTCAACAACACGAATAATGCCGTCGATATGGGGCCGCAGTGCGAAGAGACGCCGGAGTGCACAGACGACCAGCGGATCGTCGGTTGTAAGTGTGTTTTCGATTTGGACCGTCAGTGTCTGACCGACGCGGATTGTCGCGAAGACGAGACTTGCCGCGAGGTGGACGATGTTAAGGTCTGCTGGTGGGAGGCTCCTCCGGTCCTCGCGTGTCCGGGAGCTCCTAGTTGCGACGGTGGCGGAGACGGAATCCTGTATGTCGGCGCATCCAGCAAGGTCATCACACCGGTGGGATTTGAGACCCCTCGCGAGGCCGGCCTGAACGACGATGGCGTGCATGTGAACTTCGACCCCGGCCTTGGCAATATCGCTGGACGTTGGAGAGACTGCGGATTTGACAATATCTGCCCGGAAGACCCCGGATACACTGGCCCTGATGAGGGTGAAGGCGACGATATCGCGCAAGGCATCTGGATCTCAGGCTTCCGATATGGCCGTGCAGCGCGAATGTGTCCTGAGGAGAAGATTGGCTGTGACGAGGTCGATTGCTGCGTTTCTAAGTGGGCGCACGATGACCTGAAGGTCCAGGTGTCCGTGTTCCGCCGAAATGATGTCACGGTTGCCTTCGCCGTAGCCGACGTGACGGGCCTCTTCCACACCGATATTGAACTCATTCGGAAACGAATCCCCGAGGATTGGGGTGTGGATGTGCTTGTGATGAGCGCGACCCACAACCATGAAGCGCCGGACATGCAGGGCCAGTGGGGCCCAGGCGCGGTGGCACCATCACGCTCAGGAGTTAGTCCGGAGTTTCGAAAGCGCATCCAAGACCAAACGCTCGCCGGTATCGAAGAGTCTTTGAACTCGCTCGAGGAAGCCGACATTCACGCAACGATTCTTGATGTTGGCGTGGACGGACTGGCGGTCAATGACAGTCGCACGCCGTACATCTTTGACGACAACGTCCCCATCATCTGGGCACGCTCCAAAAGCACGGGTGAGACGATCACGACGATGTTGAGCTTCGCAAATCACCCAGAGGTTTTGTGGAGTGAAAACACCTTCCTGACCGCGGATTATCCGCACTTTGCGCGCAAGTATATCGAAGAAGGCCTCGCTGCAACGACGGGGGCTCAGCCCAAGCCTGCAATCGCGGGTGCGGGTGGTGTGACCTTGCTCTTCGCGGGTGCGCTGGGTGGTCTGATTTACCCTGGCCCAGGCGGCGCTAAGACCTATGCGGGTGATCCCATCGCTGAGTCACATTCTTGGGAATCCGCAGACGCGGTTGGGCAGACTCTGGCCTCCCACGTCCTTACGGCTATGCAGAATGACCAACTCACTGAGATTCCAACACCAGATCTGGCTTTTGCCTCGAAGCGGTACCTGACGGAAGTCGAGAACACCGTCTTCCAATTGGCTGGTTGGGGACTGAAGGTGTTCGCACGGGATGTTTACAACGTCACCGGCAGTTTTCAGCGGTTCAAACCGGGTAATCCGTTTGTTCAAAGTCAGGCGGTTATGGTGAAGCTCGGCCCCATCACGATCTTCACAGGCCCCGGCGAGGTTTTCCCAGAGACGTTGGTCGGCGGCTACCCCGGCAAGCCTCGAATCCAAACACCGGTTATCGGTGACACCGAAGGACGCCGAGTGGCAGCGACTTGCGATGACCAAGGCCTCCCAACGCCCAACGATGACGGTACGAACCCCTGCATCATCAAAAAGGATGCGGAAAACCCACCGGATTGGGCCAACGCCCCGGATGGTCCATATGTTTACGAGCAGATTCCAGGGCAGTTCCCGTTCTTCATCGGTCTGGGAATGGACCATCTAGGCTACATGGTCCCTTCGTACGATTTCGACACGACGTATTTTCAGTCGGCACCGGGAGATCACTACGAGGAAACCAATAGCGCGGGTTCGGGCTATCTGGGCGACTGGTTGGAGGCGATTCCTGAGCTGGCCGATGCCCTGCCTCAGTAACTGACTCTGGGCACGCCAGCGTTTTTGTGGTTGAACATGTCCTGTTGAGAAATCGAACAGGAAAGACCCATGAAAACGAAACGCGCTTACGGATACTGGGAGAGCCCAATTTCTGCGGAAATGCTCTCCGGCGAGAAACGCCTCAACGACTGCAAATGGGCGGGTGATGGCGAAACCTTGGTTTGGGCCGAGGGGCGCGGCGCGCAAGGCGTGCTGTGTGTGAAACATCGCGCTAATGCACCACGGGATATCTCGGGTGACATCAACGTTCGCGGCGGTGTCGGCTACGCGGGCGGTGAGTTCGACGTCCACGAAATGTTCGCGGTTTTCTGCGGCGGCGATGGGCGAATGTACCGCGTGGATGTTGCTTCCGGCGCACCCAAAGCCATCACGCCAAAATATGGCAGCGTTGCAACACCGACAATCTCGCCGGACGGCAAGTGGGTTGTGTTTGTGCACACAGACGGCGAGACCGATGTCTTGGCGGTTGTGGATTCGCACGGGCTCCAATGGCCCCGCAAAATTGTTGTTGGGGCAGATTTCTACATGCAACCGGCTTGGAGCCCGTCAGGAGACCGGCTCGCCTGGGTTTCGTGGGATCATCCGAACATGCCGTGGGACGGCACTCGCTTGGAAACAGCACCTGTCGAAGTCGATGATCGAGGCCTGTATCTGGGTAAGATCGAAGTCTGGGCAGGTGGCCCCGGGACGGCAGTCCAACAGCCGACGTTCTCGCCGAACGGCAAGTACCTGGCGTACACGAGCGACAAGTCCGGTTATTCGCATATCTACAATCGAGACCTTTCGACCGGTGACGTGCTTCGTCTGACATCTGGTGATGCAGACTTCGCGGGTCCCGCATGGATTCAAGGTTTGCGGCACTTCGATTGGGCGCTTGAAAGCACGCATGTCGTCGCAGTTCGAAATGAACGGGGCAAGAAGTCGTTGGTTCGGGTGACGGTGGACTGTCGCGAGGTGCCGATCGAGCCTGCCGCAGGCTACGAATCGGTCGGGCAGCCAACCGTTTCATCGCTCGGCCACATCGCATTCTTCGGGTCGTCGAGCCTGGTTCCAGGACGCCTTGTCACTTTGCTCAACGGTGAAGATCACCGCGTTGATGCGCGATCTTCCAATGAGCGCGTTCCGCCTTCAGAGCTAAGCCCTGCGCAATTCGTTTCGTGGAAGTTTGACGACAAGAAGGGCGAAGAGATCGAAGTCTTCGCAAACTTCTATGGTCCAGCATCCACGCGCTTCGAATCGGATGGCCGTCCGCCGGCAATCGTGATGGTTCATGGCGGCCCCACGTCTCAGAAAACGGCGGCGTTCGAAGCCCGCAATCAATTCTTTGCGACCCGTGGCTTTGCGGTGATGGACGTCAACTATCGTGGGAGCACGGGATACGGCCGAGACTATCAAGACGCGTTGTATGGCGAGTGGGGCAATGTCGATGTTGAGGACGCTGTCATGGCCGCGCGCTACTTGGTCGATGCAGACCTCGCCGACCCCGACCGACTGGTGATCATGGGGGGCAGCGCAGGTGGGTATACTGTCCTGCAGGCGTTAACTGAACACCCGGGCGCGTTTCGAGCGGGCGTGTGTATGTACGGAATCGCGAACCTTTTCTCGCTCGCGCATGGCACGCATAAATTCGAATCGCGCTACAACGACAAGCTGCTTGGGCCTCTGCCGGCTGCATCCGAGCTTTGGAAAGAGCGCTCGCCGATCTTCAAGGCAACGAATATTGAAGACGCGGTCGCCGTGTATCATGGCTCGAAGGACAAGGTTGTCCCGATCGATCAGGCCGAGGCCATCGTTGGTTCATTGCGCAGCCGAGGCGTCCCGCATGTCTATCATATCTACGAGAACGAGGGGCACGGCTGGCGTCGCCCAGAGAACATCAAGCACTTCTATGAGTCGTTGCTTGAGTTCTTTCAAGAGCACGTACTTGGCTAGGCCCGGCCACTTTCGGTATGGTGTCGCCAAGCAAACGAGGTGAAACATGTTCAATTGGCTTCTTACACTCGCGCAGATCGTAGCGCGCATCATCCATCTTCACGTCAATACAGGCTTTGAGCCGCCAAGCTCGCCGCCCAATGCCGACGATAAGCCTTCAACCGAGGCGATTATTGCGCTTATCGCGGGCATCTCGTCGTGGATTATGTTCCCTGTTATCGGCGCCATGATCGGAATGATCTTGGGCTGGTCAGAGCTCAAGAAGATCAAGACGGGCGAGAAACCTGCGGCAGGCAAACTGTTCGCCCAGGCCGGCTTCTACCTTAGCCTTGCCAATATTGCGTTTGGTGTCCTGGGAACCTGCGGATTCCTGGCGCTCTACTTTGGACTGTTCGCAATCATCTTCGGTGCAGCAGCAGTGTCTGAAGGCGCGGCGCCCCAGTAATGACCTACAAACCAGCTTACCTTCGCTATGACGAGCTGACGGCTTACTTACAAGACCTCGTCGCTCGCCACCCAAATCGAGTGCGTCTAGAGAGCATCGGGAAATCACCGGAAGGCCGCGATATCTGGGTCGCGACCGTCGGTCGATTTGATGAAGGCGACCCAGACCAAAAACCTGGCTATTGGGTGGACGGATTAACGCACGCATCGGAGTTAATGAGCGGTGCGGCGTGCGTACATACGCTGCATCGACTGACCGATGGCGCTGATGCCGCAACCGACTCATTATTGGAGCACGCGACCATCTATGTCGCGCCGTGCATCACGCCCGATGGCGCGGACTTCGTGCTGCGAACCAACGAATATGTGCGCTCGGCTCCCCGTATCTGGCCCGAAGCTCGACCGCAACTCGGTCTGGTTGAAGGCGATATCGACGGCGACGGTTGGGTACTGCAGATGCGAATCGAATCGCCGGAGGGTGCCTGGGTTGCAAGCACCAAGGACCCGCGCGCGATGCTCCCACGCAAGCCGTGGGACGAAGGTCCTTTCTACCATCTCTACGGTGAGGGCACGTTTGAAGATGATGTGCTTGAGGACCCGCGTTTTCCGATGTTGGAGATGAATCCGGCGAGCTTGGATTTCAACCGAAACTACCCGTACAAGTGGCGTCCGAAAGGGCAGCAGTTTGGGGCCGGCGAGTATCCGTTGAGCGAGCCTGAAACCCGCGCCATCGTCGACTATTTGCTGGCACATCCGAACATTGGTGGCATCACGTCCTATCATACCTACAGCGGAATCCTGTTGCGCCCATTTAGCGACCGGGCGGACACGGAAATGCCGAAGTTCGATCGTTATACTTACCGCGTGTTTGGAGAACGTTGTCAAGAAGTGACAGGGTTTCCGTGCGTCAGTACATTCCATGATTTCAGGTATGACGACACGGATATCACCACGGGCGTTTTCGACGACTGGGCCTACGAGAGTCTAGGCGTGCATGCGTTTACCATGGAGCTTTGGTGCCCGTGGAAGCATGCGGGGCTGGACTTCAGTCATGACTTCCTGGCGTTCTGGCGAGACCGTGACGAGAGCGTCGAGCTCGCCCTGTTGAAATGGAATGACGAGAAGCTAGGCGGCGACAAGTTCGTCGATTGGCACGAGGTCGATCACCCGCAGATTGGCAAGGTCGAGGTCGGCGGATGGAAATGGCTATATGCCTTCCGCAACTGTCCCGAGTCTATGCTTGAGGACGAGATTGCACCTTCGGTGGAGTTCACCTTGGACCATGCGCGAGGTTTGCCTCGACCGGCGATCGAACTTGAGGCCAAGCGTGAAGGCGACCTCGTCCGCGTCACAGCAACGCTTCGAAACCATGGGTTCCTGCCAACGAATATCACGGACATGGCGGTGAAGATGCAGGCCGTTGGTAAGCCGCATCTGGACCTCGAACTTTCGGAAGGTCTGACGATTGAGCAGGGTAAGGCCCACCAACGGACTGAGCATTTACAGGGCCACGCCAACGTCACCCACCAAACCCTCACGTCATCGGCGTTTCATGGAAAGACGCGGCGAAATGTGATGCAGTATCATTGGCTGCTACGCGGTGATGGAACCGTGCGGCTATCTTGGTCTGGTGACCGGATCGGGACGACCGAAGCGGTGTTGGAAGTTTGATGCGAATCGTTGTGATGTTCCTCTTCGCAGCGCTGTTGTGGGGTTGCAGCGAAGATCCCGTCCCAGAGGTCGGGACATCATGTGCCTCGATGGTTGATTGTGCTGAGGGCGACCGGCTTTCCTGCCGAAATGGCGTTTGCGTGCGCATTTCGTGCTCGGGCACCGCACAGTGCCCGGCATCTGCAGCCTGTGTCGGCGGCTTCTGCGACGCTCCTGAATGTGCAGAGACCGCGGACTGCGCCAGCGGCGTCTGCTTCGAAGGTGATTGCCGTGCAGACCTGTGTGACACCAAGGCGGAGTGCGGATCTGGCGAGGTTTGCCAGGGCACTCCACCGACCTGTCGATTGCCGCCTTCAACGTGCATCAACGACGATCAATGTCCCGTGGGATTGAGCTGTGTCCTGCCTTTCGGAACCTGCAAATCCAGCTGCAATTTCGATTCAGACTGCACGGGGACCGACTATTGCCGCAGGGGCGCATGCACACCACCGTGCGGGGATTCCTCGGTTTGTACCTCCGAGGAGGCGTGTGTCGGAAGTCGCTGCGTCGAGCTTCAGCCGTGTCCCACGCAGACATGCCCACCGAGCCGTCCGTTTAGAAACCCCATTGATTGCTCGTGTGTCGAGTGTCTGAACGGCTCGGACTGTTTCGGAAATCAAGAGAACTGCACACCATCAGGGCGCTGCATCTATTGCCCGGCAATGGGTGACGCTGCCGACTGCCAGCGACAAGGCCTCATCGAGGACGAAGGATGCTGTACGCAATGCATCAATGACATCGATTGTGAAGGTGATGACCAGGTCTGCACCTCGGGAATCTGTGTGTTCGCAGACCCACGTGAGTGCACGCTAGACGAAGACTGCTCCGGCAGCTCGACCTGCGAGAATGGGCTCTGCCGCCCCGGGGGTTCGTTGGACATGTGTGCACTGCAGACCGAGTGCGCGGATGGAGAAGCATGTTATGGCGACGGGCGCTGTCGTTTGGAAGGCGATTGCACCTGTCTTGCACCTTCGCGATGCGTGGCCGAGCCGGGCGACACGATAGGCTCATGTGTAGGCTGCACGGCAAACTGTGGCACAGAGGGTTGTGATACTGATGAGGTCTGTGTTGTCCGCGGTGAAACCACCGAAGGCATCTGCGTCCCAGCCGTTTTCTCGGGCTGTCCCTAGGCTTGTGCCATCTCGGCTTTGGATGGGATGGACCACGCCAAAAGAACGCTGAGCATTCCCAGTCCCGTCAGCACCAGCATCGCATTTGAGTAACGCGCGGCCGCGCCGATCGACTCGAACGGTAGCCACGAGGCGGCATCCAACGGTTGCAGTTCAACCGCGGTAATCGATAGTGCCGTTCCGACCGCACCGCCCATGAAGAAGATCATCATGAACATGCCCAGTCCCACGCCTGTGTACCGGTCAGGTACAATGCGGGAAATCGCGGACGTGCAAGGCGTCTGAATGAACGCGAACCCGATTCCGTACAGCCCCATCCCAAGGCCAACCCAGATGGGCGAGCCGGTAAACGAAGCCGAAATCAGGTTCCCAAAGACGATGAAGATCGACCCGCCAAGTACGGGTAGACGAGGTCCGAATTTGTCGGATACCGCACCTGAGCGCGGCGACAAGATCGCGATGGCCAATGCGCCAGGGAACAACACAGCCCCGACCATTACGGGTTCGAGTTTGTTGACTTCGATGAGGAAGATCGGGACCAGAACGATGGTTCCAAAACGCGTGGAGTTACTCAAAAACGCAACGAAGGCGACGAGCTGGAACCGGATATTTCCAATCAACTCTCTGGGCGCAAATGGCTCCTTTGCGCGGCCAATCCACCACCAAAAGAGCCCGTGTAGCGTGGCCGAGGCAGCCAAGTTGATAGCCAGAACATAGGTGAAGCCGCTCTCTTCGACGATTTCGAACGAGTACAAGAGGGACGCGACCGCGAGGCCTAAGAAGGCCGCGCCAAGCACATCGAAGTGCTGGCCATCGGTGTCGTTGAGTTCTTCGGGCAAGAGCTTTAGCCCGATTGGAATCGCGCAGAGGACGATGGACGTGAATACGAAGATGGCGCGCCACCCCAGAAACTGGACCAGCACACCGCCCAAAAACGGCCCAATGCTGGCGGCAACGCCGACGGTCGACAGGATAATCCCCATCGCCCAACCACGTTTTGCGGACGGCACAATTCGTGTGACGATGGTCGACCCCAGCACGGGCATGGCCGCCGCTCCCGCGCCCTGCAAGATGCGCACGACGATGGCAATCTCGATCGAGGGGGCCATCGCGACGATGAGCGATGCCGAACCAAACACCGAGATCCCCGAGAGGTACAGGCGTTTGATGCCGAAGATATCGCCGAGTCGACCGTTGATGGCGCTGAAGATGCCGAACGTTAGTGTGAAGCCCGTCACCATCCACCCATAGGTGCCCTCGGAGACACCGAAATCTCGCCCGATAAACGGCAGCCCGACATTGATCATCGTGCCATTCACGACGGCCATGAACACGACGCAGCATAGAAGCGTGAGAATCCACGGTGTGTTGGGGTGTTCGGCTTCGGTGCCGTCGGGGTTATGAGCTAGCGTTCGAGACATGAAGGGAGCCGCGCGGGTACACGCCATAGATGCCACGTAAGTAGCAACGGATTCGAACGCATATCAGTAAAGGCGGCTTGATGCCAATCTGGTTGCGCGGTAGGCTCTCACCACCACATTTTTCAATGTTGAGAACCGCATTTGCGTTTTTGAAGGAACCCCAATGACGAAGCGACTTTTCGTTCGATCATTTGCGACGTTGTTCGCACTGTTCTTCCTGGCTGGCTGCAGCCCTGAGTTTACCGACGATGTTTGCTCAAGCGATGACGATTGTTTCATCGGCGAGACGTGTGTCGAGAATCAGTGCATTCCAGGGTCCAACCCGAATAATCTGAACAACACCAACAACGAAAACAACCTCAATAACTC
The DNA here is from genome assembly GCA_030427705.1 of bacterium. Taxonomy (GTDB): domain Bacteria; phylum Myxococcota_A; class Bradymonadia; order Bradymonadales; family Bradymonadaceae; genus JAUIBR01. Next base: position 13,352 of record JAUIBR010000004.1, on the reverse strand, counting down.
CAACAATATGATGGACATGGGGAACAATAACAACGACATGGCAGTGACCGTGTCGAGTGTCATTGTCACCCCACCGGAGTCGACGTTGGACCTGACGGAAACAGTGACCCTGGCGGCTCGGCCAGTTTCGTCGAACGGAACGGACTTGGACCGCCCTGTGACGTGGTCGACGTCCGATCCAAACATCGCAACCGTGGACGCGGTCGGTCAGGTCACCGGCGTTGCTGAAGGGACGGTGACCATCACAGCGACATCGGATGGCGTGGATGGAACCGCAACCGTCACGGTGGAGAAACGCCCGGTGGCCACGGTGGTCTTGAGCCCAGACATGACGACGCTTGGGCTCGGAAACAGTGTCCAGCTGACAGTTACGGTTTCCGAGGCTGGCGGGGATGCGCTTTTTGGTCGCAACATCGTCTTCACGTCGTCGGACACGAACGTCGCAACTGTCATCAGCGACGGCACGGTCACAGCGGAAGCCGTCGGAACGGCGACGATCACCGCAACCGTCGAGGGTGTGATGGGGACAAGCGCGATTACCGTCGACCCAGACCCTGTCGCGACCGTCGTGGTCACACCGGATACCGCACAGGTTGAAGTTGCCGCGACGATTCAGCTCGCCGGCCAGACGTTCGACTCAAACAACCAGGAATTGATTGGTCGCGCCGTCACGTGGTCAAGCAGCGACGATAACCTCGCAACCGTAGATACGATGGGCCGTGTGACCGGCGTCGCGGTTGGTACGGTGACGATCACGGGAAGCTCCGAGGGGCAAATGGACACAGCGACCGTCACCATTATCCCACGTCCTGTGACCAGCGTGGTGGTGACGCCTTCATCGGCTGATGTCGTCGCCGGCAGCACCGAGCAGCTTTCCGCAGAGACGCGTGCGTCAGACGGGACAGACTTGATGCGTGCGACGACCTGGATGTCCTCGAATACTGCGGTCGCCACCGTGGATGCCAACGGTCTTGTGACCGCGGTTGCCCCAGGTTCAGCCACGATCACCGCAACCTCCGAAGGTGTCATGGGCACCGCGAATATCAACGTGATCCCGCAGGTCGCCATGGTCGTGGTTGGGCCAACGAACCCAAGTCTCGATCCGACCGACACCCAGCAAATGACTGCAACCCCTCAAGATTCAGGCGGAAACGACCTGGTGAATCGCGATGCGGCGACCTGGATGTCCTCCAATACCGCCGTCGCAACGGTCAGCATGACCGGCGTCGTTACGGCGGTCGCACCAGGCACCGCCACCATCACGGCCACGATTGAAGGGGTCAGCGGGAACACCACGGTGACCGTCCGTGAACCGGTTGCTTCCGTCGTGGTCACGCCAGCCAACCCAACCATTGTGGTGGGTAACGCCACGGCGCTTATGGCAACCCCACGTGATTCGGGTAATAACGACCTGACCGGACGTGATGCGGCAACGTGGATGTCCTCGAACACCGGCGTCGCCATCGTGAACTCATCCGGTGTCGTGACCGCGGTTGGGCCAGGTACTTCCACCATCACCGCGACGATCGAAGGGGTCAGCGGAAACACCACGGTGAACGTTCTGGCTGCGATCGCGACTGTTGAGGTCACTGGGTCCGCAGCTGGCGCAGATGTCGGCGGCATGGTCACCTTCACCGCTACGCCGAAGGATTCAGGCGGAAACGACCTCACCGGGCGTACCTGCACGTTCTCTTCAGGCAACACCAGTGTGGCGACCATTAACTCAACCTCGGGCGTTGCAACGGTCGCTGGCGAAGGGGACACAACCATCACGGCAACTTGTGAGGGTACACAGGGCACGGCGCCAATCGCTGGCTACGGGGCGGTCGCCACCGTCACGATCAACGAACAAGGAATCTCCATCGCCGCCACAGCCACGCAGCAGTACACGGTGACGCTGCAAGATTCGTCCGGTCACACATTGACCGGCCGAACGGTCACCTGGATGAGCGATAACATGGCTGCTGCGACCGTAAACGCGAGTGGACTGGCAACCGGCGTCGCTGCCGGTACCGCAACTATCACGGCCACGAGCGAGACGATTAACGGTACGACCACGCTGACCGTCACGCCATAAACGCTGGACAGTCATGGATGAAGCGAAGCAATTAGAACGCCTGATTACGCGGCTGGTCGATATCGGCTGCGCGCTGTCGAGCGAGAACAATATCGATAGCTTGCTCGCCATGATTGTCGACCAGGCCCGCCTCTTTTGCGCTGCTGACGGTGGTACGCTCTATCTTGTCAGCGACGACCGCAAGTCACTTGAGTGGGCAACCGTTCAAAACGAAAGCATGGGGATTCGAAAGGGTGGGGCTGACGCTCCCCTTGAAGCGGAGGCCTTCAAACCCATCGCTTTGTTCGACGAAGACGGAAACCCCGAGCTCAGCAATGTAGCTACCTACGTCGCGCACAAAGGCGAAGTCGTTAACATCGCCGACGTCTACGACGAGCATGACGAATTCGATTTCGAAGGGCCGATTCGATTCGATAAGTCGACCGGTTATCGGACGAAGTCGATGTTGGTTGTGCCGCTCAGCCACTTCGAGGGCGGGGTTATTGGCGTGCTGCAGCTCATCAACGCTTCCGAACGAGAAGATAGAACGAAGACCATCGAGTTCGAGCCTCGACTCGAAGGTCTGATGCGCTCTTTGGCCTCGCAAGCCGCGGTTGCCATCAAAAACGCTGAGCTCTTCGAAGAGCTCGAGATTCAGTTCGAATCATTCATCCGGTCCATCGCCTCCGCGATCGACGCGAAGTCGCCGTATACCGCGGGCCACGTGCGCCGCGTGGTCGATATCACGATGCGAATCGCCAGGGCGTTGAACAACGCGAACGATGGGAAGTATGGCGATGTCGATTTCTCGACCGACGAGCTAAAGGCGATGCGTGTCGCCGCGTGGATGCACGATATCGGCAAGATCACGACGCCAGAGTTTGTCGTTGATAAGGCCACCAAGCTCGAGACCATCTACGATCGCATCGAACTCGTTCGTGAACGCTTCGGACGCCTGCGTGCTGAAGCCGAGCTGGCCATGCTGAAGGCAAAGAACGCCGGCGAGACGGATGCCGAGAACGAAGCGCATGCCTTAATTGAAGAGCTGGATGCCGCGCTGACGTTCATTGAGGCCACCAATCCCGGTAAAGAGTTCATGCAGGACGAAGACGTCGAGCGTGTGGACGAGATTGTCGCCAAGGGTTGGCTCACCGAAGACGAAGGCTACAACCTCAAGATTCGGCGCGGCACGCTGACCAACGAAGAGCGAGAGGTCATCAAAGACCACGCTGCGGTCAGCTTGAAAATGCTCAAGGAGCTGCCGTTTAGCCGACACCTGGCAGACGTTCCCGAGATTGCTGCATCACACCACGAGAAACTCAATGGTCAGGGGTATCCTCGCGGCCTGACGGCGGAACAACTCGACATCAAGGCCCGTATCTTGGCCGTCGCCGATATCTTCGAGGCGTTGACCGCGGCGGACCGTCCGTACAAAAAGCCGACACCGCTAAGTGGTGTGCGACGCATCCTTGGGTTCATGGTCAAAGACGGTGACCTGGACCCAGAGTTGGTGGACTTCGCCATCCGCAGCGGTGTGTTCGATGAATACGCCGAGGCCGAGGTCACCGAACACCAGCGTGATATCAAGTTTAGCGAGAACCCTCTCTAAACGCGGCCGCTTGCCGAATTCGATGATTCGTGCAAGATTCCGCCCACTAACGACAATTTGTTTCGCTGATTTTCCTTGGAGATGCCCATGAAACGGGGATTGGTCCTGACAAGTGTGCTCGCGATGGCTTTGGCCGTTACCGCGTGCGAAAAGAAAGAAAAACCTGCCAACAACGCTGATGGCGCGACGAATAACGCTGCCACGGCCGACGGCGGAACCGCGGATACCGGTATCAAGACCGACAAAGGCGTCGACGCGACCGCGAAGGTCATCAAGATCGGCACGCTCAATGACGAAAGCGGCCCTGCCGCGGCTATTGGCAAGCCCTACGCTGTTGGCAAGCGCCTGATGGCTGAGGTTGTGAACGCTGGCGACAGCGGTCTGCTGCCAGAAGGCTGGAAGGTTGAGCTGGTCGAGCGTGACCACGGATACAACCCACAGAAGTCGGTTCAGGCATACAACGAAATCAAAGATGACGTGCTCTACATCGGCACCAGCTTCGGTACGCCAAACACGCTGCCACTGCTGAAGATGCTTGAGCGTGACACCATGGTCGCTCAGCCTGCTTCGTTGTCATCGAAGATGGCCGAGAGCAAGTACACGCCACCAGCGGGTCCTGCCTACTACTTCGAAGCAATGCGTGCCCTCGACTTCGCAGTCAAGAACGGCGGTGGAGCGGATAAGATCAAGGTTGGTATCGTCTACCAACAAGATGACTACGGCAAAGATGGCATCTACGGGCTTGAGCAAGCCGCTGAAGCTGCCAAGGTCGAAGTGGTCAGCAAGCAGACGATCGCTGCAGGTCAGAAGGACTTCGCAGCAGCGGTCACCGCACTCAAAGAAGCCGGCGCAACGCACGTTCTGCTGACGGTTCTTCCTTCGGCAACCGGCCCAATCTTGGGAACGGCCGCACAGCTTAAGTACATGCCTGTCTGGATTGGCAACACGCCTGCCTGGACCGACAAGTTCTTCTCGCCGGACGTGATTCCATCGGCTGTTTTCGCGAACTTCTACGTTGTCACGGGACTTCCATACTGGGGTGAGAAGGTGCCTGGAATGGACAAGTTCCTTGAGGCGCATAAGAAGTACGGAAAAGACTCCGCACCTGACTCGTACACCCTCATGTCGTACGTCCAAGGTCTCCAAGGCTTGGCTGCAGCAAAGGCTGCAATCGAAGCGGGTGACATCACTCGCGAAGGATTTGTCGCTGAGCTCAACAAGCTCGACAAGTTCGACGCTGGTGGACTGATTCAGCCCATCAACCTGACGAAGGTTCCATACGTCGTCAGCACCAAGACACGCATCTTGAAGCCTGACTTCGAGAAGAAGTCGTGGGAGGTCGCGGGTGACTTCCAAGACCCAAGCGGTTACAAAGCTCCTGCCGAATAATCGCAGGTAAGCATGCTCGAAGTTTCGAACATAGAGGTCGTGTATCACAACGTGATGCTCGTTCTGAAAGGCGTCAGCCTCACCATCCCTGAAGGTGAGGTTGTTGCGCTTCTTGGGCCAAACGGTGCGGGCAAGACGACACTTCTGCGTGCAATCACTGGCTTGTTGGACATCCACGAGGGCTGCGTCACCAAAGGCTCGGTCACGTGGAATGGCTTTGATCTCATCGACCGCAAGGCCAACGAGATTGTTCGCATGGGCGTCGCGCAGGTCATGGAAGGCCGGCGCATCCTGCCTGAGCTGACCGTCGAAGAGAACCTGAAGGCTGGCGCATATCTCAGCGGAGACACGTCACGCGCCGAAGAGTTCTACAAACGCTTCCCAATCCTGGGTGAACGACGCAAGCAGCCCGCCGGCTATCTATCGGGTGGTGAGCAACAAATGCTGGCGATCGCGCGCGCCCTGATGAGCAACCCCAAGTTGCTCTTACTCGACGAACCGTCTCTGGGGCTTGCCCCGAAGATTGTTGAAGACGTTGCGGCCCTGGTCCGGGAAATCAATCAGGACGGCGTTACGGTGCTCTTGGTCGAGCAGAACGCGCGCGTCGCGCTCAGCTTGGCCAATTACGGCTACATCATGGAAACCGGCAAGATCGTGCTCGACGGTAGCTCCGAAGAACTGCTTGCCGATGACGATATCAAGGAGTTCTATCTCGGTGTCGGTGGTGGCGAGGCCCGCAAGAGCTTCCGTGATGTTAAGCACTATCGACGGCGCAAGCGCTGGTTGAGTTAGTTCTTGGTTCTTGGTTCTTGGTCTTTGGTTTTTGGTTTTTGGTTTTGGTCCTCCAAGATCTTGAATCAAAACCAAGGACTATTCAGCGAAATGGTCTCAGATTCTGGCCGACTGTATTTCGCTTCAAAGAACCGATACGTTACTGATTCAAGTAAAATGCTGAGCCGTGATGCGACTAATAAACATGACTTTAGCTGCGACCCTGATTTTCGGGGCGTGTACGGCGGATTCAGAAACGACGACGGGCTCCGAGCGTCAGGGTTCAGTAGAACAATTGTATGCCAAGCTTCCGATCGACCACTCTAACTATGAGTGTCAAGTCTCTGAAACCGAGCCCACATTCTGTGATTGGCTCAAGCTGTCGGATCAATTGGTGAAGATTGAAGTCTTGGGTTCTGGACCAGTATTCGCGCCATCTTGGGGAGTCAATGTTCGACGCATGATCGAAGATTGTCCCTACGATTCCGAGCCTGTTTTCGAGATTCGTGCTCGGGTCCAGGAGACCTATGGAGGAACACTTTCGACCGGAGAGGAGATCGAAATCCGTGTTCCCTCGCATTGGTATTCCAACTGGGAGCCAAGATTGAGCATAGAGCCACAAACCAAGGGTGGAACTTTGGAATGGCATCTTGATGATCCGGACAACTCAGACCGTGGAATCGACGAGGGGACGGAGTTCGTCGTGGCGCTCATTAAGGCGGACAGCGTGTATTCTATGGGAACCCATCGGCCGATTGAAGTCTCAGATGATGGGGGACTGAGCTTTGCCAGGTCGACCAATGAGTGCTTGATGACCTACCACCCGGTATCCACGCTACCGTCGAGTATCGACAGCCTTGGCAGCGCGCAGAAAGAAGTTCCTCGGTTGCTGTACAGATGGGCAGATATCCTTCTTTGGGAATCCCGGGTACATCATCGGCGATCGTCCCACATTTACCGGTCTGATTCGAATTAATCAATTCTTACGTCACCTGTGGCTGCTGTGACGGTTCAGCTGAGGCTCGCTACTTCCAGGTGTTTCGTTGGGTTGGTGACAAAACCTGCCTTGCATCTTTGGACTGACTGACCTTCGCCAGATTGAGCGCCGTGGCTTGTGCTGGGGTCAGGTTTAAACTCTGCCAGTTTGTGCCACGGATTTGGTATTTGTCGTCCTTAGCGGAATACCGAAAAGCGTCGTCCGATTTCAAGACAGGCAGCGCGGTGACTGCCTTCAAATCAGTGTCACTATTTGTCATGAAACCACTGGCGGCGTCCACTTCGGCTGCGTCGCTGGCGAGTTTGCTGAGGGTCGTCTGTTTGGGGTCGTAGGTGACTTCGACGACCTCTCGGCCTGCGGCGAATCCCGGACGCGTAGCGACAACGCCTTCAAGTCCAGCGAACTTCACCTCGCCTGTCCAAAAGCAATACATCGAGAACATCGCTGTCTTGGTCTTTGCGTTGGCTTCGTTAGACGTGAGCTTCAGGTAATCCGGAGCGCCGCCCGTCTTGTCGAGCGCTTCAACCATGGCCTTCAGCAATCCTGCCTTCTTCCATCCACGCGAGTAACGCGGCCGAACGTCTTCGCCGTTTGAGTCGATGAACCGCACCACGGGGTTGTTCCACGAGGGCTCGTCGAACTTCTTCAGAATCTTGGCGTCGGCGTCGCCGCTGGTGTTGTTGTAGATGGCCAGCGGGATGAACTCATGCTGAATCGCATCTACGACGAGCGGGTCGCTCAATGGTCCATTGGCAAAGCCCTTTACGGTGCTGCAGCCGGGGACTTCCGTGAACAATAGGAAAATCGGTTTGTTGGCTTTCTTCGACGCTTTGATGGCGGCGTTGTAGTCGCGCAACCACGAGACCTTCCCCAACTCTTCGGGCTGGTCACTGGGGTTCGTCGCCATCACCTGGTACTCGGCCGTGACCGGCCGCATCTGCGTATTTGGTTCACTTGGGCTGCACGCTGAAAGCACGCCGCCAACCAATATGAGAGTTCGTTTCATGTTAGCTCCATCTAATCAGATTTATGTTCGAATCTCAGGTGAGGTTCCAAAAGACTAGACGCGTAGAAGAATGTCCAAGCAGTTCGTCAGCGTTCATAGATTCACATTTGACGTAACCCACTAAAAAAAAAGTAGTTTTAGCCCTCACTGGCTGCATCCCATTAGGAGGAAACCATGCGAAAACCGACTTCATTAATCGTTGGCATCATTTTTACTCTGTTTTCTGTCCAAGCATCCGCAGACTTCTGTGAGTATCGATGTTGGGACTACAACGGCGATTCTGTTGGCAACTATTCAAGTGTATTCAGTTCTTCCGATGGTCTAGACCATGACCTGTTTGCGCCTGGAGCGGGTCCCAACTTGTTCCAAGTTTCGAATTACACTAACTTAGGAAATGCGTTGTTTGTCCCGGCAGACAAGACCGACATTTTGCTCCCATTTTCCGTTTATCGCCCGATTATCTACGCACGAAACCAGGGTGGTGGCGATTTTACGGTGCAGGCTTGGAATTCGTCTGGGAAAGTGGGCGAAAAGACTGTGTCGGCAGGTACGAATATACCTTTTCCGTCTGCAATTTGTGTGGATGACCCAATTGATTTCTTCCGAATCATTCACACTGACGCAGAACCGTTACTGATTCAGATCTGTTACCTTGAGGAACCTTCGTGCGAATGACTGCGATGATCTTGATGCTCGGGTTCGTGCTGGCCGGATGTGGATCCGATGCTACCCAAGTTCCGCCTGTCGGGTCTGACATGGGGGATTTTTTCGATATGAGCACTGATGATCTTGAATCCGACCAGACTGAGTCGGATTCGGATTCAGATTCGGACCTGTCACAGAGAACATCACCTGAGGATTGGAACGAAGCAGTCCTTTCATACACCGACATCAAATTGACGGGAGATGTCATTGTGGCATATCGCGAAAAGCTCTCCGCTCGCGAGTCCGGTGCGCTGGCCAGCTTTGATTTGAATGGGAACATCATCGACTACTTTGAACTGTCGCGTGGGGAGATACAGGATTTTGATGTCAGAGATGGTGTCGTGGGTTTAGTCGTGGAGGATGGTCTGATCTTGGACTTGGTCTTTGTTGAAATTGATGCAGGCGGCAAATTTAATGCCTCTTCAGGCCTGACGATTGAAGGAGATTGTTTCCCCCAAGGAGTGGCGGTTGGTGGCGCGAATCGCTCATATCTAAATTGCACAAACAAAATCGTCGCGATCTCCACTTCAACATTTCAGAATCCAAGGGTTACCGAACGATTCGATGTCCAACGTTCGACTTCAATCGCGGCGGATGGCGACACAGTGTTCTTAGCGGGGGAGACGCTTCGACGACTTCGTTTCGACCTACTCGGGCCGTCGGTAGTGGCGGAAGAGACCAGAGAGCTCGACGGCCTAGAATTGTCCAGAGACCGAACCAAGTTAGGGGCTTACCTGAGTGGGTCATATTATCTTTATGACGTCTCTAGTCAGGGATTCAATGAGATATCAAACGTGTTACTACCCCCGGACTCAGACTATGAAGGTGGTCAGGTGCTTACCGATAACTATTGGACGACAACGCACGTCAACGGGCCAGACAGATTTATCCGGGTGTGGGATGTCTCAGATGAGTCAAATGTCATCTCGACGGGTGATATCAACGCTGACATAGACACGGTCTTCTTGAGATACACAATTCGGCCAGACGACAGCGGCATTGTTGGCAATGGGCAGCCACGTGGGCTCATGGGCAGCTACTGGCATCAAATACCTCTCCCACCGGACTAAAGACCAAAGACCAACAACTAACGACTATTCCGCCGCTGCTTCGCTCTCTTTGGCGAGTCGGCCAAGCAACCGGTCACCGGTGTTGGTGATCTTGTCGACCAACATGCGGCTTCGAACCTCGGCACGCTCCAAGTACGCCTCAAGCACTTCGCGTCGCTCAGGATGCTTCTGTGCTTGCTCATACAAGATGCCGACAATGGCTTCGTCGCTGAGCAGGAGCGCAAGGTTCTCGGCGTGCAGCATGGCGAAGGCGAAGTCGCGCTTCGGGTCCCAATCTGTTCGCAAGAGGTCCAGCCACTCACCCATCGGACGGTGTCGAACATCCTGGAACTTATCCATGGCGGTCTTGCGCACCAGGTGCTGCTGCGCGGTCAGCGAGGCGTGTTCGATCTTGGCGACGCGGCGAGCGAGACTGTCGCCAGACATCGTCTTCCAGCGCGCTTGAGCCAGGCGTCGCACGAACTCCTGTGGGTTTTTCATGATGGCGCCCAGCGTGTCTTTCATCGCCATCAGCGACTGAATCTGCGAGGTGCCTTCGTAGATCGGCATGACTAGCGCGTCGCGGAGCAGCTTCTCGGCGCCGTATTCGGTGGTGTAGCCAGCACCGCCGTGAATCTGCATGCACATGCGAGCCATCTCGACCGCCTTTTCGGCCGCAAGATACTTGAACAATGGCGTAATCTTGCGTGACGCCGCCTTATGCTTGCGCTGCCGACGTTCAAGCCGCTTGCGGTCAATCTCGGATAAGGAGTTGTCGCGCGACAGCTGGATGCCGATCCGAAATCCCATCTCTTCATGGAAAGTCGCGGTGTAGCCCATGGCACGGAGGCCGGCGATAGTTGACTCCATATCGTCGAGGTAGTCCGCGATCATCTCGTGCTTGTCGATGGTCTTGCCAAAAGCACGACGCTCAGCCGCGTATTCTTTGGCCAAAACGTAAGACGCCTGGCAGACGGCGACGGACTCGAATCCAACTCCGAGCCGCGCATTGTTCATCAACAAGAGCATCTGTTTGAAGCCCTCGCCGCGGTTGCCAATCAGCTTTGCTGGGCTGTTCTCGAAGATGACCGAGCAAGTCGGTGAGGCGTGGTGCCCAAGCTTTTCTTCAAGCCGGTCAATGGTCGCGTAGCGTTTGCGTGTGCCGTCGTCGAGGTCCTCGTAGGTCTGGACCATGAAGGTCGACAGTGCGTCGAGCCCTTCTTTGTCTGCTTCGCTACGTGCGATGACGATGTGGTACTTGCCGTGACCGGACGTGATGAAGATTTTCTGACCGGTGATGAACCAGTTTCCATCGTCGTCTTGGAACGCCTTAGTGCTAAGCGCCGCCATGTCGCTTCCAGCATCGGGCTCGGTGATGTCCATCGCCCCCCACGCTTCGCCGCTTAAGATATCGCGAATCTCGGTCTCGAAACGCGTGCTGAGAATCGCCCCGGTCTCGGGGTCGTATTCAGTCGTGCCCTCGTTCATCGAGTAGACCAGGAGTGCCATCGCGATTCCGAAGTGGAAGCTATGGTGCGTCATCATCGAGACGTCTGCTCGTGCAAACATCTCGGAGCACATCAGATTCAAGATATGCGGCGCGTTCATACCGCCAAGCTCACGAGGAACGCCCAAGCCGTGAAGCTCTAGCGACTTAATATGCTCGAAAATCTCGTCGAATCCTTTTGGGTGTTTGACCTGACCGTCCTCAAGCCAGGGGCCTTCATGGTCAATCGCTGCCGCGCGCGGCGCGACCTCATTGGCCACGAACTCGCCGACCATGTTCAGGACTTCCTTGTAGAAGTAGACCGCGTCCTCGACAGATTCGATGTCATCATTTGGCAATGATTGTTCGACGGCGTTGACCAGGGTTTCCCAGTCGATGCCCTTTTCGACGTAGTATTGAAGGTCTGGATTGTCAGTGAAGAAGTTTGCCATGGCATAAGTCCTTACGTGTAGCGTTTCGCTAGATATTCTGAGGTGAAGAGGGAGGCGCGAGCGATGCGTGTCAGCTCGGCCGCCTGTCGCTCAATTGGGGCATCGGTCCCATCAAAGAGCGCTCCAAAAACGTTATTGGTAGCCAGACCGCCCACGATCATCTGAATCACGCTCAGGATGTAGGCTTCTGGGTCGATATCGGGTCGCACGCTGCCGTCCTGCTTACCGTTGCGGATATAGTCGGCGAGGATGGTCAGCCACGGACTTAAGAAGGCGCGCATCTGGTCGCGCAGCTCTTCAGGTCGGTCCAAAATTTCGCGGTAGAGCAGTCGTGCCCGGTCGAGGTCTTCTGCGAAGAAGTTCACAACTTCCCCGACGAGCGATTCGAATCGGTCATCACCCGACGTCGCCGCCTCTAGAATTCGGGGCAGCACCGACTGCCAGTGCTCCATGAGCCTCGCTAAGACCGCCTGCCGAAGCGTGTCTTTTGACGAGTAGTGGTACAGCAAAGACGGCTTGCGAATGCCGACTTCATCGGCGATCGCGGATAGCGACGTGCCTTCGTAACCACGCTCAGCAAATAGCTTATTGGCGACATTTAGGATTTGTTCTGAGACTTCCAAATGACTCTCTCTACCGTTCGGTAGAAAGATGTCTACCAATCGGTAGGCTCGCAGTCAAGCACTTGAGGAGTCTGCATTCGCGATCATCGGGTGGGCGCTTTCGCGCGCGTCACGACGATGGTTGTTGCCGATTGCGCACTTTGGCCACCGAGGGGAACCGAGGTCCGTGAGGCCCCACCGAGATTTTTTCTGTCATCATTCGGGGGCGACTCGAGCGGAAAGCAGCAGGTGAGGCGTTGAGTTTGAACTGGGCAAACAGCCATTTTTAGAAAACTCTCCCACTCCGACTCTCCCGAACTCCCCCGAAAAGCGACTCGCAGGTCCGCGTTGACCACCCAAGATTTGCGGCTTCCCATTCGCATCGACCTACCCAGCCGAAGCTGAAAGCTGAAAGCTGAAAGCTGACCGCTGAAAGCTGGAAGCCGTCCCGAATCCTTCGCTAGAGGTAGTTGCCTAGTTGCCTCGCTACATAGTTTCAGTACGCGCAGTTTTTGGTTAACATGCCGCCATTGAAACAAATGGAGCATTTATGAAGCGGCTAGCACTATTGGTAGCTCTGGCAGTGATCTCGGTTGCGTGCAGCGACGACTCGTCGTCGAGCAATAATCGCGCAAACAACCAGAACAATCAGAACAACGTTAACAATCAAAACAACGTTAATAACCAGAACAACACCAACAATCTGAACAACTCCAATAACGGGGTGGATATGGGCATGCCGCCCACACCCGCACCATTTGGGTTGGACGACCGTCCTGCCAATCCGACGTGCATTGCGCCGGACCGCCCACCGCCAGCAGAGCGCAATTTCGAGCTGACACGACGTTTCAGCGCGCTCAATTTCTCGGCTCCGCTATGGCTTGAACATGCACCTGGTGACACGTCGCGTTGGTACTTGATGGAGCAATCAGGTCGCATCTTTGCGTTCGACAATGATGACAACGTCACCGACACCACAGAATGGGCAGATATCCGGGACCGCGTCGCATGTTGCGGTGAGCGTGGACTTCTGGGCATGGCGTTCCATCCCAATTGGCCGATGGATGAGCGGATTTTCCTCTCGTACACCACCAACGACAACGGCACGCGCTCTCGCGTTTCGGAGTTCACCCTGGCTGGGGACGGAACGGTGGATGAAGGTTCCGAGCGAATCATCATCGATGTCGGTCAACCCTTCGATAACCACAACGGCGGCCAGATTTCCTTTGG
>JAUIBR010000003.1 GCA_030427705.1 bacterium | reverse complement strand
AGACACTCGGTCGCCCTCGTGCCCTTGCGCTTCACTTCTCTTGATGTGACCTACTTGAGAGAGGACTTTCACCTCTAAATTGGTGCCCATGCCGGGCGTACGAACGCAAAAAGCCCTCGTCTTTCGACGAGAGCTTTTTAGAGTCGGGGTGAGAGGATTCGAACCTCCGACCTCCTGTACCCAAAACAGGCGCGCTGCCAGGCTGCGCCACACCCCGATTCTTTGGGACCGGGTGTATAGAATAGTTTTTTCGTGGAATCAATTCCCTTGGATGAAAAATTTTGCCCGTGCCACGCTAAAGAGCACAGCGAACGCTGCAAATGCGGCGGCGACCAGGGTTTGGGCGGCCCCCACTGGGAGGGAATACAGGAAGGCTAGGACGTAGCCGCCAAAGCCTGATGCACCGCCTATAATGCCGCTAACAAGCAATGCCTGGGGCACATTTTTAACGAATCGAATCGCGGCCATCGCGGGAAGGACGCTGAACGCAAAGGCGGGAAGCGCGCCCAGAATCTGGGTTGTCATCGAGATCGCGATGGCGATCGAAACCAAAAGAACGCCGTCGACAATGACGACGTTCATCCCGCGAATCTTCGCGTCCTCGGGATCCAGTGACACGGCGACGAAGCCACGCCACCACCAAACATGGACCAGAACGATGAGTCCGCAAACGATCGCCAACGCAGTGAGATCTTCCGGTAGAACAGCGACTGCGGACCCAAACAGCAAGGTCTGGATATCCTGCAGCTCTTCCGTGATACGGCTACCCAGGGCGAGTGTACCGGCCGAACCAAAAAGGAAGAGCGCGCCAAGCAAGGCGTCCTGCCGCGTTTTTGCTGACTTGGGTGCTCCATTGACCACCAGGACAGCGGCCAAAGTTGCGGTCGCCGCGCCCAGCATGGGAGACGCGAGGAACCCCGACAATCCAAAACTAATCTTCGCCCAAAACGTGACTGCGATACCCAGACCCGCGATCTGAGATAGCGCTGCGGACAAGAACACAATCCGTCGAATGACCACGTAGACACCGAGCAGACCCAGAGTCGCACCGGCGATCATCCCTGCATACGTCGGGTCTCGAAAGAGCTCCCATGCGTCGAAAAACGCACTGATCGTGAGGCCCTCGTTCATTAGGCCTCCTCATCATTATGGTGATGGTGATGATCGTGATCGTGATCGTGGTCATGCACATGCTCATGCAGCACGCTCAGGACGTCGCCATAGCGTACCTGGCACTCGCGGCACTGACAGACATCGTGGATATCGCCGGGTACAATCACCTGTTCGTCGCGGTCGACATAAACCGCATGCGTCGCGAACTTGCCCAATACCGGAAGGTGGTGGCTAACCAAGATAACGGCCAATCCACGGTCGGCCACGATGCGGGCAAGGAGCTCAAAAACCCCTTGCTCGGCAGTGACGTCCATCGCGCTCGTCGGCTCGTCGAGCACCAAGAGATCCGGGTACGAAACGAGGGCGCGAGCAATCAGAACGCGCTGTTTTTGCCCCTCACTAAGGTCGGCAAACTGCTCGCGCGCCAGCGATGTGGTATCCGTTTCCTTCATCGCAAGCTCAACCGAATCCGATTGAGCCCCCAGAAAGAACGGTTTGAGAAACGACCACTCTCGGTCAGCCCCAGCTCGAATCAAATCAATGACACGAGTTGGCACAGATAGATCGAACGCGGAGCGCTGCGGGACGTACCCGACCTTGAGCTCACGCGCCTGACCGACGGTGCCGGCAACGGGCGGCAAAAGGCCGAGCAACGTCTTCAACAACGTCGTTTTACCCGAGCCATTTGCACCAATGAGACCCCAGACCTCTCCTTTTTCAACATGGAATGAGGTCTTTGGCAGAAGCGGTCGCCGGTCATAACCGACGACCAGATCTTCTACATGGATGAGTTCATTACTCGTGGTCGTGTTCGCCACCAGCTTCTTCGTGGACAATGCCAACCTCGGTCTCAGACGTCGGGCCAATCTCGATGGTGTATGTACCTACTTCGAGATCGTAAACCATTGAAGCCAAAACATCGGTTGCACACGCATCAAGAGGACCGTTCGTTTCCTCTGCGGCGACTTCGGTTCCACCAGAATCGGTGATCGTGAACGGAACATCAGCGCTCAAGAAGAATGCGAACTCGGCTTCTTCTCCCGCAGGGAATGTAACGAAGCCAGTGAACATACCATTTCCATCATCAACAAGCGTCACGTCGACACGTGAGTGTTCGACCGCAATCGATGGTCCGGAGGCTGCATCAGTGGTCGCGGTCACCGACTCAAATGGGCCATCAGCCATGTGCTCACATGCCTCTTCTTCAAGGTTGTGGTTGTTCTCGTTGTTGTGATTGTCGTGGTTGTTGTCGTGATCGTCTTCATCACCACAAGCCACTGCACCCATGAGCACGAATGCTACCATGAGTATTTTAGTCCAATTCATAGCGTTTCACCTTTACGTCAATTTGGCTTCGCTCGAAGCCGTCCAGAAATGATTCGATTGTTGTTGGGTCCTGCCCAAAATCCACAGCGTCGAAGGTCCGTGGCGACAGGCTAAATGCGGTGTTGAGTGCAATGCCTGGGTCGTCGTCTCCGACAGCGACCTCCAGTTCATGATTGAAGGTCGTCGAGATTTCCCAGGTCAGGTCGATTTGTCGCTCACCGTCGATACGCTCGGCGTCCGTGAGATCGACCACGGTTCCCTTTAGAGTGACCGCGGTCACGATCGCCGAGACGTTTGTGATACTCCCGCGGTCGAGCTGACAATCCTGAGTGCACGCGCCGCTTACATCGATGGTCGAGTCGCTGAGCACCGAAGCCCGCTCATCGACCAATTGAATAATGCCCGCTGCACCAGCTGCGGTAGACAGCTCCCGCCGAATGTCTTCGTAATCTACGAGTTCGCCGGAGTCGGCATGGCAATGTCCGTTGTGACATAGCGAGTAGCCTGGTGGTGGGTTCGCTGGGTCGAATTCACTGATGCCCGTGCCTTCCGCTGACAATGCCAACCCTACGGATTCGATTTCAACCTCAAGGGTCTCGATCTCGATGCCGTAGTTCAGCGCAGTCTTGAAGTACTCGCCTTCCTCACGACCGGCGCGGTCAAACTCGTTCGTTTTGACCGAGAAGTCCGCAAGCCCCCATGGTTGGCCATCCTGAAACGTACATCCAGCCGCGAAAACGACGAATGCCATTAAGAGGTACTTCATTTCAGTGCCTCGTAAATCGAATCCGAAACCGCCTTGATGCGAGCCAGATAGTCCTGACCATCCGCGGCACCACCAGGGATGACAACAAGCTTTCCTTTCACCATTTTCACCAAGGTCTGAGACGTCGATTTTGGATAGAACGACTCCTGCAAGATGACCTTGATCGACTCGCCTTTCATGCGCTTCAGGACTTTTGCGACGTGCCCTGGATCTGGCGGAACACCTGGGCGAGGCTCAACATGAATCACCACGTCCAAGGCTAGCCAGCCTTTCAAATAGATGAGTGATTCGTGGTAGGCGACGACCTTGCGAGTTTTAAGCGAGTCAAAACGCTGCCGTTCTTTGGCAGCATATTCTCGTGCGGCCGAAGCAAACTTCGCGGCATTGAGTTTGTAGGAGGCAGCGTTCTCAGGATCGAGTTTGGACAATCGAAAACCAATGCCTACAGCAACGTCCGCCATGCGGTTTGGGTCCAAGTTATAGTGTGGATTTCCACCCGGATGGACATCGCCCATCGCGCGGTCGACCTGTTGTTGTCCCAGAAGCTTCACCAACGTCGAAGCATCCAAGAAGCCATCGGCACCGACCTGAATCTTCGCGTTTCGCGCGTTGGTTTGTAGCTTCGGAAGCCAACCGACTTCGAGCCCGAGCCCGTTCACTATCAACAGGTCTGCCTGGTTCAACATCAGGGTCAGGTTCGGCCGCGCATCTGCGAAATGGGGGTCCTGATTTGGCGAGATCATCACGTTGACAGAGACATGCTCGCCACCAACCGTCCGCGCAACGGCGCCAAGATCTGGCAGTGTTGTGACAACGTTCAATTCCGCATTGGCGACCGATGCGGTCAGCAGTGAAATCGCGATAATGAGTGCTTGCAGAAACTTCATATCAATACTCATGGGTTCCGTGGGCGCCGACCACGACTTCGAAAGCCAAGAACGTTCCCCAAATCGGGTCGTCTCGCCATTTCGGCGCATCGTAGTTGCCCTGTAGGCGTACTCGCGAGAAGTGCGACGGGTAGAACGTCAATTGCAGGGACGTGCGCTGCCGATCGTCGAACCACTCGTCTTCCAGATAATCGTCTTGGACGCCGGTGACGTATTCGTAGCGAGCTCCGGTTTCCCACCGTGGCGAAATCTCCCAGACCAGCTGCGCGGTGCCGCCATAATCGGCGAGCACGTCCTGGGGGACCTGTCGACGGCGCGCCATGCCTTCGATCGTTAGGCTGACGGCCGTTCGGCTGGTGGAGTTCACTGGCCGCCACCTTAGATAGATGTCGGTGCCATAGATTTCAGAGCGATTGCCGAGGCCTGTTGGATTTGGGCCGAATTGTGCGGATAGGCCCCAATACAGCGACCAGTTGTCGCTAAGCGGGAAGAACTGTCTGAGCGCCGTGGTGTAGACGAGGTCTTGTGGTCCATTCAGATCGATGTCGCTGCCGCCGTAGTAGCTACGTGCGCAGCATTCGCCCCACGGATTTGTCGTGGACCCCAAAACCAGGACGTACCAGGGAAGTGGCGCAAGCCAGCTGACCTCCGCACCCAAGCCGCGGCTGCCCTCGCCGCCAAAGAACTTGCCATTAACAAGGTTCTGGTCGGCGAATTTCCAAGAGTGCGGGTGCGTTGCGTTTGACCGACCGAATTTCGTCAGGAACTGCCCGGCGCGGAGCTGCAGATTTGCAGGGAAAGCCAGCGAAGTTGCATAGGCTTCCTCAACCTCGACCCCGAATTCAGCAAACACAAGGTTCGCGTCGAACCGAAAGTAGGGGTCGACCGACGCGCCGATACTCATCTCGAGCTGTTGCAGGTTGAAGCCCGTGCGCTGTGGGTCATGTGCGCCCGTCTGCAGTGTGTCGTCGTCGCTGAAGTAGGCCGCGGCCACGTCTAGAATCAACGCGATGTCCGGGTTCATCGATTGAATGATGTTCTGTGCTGCGGAAGGCGCAGGCTCAGGTTCAGCGGTAGGTTGTGATTCCTGGACTTCCTCGGCATCAGCCGCCATCGCAGCCTGCAGCGCCTTCATCTCCTCTTCGGTGACTTCCGGCTCGGGCTCTGGTTCAGGCTCGGGGCTAGCGGCTTCGGCCTCAGGCTCGGAGCTCGCGGCTTCGGGCTCAGGCTCGGGGCTCGCGGCTTCGGGCTCGGGGCTAGTGGCTTGAGGCTCGGGGCTAGTGGGCTCAGGCTGGGAATCTTGGGCCCATGCGCTGCTTGTAAACAAGAGCGCGACCAACCCCACTAATATCCATCCATTTCGCATCATTTGACCTTACTGATAATCTATTATCAACAAGCTGATGTTCCTATTGATAATCAATTCTCATTAAAAGTCAATGAATGGGTTCTTGGTTTTTGGTTTTTGGTTTTTGGTTCTTGGTTCTTGGTTTTCAGTTCTTGGTTCTTGGTTCTCTGGTCGTTAGACTGGTCGGATGCGGATTATCTTGGTTCTGGTTTTAGGTTTGGTGGGTTGCGGGACTCAGACAAGCCAAGTTCAATCAGAAGCGCCACGACCTGTTCAACCGGAAGTGCAGGAAAGCCGGCTAGCCCCGGGGACAGCGGCACGGATACATACAGCTCAGCATGCGGGCTATCAGGTCGTTCGACCAACGGTGGAGGCCATTAAGAACCTCCGGGTTTCACTCACTGATATCGACGGCGATGATGGGTTCATCGAGTTTCCCGGCGCGCTGGTTGGTGATCAGCGACCACATCGCTTCGAGATTTCGACCGCCACGAGGACCTGGCAGTTCACCTCTGCAGCCAACCCCAAGACTCTGATTGATGTGACCATGCGGCCGCGTCCCGGCGGTGGTGTCATTGTTGATATCGAATATGGATTCTCGGAGCTCGACCCCGCAACGCGCCCGCCCACATGCATTGAGCCCGTGGTGATTAGCCCGCTTGGTCGCGTGAAGATGGAGAGCTTCTGCGCGAAGCCCGTCAACCGGATGGAAAGCCTGAACGCGTGCCGTCAGTCGAATCTCTCGGAGCGTTTGAAGTGCATTCAGCCGCTCTGGCAGGACTTCGCGGTCGAGTACAAATCGCGCTAAGCGACTCGCCCGATAAGCGTGTGGCTGGTCGCCGTTTCGACCACAACATCAACTAGGTCACCTGGCTTCAGCTCGTAGTCAGGCTTGTCGAAAACCGTCATCTTGAAGTCGTCCGTACGACCGCAAAGCTGTGTGTCGTCACGGCGAGAATCGCCGATGACCATGACCTGTTGAGTAGTACCGACGCGGCCTTGGAAGATCTCGCGGCTGATGTCTTCTTGAAGCGCGATGAGCTTTGAGAGTCGCTCAACCTTCACTTCTTCGGGGATATCGTCCGGAATTCCGCGCGCAGCAGCAGTTAGGCTTCGCTCGCTGTATTTGAACAAATAGCCGAAGTCGAAGCGCGTCTTGCGCATCAGATCCAACGTCTTTTCGTAGTCCTCGTCCGTCTCACCCGGGAAGCCCACGATGATGTCGGTCGACATCGCCATGTCTGGGACAATCGTTCGAATCTCACCGACCAAGTCGTCGAACTGCTGGCGGGTATACATACGCTTCATGCGCTCGAGCACGTCGTCGGAACCGCTCTGCGCAGGCAAGTGCAGGTAGTTACAAATATTGTCATATTCTGCCATGGTTTCCAGCAGCTTCGTCTTGAAGTCGGTGGGGTATGGCGAGGTGAATCGAATGCGGTCCAGACCATCGATCTTGGCGATCGCGGCGAGCAGGTCGGCAAAGTCCCAGTCTTCCCAAACATACGAGTTGACGGTCTGACCAAGCAGCGTGACCTCTTTGTACCCGCGCTCAGCAATGTCGTGACACTGCGCGAGGATGTCCTCAGGAGGCACGCCACGCTCACGTCCGCGGGTAAACGGCACAACGCAGAAGGTGCAGAATTTATCGCAGCCGCGCTGGACCGAAATCCACGCCGAGATGCCTGGCGTCCGCACAGGCTTTAGCCCGTCGTAGACCTCACGCTTGTCGAGCTTCACGTCGATAAGCGGGTCGACCTCTTCGTTCTGCGCGTCGACCAGAAGACCCGGCAGACGGCGATAGGCGTCCGGACCCACAACAAGATCAACGTATGGCGCACGCTTCGTAATCGACTCTTTCAGGTGGTTGGCCATGCAGCCCGTCACACCCAGAATCAGCTCGGGATTCTCGTTTTTGAGGCGCAGAAGGTGCGAAAGTCGACCAAACACGCGCTCTTCCGCTTTCTCGCGTACAGCACACGTGTTGATGAGAATGACGTCGCTCTCTTCCAGAGATTGCGCGGCGGTGTAGCCTTCCTGCGACAAGATCCCGCCCATGAGTTCGCTGTCCGCCAGGTTCATCTGGCAGCCGTACGTCTCGATGAACACGCGTTTGCCGGGACGCCCGACGTTGGGCATCGCGTTAACATCGCCGTTGTTTGCGTATGGGTCTTGCTGCGTTTCGTTCATCACTTCACCAATCTGAGTCCCAAAGGGCAGCGAAACCTAGTGATTTGGGGCTTGATGGTCAAGTCTTAGTAAGGCGGGGAAGGACTGGCGGAAGGCGGGGAAGGGATTTGGGCAATTCCGTGGGCCAGACGATTTCTCGGCTTTGCTTCGCTCGCCTCGGGGCGATTTCTCGGCTTTGCTTCGCTCGCCTTGGGGTGATTCCTTGCGGGACAATTCCATGGGGCGTTTCCAATAGAATTGTGGTGTAGCAGATAGGTGCTGACGAACCGAAACGATGCTAACAACCGTGACAGTCCGCAACTACTTCTACGCGAAACTGCGAACTTCGGATTACAGAGCCTTTTTCAATGTTCACGTCGAGTAGACTGCCAACATAAATGTCGAAGTCACGGGCTTCCAGGGGATTGATCGGAAGTGAACTCTTCAGGACATACTGCGTCGTAACTTGGTTCTTCCGTAGAGGTGTCCCGGCTGGAATGTCCTCGGTCGCCTTCACGACTTCGCTCCATCGGTACGCATCTGAACAGCCTCTGATCTGGAAATGTGCCACGTAGATGCAATGCGCCACGAACCCCAGAAAGAAGAAGACAATCGGCAGAAATGATATGGCTAAGATGGTGCGTTGGCGGCTCACCATCCTGGTTCTCGAGAGTGAGCTGGCACGATTTCACAATCGCCGTCGCCGTCGAGACAAACCTCTGTTGGCAACAGAACATCACCTTCGATCTTGTCGACCAACAACGGTTTGCCAATCAGGTCTGTGTAATCCACCTCGTCCACAAGCGACTCTGACAGTTCCTTCGGCAGTAATAGAATCTCTTGATCGACGTCTGTTTGCCTCAGTACCTCACCCGCAAACACCTTTCGTTGAAACGTAACAACGCCAACTTCTTCCATCGTCGGGGTCAGTTTAGATCTGGCGAAGGTCGAAGTGACAATCATGGCTCCTTCATCGACTTTGACGTAAATCGGCTGACCCAGATAAAGGTTGAGGTCCTCCTCAAGCAGCGGGTTCGGCGGAAGAAAACGCTCAGGCACTTGCTCCGTGGTGATCTTGTCTTTGGTCAGTATCGTGCCAACGCGGAGATTTCGTGCCGCCTTCACGACTTCGATCTGGTCTCGATATGGTTCCGAGCGTTCGTTTTCTAGATAGTCGATCCACACAGAAAATAACGCTCCACACAACAAGATGAGCGAAATGCAGGTAGCCAAGACCATTCGTTTGCGGCTCACCATATTGTCTCCTCTTGAACATCTGGCTTTGCGACTTCGCATTTGTCTTTTCCGGAAACCTCGGTTTGCAGGAGTAGGTCGCCTTTCTTTTTGTCGACCAACAGCCGTTTGCCAACCAGATCAGGGTACTCTGGGCTTTTCGTCGGGAACTCGCGGAGGGCTGGAGGAATCGGGACGGTCTTCTCGGTCACATCAGAAGCCCGAAGCACCTCGCCGGCTAACACCTTGCGGTCGAACACGACGACCTTGATGTATTCAGCATTCGCTTCCAGTTCATGAACCGAGAAATCGGAAGCGAGAACCATCGCACCTTCTTCGACATTCACGGCGAACGGAATCCCCAAGTAGATGTTCAGGTCTTCGATGAGAAGCGGATTGGGCGGCAGGAAGCGCTCAGGCACCATCTCGGTGGTGATGCGGTCCTTTGTCAGCGGAGTTCCGGCTGGAATGTTGCGGGCCGCTTTGACCACTTCTACCTGGGGCCGAACGAACTCTCGGCCGCCGCACGACTCGATTTGGCTGACATAGAGGTAGAACAAGCCCCCACATAGCAAGATCATTGCGATTAGACTGGGTAGGAACCATCGTTTGCGCACCAACATGCGTGCCTCCGTGTTGTGAATTGGAAGCGAACACTACAGGGGAGGCACGAATCTCTTCTGATTGTGACGTGAAAATCGTGTGAATTTAGGCAGATTCCTCGGCTGCGCCTCGGGGCGATTTCTCGGCTTCGCTTCGCTCGCCTCGGGACAATTTCTGGCGAGTCAATTCCATAGGGCATTGCCAAGAGAATTGTCGCAAAGCAATGGCCGCTGGCGAGCGAAGCAATGCGAGCAATCCGCGCAAAGCAATCCCCCGCACCGTCCGAAAACCCCGTGAAACCAACCACTAAAACCCAACGCACCCAACTTTCTTGGGCAACACCCCACCCTCTGCTACAATTCAGTTGAGGCGAACCCTCACTATCAAATGCAACCGAGCATGGAGTGTTAGATGTCGGAAGCTCATATCGAGAAGTTCAACAGCCTGTTGGAGTTTTTTCACGATGAGTTATCAATCGCGCTAAAGGAAACAGGCGCCCAGACATCCGAAGAGACGGAAGCCTACCTAGTCCACCTATTGGATGGGTACGCCAAGCTCAGCCCTGAGACCCGCGATCATATTGGGTTCGATAAACCCGCTGCCCAGATTCTGGATGAAGCTATCCATAGTGATGGTGAACGCCGGATCGAAATCTATAGGGCACTAGGCGATGCGAGCCTTTATTCATGCGGTTTTTTCGAGGCTCGACTCGCTCGCCGAAGCCTGTCTCCATCATACTATCGGCGTGTTGGGCGCACCGCGTACAGCTCGCTGACTGACATGATGGAGTTCAAGCAGCCTGGCGGGATTTTCGAGTACATCTTCCGGGAGCTGAGCGCGAAATTCGACGAAGTGGTGGACGCATTCCGTATCGTGGCTGGCCGCTCCGTCCACAGCGATTACGAAGAAATCATGCGTTCGCAGGGATTCGATCCTTCGAAGCTGCTTTGGGCGACATCGAAGGGATCGGCTTAGTAGCTCGGCTTTGCCTCGCGTTGTCTACGAGGCGCTGCCTCGTGTTATCTACTGCGTGTTTTCTACGAGGCCTTGCCTCGTGTTATCTAGGAGGCTTCGCCTCCTGTTTTGTTGTGAGCTCAAAAGATAACGCGTTGGTATTCCCCATCTGGTTCGTCGAAGTCTGTTGCGAGGACGAGGGCTTCTCGTTCCACATCGACACGAACGCGCTGACCCACATACAAATGAGCTTCTTGAGCCTTCAAAAAACCCGGTGGCATAAACCGGGCTGGAAGCTTCTTAACCTGAACATCTTCAAATGTGAGCACTGTGTAGGCTCGGACTGGGCGCTTCGCGACCACGACCTCAACCATTTCGCCGGCTGGATAATGACAGCCCTCGCTATCCAATTGTTCGGCGTATAGCCAAAGGGCAGAAGCGGCCAGCACAAGACCAACAATCGGTGGGAGAATCAGCGTCTTCTTTCCTGCAATCATGACAACCTCTCAGAACGTCGATGAATGCAATCTAGAGCACTCCGATGAAACCCAACCGCAATCGAAGTGAAATGTATGTGAATCGGTCAGAAATAGTCGGACAGCGACATGTGTGCCGGACCAATCTCCAAGTGCTGTAGACCCCATACCTTGTCGTTCGCAGCGTCTAACTCCCCGTAGTGCAAAGCCGTCCCAACGTCGATGGTTCCGCTGAGCAAGCGCGCCAAGCCTCTGACATCGATGGTCGCGTCGGGCTCGTCGGACGTGATTTCCGCGCTTGAGAACTCGCCATCACCTTTGACTCGATAGGTTTGGTTGTTCCACCCGCAAAAATCGTCGGTAACCGCCAACGCGATGGAGAAGAATTGGTCGGCGGGGATGCCGCTCAAAGCCGCTTGAGCGCTTACGATGCGGGCTTGCAATGGGTGTGGGTGCGGGACGACGTACTCGCTCCATTCATGTTGCAGTGGCGAATCGGATGGCAGCTGCACGCGGACTTTGTCGACCTGACCGTGGAAGCCGCCCCAGAACGACAAGAGCGCCTGGAACCCTGCAGGCGTTGAGTGGCCCCAGTCCAAGACATGCAATGTCTTCCCGCCGTCCTTTCGCGAGATGATGGCCACGCAGTAGGCGCCGTCCATCACATACGCAAATCGGCGTTGGCTTTGGTCGTGCCAGGGTGCTTTGCCAAACAGGTAGCGCCAGCTCTCTTGGATCTTGTCGTCGCGACCAAAGGCGAAGTTATAGCGTGATGCCCACGTATCGTAGATTTCATGCGCCTGTTCGACTTGCTCCAATCCTATTCGTTTTGCAGAAACTTCGTCTCGCCGAAGCCACCCACTTGGCACTTCGTAGAAGTTGCCGTTCGACACGGTCGACCAGCCGTACCGCCCGTAAAACCGAGGGTCGAACGGATACTCCAGACACCAACCGACGCCCTGGCGGTTCATCATCTCGAGCCCCGCATTCAACAACTTTGCAACATGCCCCTTGCGACGATACTCGCCCGCCGTCGCCACACTCGCCAGGCCCCAGACGGGCTGCAGTTTTCCGTGCAGGTACATGTTGAACGGGTACCACGAGGCAGTAGCAGCCAGCGCGTCCCCATTAAAACTACCGTAGCGGTATTTAAGGCGATCCAGGTGAATCTGCCGATTTTCGGGTTTCGAGTAGTCGGTCCAATCCAAGAAAGCGACCTCGCGGATCGCGAACAGTTGGTCCAGCTCGTCTACATTTAACGGGCGTATCATGGCTTGTCCTTATGGAGTTGAACGCGGTTTGTGTTAAGCTCAGTGAACACTAACTCAGAGAACCTGAATGAATCGACTGCGAACCTTCGTTGTGTTTGCTCTGGTGAGCAGTTGCGACCTTGTTTTGTGCAGCAAGACTCCCCATTTGGCATGCAGACTTGCGAATCCTGAACGGGTTGGCATTAACCAAACTGTTTTGGGGATGACGTGCGACAATTCCTGCTCCCTTGCATAATCGTTTTGTTCGGATGCGAATCCGAGAAATTGTCGGTTTGGAAAGTCCAAGAGAACGGGAACGAACCGGTTCTCAAACAAAGTCCTGAAACGGAAACTACTGAAGAGGTGTGCATTCTTCGGTCGCTTCCCGAATCGGGACGGTTGGGATTGGATACTGGCCAGTTACACAATCTTGTTCAACACCCCACCGACTACCTGCTCACCATTCGCTGGAGTAGAGTCGGTCGTGGCGACCATGAGCTTATCGAGAGCCTCATGGAAGAGGGTTTGGTGGCAGAGTTTGAGTTCCCGGAATCCATGTTTGGGCAAAAACTCTCGCTTCAATGTCCTGTCAATCAAGGGGTTTTTTGGGACTTCGGCTGCGGGCACTTCTTTTACTGTGGTGTTGCGGTCAATCAGACAGTCTTTCAGCAAGCCGGATTTGGTCGACCCAAAGCGGGTGACAGCAACATCATCAAACTCAAGATCGGTGATGTTCGTCGTTCGTTGAGCGTTGAGACCTTTGCCAATGGACAAGTGGTGAAACTGGTAGAGGAATCTGATGACAACCTCGATGCCGCACCTCGGGACCCAGCGATACAATAGTGTTATCTGGCATCGCGCCAGAGGTTGCCTTAGACTCAATTTGATGCATCGACTTATCGCCATTTTGGGGCTTGCTGTTTTGTTGGGCGGATGTGCGCTCTACGAGGACATCGACTTGATCGAGTTTCAGGCCGCCGACCAGGACATCAATGACGCTGGCGCGGACATGACCAGCGACATGATGACCAGCGACATGACTACTGACATGCCGTCAGACATGAACCCCGCAGATATGGCCGACATGAGCGACATGAGTGACATGACTGACATGACGGTGTCAGACATGACTGACATGGCCGACATGGTCGACATGGCCGACATGAACATGGCCGACATGACCGATATGTCGATCCCCGTCGGAGGTGTCTGTCCCGAAACGCCTGGCACCATCACAGGGACTTGCGACCCGGTTCTGCAGGACTGCCCTGCCAATGCATTCTGCGCAGTGAACCTTCAATTGGTTATGGGCACACCACAGTTCGACCTGCTTTGCTTCCTGAAGGATGGCGATGAGACACAGGTTGAAGGCGAGGCATGTGGAATGGCAGGGACGTGCGAGCCCGGCCTGACCTGCGTCAATCAATTCTGCCGCCGCATCTGCTGGAAAGACACCGGCCAAGGCTGCATGGCGAACGAGTTCTGCCGTGAGTTCTCTGGCGTTCCCGGCGTCGGCTATTGCGCACCGGCCTGTCCATAAACGCTTCGCTGTGATGACTGTCTTCGCGCTCTTGTGATATGTGAATCTATCGCAGGGAGAGCAGCGATTGAGCGAACAACGTCAACTAGGTAGGTACGAACTCCTCCACCGCATCGCGCAAGGTGGCATGGGTGAGATCTATTTGGCGAAGGCCCGCGGCGCGGGCGGGTTCGAGAAGAACGTCATTATCAAGACCATCCTTCCTCACCTCGCTGCCGAAGAAGAATTCGTTGAGAAATTCCTGGATGAAGGCCGCATCGTCGTCCAACTGAGCCACGGTAATATCGTGCCAGTTTTCGACATGGGTGTGGAAGATAGCGAGTACTTCATCGCCATGGAGTACATCGCCGGTCGCGACCTGCGTGAGGTCATCAAACGCATGGAGGTCAAGCGTACCAAGATGCCCGTCGACCTCGCCCTGTATATCGCATCGGAGTCGCTCAAGGGCTTGCACTACGCGCATGCGAAGACGGACTCCGGCGGAGAATCGCTTGGCATCATCCACCGTGACATCAGCCCGTCGAATATCCTGCTTTCAGCAGAAGGCGACGTGAAGATCATCGACTTCGGGATTGCGCGCGCGGCCACGCGCCTCAGCAAAACCGTGTCGGGTCGGCTGCAGGGTAAATTCTGTTACATGAGTCCTGAGCAGGCCTCTGGAAAAGCGCTGGATGGTCGAAGCGACGTGTTTTCGCTGGGCATCACGCTCTACGAATTGATGACGGGATTCCGCCCATTCGAAGGGCAGTCGGACCTCGAAAGTCTAGACCTGGTGCGCAAATGCGAGTTTGACCCACCGAGCACGCTCAACCCCGAAATCCCAGAAGAAGTCGACGAAATCGTCGCGCGGGCGCTCTCGCAAAAGCTCGAAGACCGCTACGAATCTGCAGAGAAGATGCAGGTCGACCTGCTGCAATACATGTATTCGACCGGTACTGCACCGACCGGAACGGACGTCGCCAAGTTCCTGGGCGAGCTGTTCCCGGAAGGCCTAGAGCGCAAGGAGCTTCGGTCAGCCCGTGGCTCAGGCTCGCAGGTAAAGAAGCTAAGTCTGGAAGACGCGATGGATGCCGAGCTGGAACGCTTGCTCCATGGCGGCACCACCAATGTCGACCCACATTCCACAACCGCTATCAACAGCGAGTCCTCCCCAAAAACGGCGACGCAATATCAGAGTGCGACGACTCCTGAAGATAGCATCCCGAGCGTGGTCTCTTCGATAACAAACCCTTCAGCGATGATGGATGCGCCCAAGCGCTCGTACGCTGGTGCGGTCATCCTCGGCGTTGTGGTCGCGGCAGTTCTGGCGTGGGTCTTTTCCCAACCCAACGTCGTGCCGGTGACCATTGAGTCGGAGCCGAGCGGTGCCGAAATCTGGTTGGACGGCGCACGTCTGGCGGGCGCAAACACGCCACATACGTTTGAGCTGGAAGAAGGCGGACATCAGATACGACTTGTGCTGGATGGCTACGAGCCCCTTGCCTTGAACGTTCCCATCAAGTCATCGGACGAGAAGAAGTCCATCACACCCGCTGATGGTGCGGTGCTGCGCAAGTCCGCTGGACCTCGATCGTTCTCGATTACAACCCAGCCCGAAGGCGCTGAAATCTTCGTAAATGGTGTGGGAACCGGCACGACGACGGCCAAGATTGAGGTCTCGCCAGGAGACGTTGCAAACCTGCGCGCCACCAAGGATTCATGCGTTAGCGCGACCTATACGCTCGCCTATGCCCACAAGCGTGATGAGGTGTTGCTACAGCTCGATTGCACTGCAAATGGCGCAATCGCCCAGAACACCAACAATCACATCGAAGAGCCCAAAGAAGACCCGAAGCCGCACAACGGCCCGGTTACAGTGGCATTCAAGAGCGACCCACCAGGTGCGACGGTCACGGTGAATGGTTCATCGCTTGGTGTGGCACCTCAGCAAAAGACGTACGACTCCAACGATTGGGTTGAGCTTGAGTTGTCGATGGACGGCTACGAGACGTTCAAAGTCCGTCGACGCGCCAAACAGATGCGTGGCAAGGTTTGGCAGTTGAAGCCTGCGCCAATGGGCTGTTTGGACTTGAGCCTTATCAATCCCCAGATTGCTCAGGTTAGCGTCGATGGCGGGCCCGCGTTTGAGGTCGCCCGCAAGAAGTTAGGCATCAAACTTCGATCTGGTGAGCACACCATCACCGCAAAGAACGAGGCGGCAAAAAAAGAGGAGACCCAAACGGTCTCCATCCAAGCTAGCTCATCGTGTTCGACGCTGGTTTTGTTCGGGTCCTAGTCGACGCAAGCTGGGGTGCAGTACCCCACGCTTAGGGCCGCGTCGAATGTGCTGCAGAACTCTCCGGAATCACAACCCTCAGCCGTCGCACGGTCGCACGTCTTGCGGCACGCGTTCATTACGCAGAACGAACCTGGAAGACACTTTTCGTCCAGTCCCATACACGCCGCCCCCTCTTCCAAAACGAACTTGTCCGCCTCAGGGTTGCAGCCAGCTTCCAACCGATTCTCACCCACGTTGAAGAAGAAATCGCAGACCCGGTCTGGTGCACAGTCTTGTGCGACCGGATTGCAGGTACCAACCAGGTCACCGCCAGGTGTGCAGATCGTTCCAGTATTGTTGTTGCTGCCACCCATATCCATATCGCCGCCCATATCCATCATATTGTTGGCGTTATTGGAGTTGTTTGAGTTGTTAGCGTTATTGGAGTTGTTGGAATTGTTGGCGTTATTGGAGTTATTCGAATTGTTCAAATTGTTCGAATTATTGACGTTGTTGGCGTTCCCCATGTCATTGAACGGCTTCTCGTCGAGGTCATAGTACAGCGCGTCACAACCGCTCAGGGCGACCGCGATGACCAAGATGGAGCTGACAATGTATCGGTTCATTTTCCGTTTCCGTTCTGCCAAACCTCGCCAAACGCCTCGACCACGAGCTTCTGTTGTTCCAACAGGTGAGCTTCGCGGTGTCCCGTCGCTGGGCTCGCCGATGGGGCGCGTCCAACATATCGCGGGCATCGTTCGGTTCCGAATTCGTCGAGCCAATTGCTGAGAATATGGTTCCAAGGTCCCATATTCTTTGGCTCTTCTTGGACCCAGAGCACCTCTTCGGCGTTCTTATAAGGCTCCATCGCGCGCTTCAGACCTTCGAAATCGAGCGGATAGAGTTGCTCCACACGGATGATAGCGGTCTCGGTGTACTGCTGTTCTTCCGCGTATTTGATGAGGTCGTAGTAGACCTTACCGGAGCAGAGCGAGATGCGCTTAACCTGGTCCGGAACAATCTCAGG
Organism: bacterium; assembly: GCA_030427705.1. Classification (GTDB taxonomy): domain Bacteria; phylum Myxococcota_A; class Bradymonadia; order Bradymonadales; family Bradymonadaceae; genus JAUIBR01. The sequence continues at coordinate 236,400 of JAUIBR010000003.1, read as the reverse complement.
GCGCGTATCTGGAATAACTGCTTGGAATGTCTGGTCAGCGAGCTCTTCCAGAGTGCTTGTCGCTTCACGAAGACGCAGCAGACTCTTAGGGCTCATCACGATGAGCGGCTTTCGCACCCCCTGATGAATCTGACGCCGCAGCGCGTGGAAGTACTGGCCAGGTGTCGTCAGGTTACAGACAAACCAGTTGTCTTCCGCAGACGATTGTAGGAAGCGCTCAAGCCGTGCTGACGAGTGCTCAGGACCTTGTCCTTCGTAGCCGTGAGGCAAAAGCATCACCAGACCGCTGAGACGCTTCCACTTGTCTTCACCCGACGAGATGAATTGGTCGATGATGACCTGAGCGCCGTTGGCAAAGTCGCCAAACTGCGCTTCCCAGATGACCAAGGCATCAGGGTAATCGAGCGAATAGCCGTACTCAAAGCCGAGCACACCACATTCCGACAAGATCGAGTTATAGACTTCGAACTTGGCCTGGTCGTCCGATAGGTGTTTCAGCGGCCAGTAGACCTCGCCGGTCTTCCCGTCCGTAATCCCTGCATGCCGCTGACTGAAGGTCGCGCGAATCGCGTCCTGACCACTGATACGGACCGATGTGCCTTCTTTCAGCAACGATCCCAGCGCCAGCGCCTCGGCCATCGCCCAATCGATTGGACGCTCACCAGTCGCCATCTCGTCGCGCTGCTTGAGGAAGCGCTGGATCGTCCGGTGGACATTTACCGAATCTGGTACCTCGGCCAGTTTCTGGCCCAGTGCTTTTAATTCATCCAAGGGCAGGTTCGTCTTCGGCGATTGACCAGCATCGACAGCGCCGCCTTCGTATCGCGTCCAAACCCCTGACAGGCTGCTAACTTCAGCGCGTTGTGGTGCTTGATGAATCTCTTCATACACCGCCGAGTATTCATCGATGCGCTTCTGGAAGATGCCCTGAGCCTGATCGGCCTCCAACACGCCAGCGTCGACCAGTTTCTTGGCGTACTTCTCGTGCACCTTGGTCATCGCATCGATCTTCGAATACATGATCGGCTGCGTGAAACGGGGCTCATCGCCTTCGTTGTGCCCATAGCGTCGGTAGCAAACAAGGTCGATAACGACATCTCGCTTGAACTTCTGACGCCAGCGCATCGCAAGCTTTGCGACCCGCACACATGCTTCGGGATCATCGCCATTTACGTGGAAGATTGGGACTTCCAAGATCTTTGCGATATCCGTCGAGTAGGTCGTCGAGCGGGATTCCCGTGGAACGGCCGTGAAACCAATCTGGTTGTTGATGACCAAGTGCACCGTACCTGCGACCGAGAATCCTTCGACTTCGGCGAGGTTCAACGACTCGGCAACGACGCCCTGACCGGCGAATGCTGCATCGCCGTGCATCACCAATGGCAACACTGACGATCGCGACTCACCACGTCGGTCTTGCTTCGCACGTGCGCGGCCCAACACGACCGGGTTCACGAACTCAAGGTGACTCGGGTTGAAGGTCAGCGACAAATGGACCGAATTTCCAGACGTCGTTTCGAAGTCGCTGGAGTAGCCCATGTGGTATTTCACATCGCTGGAACCCATGTATTTCTCGGGGTCCGGCGTCTTTTCAAACTCAGACAACATCGCTTCGGCAGGCTTGCCCATGATGTTGTGAAGCACGTTGAGTCGACCGCGGTGTGCCATCCCAATGATGCAATCACGCACTCCAAGCCCACCTGCTTCGTTCAACAACGAGCTCAGGAGCGGGATGAGTGATTCACCACCCGATGCGCCAAAACGCTTGGCGCCGACATATTTCGTGTGGAGGAAATCCTCAAACGCGGTCGCTTTCACCAGGTCGCGATAAATCTGAACACGCTCTTCGTTGGTTTCGATCGACGCATAGTCGTTTTGCTCGATCTGCTCGCGCAACCATTCGCGTTCTTCGGCGCTTGGCAGCGAGGCGTACTCGACCGCGATCGGACCTGAGTACAGGTCCTTCAATCGGTTCATCACCTGACGTAGCGGTACTTCCTGCGAACCAAACAGCTCTTTCGTGCGGACAGGCGTATCCATGTCCGACTCTTTGATTCCGTAGTGCTGCGGATCGAGCTCGGGCGGATTGTGGCTTCGTTCCCGTGCGAGCGGGTCGATCTGCGCAACCAGGTGGCCGAGCAAGCGATAGTTGTCGATGAGACCCTGCACCTTTCCGGCAAACTTCGACGACTTGCCAGGCGTGGCCAGTGGCGTGCGATTGACCTCAAGCGCCCACTCCGCCTCACTCGGTCCTGATGCACCAAAGGTGCTTCCGCCACCACCGTTGATCACAGCAGGCGTAAACAACCCGCGCGGTGTGAAACTGGGACCGTTATTCAGGCGGCCGTCGCCGTTGAAGTACTGTTTGAAGACCGGCACCCAACTGGGATCCACTGACTTGGGGTCATCCAGATATTGTGCGTAGAGTTCTTCGATGAAGGGCAGATTATTGCCCGCGAGGTGAGAATCGGAGCCTTTGTTTGTCACGGTGTTTCTGCGACGAAAAAGGGAAGTTTGAGGGCACTAATTCTTGGTCGAAAAGACCGTGTTTAGGGTTATAGCACCGTCGCTAACTGATTCCTAGTATTACTCACGGCTCGCCCCTCGGGCTGGCGTCGCTTCGCTGGTGTCGCTTCGCTGGCGTCGCTTGCCTCACTTCGAGGGTGCACGTAAACTCTCCCGGATCTGGGGATTGGGACGCACGTGAGTGACGACAAAAAACTGGGGACGGACGAGCTTCAAGCCAAGATCGCTGCGCTTGAAGCTGAGGTTGACTCGCTGAAAGCACAGCAATCTCGACTCGAGTTCTTGCTCGATTTGATGCCCGGGTACGTGGCGTTTGTCGGCGCTGACCGCCACTTCAAATACAACAACGCAGGCTACCAGGACTGGCTGCCGGATAAGAATCTAGCGGATATGCAGGATCGCCATATCCAAGAGGTTATCGGCGACGAAGCTTTTGGAATCGTCTCAGACCACCTCGAACACGTGGAAGCCGGCAGCGAATTCCTGTTCTACGGCCCCGTTCAATATCAACAGTTGGGCCTGCGTCACCTGCGAATCGACTACCATCCGATGATCGTCAACGGCGACTATCAGGGCTTCGGCGCTCTAATAGAAGACTTCACCGAGCGCCGTCGCGAAGAAGACCGAGCCCGTCGAGCGGCTGTCGTCTTCGATTCGTCTCCGGACGCGATCGTGATCCTCAATTCACACCACGAAATCGTGCAAGTAAACGCCGCGTTCACTGAGCTCACCGGCTATTCACCCTCGGAAGTAAAGGGGAAGCGTCCTTGGAATCTGGTCGCGCCGGGACGGCAGGAGCTCGACGTCATCTGGGATACCATGCAGCGCGCAGGGCACTGGAGCGGAGAGCTCTGGCACCGCCGCAAAGACGGCTCCGTCGGCGGTGTTTGGGTTGAGGTCAATACAGTCGCGGACAACCGCGGCTTCATCCACAACTACGTCGGGGTGATGAGCGATCTGGAGTCCAAGTCCAATCTTTCGCACCTGGCGCACCACGACGCACTCACCGGCCTTCCAAACCGACTTCTGTTAGACGCACGCCTGGAACACACGCTGGAGCGATGCAATCGCACGAAGGGCCAGGCTGCTGTGCTGTTCATGGACTTAGATGGATTCAAGGACGTGAACGACGCGTTCGGTCACGATGAAGGCGACCTTGTTCTGATCCAGATCGCCGAGCGCTTTCAGCAATCTGTTCGCGCCATCGATACGGTCGCGCGCTTGGGCGGTGATGAGTTTGTCATCATCTTGGATCAGGTGAATTCAGTCGACGATGCATGCGAGGTCGCAGACCGCGTACTGAAAGCCATGTCGACCCCGATCGATGTGGAAGATCGCCACCATAATGTGGGAGTGAGCATCGGGATCTCTACCTACCCCGAAGACGCCTTGGACGGCCATGACCTGCTCCGGCGCGCTGATGTCGCCATGTACGCAGCAAAAAAGGCAGGAAAGGGCCAATGGGCCACTTACCTGCCTTCGCTAGGTGACGAGAAGTCGATCGCGAATTAGCGCGTAACTTCAACCGTGATGTTGTTCACCGTACCTTCGTCGATGCGAGCGTTGTCGACGATTTGAACCGACCAGGTTCCTTCGCCTTCGCCAAGCAGGCTCTCAACAACATAGGTCTCTTTCAGGTCAGCTTCGCTCGAGAACTCGCTTGCGCGCAGCGTCTCTGACTCTCCGCTTGGTGCGATGAGATTGATGGTGAGGTCGCCACGGAAGCTGTGCGTGATGTCGACCGAAACCGACATCGAGCGTACTGCGCCGCCAGCGCCAAGCTCGAATGGGAGCGTGAGGCCTGCGGCGTCGTTATCTGGGATAGCCGTTTCGGTCAGCTCAACCTCAATGGTCTCGGTGCCGCCGGTCGACTGGCATGCTGGCTCTGCCGAGCATGCTGCGTCGTCGCAGTCAGCTGCGCCGTTTCCGTCGTTGTCGTCACCGTCGCCGCAGATTTCGACCTTCGCTTCGAACTCAGGAAGGTCAGATACGCGACCCGAGCCGTGCTCTTCGACGTAGTCGTACGAGATGTAGCCGTAGCCGTCACCGTGCACGTTGTTCTTACCGAAGCTGCCAGTTCCCCAGCTGTTCTTGAAGATGAAGAAGCCTTTCTCCATGACTGGGTCGCCATTGGAGTCGACGACACCTTTGCCTTCCTCGTCCATCTTCTGAACTTCGAGCGTGTCATCCCAACCAACCAAGAGGATCGAGTGACCTGCGCGCTTCTCCAAGCTGATGCGACGGTCTTCTGCGTTTGGAGCGAGGACGTAGCCTTCGTTCCAGTAGTCAAGGTTACGTGGGAGTTGTGAGCGACGGTGGTTCCAGCTCTGGTAGAAGAACGTCAGACCAACGACGACACCCTGCTTCTTGTTGAACATCGTGGACTTGATGCTGCGCTCACGCGTTGAGTGCCAGCGTCCGCTTGGAAGGAAGAACTTCTCGGCGTCACGTGCGGATTGAGGTGGGTCACCGTTGGTGTAGCAGCGCGTTGGCTGATCATCTTCACCGGTGCACTCTTCGTCGTCCGACGAGTTCCACTCTGACGTTTCGTAAGGCCATGCTGATTCTTCGGGGATACCGAAGTCGCTGATGGCATCGAGGTTGGAGCCGGCGTTCGAGCCGCTGGTGTTCGGGAACGAACCCACTTCAAACTTCGCCGACCACTGGAGGTACTGCTCCGAGAAGTCAGGGTCGGTGATGGTTCCTTCAGCGATGTAGAGGTGCTCCATGTATGCTGCGGTCGAGAAGATCGAGCACACACCACGGCTTCCCTGGCTCTTAACCCGCGATTGTGTCTCGACTGGCTCGCTGAACTTCGATGGGAAGTTCTGGTCAGACTTGTCTTCGCGAGGAAGCGTGTCATTACCTGGCCAATCTGCCTGAAGCGCGTCAACGCTAACGAGGACGGGGTCATCGACCGCGCCAGCAGGCGTCGGCTCGGTGTTGTCATCGTCAGCTGCGCATCCAACGCTGAGTGCGAGGAGGGATGCGGCCATCAAAAACTTAAACTGCGTATTCATGTTGTTTCTCACTTCGTATTTCTTCGCCGGTTGGCGGTGTTTTCTTTCAACGACCCGTTACTGAGCAGGTTCCATGCCAACGATCATCTATTAATCGACACAGGCACCTGTTGTCCACAACTTATGCGGACTTCACGGCTTCGGGTGGCTTTATCGTACACCAGCTGTCTGCCGTTGCGAAAAAAGATCGGCAACTCGATCTTCCATAGGCTGGGGTTGATGGTCCCCGATCGGCAACTGTTCAATACAGTCCAGCCATTTCGCGCTTCAAATCTCGGGATAAGAGGTCTTTGACTGCCGTGTGGACGTTCTTGTCTTCGTGGATCACGTAATAGACCTGTTCACTGATCGGCATCTCGACACCCATCTTCTTGGACAGGTCGAACACAGATTGCGACGTCTTCACGCCTTCAGCGACCATGTTCATATCATCCAGAATCTGCTGCAGGGTCATGCCTTCACCCAGCTTGAATCCCAGAGTCCGGTTACGGGAAAGGCCGCCGGTGCAGGTCAGCACAAGGTCTCCCATGCCCGCCAAACCTGAGAGCGTCAGCGGGTTTGCGCCAAGACGAACTGCCAGACGCGTAATCTCGTTGAGACCACGCGTAATCATGCCCGAGCTCGCGTTGTGCCCAAGCTCCATCGCACTGATGGCGCCTGAGGCAATGGCGATCACGTTCTTCAACGCGCCACCGACCTCGACACCAGGCACATCGAATGACGTGTAGCAGCGGAACATCTCGTTACTGAAGACACGCTGTACGTGCGCGGCGAGCTTGTGATTGTAGCTCGCCACGGTCACGGCTGTGGGTTTGCGAGCCACCACCTCTTTGGCGAAGCTCGGACCCGAAAGGTAACAAAGATAAGGTTGACAATGCTGCGGGAGCACGTCCTCAAGGATATCGCTGACGAGCATCAACGTCTCGTTCTCAATCCCTTTGGTCGCGCTGACGATCGGCACGCCCTGTGGGAACAGGTGCGCAACGTCCGAGATCACACGCCGCAGCACGTGGCTCGGCGGCACGCTCAGAATCAGCTCCTGACCGGTGATGCACTCTTCGATATCGTTGGTCGCGACCAACGTGTTCGGCAACGTGTGTCCCGCAAGGTAGAACGTGTTCTCGTGCTTGGTGTTGATGTCGTCCACCAACTCCTGCTCGTAACACCAGAGCTTAATATCATGCCCATTATCGCAGAGTAGCTTTGCGAGCGCGGTGCCCCATGAGCCACCGCCGATTACACCAATCTTCATCGTCCAACCCTTGGTTCGGTGCACATAAACGTGTCGTGAACGCGCAGTCTACGCGCAAATTGCGCCTTCGGCTACCTCGGCTTCGCCTCGGGGGCTCGCGCTTTGCGCTCGGGGCTCGCGCTTTGCGCTCGGGGCTCGCGCTTTGCGCTCGGGGCTCGGCTTTGCTTCGCTTGCCTCGGGGCTCGCGCTTTGCGCTCGGATTCGGTTACAATCAAGCTGGACCTTCGGAGTCATTCGAAAATTGAACCGAAGGAGCGAAGCGACGGAGACCCGAGCAAGGCCGCAGGCCAAGCGAGACCCGAGGCGAAGCCGAGACCCGAGCGGAGCGAGATCCAAATTCGAATCAATCCAAAATTCAACGCATCGGATGAATGTACCGGTGAGCCCAAAGGCGAACCAAATCGGTGAGCCCAACGGCGAACCAAATCGGTGAGCCCAACGGCGAACCAAATCGGTGAGCCCAACGGCGAACCAAATCGGTGAGCCCAACGGCGAACCAAATCGGTGAGCCCAACGGCGAACCAAATCGGTGAGCCCAAAGGCGAACCAAATCGGTGAGCCCAAAGGCGAACCAAATCGGTGAGCCCAAAGGCGAACCAAATCGGTGAGCCCAAAGGCGAACCAAATCGGTGAGCCCAAAGGCGAACCAAATCAGTGAGCCCAAATTGAGCGAAGACGGTCTGATACAATTTTTGGGGAGTGCAAAGATGCTACGTCCTCGGAAACTGCAACGGGCTAGCCGTCGCGCGCAGATCCGCGGCACGTCGCTCATCGAACAGCTGCACGATCTGGGCTATCTCACCGAATGCCGAGTCGCGATCGCACTCGCCGAAGCTGTCGAACTTGAGCTGCTAGACCTGAACACCGCTCAAAAGCCCGACGATCCGGAGTCTATTCTGCCGTTGGCTAAAGCGCTGAACTGGAAGCTGGTGCCAGCCATCGTCAACGGCGAGGTTCAGATTGCGACGGCTTGCCCGCTCGACCCAGAGATGGTGGACGATCTCGAACCGATCCTCGACGCGCACAACGCATCGCTCGTCGTCGCCGAGGAGTCCAAGATTCGCGCATGGTTCAATGAACTCTATGGCGTGAGTTTTCCGCGCTGTGTTGGCGTCTACGAGGACGTCGTAAACGGTGATGATTTGTCGGCGAGCGCCATGTTCCGCTCTGACGACGAGGACGAGACCAATGCGACACGTCTGGTCGAGATGATGCTCGAGGATGCCGCCCTGGTTGAGGGTGATGTACATCTGCTCCGTTCCGTGGTCGGACATCGAGCCTGCCTTTGTGTCGGCGATGAGCTCGACGAGCTCTTCCAAGTCCCTGCGTGTATGTACGCGAAGATTGAATCGCACCTGCGCTCGGAGATTTCGGGCGACGAAAACCACGGCGAATTCACCAAGAAGATTGGCAACGCAAACGTCGAATTCCTGTTGGATGTCGACGAAGGCGAGGACGGAACGCAGCTATTCATCTCGTTCCTGGACCGCGTGGGACCTACGGCTGAGCCGACTAAAGTCAGGGTTGTTTTCGAACTACCATTGGCCGCTTTCGAAGTCCTCGAAGAGGCGTCCACCCGCAAGGGAATCTCTCCGAGCGCGATCGTGGAACGCCTGTGGCAAATGACCGAGAACGACATCGAAAACCCGTGTTGGTGCCCTTACGTCGAGCCTTCGACGACCAAAACGACCTTCGAGTTGACGCTGAGCCCCGAGACTCTGGAAGGCATGCAGAAGACTGCGCGAGCCAACAATCAGACGCTCGATTGGGTCCTCCACAAGATTTTCCTGATGACGCGTGAGTGCGTTCGCCGCTAGCGCAGGAACAGCCAGACCATGTAGGCGAAATACCCAATGACGAGGATTCCGCCTTCGAGCCTGTTGATTTTGCCACCCGACCACATGATGGGCCAGATGCATAGCGTGACCGCGATCATGATCCAAAGGTCGTAAGTGATCGCTGCTTCGCCCACAGAAATCGGGGTTATCGTCGCGACGCAACCTAGAACCAAAAAGATATTGAAGACGTTGGAGCCGATGACGTTGCCGACCGAGATATCGGATTCACCTTTGATCGCCGCGACCGCGCTGGTCGCAAGCTCAGGCAAGCTGGTGCCGATTGCGACGACCGAGATACCAATGACCAACTCGGGAATCTTCATGACGGTTGCGATTGAAACGGCGGAATCGACCATCAGTTTAGCGCCGAACGCCAGACCAATGATTCCGACACCCACCATCGCCGCGTCTTTGAGATTGCTGGACTTTTCTGGGTCGATGTCTTCGAGGTCTTCGAGATCGACCTCCACATCATCGCTAACCATAGAGCGCCGAGCGAGCACGATCATATATCCCAGATAGATCGTCATCCCGGCGAGCATGATGCCGCCATCAAGTCGCGTAAGGTTCCCGTCGTAGGCCAGTCCGACCAAGATCAGTGATGCCACCAGCATCACGGGATACTCGCGCTTGATGACCTGGCTCTGGACTTCCATCGGTCGAATCATCGACGCGACGCCCAAAATGAGTGCGAGGTTTGCGATATTGCTGCCGATGATATTGCCGACCGAGATGCCGTCGTTCTCGTTCAAGACCGCCGCCAGACTGACGACAAGTTCGGGCGCGGATGTTCCGAACGCGACCACCGTACACCCAACAATCAAGGGGGTGATCTCCATGCGCAGCGCGATCGCGCTTGAGCCTTTCACCAGCCATTCAGCGGCGAAATATAGGACGACAAGTCCAACTATGAAGATGATGAAGTCTACGAACATACTACGTGCCAGGGGCCCCAGAATCGGGAGACTTACCTACCTTTTTGGGTGCGGGTTAGCAAGGTGACAACGCCTACCAAACGGCGTGATGGTCTTCAGCAACACCGACCATCGTCGATATCTCTTCGCCTAGAAGCTGGCCTCGCCACGTGCCCAGAGGTTGCGAGTATCGCGACGAAACCAAACCCAGGTTTAGGTCCTCGGCACGAACACCTTCGATATCAAGCGTCAGGTCAACCTCGCCATCTTCCGACCGAACGGACCACTGCTTTTCACCCTGCTCGAAGTGACACGGCGATACAAACACCTGTTTATCGCCTATCCAAACGACGTTTTCGAGGTCGTCGTTGAAGCCCTCGATCAGGTTGAATCCCGCGGTCGTGTCACCAACAGCACCGCTTCCGATTGCCCATTTCCAGGAGGTCTTGCGGTCCATGCTTCCATGCGAATGATCCATCATCCCCTGCGCATCTTGGAAGCTGCCTTCAAACTCGCCCCAGAAGCGCCCCTGAGCAGCCAATGCCACGTTTTTTCGGGTGATATTGAACCCACCTTTGTTCGGGCAGATGGCCGTAAATGGCGCCAGCGTTTCGGAAAGAACCACATCAAAATTCAGGCCGCTGAACGAGCCCGAAACACCAAAGCGGTTGTCGCTGCGTGTTATCGACCAGGACGACTTGAGCCCCGTCAGCGAGGCGATATCGGTTTGAAGCGGAGCGTCAGCGACGGAGACCAAGGTTCGAGCGGTCGTCAGTGTCTCATCAAAGACCAGCTCACCTTTCTTTCGATCAAACAACCAAACAAACGATTTGCCAGCATATCCAGTGCGGACGATGGCTCCAGCGAGCGCCCAATGGTCATCGAAGACACCGAACCACTGCCATTTCTTTTCACGCTTGGCTCGCTCCAGCAGGCCCATTTCCACGCCCCAGCGACCTTCGCCGCTGTAAGTTCCCAATTGGTTCAGTGGGTCGTTGATGACCTCAGGGCATGACGCGAGTGAATTCGTCATTATGGAATTGGCGTGACGAGGATTTCGTACTGGTCGCCGGTCGATCCAAACGGAACGACGCGCACAAAATAATCGCTCAATCCGGAGGAGACATATTGGACAATTTCATCCGTGGTTCCGCCAGCGGACCTTGTGATCTGCTGATACGTTCCGTCTCCATCAGGGTCGCCGTAGAGTTCCATATCGAGGTCGCCAGTTACGTCCGTATCGAACATGTCCACGCGAACGGTTTCACCCACTGCATACTCGCCCAGAAAGTACCAATCTTCCGAATTTGAGCACACAACCCCGTCCGCACGCCATCCACCTGGAAGCAGCGCAGCCGTTTGGCGCGTTTGGTTTGGTGCGAATGTGTCTTCGGCCGGGCAACCATAGGATTCTGGGATGTTGCTAACATGATAATAATTGAAGCTCGTCCCTGAGTTGGTGATCTGCAGGTGGTAGGTGTCGTTTGCGTTGGGTGCGCTCAAAACAACGATTTCCTCGTCTGCTGTCGACGAGTCAAACGTGCCCACTTGCACCTGGTTTGTGTACGTGACGAAGTTCAAGTTTGAGATCAACTCAGGGTACTTCATCCCGACACGGACCCCGGAACTGCCAAGACCACTGAGCACAAAGTACTCCGTGTCGCCGGGGCAGATGATTCCCAACATTCGCGAACCCACAGGAAGCGGGGTCGCATCCGCAAAGGAGTCATTTGGTTCATTTGGATCGAGGTTGCAGATATCGCATGCCCCACCGTCGTCCGGGATCATGTTGCAGTCATTGTCGATGCCATCGCAGATTTCGGGCTCACCAACCATGCCTGGGACGACGTCGCAGTACACCATGCCTTGCGCGTCACAAGCGGACGTTCCCATCGCCTGACAGGCACCGGTGCCGGTCATGCATGACATCCCAACACCCAGACCATCGTCGTTCATGGCGTTGCAGTCGTTGTCCTTGCCGTCGCAAACTTCCGGATTGCCCGGAAAGATCTCATTGTCCGAGTCGTTACAATCTGGACCTGCTGGACAGTTGATCCCAAAGGTGTCGTTGTCGTTGTCTATGCAACCCTGCGGAATCTCGCAGCGCGTCGTAACGCAGACTTCTTGAGGCGAAGCGCAGTCTTCGGCAGGGCCCCAAACGCCACAACCAGGGTTGGCGACGTCTTCAACACAAGTGCGTTGCTGCACACCCATGCAATCCGTCACGCCTGGCAGACAACTACCCTGCGGACAGTTGTTATTGGTGCCGTTGTTGCCGTTGTTTGTGGCGTTGTTGCTGTTGTTCTGATTGTTAACGTTGTTCTGATTATTGACGTTGTTAACGTTATTCAGATTGTTCGCGTTGTTCGCGTTGTTCGCGTTGTTCGGCATCGGGACGTTATTCGTCGGCGTCATCCGAACATCGGTATTCTGGTTGTTTTCAGTTTCCCCGGATTCATCCGAGCTCGCGCAAGCAGAAGCAGCGAGTACGAGGGCCAGTAGGGCAGCGTGAAGCTTGTTCATTTACAACGCCTCAAATCTCAAATTTCAAAACACAGCAAGGCGCGAAAAGGTAGCTAAATGTCGGCGGGGTTTCAAGCGCTACTGGTCACTCACTCAGGAGCAACCAACGACGCCTTGAGGCTGCGAGCATGCACGACACACTGCTCGATGCGGTCGGTCTCTTCGAACCCATACCAAAACACGGTCCAGTCCTCGCCGCGGATGGCTCCGTCAGCCTGTTGGAAGTACCAGGTGTTGATGGGGTTATCGGCGCGGGAGCGCCAGAATAGCTGGGGAAACGCCTCACGCATCCGCGCCCAGATCGATGCGCCCAGACCCTCGCCTTGGGCTTTTGGTGTGACCGCAAACTTGTCGAGATACGGCATATCGACTTCTTTGGTGATCACCGCCGTCGCGCGATATGACTCGGTCAGGAAGATGCGTTCGACCTGTTTTGAGTCGAAGTAGTCGGGGACAAGCGTCTTGCCAAAACACTCTTCGAGCAGCCCACGCATCTTGTCGCGATCAACACCCGTAAAGTTCAGAAGCTCTTCAACACGCTCGCCGCGCTGGACAAACGTACCTGCGCCGCGGTGAGTGAAGAGCTCTCGCGGCAGGTCGGCCGCGTTCGACATCGAAACCGACGAGCTCAACGGCAATTGATCAAGCAGCTCTTTTATCTGCTGCAACTTCACACGCATGCCCGCGTTGACCCATTCCTGGGCCATCAGGTGATCATAATCCTCGCTGAGGTTGATCGAACTGATGATGCGACCTTTCTCGTCCAACAGACCGCCAGTGCCTGTCAGGAAGACGATCTTGTGGGGTTCGATGGACAAGGCCAGTTCACGTGCCGCGATATCAGCATTGATGTTGACGATCTGGCCGCCCGCGGTCTCGCCCAGGCAGGTCAGGATCGGCAAATAGCCACCGCGCACACAGGTGCGCAGGGTCTCAAGATGGATCTGTTTTACCTCGCCGACCAACCCATAGGTATCCGAGTCCATGAGCTCTGCCTCGAACACCCCGCTGGTTACCGGACGTGCGCGAGTTCCGAGGGCTTCAAGTTTGTCGACAAGCTCCAGGTTAATGCGCTGCATGACCTTACGAACGACCACCAGAGTCTCTTCGTCTGTCACGCGCATTCCATTCACGCGACGCGTTTCGATCCCTTCTTCGGCCAGCGCCTCGTTCAGCTGTGGTCCCGCACCGTGGACGACGATCGGTGTCAATCCAACGCGATGAAGGAACGTCAGCGAGCTCGCAAGCTCGTCCAAGTTGTCGCGCAGCAACGCGCCACCGACCTTAATGACGGCAAAGCGCTGCTGACCGACGCTCGAGAACTGGCGAAGGTACTGTTCGACCTCTTTGCGACTACCGATCGCGCCGAGCAGTTGCAGGATGATTTCGCGGGTCTGATCCACGGTTCTTGGTCTTTGGTTCTTGGTTCTTGGTTCTTGGTTTACCGCAGCAAATCGAGCATTAGTGCCTTTTGCACATGAATGCGGTTTTCGGCTTCGTCGATGATGAGTGAGTTTGCGGAATCTGCAACTTCATCGGTGGCCTTGATGTTCCGGCGCATGGGCAGGCAGTGGCTGAAGAGACCATCGTCGGTCTTCGCCATCTTCTCTGCGTCCACGATGAAGTGCTTGTGTGCATCACGAATCGGCTTCTCTTGGTCCCACTTGCCGAAGTACGGCAGTGCGCCCCAGCTCTTGGCGTAGACGACATGCGCGCCATCGTAGGCTTCGTCGATATCGTGCGTGACCGTGAGTTTGCGACCGTTGGCTTGTGTGTAGGATTCGGCGGCCTGCATGTATCGCTCATCGAGCCGGTATTCAGGCGTCGGGCAAAGCAGAGTCACGTCGAATCCGAACTTCGCAGCGATAATCAGGCCGGAGTTTGCGACAGCCGTATTCAGCGGCTTTGGGTGGTAGGTCCAAGTCAGGACGTACTTCTTACCATCGGTCGAACCCAGGCGTTCTTGAAGCGCCAACATATGTGCCATTTCCTGACATGGATGCGTAATCGTCTCCATGTTGATGACGGGCACAGTCGCATGCTTGGCGAACTGCTTGATGACGTGATCGGTGCGGTCTACCTGCCAATCTTGAAACTTTGGGAACGCTCGGACCGCGATGCAATCACAGTATCGCGACAGCACACGGGCGGCTTCACGGATATGTTCTTCCGCATCACCATCCATGATCGAGCCGTCTTCGAATTCGATTGGCCACGCGCCTTTGCCCGGCTCTAGCACAATCGCTTTGCCGCCAAGCTGATGCATCCCCAGCTCAAACGAGGTGCGGGTACGAAGCGACGGGTTGAAGAACACCAGCGCAATCGACTTGTTCTTCAGGTCTTCTCGAAACGGGGACTGCTTAAGTTCGCGAGCCATGTCCAGAAGGCCCTGAAGCTCGGCCCGGTCCCAATCGAGAGTGCTGATGAAATCACGTTTTCCCATGTTCTATCCTTCAAGTACGGCCATGTACTGACCAACAACTTCTTCGAGGTCGCGGATCGCGACGAACTCATCGGCGGTGTGAGCCTGCGCGATATCGCCTGGTCCGTACACAAACGCTTCGTATCCGGCTTGTGAAAAGAGCGACGCCTCGGTCCAAAAATTCACTGCTTCACGTGCTTCAAACCCCATCGAGCTTGCGGTCTTGCGTGTGCGCTCCAACACATCCGCCGTAATCGGCAACGCAGGGGCGTTGAAGCCCGGCTGAAACTCCACGCTAGTCTCACGCTCAGTATCTGCGCGGGTGAGATTGGCAAAGTGGTCAAAGATGCGCTCGTTCGAAGTCTGCGGGAGCGGCCGGAAACCAAATCGAATCGTGGTCTCGTCCGCAATCATATTGGGCTTAATTCCGCCTTCGACACGACCGATATTGAAACAGATTCCCGACAAGGGGCCGTAGGCTTCTTCGTCCCATGACCGCGCATATTCCATCGCCTCGTGCGACCACGCTAAGGCGTGATGCAACGCGCTGTGCGAGTCGGCCAGGCCGGAGGACGCGTGTCCCGAGACACCTTTAAATATGCCAGTTCCCGTCATGATTCCACGGTGCTCAAACACCGCCTTGCAGTTGGTTGGCTCGGCGATGATGGCGAGCTCGAAGGCGTGGTCGAGTTGGGTGAAGTGGCGGATGCAGGCTGACGAACCAAACTCTTCGTCGCTGCTAAACAAGAGCGCGACATCAGCATCAGGAAGCTCTTCGAGCGCGGCCAGCATACACGCGGATGCGCCCTTAATATCACAAGCCCCCAGACCAACCGCGACCTCTTCTTCGACACGCAAGGTCAGCGGGTCAAACGAGTAGTTGTTGGCCGCGGGAACGGTATCGACATGGAAGTTGAACAGGATTTTGGGGGTGCCGCGCGTCGCCAACATATACACGCAACCATCGCCAAGGTCCGTCATTTCAAAGTTGAATGACGCGCCCAGTTTGCGGCGCAGGTAGTCGAAGATTTCGTGTTCGACAGTGATGTTTCGAGGCGGGTTCTGCGTATCGAAACTCACCAACGCTTCAAGATGTTGGAGGATGCGTGACTGCACGATCGACCTACTTGTGCTTTGCCCAAAGTCCAGAGCTCATGCCGAAGAGCTTGATGAAGCCTTCTGCTTCTGCGACGCCCCAGTCGGCCGATTGCGCGTATGTTGCGCCCTTATTGCGAAGGATGAACTCGGAGTTCACGTCGCCCGCGTGGACAAGACCACCGTCGCTGAACAGCGTGACTTCACCCGTGACGCGCGTCTGCGACGAATCGAGGTACGCTTCCAAGTCGGTCTTAAGCGGGTCATAGAAGAAACCTTCGTAGACGAGCTCAACCCATTTGTCGGCCACGAACGGCTTGAAGCGGTTCTGACGATTGGTCAGCACGGCTTCTTCGAGCGCTCGGTGTGCGGTGAAGAGAGCCGTCAGACCCGGCGCTTCGTAGACGATGCGACCTTTAAGACCGATCGTCGTGTCACCCGTGTACATGCCACGGCCAACGCCGTATGGACCAAACGTGGAGTTCAGTTTCTGAAGCAGCTCAGGGCCGCTAACTCGCTCACCGTTAACGGCAACCGGCACACCTTGTTCGAAGGTGATGCGCGCCTGAGCGGGAGTGCTTGGCCAGTCGGCGGGCTTCGCCGTCAGCTGATAGGTCGCCTCGCTTGGCGTCTTCCAGTCGTCGACTTCAGAGCCCGACACCGTAACGCCAAGCAGATTCTCGTTGATCGTGTACTGGCTGGTCTTCGCGCGGACATCGAAGCCGCGCTCTTTCAGGTACTCTTGCTCGTACTCACGGACGTTTCCGACATCGCGCTGAATCTCGCGAATTGGCGCGATGATATTGTAGTCGCCAAGTGCCTGAACCGTGAGGTCGAAGCGGACCTGGTCGTTGCCCATCCCCGTGCAACCATGCGCAAAGTGCTTGGTTCCCAGCTTGTCGCAGATCTCGAGCGACTTGCGGACAATGAGGTATCGGTCCGAGCAAAGCAGTGGGTATTGGTCTTGATAGAACGCGCCAGCTTTGGTGAGCGGAACGACAACCTCGTCCCAAATCTCTTGGGCGGCGTCCATATTGTAGTGTTCGATCGCGCCGAGCTCTTTTGCGCGGTCTTCGATGTATTGACGCTCTTCGTCGTCTACTCCGCCGGTGTCACAGAACGCTGTGACAACGTCGTATCCTTGCTCGATGAGGTAAGGCACACAGAACGACGTGTCCAAACCACCTGAAAACGCGACAACTACTTTCTCTTTCATTACAGCTCCGGAGCGCATCAAAACTCGCGTTCGCGCGAGTGGCGCGCAAGCTAGCAGTTTGACGCACCGTGTCAACCGGAACGCTCGCGTTGCTCGCTGGCGTCGCGCTTCGCGCTGGCGTCGCCCTTCGGGCTGGCGTCGCTCGCCTTCGGCTTCGCTGGCGTCGCTTCGCTGGGGGCGCTCGCCTTCGGCTTCGCTGGGGGCGCTTCGCTGGGGGCGCTCGCCTTCGGCTTCGCTGGGGGCGCTTCGCTGGGGGCGCTCGCCTTCGGCTTCGCTGGCGTCGCGCTTCGCGCTGGGGGCGCTCGCCTTCGGCTTCGCTGGGGCGCTCGCCTTCGGCTTCGCTGGGGCGCTCGCCTTCGGCTTCGCTGGGGCGCTCGCCTTCGGCCTCGCTGGGGGCGCTCGCCCTTCGGGCTGGCCTCGCTTGGCCGTCGTGTGTAGTGTGCGCCCGACAGTTCTAGGAGTGGCGATGAAGATTGGACTGATTGGGGCGAGGGGATACACGGGCGGCGAGCTGATCAAGTTGGTGGAGTCGCACCCAGAGTTTGAGTTGGCGGCGTTATCTTCCAGAAAGCTGGAGGGCAAGCGTGCGCGTGACCATTTTGAGACCTCGTCAGATTTGGTCATCGAGAATCTTGCGCCTGAAGACCTTTCGAGTCGGGAGGTCGATGCGTGGGTATTGGCGCTCCCAAACCGTCTTAGTGCTCCCTGGGTTGAAGCCATCTCGCCAGAAACATTGATCGTGGATCTGAGTAGCGACCACCGTTTTGATGACGGCTGGGTACATGGCTTTGCCGAGCGCAATGCCTACGAAATCAAAGCGTCGAAGCGCATTGCAAACCCGGGCTGTTACGCGACCGGGATGATGGCGACGCTGTGGCCGATCACCGATCTACTGGATGGACCGGCGACCGTGTTTGGCGTGTCGGGTTTTAGCGGCGCGGGAACGACTCCTAGCGAGAAGAACGACCCAGACGTCCTGCGCGATAACCTGATCCCGTACGCCCCGACTCAGCACACGCACGAGAAGGAAGTTAGCCACCATCTTCAGCATGCGGTGAACTTCATGCCGCACGTGGCTCCGTTCTTTCAGGGCATCTGCTTGACGATCACGATGACGCTGAAAGAAGGCTTGGGCGTAGGTGATGTCAAATCGAAGCTTATTGAAGCATACACCGGACATCCGTTGATCAACGTCGCCGATGAAGCGCCCCGTGTGCGGGACAATATGGGCAAGCATACCCTGACGATTGGCGGTCTTGGTGAGGCAAACGCGTTTGACCCAAACCGCCGACGGCTGGTGCTTAACACCACCTTGGACAACCTACTGAAAGGCGCTGCCACGCAATGCATGCAGAACCTCAATCTGGCATCAGGCCTAGACGCGTTGACCGGGATTCCTCATTCGAAGTAAGATCTGAGAATTGGAAACAATTTCCGGAGGCGCAACGCCCATGAGCGACGATCCCCAGCCAAGCTCAATCGAGAACGACGACGACCTGCGTCAACACCGGCGGGCCCAAATCAATCAAGAGTTCGAGAGCATCGAAGAATTCATCGCCGAATACGTGACGAATATCTCGCACGGTGGCGTGTTCATCCGGTCGAAGAACCCTCTGCCTGTTGGCACGAAAGTGAACCTGAAGTTCTCGGTTATCTTGGACGATTTCGAGACGGTCGAAGGCGAAGGTGAGGTTGTTCGTGTGGATGAAACGCCTGGTCAAATGGGCATGGGCGTCGCGTTTACGCGTCTAACTGCCGAGAGCAAAGAGCTGATCGACGAGATTGCCAAGCGGCGTAAGGCCGAAGGTCTGGAACCCGCCGAGTTCTAGGCGCGGTTCTTATTCATCCAATCCACGGCAAAATTGACCATGCAGGGTTGTGAGCAGAGCCTCGCGTCTGCCGCACCGACGATGCCCTTTCGGACGCCGCCACCATGACCTTTTTCATAGGCTCGACCGATCTCGGCGAAGTCGGATGAATCGGATTCGATATCGTCGTACTCCTGCCAAACCCGCTCGCCATCCACCATGATCGGTGCGCCGCGCCGCGCGGGATTCTCGCTGCCCCAGACGCTGCGATACTCAGCCAAGTGCATTGACGTGCTCTTGTCGTACCCGACACCGAGTAGAAGCACGAACCCGCCTAGATCGTAGACCTTCGCGAGTGGGCTACCTTCGCCCATCGCATAGTCGAGCTCGTGATGGTCGACAATGAAATCGCGGTTTGGGCCCCATGCGGCAAATGACAATTCAGGGTGATTGCTGCGTCTGACCTGCGGATGGTGCCGGAATGCCTCGGCCACTGCACCCATCATACGAGTCGGGGTCATATCCACGTCAAAAGCTGGCATGGTTTCCCGGATGATCTTCCACCACGTTTCAGGAACTGGCGGATTCTCCCAAAACGATGGCTCCGAGAGGTCGGCACTGTGAGTGGGCATAACGATGTTGCCATCGCATACCACCTCCATCAACGCTTGAATCACCGCGACCGCACCACCGCACACCCATCCCAAACTGCTGAGCGAGCAATGCACTAGAACGGTCGAATCGCGTTCAACTCCCAAACTCTGTAGATCCCGAACAAGCGTCTCGACCGTCACAGGATCGAGCGTCTTGGAAAGGTAACCCCAATCCGGTTCGTCACTCATCAATCACCAGGTGGCGAATTCCACGGAGTAAACTGGAGGGAAACTGTTTCCCACCGTGGCCCAATTCTCGCCGTCGTCATTTGAAGCGAAGATATTACCAGTGGTCGTACCGAAAACCAATGTCTTTTCGCTAACATCCAGCGGATGTCGATATGCGATGTCGTAACAATTTTCCTGTGGAAGTCCAGCACGATAGTCGGTCCACGTCTTCCCCATATCGTCCGTTCGCGCCACATAAAGTGCGCCATCGATTGCGGTACGGCATTCATCGCTGATGCCCGGAATCACCCAGGCGCGATTTGGGTCGGACGGCGAGACGGCGACGGCAAAACCGAAGTGCACGACATCGTTGGAGACGTCGGTCCAGTTCTTACCAGCATCGCTGGACTGGTAGACGCCGCAGTGGTTTTGTTGCCACATTATGTCAAGGTTTTGCGGCGATGCGACGACAAGGTGTGGGTCTTGGCCCACTGAAGATGCGGGGTCGGGCAAGAAGTCCGCGCGCAAGCCATTATTGCGGACTTCCCATGACTTTCCGCCGTCCGCGGTTTCGTAGGTACCGGCGCAGCTAATCGAGATAAAGATGTGATTGCTGTCATCGGGATCGATGATGATGGAGTGGATCGCTGGATGGTCGCGTCCACCGCCGAACCACTTATCGGGGCGATCCGGGTCATTCCACAGGCTCTCGACCAACTGCCACGAATCCCCCCCATCATCCGAACGGAAGAGACCTCCAGGTTCGGTGCCGATATACATCGTGTTGGGTTGGTCATCCCCTGCAAACGCCATCGACCAAAGCAGTCGGGTCGTTGCTGGAACACCAGGTTTGATCTCGAGGCCTTCGTCGTATTTAGGCGCGTCGACCTCTTCCCAGGTTTTGCCAAAGTCGCGCGAGCGTGACAGCTTGCAGCCCCAGTGGCCATGGTCCAAACACGCCCAGATGGTCTTATGTCGCGCGTCGTACTTCGCGATCGTCACAGGCGCGCCCAAAAATCCAAGTAGCTCGGACTCCCACCCGCTGCCGTTTTGCTGTAACGCGAACAACCCCTTGCGCGTTCCAACGAGCACATGCTCACCCATCGTTATCCTCCCGAAAGTGCCTGCATGATGAAGACCTCATCATCTGACGTTACGGCGTCGGACAACCCCTGACGGTCTTTGATCATGTCGTTGTTAATGAAGATGTTGACGTGTTTTCGCACCGCGCCCGCATCGTCGAGCACGTAACCCCGCATGCCCTCAAAGCGCCCCTCAAGCGCATCGATGACCTCGCATACATTGGTCGCCTGAACCTCGACCTCTTCAAGGTCGGGAAAAAATCGCTTCAAATGTCGTGTAAATCGAACAGTTGGCATTTTTCACATGGAATTCATATGGGGTTCAGACGGGTTACCCACGTCGCCGTCATAGTGCGACAAATCAGCAGAGGACCCAACATGAAAAAGCTAGCCATCCCCGCCCTACTCGCCACCCTACTTCCGAGCTCCGCGTTCGCATGCATGCACATGATGAACGTCCAGACTAACCCAGCTGACTACATGATTTATGGGGTCACAATCTCGACCCTGACGCTGATTTTGTTTGGTCACAAGATCATCGAATCGCGCAGATTCATGGTCTCGGGGACGGTGCTGTGTGGCCTGCTGACGGGCTATATTCTGGGGATCTTTCTGGCCACGGAAGTGCACTACTTCGAATGGGGTGGATTCTCGGTCGCGGCTGGATTCTTCAGCCTTCTGGTATTGTCGTTCAGCAAGATCAAACGCAATTGGCTGCGAAATCTGGTTCTGTCCGGTGTCTTCCTGGTATCCCTGGCGACCTCATTGGCGCTGGCTGGCGAGCAGGACATGGCTGAGAACAATGTCGATCAGTGGAATCAGCCTTACCAAGATGTGACTTTTTGAACCGCGGCTCATGACGTATCTTCGCTCGGTCTTTTTCGGGTGAGGTCCGATATGAAGTTCATTCTCGCTATTCTCTTAGTATTCGCCGTTGCCTGTGACCAAAAACCTGCAGAGCAACCAGAGACAGACGAACCTGCAGCGGCCGAAAAAGCCCCTGAGGGTGACAAGGCAGATGTCCCCGGAAAGGTCGATCCGCCAATCCCCGTCGCCGAAGTTCCTGCAGGCAAGTGGTATTGCGACATGGGAACAGCTCACTACATGAGCGACGAGAAAGGCGACGGCAAATGCCCAATCTGCAACATGATGTTGAAGCAGAAGCCTGCCGGCGAAGCTCCAGCCGCTGACGGCGATAAGCCTGTTGATCACGACCATGACCACGGTGAAGACGGGCACGATCACGATCACGGCGACCACAAACATTAGTGGCGCGGCTCATTGTTCTTTTGCGTGGGATCAACGTAGGTGGGCACAAAAAGGTGCCCATGGCTGAGCTTCGTGAGTTAGCGGGCTCGCTCGGCTACGAAAATCCCAAGACCTACATCGCTTCGGGGAACTTGCTCATCGATACTGACGATGCGCCCGAGGCGGTTGCGTCTGCGATGAGTGAGGCGCTGCAAAAGCACTTTGGCTTTGAGGTCGATGTCATCGTGCGCACCAAGGACGAATGGTCCGAGTACGCGGCCGGGGGCGCGTTTCCCGATGCGGAATCCGAACGCCCGAAGCTCGTGCATATCGGGCTTTCATCCGTTCCAGCGACCGATGAAGCCATCGACACAATTTCCGAGTACGCCAAGAACGGCGAGTTGGTGAAACGGGTTGGTGATGCCGTGTGGCTCGATTATCCAAACGGCTCAGGAAACTCGAAAATCACACCAAAGGTCCTCGACCGAGCATTCGGCGCACCGGTAACCTGCCGTAATTTCAATAGTGTGCTGAAGATCAACAACCTATAGGTTCTTGGTTCTTGGTTTTGGTTCTTGGTTCTTGGCGGTCGTTTGGAGCTAGTTAAGTACTTCGCATTTGGGGCGAATCTGAACACGCATGTGTTCTATGATTTGCGGAAGATGAAGCCGTATTCGTGGGAGCGCGCGGTGCTACCTGATTACGAGCTGCGGTTCACCGAGCCTGGCGTCATGCCCTACTTAGAACCTGCATTCGCGAGCGTCGAAGAAGCGCCGGGTTGTGAGGTTCACGGCGTCCTCTACTACATCACACCAAAAGACTTTAAGCGACTGAACCTCTCGGAGAGTGAGAACTACGCAAAGCTCGATCTGGAGGTTCTTGCCGAAAGCTCGGGCCTTGTGACCGCCAAAGTCTATAAGTCCCGCTACACCAAACCATGTCTGCTTCCGTCCCGTCGTTATCGCGACCTCATCGCGACCGGTGCCCGCGAGTTTGAGTTACCCGAACATTACTGCCAGATGCTCGAGAACCACAACGCATCCTATGTTCCGGGATTAAGCGAGGCGTTTTGGAAAGTCACGAAACCGTACCTTAAGCTGCGCGAGAAGGGGTTGCGGCACGAGGTTCTTCTTGAGCCGTATCGACGGTTTAAAACTCGGAAGTAGTCGGTTCTTGGTTTTTGGTTCTTGGTTCTTGGTCTTAGAAGCCACCTTTCGGGATGCTTCGTTTATGGGGGAAGACTGCGACCAAGACAGACGCCACCGCCATAACGCTGATTCCGTATAGGATCAGCTCCATAGGTAGACCACCTGAACGTCTGCCATATCTGTTTGTAGGCTCGGGCCAATACATGAACGCCAGCACCAGAACGGGGAGGCAAAGAACGCAAGACAGGCCAACCATTTGCGCGTAGCGTTTGCGTTTGGATTCATCGTCTCGATCTTGCAGATAGAGACGAACGTCCTCGTCTTCTAGATCTAGAAGAACTTCGAACTCACAGTTGGGACAATCGCCTTCGGCGTCAAAGTGAGTCCGGCAACCTTCACAATAGAATCGCATACTTGGGTGCATACCCCATCATATGGGGAGCACGGACCAAGAACCAAGAACCAAAAACCAAAAACCAAGCACCAAGAACCTAGTTACACTTCGGCTCGTTTACGTACACCTCAACCGGCGTCATCGAAGGAATCACGCGCTCCAGCGCCCGCCACATTTCCGGCGTACCTGTGAAGAAATCGAAGCGCTGACCGTTGATGGCGCCTCCCACGTCCACTGCTTTGAAGCAGCCATCATGCGTGAATCCGCCCAGCTCGCCGACTCGCGGGATCTGGACGCCATCCCAATCAGGTACGTACACATTGGTTCCAATCGCAATGTTCGAGCGGTCGACGGCCCACGAACGAAGCGGCTCCAATGGCAGATTCTGCGTGCCTTTGCCCCACGGATATCGGTCGCCCAAGACCGACCAACACACGGTTCCGCCGGTTGGGCATGGGCGCCCGCAGCTGCAGGTACTGGCGTAGTTCACGATGCGACCGTCATCCAAACGACCAGTGCCTTCGATGCAGGCACTGTCCGAGAATGAAGCAGGCACGCTGGTCAGTGGGCGGCACTGAGCGTCGAAAAGGGTCGTGTTGTCTGCCCCGCTGTAGTCCGCCTCGTTGCTTACGTAGTAGTAGGTGCCGCGGTACCGACCGATGCACTCTGAGCCATCTGCGCTGGGTTGACCGTCGCAATTGCGGCCTTCGACCTGGAACGCAAAGACATCGGAGCGGGCACCCTCTGCGCCAGAAACGCTGCCCTGGAACGTCTCTGAAACGCCCGAGCCCTCGATGGTGATCTTGAAGTTAACTGCTTCCTCACCGTCGTAGTTCACCGCCCATACTTCATAGGTTCCGCCCGGCGCGCGTCGCTGCCACTGGACTTCCTCGATCGCGGCTTCAGTGCCATCGCAGCGCGTGGCGAGGCAGCCGTCCTTTGTGAACTTCCCTCCATCGGTCGACTCACGATTGCGATAGTAGATCTCCTCACCTGAGGCATTCTTCACATGCAAATCGAGGTCGATCGTGTGGGTCCACTCCAGCCGGATCGTCAGTGCTGGTGCGTTCGCGCCGGTCTGCGGCTCCTCGCCTGTATTCCCCGTGTTTCCTGTGTTTCCGGTGTTCGTGCCTGGCTCTTGCTGGCCTGTCGTGTTCTGGCCGGTATTTGTGGGGTCATCCGCTTTGCCAGTACCAGGTGCACCGGTTTGATGTGAACCGGGAACACCCGACGCCCCCGAAGAGTCGACGAAATCAGGCCCGTCGTCGCATGTACTGGCCGAGCTAAGAAAAGCGAGGATAGAGATGGCGAGGAATCGATGCAGCGTTTTCAAGGTGACCTCACAGTTGGATACAAGCGCCTACATCACCCTACGATCCAATATCTGTGCCAGAGTTGGCGCTTCGCGCTGAATTCGCGGCTTTGCCGCTCAGAGTTCGCGCTGTGCGCTCAGAATTCGCGCTGCGCGCTCAGAATTCGCGCTGCGCGCTCAGTCTTTCGGGGGTTAACTGACCCCGGTCAAAACTGAACAGCGTGGTCTATTCACCCCAAATTCTCGGGCTGTGATCTGAGCGGCAAAGCCGCGAACTCTGAGCGAAGCGAGTTCTGAGCGGCGCAAGCCGCGAATTCTGAGCGGCGCAAGCCGCGAATTCTGAGCGGCGCAAGCCGCGAATTCTGAGCGGCGCAAGCCGCGAACTCTGAGCGAAGCGCCGCCGTATCAAGCTAGCTCATCCCACAGGTAAGCCGCTGTGCGGATACCCTGGTAGAAATTCTCAAGGTCGAACTTCTCGTCCGGGCTGTGGAGGCGGTCGTCATTAAGGCCGAGCCCCAGAAGCACTGTGGGCGACTCAAGGACCTCAGCGAATGTCGCCACGACAGGAATGGAGCCACCACCACGGATGAAGACGGGATCGGTATCCCAGGACTTCTTGAGGGCACGCATCGCTGCTTGTACAGCGGGGTTGTCGCGCTCGGTGATGACGGGCTTACCACCGTGGTGGAAGTGAAGCTCAACCTTCACGTTTGGTGAAGCGACCTTGCGAATATGCGCTTCGACGAGCTCTTCAATCACGTGTGGTTGCTGGTCGGGGACCAATCGGCAGCTGAACTTCGCTTTCGCCAGGCTTGGCAGAACGGTCTTGGCACCTTCGCCCGTGAATCCGCCGATAATGCCGTTGAAGTCCAAGGTTGGACGGGCCCATTTACGCTCAAGCGTTGTGAAGCCAGCTTCGCCCTGAACGTCGTTCACACCTGCTTCTGCTTTGAATGCTTCGACATCAAATGGAAGGTCGGCAAACGCCTGACGTTCGTCGGCTTCCAGGTCTCGCACGTCGTCATAGAACCCGTCGATCTGGATGCGTCCGTCCGGGTCATGGAACGAGGCGATGATCCGACCCAGCTCGTTGATTGGGTTTGGAACGGCGCCGCCGTACAGACCGGAGTGCAGGTCGTGCGAAGGTCCGGTTACTTCGATCTCGAAGTACGAAAGACCGCGCAGCGAGTACATAATCGAAGGGATACCCTTCGCGTACATCGACGAGTCCGAAATCACGACCGCGTCGCAGGCAAGTTTCTCGCGATTCGCCTCAACCCAAGGGTCGAGGTGGACACTGCCCACTTCTTCCTCGCCCTCGATCAACATCTTGACGTTCACAGGCAGCGTGCCGTTGATCTTCAGGTGAGCCTCGACAGCCTTCAGGTGCGCAAACAGCTGGCCTTTGTCGTCCGTTGCGCCACGCGCGAAGATTTTCCCATCGCGGACCTCCGGCTCAAACGGTGGGCTAGTCCACAATTCAAGCGGGTCTGGCGGCTGAACATCATAGTGGCCATAAATCAGGTAGGTCGGCTTGTCCGGACCTGCCTCCATGAACTCAGCGTAGACAATTGGATGACCACCCGTTTCATGCAGCTCAACGTGCTCAACGCCAATGCCTTTGAGGTGATCCACAAGCCAGTTCGCACAGCGCGCGACCTCGCCAGCATGCTCCTTATCGGTGCTGATGCTGGGGATGCGGAGGTAGTCTTTGAGTTCTTCCAGGAACCGAGTTTCGTTCTCGGCGATATAATCGATGACGCTCATAAATTCTCTCGTTCAGATGTCCGGCGAGGAATCTACGATCAACGTCTTTGGGATGCAACGGGGTCTATTGCACGACGATCTCGATGAACTCGAATTGGTAAGATTCGGCATCCGACCACTCGCTGATGTAGACGCCCGGCATCAAGCCAGGGTCCGCGACACCTGGGGTGGCGAGGTCAGGGGTCATTTCCCGCCAACCGTAGAGCTCGGAGTTCACACGTTGGTAGGTGAGGCCTTCTTTGCCCGGAGGCGTGGGACCATCGACCTCTTCGCCCGCTGCGTTGCGAAGTACCCACGATTCGCCGCCATTGATGATTGGCGCGCCAAAGCTGCCGGCGCCGCCTTCATTGATGTAGAGCACGTAAGGTGAAAGTTCGCCCCAGTGTGCTTCGAACTCTTCCTGTGTGGCATCGCGTCCAATCACGATGACCGTGCCGGCCTTCACGCCGATCTTAGAGAGGTCGAGCCGCTGCTCACGAGTGATTTCAGGCTGCACGTTTGCGATCATCCAATCGGTCAATTCGACGATGTCAGAACCGCGCGCAGCGACGGGTTCGATAGGTTCCTGAACAGGTTGCTCGATCGGTGTGCGATCGAAGGCATTGTAGTCGTCATAGCGGACATCTTTCGGCACGCCGAACAGGTAATCCGACTCGGCGCGGCCTGCGTGGCATCCCGAACAGCTGGCGATTGCGCCAACCATCGGCTTGCCGTCTTCGCCAAACAACGGCTCACCATCCGCATCCGTGACGGAGAACCAGAAATCACCACTCGTGGGGTTGTATCCTTCTGGGCCCCGGAAGAGCGACGTGATCTTCTCGACGTTGCCTTCGCCATCGACGATCTCTCGAATCACAAATGAACCCCGTGGAATCATGCCGTCCGACATGTCCGAATCGGGGTCGGTCGCCAGATACTCTGGAAGCGCGAACTCGCTGACGTAGATGTTGAGCGCCTTATCCGAGACGGTTGACGGATATGGGTCTTCATTCACCAACACAAAACCGGGTTGGTGGCGCTTGTCGATGAATTCCAAGAGGATTTCATCGGCCAGCATGACATCGCCCGCTGGTTGGAAAGCTGGGGGAGCGCTCTGCGAGTGCGTCTCCTCGTCGTGAGGTGCCCCACAAATGCTGCAGTTTACGTAGTCAAATGCTGCCAGGAAGACAGCGACAACTAGAACCAAAATTACTCGTACTGACATATCGCATCCAAATCATTCATCCATTTAGGTGCGTAGTCATAGGAATGTGAGTTCGTAAACTCCATTGATATGTTTTTATCAGGTCATTAACTGGATGTTAACGCCACTACGCGCGGTGGCTCTGCACCACGTCGATGAAGAGCTCGCCGTATGTGGAGAGCTTCTTCGCACCGACACCGTGAATCTGCGAAAACGCCGATAGGTCCTGGGGAAGTTGTTGGCAGATTTCGCGCAAGGTTCGGTCCGAGAACACCACGTAGGGCGGGACGCCCTTGTCGTCCGCAAGCTCTTTGCGTTTGGCGCGCAATAGCTCAAACAGTTCGGCTTCTTGAGGAGATAGGTCAGCGACTTGCTTCTGACGGCGACGTTTTGATTTGGATTGTTTTGGCTTCGGCATGCGGCCTTCAAAGGTCTTCTCGCCCTTCAATACCGCGCCTGCATCGGCGGTCAGCGAATAGCCGCCATACTGTCCGTCTTGTTTGACCAGCCCGGCCTGTAGGAGCTGCCGGCCCAACGCCCGCCAGAGCTGGGCGTCCCAATCTTTGCCGATTCCATGGGTCGATACCTTATCGTGACCATTGCGCACGATGCGCTCTGCCGTTGAGCCGCGCAGCACGTCGATGACGTGATTCAACCCGAAGCGCTGGCCGGTGCGATAGATGCACGACAAAAGCTTTTGCGCTTGTTCGGTCAGGTCGACGACTTCGGGCGGGTCCAGGCAGTTGTCGCAATGCCCACAACCCTCTTCCGCAGTCTCCTCGCCAAAATAGGCGAGCAGGGGACGGCGGCGGCAGCCGTGCGTTTCCGCAAATGCGCGCATGTGGTTTAGCTGTTGCCGTGCCACACGCTGCTCGCTCTGGCTTTTCTGCGAGATATGGAATTCGATGGTGCTCAGGTCTTGGCCACCATAGAGCAGGAGGCATTCTGCAGGCAGTCCATCGCGACCTGCGCGGCCGACCTCCTGGTAGAACGACTCGATGCTCTGCGGCATGTCATAGCGCACGACCCAACGTACATCGGGTTTGTCGATGCCCATTCCAAACGCAACCGTCGCGACGATGATGTCGAGGTCGTCCCGAATGAACATGTCCTGGTTCTTCTGGCGTTGGTCTGTCGAAAGCCCGGCGTGGTACGCACGCACGCGAAACCCGCGTTTTTCGAGCTTCTGCGCCACGCTTTCGGTCGTCTTTCGGGTCGAACAATAGACGATGCCGGAGTCGCCCTCGACCTGATTGATGAACGCCAAAAGTTGATTGAACGCCGTGTCTTTGGGCTGTGCCTTCAAGAACAAATTCGGCCGGTCGAAGCTGGCTACAAACTGCGCGTTCTGCGCCATGTCCAAGGACTGCGCGATGTCCTCGCGCACACGCGGCGTAGCGGTCGCGGTGAGCGCAACACAAACAGCGTTTGGAAATCGGCCGCGCACATCGGCGAGCTGGCGGTATTCGGGTCGGAAGTCGTGGCCCCATTGCGAGATACAGTGGGCCTCGTCGATGGTCAGGCAGCTGACGTCCGTGAGCGCGAGCAGCTCTAATGTACGCGGTTGCAATAGCGTCTCTGGCGCCAGATACACCAGTTTCGCATCGCCGCTGAGCACCTGATAGCGGTTCTCTTCGTACTCCTGGGGGGTCAGCGTGCTGTTCATGACCACGGCGTTCACGCCCGCAGCTTTCAGCTGCCGAACCTGGTCCTGCATGAGTGAAATCAGCGGCGAAACGACGATGGTCAGGCCGTCGAACATCAGCGCCGGCAGTTGATAGCAGAGCGATTTACCGCCACCAGTTGGCATGATTGCCAACGTATCATTCCCCTCAAGGATACTGTCGATCACGTCCTTCTGGGTTGGACGGAAGGAGTCGTAGCCGAATGTTCTCTGGAGAATTTTGAGCGGGTCGTTCATGGCGAGGACACTAACAGCGGTTCTTGGCCTGCGGCCAGTCTTCTTTGGCCTGCGGCCAAGTTTTCTTTGGCCTATCGGCCAGTTCTCTTTTGCGCTTCGCGCAAGTTCGCTTCAGCTTCGCCGAGTTTCATTTCACCAGTGGATTGGCAACTTGTTGGTGAAGCCGAACTGTGCGAAGCACAAGTCAACTTGCCGAAGGCAAAAGACAACTCGCGAAGCGAAAGACAACTCGCCGAAGGCGAAAGAAGACCCCATGAGTGAAACAGCAAGAACCGCAGCCCAATCCCAACTCGACGCCTACAACGCGCATGACATCAACGCCTTCGTGGCGTGTTACGCCCAAGACGTTGAGGTCCGAAATCTCAAGACCAACGAGCTGCTTTCGGAAGGTCGCGAAGCGATGCGAAAGGGATATGGCGAGATGTTTGAGGCCTATCCTGATGTCCATGCGCATGTGACCTCACGAACGGTGCTCAACGACATGGTCTTCGACCACGAATACGTGACCGGACGCGGAGAGCCCATCATCGTGATGGCGGTCTATCAGGTTGGTGAAGATGGGCTGATTCAGAAGGTGTGGTTTGCGAGGTAGTTTTCTTGGCCTTCGGCCAGTTTTCTTTGGCCTGACGGCCAGTTTTCTTTCGCGCGTTGCGCAAGTTCGCTTCGGCTTCGCCGAGTTTCGATTCACTGGTAGATTGGCGAATTGTTGGTGAAGCCGAACTGTGCGAAGCACAAGCCAACTTGCCGAATGCAAAAGACAACTCGCGAAGCGAAAGACAACTCGCAAAGCGAAAGATAACCTAAAGTGGTTTCACCATTCTGTAGATGCCGCTACCCCCCATTCCTCGTGGGTTTCCATGAATCGCAAAGCCTCGAGGATGACCTCGCTGGCGTTGTTATACATGCCGCTATCAACCTTCGCCCGCACCCGTCGTTCCAGCTCTTCCGTAAGTGATATGTGCATCTGACCACCTCCGCGTTAAAGATCGACAAAGTTTGTAGCGCTGTCCATCTAAAGCTCGATAACTCGATAACGGGAGGTAATTCCAGGGGAGCCAGGGAGGGGAAGAGCGGGAGAGTTCTGAATCTAAGTCTGGCAAACAACCAAAGTTATCAAATCTCTCCCACTCAAATTCTCCCCAACTCCCCCGAAAAATGACTCCTTGATGACAACTGAAAGCTGAGTAGCTGGAAGCCGAGCACCAAAGAAAACTCGCGAAGCGAAGAAAACTCGCGAAGCGAAGAAAACTCGGCGAAGCCGAAGATAACTCGGCGAAGCCGAAGAAAATCATGGGCGAGGAGAGGCGGTCGACCAGAGCAGTGGCACAACAAACAGCGTAACAAGTTCGACAGCCATCCCGCCCACGATCGGAATCGCCATTGGGATCATGATGTCGGAGCCGCGCCCGGTGCTCGTGATGACCGGGAGTAGCGCCAATAGCGTCGTGGCCGTTGTCATCAGACACGGTCGGATGCGGCGGCCGGCGGCATGCAGGATGGCCGCGTGGGTCTCGGCTTCGGATTCTGGCTGGCGTTTGTCGAAGGTCTGCTTGAGGTACGTCGCCATGACCACGCCATCGTCCGTTGCGATGCCCACCAGCGCGATGAAACCCACCCAGACTGCGACGGACATGTTTGTGGGCGCGATATTGAACAGCTCGCGCATGTGAACGCCAAACAGGCTGAAGTCCATGAACCAGGGTTGGCCGTAGAGCCACAACATCATGAACCCGCCGGAAATCGCGACCGCGACACCACTGAAGATGACGCCTGTGACCGCCGTGCGCCTGAACTGCAGATATAGAATCAACAGAATCAGCGCCAACGCCAACGGCACAAGAACTGACAACCTCTTCTCGGACCGAATCTGGTTCTGATAGGTGCCGGCGAATGTGTAACTAACTCCATCTGGGAGCACCAACTCACCGCTTGCGACCTTGGCATCAAGAAAGTCCTTGGTGATCTCAACCGCCTCGATTTCAGCGATGCCAGAGGCGCGGTCAAAGATGACATAACCTGTCATGAATGTATCTTCGGACTTGATGACCTGTGGCCCTCGCACGTACTCAATCCGCGCTAACTGCTCGAGCGGGATTTGCTCGCCGCCCGGCGTCGGAACAGGCACTCGACGCAAGGCTTCGACCGTATCGCGTTCTTCACGCATGTAGCGCACGCGCACTGGATGGCGCTCTCGCCCTTCGACCGTGCGCGTCAAGGCTTGTCCGCCGACGGCATACTGCAGCACCTGTTGAACCTGTGCGACGGTCAGTCCGTAACGACCAATTGCCTCGCGGTCGATTTCGATCTCCAGGTAGGGCTTGCCCACAATACGCTCGGCAAAAACAGTCTCGGAACGAATCGCTGAAACCTGCTTGATGAGCTCCTCGATCGCCAGAGACGTCGCCTCGATCGACTCCAAATCGGGCCCGCGAACCTTGATTCCCAGCGGCGCACGCATGCCACTCTGCAGCATCACAATTCGGGTATTGATGGGCATTAGTTTTGGCGCACTCGTCAACCCCGGGCGCTGCGCCGCAGCGACAACCTCGTTCCAGATATCATCGGGCGTCCGAATATGGTCACGCCATTGACGAACGCGCGTTCCGTCGGGTTCCGTGCGGTATTCCGGGATATAGGTGATGACCGTCTCGAACATCGATACCGGTGCAGGGTCCAACGCGGTATCGGCGCGTCCAAGTTTGCCAACAGCTTCTTTGACCTCGGGAATGGCCTGAATGGCCTTATCCATCTCTTGCAGCTGGTCGAGCGCCTCGCCGAACGATGCATGTGGCATCGTGGTTGGCATGTATAGGAACTGCCCCTCGTCGAACGCAGGCATGAACTCGCGGCCAAACCCAGGAAACGAGTGGGCGACATCAACGACTGCTGGTTGCATGCGTACCGACTGCGGAAGCCAGCTGAACACCCTGTCGAAGCCTAACCAAGCCGTGGTTCCGACCAAGACCAACGACAGCGGTAAGACCGCAAACAACACACGGTTTTGCAACACCCACGACAACATGCGCAGGTAATAGTGCTGAAAAACGGCATAGATTCCCAAGAGACCACCAAACAGAAACGCGGTGACCAGGAAGTTCACAAGATTGCTTGAGCCAACCAGCAACTGCCAGTCTGAACCCAGCATCCAGGTCGCGATCAATGCGACCACCAACGCCGGAATCCACGCCTTCGACTTCAACTCCGGAATCTTCGGCAATCGAGACGTCCAGCTCTGTGGAAGGTGCAGACTTGCCAGCACCGGCAACAAGATCGTGGCCAATAATAGCGACGCCAGAAGCGCAAACGTCTTGGTGTAAGCCAGCGGTGTGAACAGCTTGCCTTCCGACGCGGTCAGGCCAAACACAGGCAGGAAGCTGACCACGGTGGTCATCGTAGACGTGAACACAGCAGGCGCAACCTCGGAAGCGCCCGCGATGACGGCCTCGCGCCTGGAAAGTGGGTCGTCGTCAGCTTCGCCTAACTTCTGTACGATGTTCTCGGATACGACGATGCCCATATCAACCATCGTTCCGATGGCAATGGCGATACCGGCGAGCGACATGATGTTCGCGTCGATCCCAAATTCACGCATCGCCACAAAACTGCCTAGAACGGCGAGCGGTAACAGGCCAGTAATCAAAGCGGACGAGCGCAGATGTCGAAGCATCAACAACACCACGATGATCGTCACCAGAATCTGTAGCCACAACGCCTCGGACAATGTGCCCAACGTTTCCTGAATCAAGCTCGACCGGTCATAGAACGGGACGACCGTCACCTGCGAAACGGTGCCGTCTTCCAGCACGCGCTTGGGAAGACCGGGCGAAATCTCCTCAATCTTGGCTTTAACGTTGTCGATCGTTGCCTGCGGATTCGATCCATAGCGCGCGGTCACAATCCCACCGACGATCTCGGCCCCGCCTAGGTCGATTGCTCCACGGCGGTTTGCTGGCCCAAGGGTCACACGGGCCACATCGGCTATTCGGATGGGCGTGAATTCGCGGGCCGCAACAACCGTGTCTTCCAGGTCTTTGACGTCCTCCAGGAATCCAACTCCGCGGATGATGTACTCGATCTGGTTGATCTCCATCGTGCGGGCACCGACGTCCAGATTGGACTGCCGAACGGCGCTTAGAACCTGCGCCAACGTGACGTTGTGGGCGCGCAACGCGTCAGGGTCTAAGTCAATCTGGTACTCCTGTGAGAAACCTCCAACCGATGCGACCTCGCTGACACCGGACACACTTTGAAGCGCGTACCGAACTGTCCAATCCTGGATGTTTCGCAGCTCGTGAAGGTCCCATCCGCCAACGGTGTTTCCGTCTTTGTCCTTGCCTTCGAGCGAGTACCAGAAGATCTGCCCCAATGCGGTTGCATCAGGTCCTAGCGCAGGTTGCACGGCGTCAGGCAACAGCCCGGCGGGCAACGAATTGAGCTTTTCCAAAATGCGAGAGCGCGACCAATAGAACTCAACATCGTCTTCGAAGATCACGTAGATCGACGAGAAGCCAAACATCGAGAACGAGCGAACCGTTTTAACCCCCGGAATGCCCAGAAGCGCCGTCGTCAGCGGATAAGTGACCTGGTCTTCGATATCGCGCGGTGAACGACCGTCCCATTTTGTGAAGACGATCTGTTGGTTCTCCCCGATGTCCGGAATCGCGTCGACCGGGACGGGGTCGCGTTCGACGTCGATGCCCAATTCAAAGGGTTCAGCAGACAAACCCGTAACCAACAGCAAAGCGAGCAACACCCACACGACGAGCTTGTTCTCGACGAAGAACCGAATCAGTTTCTCCCAGCTCATTCGTCCCCCTTGGGCGCAATATGCGTGCCCGTGGGGATGGTCTGCCGAAACTCGCCGCAGAGCAGCATGTTTGAACCGAAGTAGCTGTTGTCGATCTTGTCGCCCCTCTGAATCCACTCGGCCCCGCGATTATCAAAGGCCATCGGGCAGTAGGCTAGCTTGAGGTCACCACCTGTCGGATTACCGAAGTGTGCCAAGATCTTTGTCATCGCCTGTGAGTATGCGTCGAACACCTCGCGTGCACCGTCTAAGTCACGCGCGATCTCCATCTGGTTGTGGTGCGGATTCAAACCCTCTCGAATCTGCGTCCAGACCTCGGATGCATGCGCGGGCTGGCTTGGATGGAAGGCCTTGGTGAGCTCGATGAACGTCTTTGCGTTGTTCTGCGAGGTCTCCCAATCGTCGTCTGCCAATGCTTCTTGCAGCGCGATGTACGCGTCGATGATCTTGGTCAGCTCGGCCTTAAACTCCGGGGTCGTCTCAATAATGTCAGCAGGTGGCAGATTTCGATCGTCTTTGCGAGTCATGAGGCTTCCGCCGCCTTTAATCTGCAGATCCGCGTCGATCGCAAACGCGCCGTTGGTGACCACCCGCTCGCCAAACGAAAGGCCCGCGAGCACCGAGTAGATGTCGCCAGCTTTCGGCCCCAACAACACTTCGCGTGCTTCGTAGGTGGGCTCTTTGGTTTGACCGAGTTCGACATAGACCAACGAGCGCCGACCCGCGAAGAGCGGAGCGCTTGACGGAATCACCAACGGTGGTGTTTCGCCCACCGAACGATTCGCTTCGACGGTTGCTGTCGCGAACATTCCTGGACGTAGGTCACCATCGTTATCCACTTCAACGCGCACATTTGCTGTGCGTTTCACGGGATCCAGAATCGGGTCGATGAACGCGATGGTCCCGGTGAAGGTCGCGTCTGGAATCGCATCGATAGCAAACGAGACTTTCTGGCCAAGCCGCAGACGAGAGAGATCGCTTTCGTAGGCGTCTAGCTGCAGCCAGAGTTTGCTCAGGTCCGACAGTTTGTAGACCCCCGTGCCGGCCTGTACGTAGTTACCTTCGTCGACCAGTTTCTCAGTCACCGTACCGCCAAACGGGCTTCGGACCTTGATGGCCGTCCACGGTTTGTCGGTCTTTTCCATTGCGGCGAGGTCCGTGGAGCTGACGCCCAGCAAGCGCAGCTTTTGACGCGCGGATTCCAGAGTCGCTTCCGCCGAAGAACGGGCAAAATCCATATTCGACGACAGGTTCTCAAGCTGCCGTTTTGCCTGAATCAGGTCGCGATGCGCCGCGTAGATCTCCGGGCTATACAACGTCGCGATCACCTGACCACGCCTAATCTTCTCGCCTTTGCTAGCGACATAGAGTTTGTCGATGCGGCCGGCCGTCCAGGTCGTGACGGTCTTCGCTCGCGTTTCATCACGTTCGACCCGGCCTAAGAGGCGCATTTCTCGTGAGGCGTCGCCCAGCCGACGAACAGGCGTGGTGCGGATTTGCGCGAGTTTCTTCGCTCTCTCGGACATCGTCACTCGATTGGAGTTTCCGGAGTCTTCGTTTGAGTCGACTGGAATCAAATCCATCCCGCAGATTGGGCATTGGCCGAACTCCTCAGACTGAACCTGGGGGTGCATCGAGCACGTCCAGGTCACAGACTCGTCGGTCTGCTGAGCGGTCTGCGGGGGTGCAGAATCGGGGGATGAGCAGCGACCTATCAACACGCCGACCACGAGTATTGCTGCGAAGATCGCGACTTGCGTCTTGCCGATTTTCGATTTCCGATTTTCGATTTCCGATTCCGGAGTTTCGATTTCCGATTCCGGAGTTTCGATTTCCGATTCCGGAGTTTCGACTTCCGAGGGTTCTGAGATTTCTTCCGTCATTGGTTTCCTCCCGCGATTGGGCGGCCTACTACAGATTCAAGGGCAGCGCGGGTTTTGTGGTGATCTCGGGCAGCGGCGGCTTGCGCGACGCGGAGTTCGATGAGGTCTTTTTGGGCCAACATGATGGCGGCGACATTGCCCTGGCCAACTTCGTATGCGCCCAGAACCGACGCGTATACGGTCTCGGCCTGCGGAATCAGCGTGTTGCCGTAAAGGTCGTGTCGACGTTGCGCGTCTTGGAGGCTCGACACCAACGACTTCACCTTCGATTGAACCTGGTGGCGCTTCGCTTCGACATCCGTCTCTACAGCGCGCTGGCGAGCTTCTGCGGTGTCTCTGTTGGCGGCGTAGTCATCGAACCAGATGGGCAACGACACCGATACAAACGCCGCGACGGCGTCCTTTCCCGCATCGTCTGCAGGCCCCTCTTCCCCAACGAACACGTAGTCAACGCCAACGCCGAAGTCAGGATAGCGGTCCGAGTCAGACGCCTCGGCGGCTACCGCATAGACCTGCGCTTGTTCGAGCTGCTTTAGAATCTGCGGATGGGCCTGAGCGGACTGCGCAAGGTCATTCGTCGATTCACCCACCGAAACCAACTCAGCGGAGTTCGGCTTAACCGGCAACGGCTCGACGTCTTGGGGCGCGCCTAGGGCGTAAACCAGGTCCGCCTCCAACGCGATTCTTCGCTGCTCCAGCATGGCGATCTTGTCCAGCGTTCGGGACACGGCGAGCTCAACTTGGCCGACATCGGCGATGGTGGTCTTGCCCGTCTCCACCCGTGTTCGTGCGGCCTGCGCCAATGACTTTAGAATCTCGACCTGTTGCTTCAACAAGTTCGTCGCCTGGTCGGTGTACCAGATATCCCAGTACGTCAGCTGCACCTCGTTCCGGATCGCGATGAGCTTGGCCGAATACGTGTACTGACCGACCTCGGCCTTCGCCTGCGCCACCGATTCGGTTGCCGACGACTTGCCGGGCCACGGAATCTTCTGCGACAGGTTCAGCTTGTGCTGCTGCGGTCCAACGCGTGTTTCGACGCTCTGGAAGAAGTACCCATACGTCAGCACCGGGGCGGGCAGTCGATACGCAGCATCCACAGCGCGTCGGTCCGCTCGCCAGTGAAGAAGCTCAGCTTGGAGCTCCTGCCGATGGCGAAGTGCATAGTCGATATAGGCCTGCAAAGACCCATCAAACGCGACGTCTTCGTCGGCTTGTTGGTCGGGCGCAGGTTGAGCGAACGTCTGGTCATACGCAGCTTGGTACGCCTCATCCGATTTGGATTCGGGCGTCGCGCACGCTGCTACCACGGCGGCCATAGCGGCAGTCGCGATGATTCTCTGTTTCATACGGTTCTTTGGTTCTTGGTCTTTGGTTCTTGGTTGGGTTGGTCGCTGGACCGCCCAAACCAAGGACAAAACCGTTCTTTTAAGCAAAATAGGCTACGAATAGTTCAAGGAACCCTGGGAATCACCGAATGAAACCAAGAACCAAGAACTAAAAACCAAGAACTAGATCAGAAACGATTGGTGGGTGATGAAGAGGCGCGGCGCACTCAACACCGGTGGTCCACGCGGCTGAACAGCCGATTGAGTGGACTCGATGACAGGCGCGTCAATCAACGCGTAGGTGGCGTCGGCAGGCTGAACATCGCCCAAAAGCTGCAGGGTGATCGTGTCGATCGGCG
Source organism: bacterium (assembly GCA_030427705.1). Classification (GTDB taxonomy): domain Bacteria; phylum Myxococcota_A; class Bradymonadia; order Bradymonadales; family Bradymonadaceae; genus JAUIBR01. The sequence continues at coordinate 198,533 of JAUIBR010000003.1, read as the reverse complement.
CAGCGGGCGTGGGGTTCGGGGCCTCGACACCGCATTTGCAATCGGTACCGCAGCAGCTGGACTGTTTCGCCACTTTCTGCGGCTTCTGCGTCTTGCTGCAGCAGCACGACTCACCCATTTTGGGCGCACAAACAGCGGCCGCCACAGGACTTACGAACACAAATGTGAACGCGAGCGCGGTGAGTGTTGCTGTCAGTTTTTGGATTGCACGTGCCATCGATCGCAATCTACCGCCAAACCTGGGCGTTATCAACTTCTTCGGAAACACTGTATTTCAGTGATATAACCCGAGGAACATATAACTCTTGACATATATGTGCTAGAAGTTATAAATTATCGGTCTGAAAACGCGGAGGGGGCGTTTGTGGAGGTAATTGCAACTGAAAGCTTCATTGAGTGGTACAAGGCGCTGGATGATGCGTACGTAATGGACGTGACTGCCGCCATTGACCACTTGGAACTCAGAGGGGTGACGCTTGGTTACCCGTATAGTTCTAAAATTGAGGGAACAGCTCTCAATATCCGGGAGCTTCGCATCCAGAGACATGGTCGGCCGATTCGGGTATTTTATTCTTTTGACCCCAAGCGAGCCGCGGTCCTATTGATTGGCGGGGACAAGACGGGTGATGACAGATTCTACGACCGGATGGTTCCCGAAGCCGAAAGAGTACTAGAGGGTTACCTTAACTCAATGGACGAGGACTGAATGAAGACGAAACCCTGGAAAGAAGTTCGCAACGAACGCTTGTCCCCAGCACAAAAGGAACAAGCGGACGCTTATGCTCGGGGATTGCTTGCCGAGATGAAGCTAAAGGAGCTCAGGCGAGCACGAAATTTAACCCAAGTTGAGTTAGCCAAACTGATGGAGGTGTCACAACCCGAGTTGTCTCGACTTGAACGGGTAGACAACCCACAACTCGGAACGATTCGACGATATGTCGAAGCAATGGGTGGCCAACTCGAGATTCTGGCCAGATTCGGTGATGATGTCATCAAGATCGATGACCTTTGAGCAGCTCAGCACTCCGATTATTCAGCTACTCGATGGCATTGAAGGTCGTGGATTGAGCATTCGGGCGCGTGCCGACACTGCAAGTCCAAAATGTAGGCGTTGGTGTCGTCTGTGCAGAGTGCCATCAGGATGTTGGACGGCGAGAACGCGACCTGACGCACATTGTGCCCAAGCTCGCCGAGCTCCATAACTTCGCGCCCTGTATCCGGACTTTCCAACAGGACCTGACCCGATGCCAGGGCGACGGCGAGCAGGTATCCGTCTTGTGAGAAAGCCAAGGAAACAACGGGTTCCGGGGTTTCGATGGCGGTGATGACATTATCGAATTCCGAAGTGCGTCGGACGGTCACCATATGCCCCTGGGCGACAGCAATCTGGTCTCCGGTGGCGGTCGTGGCTAACACGTTGACGCCTTTGAGCGGGTGGCGTTTCCAATCGTGATCTGCGCGTTTTAGGTGTACCGCATCCCGCGTTGCGGCCGCGACGACCGTCTCATGGCGGTCTACCGCGAGGGCCCGAACTCCAAACTCAAACTCGCGAACCTCTTCAGTCGCATCGTCTGGATCCAACGCCAAAAGATGCCCGTTTTGCAGACCAACCCAGACGCGGTCTTTTGCCATGCTGATGGCGCCGACCTCGGACTTAAGCGGAATGGGGTCGCCCGTTTCGCGGCGAAGGGTCAGCGAAAACCACCGCAAGCGTTTGGTCTTGTCGACAACGGCCAGCGTAGATTGGGTCGCAGATGCGACGAAATGTCCGACATCGCTGGCCAGATTCAGCGGGATGTTCGCCATGCAAGCGACGTCGGAGCCTGGGCGATTTGCCATCTTAACGATCTTTGAAACACCACATTCCTCGCAGCCTGGCGGATGCGGCAGCGTAGGTTCGTTCAGTGTTTCTGCCACCGAGGTTACCAACGGCACCCGGTCGAGCGCTTCGATCACTTCTGCCATCGTCTGTGGACGATCGTTGGGGTCTTTCGCCAACATCGACGCGACCAACGCCTCGTATTCATCGGGCACAAGACGACCATGCATCGTTTCGAATAGTGATGGCGCGGGCGTCGCAACATGTTCGTGCAAGACCTTCATCGCACTCTTAGCAAAGAATGGAGGTTGCCCGGCAACCATATAGAACAGGATTGCACCAAGGCTGTAGATATCACTGCGCTCGTCCGGTGGTTTGCCGATCGCTTGTTCGGGACTGCAGAATAGGGGAGTTCCGATGAATCCCTGCGTGACCTGCGCCTGGCCTTTCATGAACACGATCCCGAAATCCAAGATTCGCACGAAATGACCACCATCCGGCATGGTCTCAAGCATCAGGTTCTCGGGCTTAAGATCGCGGTGGATTAGGCCGCGTTGGTGAGCCTCATACATTCCATTGGCGATCTGTCGTCCCAGTTTGACGGCCTCGCCGAATCCAATCGCGACCTCGGATTCGATGTACTTGCGCAAGGTGATGCCCTCGACCAGGTCCATCACAAGAGCGATATGTTGGTCGCCGACCTCGATGATCTCGTAAAACGAGACGACATGCGGGTTTCGCAGCTGCCCAAGCGCCGTCACTTCGCGCTCAAAGCGCATGCGGCTCTGTTCTTCGTTGAGCTTGATCACTTTGATCGCGAAACGCCGCGGGATAATCAGAGATTCCGCACGATACACGGCAGCGGTGGCGCCTGAACCCAGATGTTTGCTTATCAGGTAGCGGCTATTGAGCACGCGTCCCAAGAACGCATCGCCCGATTCCGAGTAATGTCTCCAGCCCCGTGGTGGGCGAATCGTGTTGCACTCCAAACACCGCGTATCATCACGGTGTAAAAGGCAGCCACAGCCTCGACATACGTGTTCTGGGCGGTCCATCGTCCATGCTCCCTTGCGGTACATGGACAATGTTCACACTATTCACACTATTTCAAGTGAACACTAAAAAACCGCTCCGCCTTCATGCATTTGGCAGGCTGTGTAAGCAGCGTCGACCTTCAGCGGGTAGACCACCTGGCCGATACACGTCTTGGTCTCGTCGCTCAGATCCCACGGGGAAACCGAGAAATTCTTCGCGTAGCCACGCGCATCAAACGCAACGCGGACCATCAAATGCCCGATCTTCATGGGTGACTCTTCGCGGGAAAGGCAGCCCAGAAACTCGTCGTAGGCGTCCTGCACAATCGAGTTCGGTGTGTTCGGTTCATCGCACGTCTGGATCTCCAAGCGCGTTATCCCTTCTTCGGTTTCGACCTGTAGAACGCCCGGCTTTCCGAAGCTGGATGCGTGGGAAAGTACCTCTTTGTACTTGTCCATATCCGGATGGTCGCCTTCGCGTGTTCGCACAATCACGTCGCCTTCTACGACTTTGACGTTTGCGCCCGGGAACTTCCACAAGGCCGCCGGTCGCAGGTGAGTTACGACGTGGTCAACCACGGGGAGCGCGCGTTTTTCAAGCCGCAAACTGGACGCTGCGGGTGCCTCTTCCGCCGGATTCGGCACGACAGGCTCGGCGATCGGAGCTGGTGAGGGTTCGATGCAGCCGATGGAAAGTACGGCGGCGGCGAGGACAAGACGTTTCATTTCAATCTCTCAACTTTGGTTGTGAGATTGAACGAACTACGTTCGATTTTGATCTACTTTGTCTGCTGAAATGCTTGCCAACGCTCAAATTCTGACGGGCGAATCTGCAATCGAGCGTAGTTGCCTTCATGCAAGGACCGGATCTGCGTCAAGACCGCAGCGACGAACCTGGCCCTATCGGGTCCTGCTTCAAACCTGTCCACTGCAGCCGTGTCGGCAAACTCCTCGAGATCTTCGACCAACTGGACAACCATCGCTCTGACGACTTCATGGATGAGGGAGCGATTCACCAGATAGAACGGATCAGGCTGAATCTCTTCCACAATCATGTCGTACCGAGCAGCCGATACCTCGTACGCGTCGACGATTAGCTCCAAAAGAGGACGATAATCCCCTTCGTCATACCATGTCAGTTTCCGGCGTAGATAATCTTCCCTGTCTATTTCTACAAATGACACGGGCTTCAAGTTATCCCGGAACATCCGGAAGTTCAGCGCCATCCGAGCCGTTCGTTTGTTCCCATCCAGGAATGGCTGCAAGAAACTCAAATGCAGAAAGACAAACACGCCTGCTTCAAACGGGTCATCTATTTGCCTCGCCACAGCCAGAATTTGTTCAAACAACTCCGAGATTTGATGCGGGTCTGAAAGGGGAATATACCTCGCCCCGGTCACCCCGACCGGACGCTGTCGAATCGCACCAAGGGAAGCCGGATCTGCCAGGAGGTTTTCCAGGAGAATTGCGTGCGTGTTGAAAACCAGGTGCCTCTTGAAGGACAGGTCCGCCGCCGAGTTGACCAGGAACTCAATTGCGTATTTGTGATTAAGCACCATCTGCGTTTCTCTGGCGTCCTTGCCTGTGGCTTCACGCCCATGTTGGATAAGTTCACGAGTTTCCAGCAGTGAATACGTGTTGCCCTCTAGCTGTGAAGAGGCCCATGACAGGTCGATAAGCAGCCGCTCCATGATATCTCTGGCATAGGTTCCCGCAGGCTCATTTGCTCGCCCGGTCTGCCCTAGCGCATGCATGACATCGAGCTGCTGCGGCGTGAGATACGAAGATTGGTTTGGCACATAGTTGTCCAAGCGCTGGCGCTCATAACCATGAGGCGTGACCCGTTCTGGCGTATGTACCTTCAGGACATAGCGTGTACCTTTCTTCTCCCCGGTAATGTCGATGAGTCCGTCCGCCTCTAGATCCTTGAGCCGGCGGCGAATTGTACTAGGTGACGCCTGAGTCGGGACAAGTTGCATCAATTCCGAGAGTGACAGTGGTCCCTCCGCGAGTGCAGAGAGGATCGCCTTTTGGTCGGTTTTGAGCGTCATTTCGGTTTTCTACCAAGTTCCCACATTTATTTACCAATATGCTTCACTTATCTACCAATATCTATTTTATCTACCAAAATGTCGCTTAAGTTAGGTCCTTAAAACACCTTAAGTCCTTAGGAACCCATGTTTACCACCATCTATCTGTCTGTAGCGGGCATCTTCCTGTTCTTTCTGGCTTTGGTCTTGGGTGGGTTCTATCTGCAGCGACGCAAGATGGCGCAGCTCGAGCCACGCAAGATTCCGCAACTGCTTGAGGAATCCCCTGCGTTGGTCGCTGCGAACCGCCTGACTTACTCGGCCGGCAAGACGCAGATTCCATATGTAGAGTATGTGGCGCAGCTCCCAGATTCATTGGCTGGGCTTTCGGTGTCAGACAGCCGCGCGCGGGAACTTCGCCCGACGTTGTCGCCACCAAAGACGATTGAAGTTGGTGGTCCACCAACGACCGGCGACCCGATTTTTGATGGACTGTTCGAGCTTGTCCCTGGTTGCGATGAGGCTCAGCTAAACAACCCCAACGTGCGGCAACAACTGCAGATGCTCTCGGAGGTCTTTGACGGAGTTTGGGTCGACTTCGGCAAGATTCGCGTGGTCGAGCAGGGCCACATGGACTCTATCAACGTCAGCGTCGCCTCCGAACTCTTGGATGGCGTCGTCTCGATGATGAACCAGTAGCTAGAGCTGCTCGCTGATGGCTGCGTTTAGCCCGCGCAGCTTGCCACCCAGCCCAACAGCCAAATTTCTATAGAGCACGAGCCCAATATCTGGGTGCCGTCGGATGACCCGCTGAAGGTCGGATTTACTAAGCGATACGACCTTTGATGACGATTTGGTAAGCGCAACGGCCGAGTGCGGGTCCCCAATCAACATCGATATTTCGCCAAGCGAATCCCCCACACCAACCGTTCCGACCTCTCCTCCACATGTCCGGACAGAGACCTCACCGTCCAAGATCACATACATTTGGTCAGCTGGCTCACCTTCTGCGAAAAGTGTCTGCCCAGCATCCAATGCATGCAACTCGGCCAAAGCTGCGACGATTCGCCGTTGCTCGGGGCGCAGGCCGTTGAACAGATGGACGTTATCGAGCGCATCTTCGACCTCAGGCAGTACCCATTGGTCTCGGAACGGAGCCATCACGACTTCCGCAATCCCGCGCATTTCCTCCACCAGCACCGGCTCGCCAATATCGGGCTTCACCAGAAGTCGAATCATCTTCACAACGTCGATTCGCTCGACCTCGTCAAAGACTAAAGCAGGCACATATGCACAAGGGTTGAAGCCGAGCTCCACCAGGGTGCGCTGCATGCGAGGCGCGTTGGTCGACACATCGACCTCGATGTATTCGACACCTAGATTGCGCGCCTCTTCAACCAGTTGCTCGAACAGGAATCGTGGGGCGCGGTCCGAGCGTGTAATCAGCTCAGACACCCGGATCCCCTTCTCGAAGTCGTCATATAGATAGCCGATCGCGCCCACCATCGGGCCTTCCTTGCCGTCACGAGCAATCAGATACGAGGCGTTGCGGTCTTCTAGTTTGAAGAAGCCGTAGTGCAGCCGGACCGGGCCAAAAATCTCGCGATGGTGGATGCGACCCCGTTCGATCCGCAGCAGCGACGCCATGCTATCGGCCTCAAAACGTGCGACCGAGAAGTGCTCGTCGTGCGGGTACGGGAGCGCTCCATCATCAACAATAATGTCATCCTTCAGCCCGCAGTTCGTTAGAGCCATATGGGCGAGCGTATGCGCTTCGGGGACAACCCGTGGGTGATTGCTACGCAATTCTAATGCTGGTCCAAAATGCCGAAGGAACATCGCGATCGATTCACGCGTCCCATCCGAAAACTTGTGCTTCAGCGGCAGAAACCCGACCGTTGCGAAGTTGTGACGTAGCGCGATCTTCTGCGAGTACGGATGGACTGTGCGGTTTTCGATAATACCCGCGTGCAATCGACGTTTTGCGAAGGCGATTCGGTGCTCCATCAACGTGCGCCCAATTCCGTGCCCTCGCACGTCTGGATGCACCGCAAGTCGGCCAAACTCGCCGACGAAGTCGCTACGTGCGCCGGCTGAGAACACGACGGAGGCCGTTCCCACGACGCCATCAGCAGTCTCGGCGACCAGGGTCAAAACCTCATCATTGAAGATCGACTTTTTCAGCCATGTCGTGTCGTAGAACTGTTGGTACGGATAGTCCTCGCCGTAGATGGCGAGGAAGATGTCCCGAATCGATGTGACGTCCGCTTCAACTGCATGCCGGACGATGACGGCATCAGCAGTCATGTCAGCTCTCCGTGTTTAGCCGGTCTGCGGCAGCCCGCGCCATGCGCGCCATCCAAGACGCACCAACAGCGATAGCGCGCTCGTCGAAGTCGAATCGGGACGAGTGCGCTGGGAAGTTCTCGCGACCAGGTACTTGTGCTCCAAAGCGTACATAAACACCGGGGATGTGGTCGAGATAGCACGCAAAATCTTCGCCTCCCATGTTCACGGTGTGCAGCGCTTCGAGCACTGAAGCGTCCGGAATCTCGCGAGCGACACCTCGCGCGAACTCAACCCAATCTTCGTGATTACGAAGCGGTGGTGTGCGCTTGTTGATGTCGACCTCTACCTTCGCCCCGTGGAGGTCACCAATCGCTTTGGCAATGCGCTCGATCGAGCGATGCAGGTGTTCTCGGACCTTCGGGTGTTGCGAGCGAACCGTGCCTTCCAGGGTTGCCCGTCCGGCGATGACGTTTGCCGCCGTCCCCGCATCAAATCTACCGATCGTCACCACCGATGGGTGAGCCGGATCGACTTCGCGAGACACAATGGTTTGCAGAGCTGTCACCAATAGACTTCCGACGACCACCGCATCCAACGCTTCGTGTGGACGCGCGCCGTGGCCGGCCTGGCCTGAGATTTCAATCGTGAACAAATCCGTCGATGCGTTGACCGCACCGTGGGAAATCACAATTTCGCCAGACGGTCGACGTGGCCTCCGAAGATCACCTCGACGCCTTCGAGCGCGCCATCATCAATCATCAGCTGCGCGCCATACGCCTGCTCTTCCGCCGGTTGCCATATCAACGTCACCGGTCGTGAGGCAGGCTCTATTAGCAGGAGCTGCGCGGCGCCAAGCAAAATGGTCGTGTGTCCATCATGGCCGCACGCATGCATCACGCCCTCGGTCTTCGAGGCGAACTCGAGCCCCGTCTCTTCGAAAACCGGCAGCGCGTCCATGTCACCACGAAGCCCCACCGAAGGCCCATCACCGGTGCCAGGAATGATCGCTACGATGCCGTGCCCACCGACATTTCGCCGATATTCAATGCCTAGCTCATCGAGCTTCGCCACAATCTGATTGGCCGTGCGTTCTTCTTTGCCGCTCAGCTCAGGATGGGCGTGAAGGTCTCGCCGAAACTCCACGAGTTTCGAGTAAAGCCCCGGGTCCAAATCGCCAAGAATCTGGTTGCTCATACTTCCTCCGAATTATGGCTAAATATAAGCACGAAAAGGCTTTTGGCTATCGGCTAAAATGCAACGCCGAGCGCCGTATGGAGGGCAGGCGCGAAGGTCTTGGGCCCAAGACCATCCACAGTGTAGTGCAGGTACTGACCACCTGCGCCCGCGGAGAGGACCCAGATATCGCCAAGTATCCATGTGTAGCCGGCGAGCACGCTGCCATAGCCGCCGAAAGCCGTTTCCTCGGTGCCATTGGCTGAAGTGCTCAGGTGTGCACCCACGCCCCGAACCAGACCCCAGAATCCTTCGGGAGCGGTACCCAAAAAGTACCACCGAACGCCGAGCTCTGCGCCGAACCCAAGGAAATCCTCTTCGTCAGCGAATGGGCTGCTGAACAGGCGCATATGCGGTCCCAGGTAGACCGAGAAGTGGTCGCCGAGTGTGCGCTCGAACTGCACATGAACGAACCCCAATGCCGTTGTCAGCGGGTCGATCTGCACTGTCCAGTCTTTCTCGGATTCATTGGCAAAAGCGACGGATGGGAGCAGGACGAGCAATAATGTGATGAGCAGCTTCTTCAAAGTCGGTTCTTGGTTCTTGGTCGTTGGTGATTGGTTCCGATTGGTGGCAGTCTGCTACAAGAACCAAGAACTAAACACCAAGAACCAAGAACTGTAGTGAAACACCTCATCATCATCGCTGTATTGGTGCTCGTTGGCTGCGGCGACGACACAAGCAAGTCGTCCAACAACGGAAATAACACCAACAACACGAACAACGTTAACAACAGCAATAACGTCAACAACGTCAACAACACGAACAACGTCAACAACAGCAACAACACGAACAATGTTGCCGATGTCGTGGCCACCAATATCTCGCCCAGAACGGGTGGATTCGTGTCCGCAGTCGTGTTCGATGACGAAGGCAATGCATGGCTGTCAGGAGACGACGGTTCAGGCCTCTACCGCAGAGATGGCGCCGGTTGGCGACTGCTGACGAACGCACCAAAGAACTGGTCGACCTACGCATTTGCATTCGACCCCAACTCGGACCGTGTCTACGCCCCAAATCACTTTGGGCGTGGCATGGCTTGGTCTGACGACGGCGGCGAGACATGGACCGTTCAAGCTTATGAGGATGGGTACGGATTGCGATGGTACGGACTGGTCGCAGTCAACAACGCGGGCACGACACGACTGATTGCGTCCGGTGAATTTGGGCTGCGGATCAGTGATGACAACGCTGTGACGTTCACACAGGTCACAGACGCTGTATTGGGACCGGTTCAGAATTTTCAAGCACTACACATCGGCCCAGACGGGCGCATATTTGCTGGCAATGAGCAGGGCGCCGTTTTCGTGAGCTCCGACAATGGAGACTCATGGCAGGTCGTTATCCCGGCCGACCCAAACATGGGAATCCCGGTCACCGACCTGTCAGCGACCACCAATGCACTCTATGTGGGTTACGCCCTGGGATTGGTTGCCAGAACACGGACGTTTGATGTCGGCGGCGTCGAGCTTTTGGATACCACCGGAACCTTCACGTCCGCGCTATGGGCCCGAGTCGAAGCTGTTTCGGGAGCAGATGCCAGCCAAGACACGGTGATGATGGGTACCGTCGGACCAACAGCATCCGGGTTTGGCCTGTTTATCAGCGAAGATGGGGGAGACTCGTTCTCGGCAACTATGGTCCAAGACTCGGTGTTTCAAATCGCCACAACCGGACAGCAAACCATCATTACATCGGTCAACGGCCCAATCTCAGAAGGCTTCATTGACCAAGCGGACTGGGACGATGCTTCGGAGGGCGTCGTGGCGTGGGATAGTCTTGAAGTCTATCAATCCCCCGATGACCCAGATTATATGCTGTTCAGCTCCATTACTGGCTTGGCGGGCAATGGCCGGCTATTCGAAACATCCGATGGCGGAGAAAACTGGCGAGAGCTCGCATCACCTGCTGAAGTCTATGCAATCACGGAAGTGAACGGCTCGTTGATTGTTGGTGACTACTTCAACGGCATCTTCAGACGCTCGGGGCAGGCATGGAGCCAGGTATTGGACATCTCGGCCGGCATTCGGATGATCGAAAAGGACCCCGGCAATGGTCAACGTCTGCTCGCCATTACATCTGAGCGCGCCGAGAGCCAGCAAGGTCTGTACGAATCTACGGATGGTGGCGACTCGTGGTCACGCTTGGCGCAATTGCCAAGTTTTGCTCTCAAAGTGTTGCCGGATGGCGTCGCGGCGCTTGGCAGCTCGGACGTGTTCTTCGTGGGAACCGATGGAATGATTACCGCCAGCGGTCTGGAATCGCAGATTTCAGGTTCGTTCGTGACCGGATTGGACACCCATCCCGACGACCCGACCCGCATGCTCGCCGTGTCGGAAGCGGGGTTCTTCAGCACCGAGGGTTGCAGCGTCGAGACCGCACCATGCACATGGACGGAACACGATATGCCCGTGGTCGACGCGTTGCCGTTGGTCCAATTTGACAGCGAAGGCGTTTGGTATGTGTCTGGTGCCGCATTCGATACCGAGCCCACAAAAGACTCGGTCACAGGGCTATGGCGCAGCACCGATGCTGCCCAGAACTGGGAACGCATCGAAGGGCTTTACCCATGCGACTTGGTTTGGCGACTAGAACGCGGAGCCCGACCTGCGGAGATGCTAATCGGTCTATGGGGCGGCGGAATCGCCAGAATCGAGGGCGGTAGTTAAGAACCCAAAAACCAAGAACCAAAAACCAAGAACTTAAGCGCGTTTCTTCAACGCCCGCTGCAACTCTTTTACAAAAAGCTCGACCGGACCATCATCGCGAATCGACGTGCGGTGAAGTGCATATGCGGTGGGGCTTGCATCCAGACCAACCAAGCGCTTGAGGCCTTTCTCGTCGCGACCGACGTCATCAGGAAGAACTGCCAGAAGCCCGTGGTCACGACAGGCGCGAAAGCCCACAGACATCTGCGAAAACTCCATCTCGACCTTGCGCGGTGCGGCCGACGGCCACCCGTCTTCATACATGCCCTGAAGGGTTTGCACTGGAGCTGCGAACGCCTGGCCGGCGACATCATCAAGTTTGACGTCCTTCTTCTTGTAGAGCGGGTGCCCCTTTCCACAGTAGACGCTATGCGGAACAGGCCCGATTTCTGTGGCGTTGATGCCGTTTAGATTCACGGTCCCGGTGATAATCGCGATGTCTAAATCGCCGCGGAGAAGCGCCTGTGGAAAGCCTTCTTCCAAAGGTAACATGCGGGGAAGGACCTTTGGGTGTTGCGTGACCAGGTTCTTCAGGCCCGAGAGCACCAGACCCGACAGGCTCCAGTTCGAAGTCCAACGCAGAACGCCCGTCAGCTCGCCCGTGCGATTTGCTTCCATCGCATCATCAACGCGGCGCATGCTCTCGCGCACAGCGCCCAACAGCCTCTGGCCGTTCTCGTTGAGCTTCATCGTCCGACCTTCGCGGTCGAAAAGTGTGTAGCCCAGAACGTCTTCCAGATTCTTGATGGTTCGCGACAGCGCAGGAGGCGTGACGTTCATCATCTCGGACGCCGTCGGCAAGTGCTCGGTTTCCGCGACGGCGCGAAACGCGGGCAGCCACGACCAGATATTGGCGACGTTTCTAAATCGTTCGGACATGGGATGCAGCTTTGCGCAAGACTTCGTCTTACGCAAGCTCGGGGCTCGCGCTTTCGCGCTCGGGGCTCGCGTTCGCTGCGCTCCGCTCGGGGCTCACTTCGGCCTGCGGCCTCGTTCGGGGCTCAGTCGCTTCGCTCCTTCGGTTTTGATTTTCGATGAAACTCGAAATCCCATCCAATTCAAAACTAATCCGAGGCAAGCGAAGCGATGCCGAGTCCCGAGCGCGAAGCGCGAGCCCCGAGGCAAGCGAAGCGATGCCGAGCCCCCGAAGGAGCGAAGCGACTGAGACCCTTGCTCGCATTCTACGTCCGTGCTTCAATGCCTCCATTCGGCGCTACCAACACAGGATTTTCATGCGAACGCTATTGTTTGTGTTTGTCGCAGTATTGCTTGCTATCCCAGCTACTGCATCCGCTCAGGGTATTCCAACTGGCACGTTCGAGTTCAAAGTCGCAAACAGCGATTCCAAGAACAAAGAGACGATCAAAGCTGGGATCGAAAAGGCTATCGAGGACATGAGTTTCATCACGCGCCCGATCGCGCGTGGCAAGCTTGAGGACTCGAATATCGCCTTCAAGAAGCTGTCCATCAAGTTCACGCCAAAGAAGGTGACCGTTCAGCAGGACAACCGTAATCCGGTTGTCGCTCCGCCAGATGGAAGCCCAATCACCTGGAAACGTGGTGACGGCGAGAAGTTCAAGGTCACACAGATCGTAAAACCGCAGCTGATCATCCAGACGTTCTTCTCCGAAGACGGCAAAAAGACGATCAAGTACAAGTTCGACAAGGACTACAAGAAGGTCACGATGTCTGTGACGGTGAAGAGTCCGAAGCTGTCTGGCCCGCTCAACTACACCATTCCGTACGTCGCCAAGTAGTGAAACGCGCAGTACTCGTAGCCCTGGTCGCCATCGTAGCGATGGGCTGCAAGCCATCTGAGTTCGAGTGCGCTGAAAAGCCGCTCGTGCTTGATCCACAACCCAGAGAGATTGGGGACAAGCAGGCTTATCGCCTGATGTACCTTGGCGAGAAGGGCCTGACCGTGACCACGGAACCGGCGCAAGTGCCCTGGTTCGTTCAGCACGCAACCTGGGTTGATCTGGGCAAGGCTCGCCCTGGTGGAGTCGCAACCGTCGTGGATCTGGCTAACCCCGATGCCAAGATCCACCTCATGAAACGTGAGGATGCGATCATTCTCGCCCATGCCGGCGCCATTGGAAACTGGGCCGCAAACCTCGCCATTGAGCGATCTCAGTTGATGGCGGAAGCAAGTCCCGAGTCTGATGAATACACGAAGGCCGCAGAAGAACTTGGCGAGACGCAAGATGCGCTGGGCGAGAAGATGTCGTTGTACATGATGGATCGCCGTCGCAGATTGCGAACGGTGATCTGGTCACAACCGCAGCTCAAAGACTTTGTAACGAAGCCGGCGCCAAAGCGCTGGTTTGCCTCCCCCGAATGCCCGGCATCCGCTGATATGCCTAAGGATCAGGGTTACGAGATGACCTTGGTTACCGACGGCCCCAACGAGCGATTGTGGAAGTACGTGTCGGAGTGGGCGGGTGTGAAGCCCACATTGCCGTCGGTCTACTGATGTTCCTAAGGACCTAAGTTTCCTAAGGACTTAAGTTCCCTAAGGACCTCAGAATCCAGACCGCTTCCAGCGAACCCAGCCGAAGGCGAACCCAGCGAAGCCCAAAGGGCGAGCGAACCCAGCGAAGCCCAAAGGGCGAGCGAACCCAGCCGAAGGCGAACCCAGCGAAGCCCAAAGGGCGAGCGAACCCAGCCGAAGGCGAACCCAGCGAAGCCCAAAGGGCGAGCGAACCCAGCCGAAGGCGACGCCAACGGCGAAGCCGCGACCCCAGCGCGAAAGCGCGACGCCAACGGCGAAGCCGTGACGCCAGCGGCGAAGCCGCGACGCCAGTTTGCGAAGTCAAGCGCCAGCTTGACGAGCCAAACGTATTGTGTATATTGCGCCGCCCCACGAGTGGGGAATGAATTGAATGGATAGAGCCCCATCAAACGGGGCAAAAGAGGCTGTCATGTCAAAACGAACGTATCAACCAAGCAAGACCAAGCGTCGTCGTACCCACGGTTTCCGCAAGCGCCTTAAGTCGCCAGGCGGCCGAAAGGTCCTCGGACGTCGTCGCTCGCGCGGCCGCAAGCGTTTGGCTGTCGCTAGCCATAAGAAGTAGGATCTTGCCCACGGAGTCGTGCTATCGACACCGGTGACGAGAGCTTTCCAAATTCGGCGCGTCTGCTTAAACGCGCACTTTTCCGACGTACGGAAAGGCGCGGCAGACGTACACGCGGTCGCCATTTTGTCGTCTATGCTCGGCAAAATGGCTTTGACTTTTCTAGGTTGGGGATCACCGTTAGCCGGAAGGTGGGCAATGCTGTTCACCGCAATCGTTGGAAACGACGCATACGCGAGATCTTTCGCCGGAACAAAGGCCAGTGGCCTGTCGGTTATGACTTCGTCGTTATCGTCCGCAAGACGAAACCCAAAGACGGCACCAAACCTCGCGAGCCGAAGTTTGATGTCCTGACAGAAGAACTCATCGAGCTCGCCAATGACTCGGTGAAAACAAAGGACTCTCCCTGAATGTGTGAACACCACGTTCAGCTTGCACAAGCCGAAGACCAACCGCTCGCCGAGCGGCCCGGGATCGGTGCCCGTTTGGGATTGTCCGCAATCTCGTTTTACAAACGCTACATTTCTCCCCTACTACCTCCTGCTTGCCGCTTTGAGCCTACGTGCTCGCAGTACACGGCAATTGCAATACAGCGTTACGGCCTGCTGAAGGGGTCGTGGATGGGCATGAAACGCATCTCGCGTTGCCAGCCTTTCCACCCCGGCGGCTATGACCCCGTGCCGTAACCGGAGCCCGACCTGATGAACAACGAACCGCAAGTCGATCAGAAACGCTTTGTCCTGGCCATGGTGATCAGTGGCATTGTGATCGTGATCTGGCAGATGTTTTTTGCGCCAGAGCTGCCACCGCCGGTTGATACCGAAGCCGCGGCAACGCAGACGAATGGGCAGACAGCCACGCAGGACGGGGAAAAGACCAAAGAACCGGTCGTAAAACTCAAAGAAGAGAAGAAAGCGGCCCCAGCGCCAACAAAGACCGTCAAGATTCGACAAGACACTATCGAGAGCGGCGAGATTAAGGTCACGCTGTCCAATAAGGGCGGACGTGTCATCGCTTTTGAGACGCTTAAACCCGAACAGTACCAAGCTGCCGGCAATATCCTCTCGGACTTCCCTGAAGATTCGGCGCACTTCCTTTTCGAACTGTCATTCGCGAAAGACAACATCACGCTTCCCAAAGACCTCGTCTACGAAGTGGTCGAAGCGGAGAGCGCTAAAGCCGAAGGCGGCTACAAAACGCTGGTCTATCGTTACGTCGACCCGCAGGGCCGATACCAGCTCGACAAGAAATACAAACTCGATACCGAACGGCCCTACCATATCGGCCTGGAAATCAGCCTTACCAACCACCTCACCGAGGGGCGGTTGAGCGACCACATGGTCTTGAACATCTTCGGCTACAAAGATCCGAACAAAGAGACCAGCATGCTGGACATGCGTCCTGACCAATTCGAGGCGATCTGCCGCACGGTCGATGACACTGAGCGCGAGTTGATCGCAAACCTCGAGAATCCGGTCAGCTTCCAAGGTGAGCCCATCATCTGGGGTGGTATCAACACGCGCTACTTCGTGTTCGCGTCGGTTCCAACGCAGGCAGCCGAGAAGTGCACATTTGATATCATCGACAACGACTACCTACGCACCCAGCTAACCCAAGCCGAGTTTTCGATTGGGCCAGGCGAAACGGTCAAATCCAACTACGACCTGTACTTGGCGCCAAAGGACTTGGACATCTTGGATGCTGCAGGACATGAGCTTGGGGAAGCTGTCGACTACGGCTTCTTCACATTCCTTGCCCGTCCGATGCGTTGGTTCCTGGTGTTCATCTTTGGGTTCATCGGCAACTGGGGATTCGCGATCCTCTTGCTGACGATCATCATTCGCCTGGCGATGTGGCCTATCAACAAGAAGGTCTACGTCAACAGCGAGCGCATGCGTGATGTTCAGCCCAAGCTGAACGCCATCAAAGAGAAGTACGAAGATGACCAACAGCGCATGACCGAAGAGACCATGAAGATCTTCAAGGAAGAAGGAGTCAGCCCACTTGGCTGCGCGCCGATGTTCCTGCAGTTCCCGATCTTCCTGGCGCTCTACTACATGATTCTAAACTCGACCGAGCTGTATCAGGCGGACTTTATGCTCTGGTACACCGACCTCTCGGCGCCTGACCCTTACTTCGTTCTGCCTATCCTGATGGGTGTCGTCATGCTCGCACAGCAGCAGATGATGATGCCGACCGAGGCTGCAAATCCGCAGGCAGAACAGATGCAGAAGATGATGAAGTTCATGCCGATCATGTTCACGGCATTCATGCTCTTCTTGCCCTCTGGGGTCGTATTGTATTACTCCGCAAGCATGCTGATCGGTATCATTCAGCAGGTTTGGATTAAGAAGTCATTTGCGAAGCAACGCGAAGCAGCCGCGGCCTCCTAAAACACACGAGAAACGCCACCATGGCCGAAGAAAAGAAGACCACCGGTACGAAGAAGACAACCGGCACCAAAAAGACCACCGGAACGAAAAAGACCACCGGTTCCAAGAGTAAGTCGACCACTGCTTCAAAAGCGAAGTCGACCGCCTCAAAAGCAAAGACGACCGGAACTGCGAAGACCGGGACGAGCCGCGCGAAGTCTTCAACCGCTTCAAAGGCAAAGTCGACCACTGCGTCAAAGGCGAAGTCGACCACTGCGTCAAAGGCGAAGTCGACTACTGCTTCAAAGGCGAAGTCGACCACTGCTTCGAAGGCGAAGTCGACCACTGCTTCAAAGGCAAAATCGACCACTGCTTCAAAGGCAAAATCGACCACTGCTTCAAAGGCAAAATCGACCACTGCTTCAAAGGCGAAGACGACCACCACTTCAAAGGCGAAGTCAACGGCCTCCAAGCCTAAGGCTTCGACGTCGCGCGCCAAATCGTCGACTGCTTCCAAAGCAAAGACCTCAACCCGGTCACGCTCGAAGAAGGCTGAAGAGCCAAAAGAAGAAGTGGTAGTGGAAGCAAAGGCGGAAGAGACCGAGACCAAGTCGAAGTCACGTTCGCGCTCGCGCTCACGCAAGCCCAAGACGGAAAACGCTGAAGCAGCTGAAGCCAAGACTGAGTCGAAAGACGAGAAGCCAAAGCAGTCACGTTCCCGGAACAACTCGAAGTCGAACGACAAGAAGTCGAACGACAAGAAGGACGACGGCAAAGAGAAACGTGAGCGTCGTCCACGCAAGCCAAAGAAGACCAACGCCGAAATCTTGAAGCTTGGTACCGAGCTGCTCAACGAGATGGCTGGGAAGATGCACCTGCAGCTTCAAATCAAGGCGAGCGAGAAGAAAGGCGAAGTGAAATTCGACCTTCACGGTGCAGACGCAATGAACGCGATCTTGTCCAACGGCACCACGCCGAAGCGATTGGACGCGGTTCAAACCTGGCTGCAATCCGCACTTTTGGACGGCGACAACTACGTCGACATCATCGTGGACGTCGAAGGCTCGCGCGCGAAGCGCCAAACCCAGCTCGAGAACGTTGCGTCTGACTTCGCGAAGGTTGCCGAGCGCGTTGGCAAGCCACTTGTCATCGCTGGCATGAACTCGTTCGAGCGCCGCGTCGTGCACCAAGCACTCAGCGAAGTGAAGTCGGTCGAGACCGAAAGCGAAGGCTTTGGTTCCTTCCGCAAGCTTCGCATCGAATCCAAGAAAGGCGGCAGCAAACAGGCTGAAGCCGAATAGGTCTTCATGACCACCTCAGACACAATTTGCGCGATAGCGACACCTGCCGGTAAAGGCGGGGTCGGTATCGTGCGTGTCAGCGGGAAGATGGCGCCAGAAGTCCTTCGGGCGCTTGTTCCAAACCAAAGCGATTGGGAGAGCCACAAACTCAAACTATCGCGCATCTGCGACGTCGACGGCGAACTCATCGACGAGTCGCTCGCCGTCTACATGAAAGGTCCGAACAGCTACACAGGCGAGGACGTCGTCGAGTTCCAATGCCACGGCGGGCCTATCATCCTTCGTCGTGTGTTGGATGGTTGTTTGGCCGCCGGCTGCCGCATCGCGGAGCCTGGTGAGTTCACGCAACGTGCGTATTTGAATGGACGGCTAGACCTGACGCAGGCCGAAGCGGTCGCAGACCTTGTGAACGCAACCAGCGAATCCGCACATAAGTTGGCGCTGGAACACCTTGAAGGCAATCTTGGCGGGTTGATTCTGGAGCTTCGCGACCTACTTGCGGAGTGCATGGTACTTGTCGAATCGGCCATCGACTTCAGCTTGGAAGAGCACGTTTATCAGATCGAGTTCGACGAAGTCTTGGGGCGCTTGAACAAAGTCGAAGAGAAGCTGAATGGGTTGCGTGCGCGGTTCGATCAGGGACGGCGCCAGCGCGAGGGGATTCGGGTGGTCATCCTTGGCCCAACAAATGCCGGTAAGTCGACGCTATTCAACGCGCTCCACGGCACCGAACGCGCCATCGTGACAGACATCGAAGGCACCACCCGCGACTTCCTTGAAGAAGAGGTCCACCTTGGCGGGACCGCACTACGGCTGGTCGACACGGCCGGCCTGCGTGCGACCGAAGATACGGTCGAAGCCATCGGAATCCAACGCAGCCGAGACATGTCGACCAAAGCCGACCTGGTCTTGTGGGTCGTTGACTCGTCCAAGCCGCTCGACAACGAAACGCGAGACGGCCTTGATTCTATCAAGACCGAAAACCGCCCCATCGTCGTCATCGAAAACAAGAGCGACCTCCCCAACGCCTTAACCGCCTCTGACAAAGAGCTGCTATCCGCCTTCGAAAACCGCGTCGCCACCAGCCTGGAAACCGGCGAAGGCATCAACACCTTAACCGCCTTACTAAGCGACCTAGCCGCCGAGCTCACCACCGGCGAAGGCGTCCTCATCAGCCGTGCTCGCCATCTTCAGTACGTCGTAGAAGCCAGCGAAGCCATCGCTAGAGCCAAACTGTCGTTGGAGAGTGAGATGGACCACGAAATCGTTGCCATCGACGTACGCGAAGCCTTGGATGCTTTGGGCGCCATCGTCGGCGTCGTATCAACCGACGATATCCTGCACCGTATCTTCGCCGAGTTCTGCGTCGGCAAATAGAGGGCGCACTTCGTGCGCTGAACGGCTCGCTATCGCTTCGCGGACCGGCTTGCTGACGCTCGCTGGTGTGATTCGGGGAATACCCGGGTACACAGAGTTGATAGCTTCACGTAACTTGCCACCAAACAAAACGCGAAGCCGAAGGCAAGCTGAAACGCAAAGCCGTAGGCGAGCTGAAACGCGACCGAAGGGAGCTGTAACGCGACCGTAGGGAGCTGAAACGCGAGGCAACGCCGAGCTATGTTCGACCACGAAGAAAAACTGACCACCATCCCGCATGAACCCGGCTGCTATATCATGCGCGATAAACGGGGGAAGATCGTCTACGTCGGGAAGGCGAAGGACCTCAAAAACCGGGTGCGAAGCTACTTTTCTTCGGGCGATACACGTGCGTTTGTGGCCAGCCTGCCCAAGGTGCTGGGTGACATCGAGACGATCATTACGGCCAACGAAAAGGAGGCCATGATCCTCGAGAACACGTTGATTAAGGCGCATAAGCCGAAGTTCAACGTGCAGCTCAAAGACGATAAGAACTTCCTTTCGCTGCGCATCGACAAATCTCACGAATGGCCGCGGGTCGAGGTTGTGCGACGCCAAAAGAAGGACAAGGCGCGCTACTTTGGGCCGTATCACAACGCGAAGTCGATCCGGAACACGCTGAATCTGCTCAACAAATACTTTCAGCTGCGTACGTGCCCGGACACGGTCTTGAACAATCGCTCGCGCCCATGTCTGCAGTACCAGATCAAGCGTTGCCCGGGACCGTGTGTCTACGACATCGACCGTGATGACTATCTGAAGAACGTGGATGAGGCGATTCTCTTCCTGGATGGGCGCGGAGAGGAGCTCATCGATGGCATCCAGTCGCGCATGTATCAGGCCAGCGAGGACATGGAGTTTGAGCTCGCCGCGCACTATCGCGACCAGATGTTCTCGATCAAACGGGCGTTGGAACGCCAGCAGGCCGTCTCGACTGAGTTCGTAGACCGCGATGTGATTGGCTTCTATCGCGAGGGTGACCGGCTGACCGTGCAGGTGATGTTCGTGCGCGGCGGCAAGCTTGAAGGCGCACGGTCGTTCTCGTTCAAACAGCAGGAGTTTCCTGATGCGGAGGTCCTGTCGAGCTTCTTGAACCAGTACTACGGCGCAGGCAACTACGTGCCGCGCGAGGTGCTGCTGCCCGTCGAATTGGAAGAGGGTGAGGCCGAGATCTACTCGGAATTGTTGACCGAGACGCGCGGGACGAAAGTGCAAGTAATGGTGCCAAAACGTGGCGCTAAAAAAGCGCTGGTGGAAACGGCGCAGATGAACGCCCAGAACTCGTTCCAACAGGAACACGACAAGGAAGAACAAGCGGCGGACTTGCTTGAAACGCTGCAAAACCGTCTGCACCTGCGCAACTTCCCTCAGCGTATCGAGTGCTACGATATCTCGAATATGCAGGGCTCTCAGATTGTGGGTTCGATGGTCGTTTTTGAAGACGGCGTCGCGAATAAAAAAGAGTACCGGCAATTCAAGATGCGCGATGTGCAGTCGCAGGACGACTTCGCGTCGATGCGCGAGATGCTCGGCCGTCGTTTCCAGAAGGTTGCTGACGGCGAGGAAGAAGGACCGGACTTGGTTGTGATTGATGGTGGCAAGGGGCAGCTCAAGCAGGCCATCACCGTCCTGGAAGACCTCGGCATTCACACCATCGACGTGGTCTCGCTCGCCAAGGCCCGCGTAGACAAAGTCGGCTTCAAAGATGATGAAATCACACGCAGCCAGGAGCGTGTCTTCCTACCCAATCGCGTCAATCCCGTGGTCTTGAAACAAAACTCCGCCGAGCTATATCTGCTGGAACGTCTGCGTAACGAAGCCCACCGCTTCGCCATCACCTTCCACAAGAAGCTGCGCCGCAAGGAAACATTACTGTCATCTCTTGACAGTATTCCGGGTGTGGGCGCAAAGACGAAGCGCGACCTGCTTCAACATTTTGGCAGCTTGAAGAAGATCAAAGCTGCTTCAGTTGAGGAGTTAACGGAAGTTAGTGGGATTGGGAAGAAGACCGCTGAGACGATCTACGCTCACTTCGTGAGGTGAGGTCAGCGGGGAGGTCTAGGAGATATCCGCAGAGGTGACTGAGGTGTGGAG
This sequence comes from bacterium, assembly GCA_030427705.1. Classification (GTDB taxonomy): domain Bacteria; phylum Myxococcota_A; class Bradymonadia; order Bradymonadales; family Bradymonadaceae; genus JAUIBR01. Next base: position 177,163 of record JAUIBR010000003.1, on the reverse strand, counting down.
GCTCAGGAGAAAAACAATTTCTCTGCGTACCTCCGTGGCCTTCGTAGCCTCGGCGAAAATCTCAGCGACCTCCCTCAACCTCGTTCAATCTCTAAAATTAACGAACTGCAGCGGGATATCGTAATCCGCACCTTTGATCTCAGCGATTGCCTCTTGCAGGTCATCACGCTTCTTGCCCGAGAAGCGCAGCTGGTCGCCCTGAATAGAGCCCTGCACTTTCATCTTGAGGGACTTGATGTCCTTGACGATCTGCTTGCCCAGGTCTTGAGGAATGCCCTGCTGAACCTCGACGATCTGGCGAACTTTGCTGCCACCGATGGCCTTGATATCACCAGGCTTCATCGTCTTTACGTCGATGTTTCGGCGGACCATTTTGGTCAGCAACACGTCGTAGGCAGCGATGATTCGACCTTCACCGTTTGAGGTGATCGTGATGGCGGAAGCGTCTGAGCTCCACTCGATCTCGGTATCGGTATTCTTGAAATCGTAGCGGTTTACGATCTCTTTGTTCGCGTTGTTGACGGCGTTGGTGACTTCTTGAACGTCAACTTTTGAAACGACATCAAAGCTAGGCATTTACAGGGACTCGGCGATTTCGTTGATGACAGCGTCGACGTGGCCTGCTTCGAATTCGAAGGTGGCGCCGAGCGCGTGGCAGAGCTGGCGCTCTTCTTCGGTGAACCCGTCGGATTGAGCCACGGCGACAAACATTCGCAGTGCGATCTGGCGATGCTCGTCGGTCTCGATGCGCTTGGCGAGCGAGTCCATGAAACCTTCCATGACACCTGGCTCGTCGCGACCTTCTTCGATCAACGCACGAGTTTGCGCACTGTGATCGGTCACTTCGTCGCGAGCTTCTTCGTCCCAGATGAATGGAAGGCGAAGCAACTCTTCGTCGAGCTGCATGATCTCTTCGTCCGTAACTTCGCGGTCAGCCAAAACGGCGAGCACCATGAGGTCCATGAATGCCTTATTGGCATCAATGCTCATGCCTTTGAGGGACTCTACTTCATCGAAGTACGACATAATTTCGGACTGCAACGTCATTGCGATCTCCTGACTGTCAAAGTTTCAAAAGGCCGTTGGCCATAAGGTTCATCGCTGCCCCAATGACAGCTTCGAGGTCCATTTCGATTCCCAACGCGAAGTTGGCCTGCACGCCATCGAGCAGCGCTTTCAAGACAATCGCGGTGTTGTATGCGTCCGCATCGTTGATCTGACCGGCTTCAACGCCTTTCTCGATCACCGAAGCCAGGCGTTCGAAGTAGGTCAGCTGCAGCTCTTTGAGCTGCTTCTGAATCTCTTCATCACGAAGCGCCATTTCACCGATGATGATCATGAAGCGCGGCATGTCGGAGTTGGCAAACAAGCTCATGAAGTGCTCGGCCAGCTCGATAAACATCGAAGACACCGGCTGGTCACTCGAGAGCACGTTGTCGATGAAACTCATCGTCGTGTCGTACTCTTCTTGGACCAAAGCCCGGAAGATGTCGCGCTTTGAATCAAAGTGGAAATAGACACCGCCTTTCGACAGCCCGGATTCACGGGCGATGGCGTCCATTTTCGTGGCGAAATAGCCGTTCTCTAAGAAGCACTGGCGTGCAGCGGTAAGGATTTGTTCGGCCCGCTCGTCGGGGCTGCGATGCTTGGTCATAAGCTCTTCCAAAATCGAGACACAACGCATTTCCTGCGTCGTTATCGACCGCATAAAATGTGGTCAATTCAAGCAGCGCGAGTATTCACTCTAAGCTCAGAACTTACAAGTGTAAGTTCTGAGCTTGGGGCTCGCTTTGCTCACCGGGGTGGTTCGCTTTGCTCACCGATTTGGTTCGCTGCGCTCACCGATTTGGTTCGCTGTGCTCACCGGGGGTGGCTTACTGGAACAACTGTTCAATGATGCGGATGGAGTCCGCAATATCGGAGTCCGCGGCAATTTCCTTCTCCATGCGCCGGCATGCGGCGAGCACGGTGGTGTGGTCTTTGCCGCCGAACTTACGACCGAGCTCGGGGAATGAGTCTTCGGTGTATTGGCGCGCGATATACATCGCGACCTGGCGTGGGATGCTGATGTTTCGGGTGCGACGCTTGCCCTTGATATCACTGCTGCGGATACCGAACTGGGAAGCGACGGCCTTGATGATGGCGTCGACCGTGATCGCGCGGCCTTCTTCAAGATTCATCCGCTTGAGCATTTCGCGCGCGAAATCCATCGTCATCGGGGTGCCCAACAAAGAAGCTTGAGCGCCCAAACGAATCAGTGTGCCTTCAAGCTCGCGAACGTTGCTGCGTACGCAATTGGCGATGAGCAGTGCGACATCTTTGGGAAGCGCGATGCCATCGGCTTCGGCCTTCTTCTCCAAAATCGCAATCCGCGTCTCGATCGAAGGCGGTTGGATGTCAGCGATGAGGCCCCAGCTGAAGCGGCTGGCGAGGCGGTCCTCGATACCAGGCAGCTCCTTCGGGCTCTTGTCTGACGTGATGACGATCTGTTTTCCGCTCTGATGCAGTGCATTGAACGTGTGGAAGAACTCTTCCTGCGTCGCATCTTTGCCGGCGATGAACTGGATGTCGTCGATAAGCAGGACGTCACAGTTATTGCGGAACTGATTGCGGAACGAGTTCATGTCCTTCTGTCGCAGCGACGTGATGAGCTGGTTCATGAACTCTTCACTGGACAGATAAAGGATGCGCTTCGTGGGGTCGCGCCGAAGGATTTCGATACCGACGGCCTGCAAGAGATGCGTCTTGCCCAGACCCACACCACCGAAGATGAACAGCGGGTTGTAGGCACGTGCTGGATTCGAAACCACCGCATTACACGCGGCGTGCACGAACTGGTTTGAACCACCGACCACGAACTCTTCGAACGTGTAGCGAGGGTTCATCCCGCACTCGAGCACGCGAGAGCGAAGGTCAGGTTGTTGAACCTGGAAGATGGATTCCTGGCGAGGTTCCGGCAGTCGAGCCGAACGCGCGGCTTTGAGCTCATCCTCAGGCAGGTCGAGAGTCACTTCTGATGGTTCAGAATCGACGGTGTCGTAGGTGCCTTCTACCTGCAACACGACCGAGAAGATCGACCCGGTAACCGCTTCGAGTGAGTCCTCGATAAGGTCCAGATAATTGTCCTCAATCCACGCTTTATAGAAGTCATCAGTGACCTCTAAATACGCGACGTCAGAATCGATGTGATGGCAGGTAATTTTGCGAAACCACGAATCGTAATTGTGGATGCTGACCTTGTTCCGAAGGTCGTTCAGTGTGTCCTGCCAGATCTGCGTCATCGATCGCTGTCCTTAGCGTTGCGGGTTAAAAATGGGTCGGTAGAGCTAAAGGATCCATACACAGTTATCAACCAAGATTTGGTCACAAAAAAGGGCCAAACTGGACGGTATGGAACTTGCTCTTTCCGCTTTCCACCAAGGCATGCGGGTTTGCGGGGGTGATTTCGGTCGGAATGCGACTGAGGTGATCAAGATACGATGTAAGTCGGTGTCGTACCTATTCTGAACAGGTATCCGCTAACCCACTGAGGTATCTACTTTTTCTGTTTTTCGGCTTTTGATCGGGGCATCGAAGTCTCGATCAGGATTGGGGGTGTGTGGTGGAGATACCGCGATCGCCTACGCGCACCACACTCGGATCGATTGGAAGTTGAGGATGCCGATCGTAAGGATGGTAACCGCACTGTTCAGCAAGCCAGCTTCGACTTCGATGTAGCCGACACCGGCCTCAGGACAGATCTTATCGACATCAATTGGGTTCTCACCAAGCGGGAGCAACGTCCAAAACATGTACATCTGCCAGCCGTTCTCGTAGTCCGGCTCAACGTTTGTCTCTGCTTTCGTCAGTGCGTTTCGCTGCACAACGATCTCGTTGTGGAAGCATCCGGTGGCGGTCAGGCTTACGGCGAGTGCCAATGCAGTAATGCGGTACTTCATTAGAACACATCCGAGTAAGCAGCTTCGGTGGCAACGCCGGATGCGACTGGCTCGCGTGCGATGATCTCGTCGTTCTCATCGATATAGAACTGATGCGCGCTTGGCCCCTGGCAGGTGATTCGTACCGTATTCGGAGTCCAGATCGTCAGCGTCAGAAACGACAGAAGCGCATCGCCGAACGTGTGTACGGTCGTGATGCTCTTCACCCCTTCTGGGCAGAAGTCGTAGGCACGGAGCGGCTCGTTGGTATTGACCAATCCGACCATATAGAAGGTGCGGCTGAGCTCTTCCTTTCGGCCATCTGTGCGGCTGGCGTAATCAAAGGATGTACGCGCACAACCAAGGGTTGTGGCGAGCACGAGTGCTATAAGAACAACGCGTTTCATGCCGGTCATCTATCAGACAGATCCGCGCGCTGCAATATGTAGCTTGCTATCTACGGCCATTTCCGTTTATTAGTGCGTCCGCGGACACGTCCGCAATCAGAAGAAAGGAGACAGAAATGTCAGCTGATTTTGGTATCGGAAAAGAAGTCTTTCAGTCCATCGTTGGCGGTGTTGTCGCCATCGCGATCTGCGTTTCGATTGGCAGCTTTATCGCTCAATCCGTGAGCCACGGACCGAAGCACAAAGAAGAACCTGCGGCCGCAGCTCCTGCTGCTGAAGGTGACGCGGCAGCCGCTGAAGGCGACGCCGCGAAGCCCGCCGAAGGTGAAGCGAAGCCTGCTGAAGGCGCAGCTGAATAACCAGCCGCTTCCCTATCCTTTTTCCAAATATTCTTCGCCCGCACTGATGGCACCAAGCGTGCCATCGCTAATATTCGTGCACTCTGACGCACCTTCGTTTTCCAGCATATGGATTGCGACCTGCGAGCGGGCTCCCGAACGGCAAATCACGTACAGCTCACGATCATCGAGCTCAAAGCGTTCACCGCGTTGCATTCGTGACAGCGGGAACAACTCTGCGCCTTTCACACGAAACGCATTGAACTCGTGTTCTTCACGCACATCCACTAAACGCATCGTCGCGTCATCTCGGATGGCGGCGAAATCGGCAAAACTCATCTGTTTCATAGAATCACTCTCTCGTTCACGGCTTGAATCACCGTGTCTTGTTCAGATGCGGTCAATCCCGGATAGATGGGTAGCGCTAGTATCTGTTTTGCTGTCGCCTCCGCACGTGGGCAAGGCGAAGCACCGGAAAACACGGGTTGTTCGGTCAGTGCGTGGGGGTAGTAGATCATCGTCGAGACGCCCATATCAGCGAGGCTACTTCGAACTTGGTCGCGATCAGCTAACTTCACACAGTACTGATGGAATGTATGGACGTTATGTGCTCGAACGACCGGCCCAGCGATCCGAAGTTCGGAGTCATATCTCGCGGCATTCCTTGCCCGCTTCTGATTTTCCCCGTCCAAGTACTTCAATTTCACCTGAAGCACTGCGGCCTGGATTGGGTCCAGCCTAAAATTCGCGCCCAGGAAGTGGTGCACGTATTTCGGCTTTGATCCATGTGAGCGCAGCATTCGAAGTTTGTCAGCCAGCGCAGCATCCGAAGTTGTGAGCATACCCGCATCCCCCAGCGCACCGAGGTTCTTCGTCGGGAAGAAGCTAAAGCATCCAACGGCACCCAACGTACCTGCATGCTCCCCGCGATGGGTCGCTCCAACGGCTTGTGCAGCATCCTCGATCACCGGAAGGCCAGCCTGGTCAGCGACATCAAACACGGCCGGATCACAACACTGTCCAAAGAGATGGACCGCCACGACTGCCTTGGTCTTTGCGCCAATCTTTGTTGCCATATCGGACGGACACATTCCGTAGGCTTCATCGATATCCACAAAAACAGGCGTCGCCCCTAATCGAGCGACACAACTTGCTGGCGAAATGAAGGTGAAGGCAGGCACCAGAACCTCATCTCCGGGACCGATATCGAGTGCCATCAACGCCAACGACAACGCGTCGGTGCCATTCGAGGTACCGATGGCGAATGGGGCTCCTGTGTAGTCGGCAAAAGACGCTTCAAAACGGCCTACGACCGGGCCGTTTACGTATTGCCCTGAGGCAACCACGGCCGCCACCGCGTCCTGAATCTCTTGAAGGTACGGCTCATGGACGCGCTTCAGATCGATGAAATCGACCTTCATTCAGGCTCCACGGCCATCGTGTTGTAGTGCAGCGAGTACGTGCGTCCACAGCCTTCACAGGTGATTGGCCGCCTCTCAACCAAACGTTTGCCACACAGGCAACTCCAACCGATCTGGCGAGCAGGATTTCCGACGACCAAGGCATGTGCGGGGACATCCTTTGTGATGACGGTGCCGGCCCCGATGAAACAATGCTCGCCGAGCTCCACACCGCAGATAATCGTCGCATTGGCTCCGATCGTCGCGCCCTTGCGCACGATGGTGTCGATGAACTCACCGTTCTTTGGAAAGGCGGCACGTGGCGTAAGGTCGTTGGTAAAGACCATGCTCGGGCCGCAAAACACGTCGTCCTCTAGCGTAACATTGTCATAAACTGACACGTTATTTTGGATCTTCACGTTATTGCCGATAACGACCTTATTACCGACGTAGACGTTCTGACCGAGCACACAATTCTTGCCGATCTTGGCTCCACCACTGACGTGCACGAAGTGCCAGACCTTTGTGCCAGGTCCAATATCGGCCCCGTCATCCACGACGGCGCTGGGGTGAACGAAGACGTCGCTCATCGGTGCCGCCCTTCTTTGTCGACGCGCTCGTCCTTACCAAGCGGCATATTGGAGGTCGCGCGCAGATCCCATGCATCAAAGCCGGTCTGGCCTTGCAGGTAGAATTCGGCGGCCGGTCCCAACATCGCGGCATTGTCTGTGCAGAGCTTTGGAGGTGCGAAGATGACTTTGAAACCGCGTCGCTCGCCCTGATCTTTTGCGTGTTCGCGCAGCATCGAGTTACACGCGACACCGCCGCTGTAGACCATCGTCTTGCACCCAGTCTGCTTGGTGGCTTCAATTGCTTTGAAGACCAAGACGTCTACGACGCATTTTTGGAACGATGCACAGAGGTCGTGCAGGCCCTGACCTTCTGGCTGGCCGTTGGCCTTGATGTGGTTGAGAACCGCCGTTTTCAGCCCAGAGAACGAGAAATCGAAGTGTTTGCGTGTCCACATCGGACGCGTGAAATCGATTGCTTCGGGGTCACCATCTTTGGCCAACCGGTCGATCTCAACTCCGCCTGGATAGGGCAAACCCAACATCTTCGCGACCTTGTCGAAGGCCTCCCCAGCAGCGTCGTCTCGGGTGCGGCCCAGGATACTGTAGTCACCCATTGCGCGGACCAGATACAGGTCGGTGTGTCCGCCGCTAACAATGCATCCCAGGTAAGGAAAATCGGGGCGTTCAAGCCCTTCAATATCCAATAAGACCGCCGTGAGATGGCCTTCCAGATGATTCAGACCCACGCATGGTTTGCCTTGCGCCATCGCCAGCGCCTTGGCCGTCTCTATGCCGACCAACAGGCTGCCGACCAATCCGGGTCCGCTGGTGACACCAAAACCTTCAATGTCGTCGAGGCTCACGCCGGCGTCTTTGAGGGCGTCGTTGATGACCGCGTGGATGTCGCAGATGTGGTTGCGGCTTGCGAGCTCAGGAACCACCCCGCCGTATTTGCGGTGCACGGGGATTTGGCTGGCGACAGCGTTCGACAAAATGGAACGGCCGTCACGAATGACGGCCGCCGATGTTTCATCGCAACTTGATTCTATGGTGAGGACAAGCACTACAGCCCTTCGACAATCTTTCGCACTTCGTCGGCCATCTTTCCGTTTGGCCGAAGTTGCAGGAACTTCTCGTAGGCCTCTTTGGCCTTCCCGGATTTGCCGTCGATATTATAGGCGGCACCGAGGTCTAGATAGAGGTTTGCAGGTCGATATCCAAGGCGCTCGGCACGCGAGAACTGCTCGATAGCCTCGGAGTTTTTCATCGTGTTGAACGCTGCCTGACCATGCAGATACGCGATCTTGCCGCTAGTTGGCGATTCGGCGCTCATCTCGCGAAGCATATCCAACGCTTCATCGTTTTTGTCGGACTTGATCAGACGCTGAGCCTTCGTCACCGACCCTTTCGAGGCTGATGCGACGGGTTCTTCGTTGGTGTCCGGCTTGTCGTTCGTATCTGGTTTGTCGTTCGTATCGGGCTTGTCGTTGACCGCGACTTCTGGGTTGTCAGGCTGAACGGGGTCAGGCTGAACCGGGTCGTTCGTCGCAACCTCAACACCTGTATCGGTTCCCATGTCGGCGCCAGCTAACCCTGCGTCCATGCCGGCGTCAGCAGCGAAGACATCTGCACCGCTCATGATGAGGGCGGTATCTTGTGCTGTGAATTCGACATCGTCTGCCAGATCGATGGACGCTGCCAGCGCTGCAGCGGAATCAAGACCTGGTTCTTCCGGTTCGCCAGCATCAACCTCAGCAACACCCGTGTCCGGCTCGGTCGCCGTGGCGTTGTTGGTGTTCGTAGCCACCGCATTATTGGTGGTTTCCGGTGTCTTCTCGCCCGAGTTGTAGGCCAGGAATGCAAAGACGGCCAAAACACCAATGATCAACAAGACAACGATCGGTGTGTTGCTTGAAGATTCTTCGGTGTGGAATTCGAACTCTTGAGAGTCAGCAGCGAAGAAGCTGTGCTCACCGGTGTCTCGAGCCACAACTTCGGAGGACTGATCCGATTCTGGTGGATCGGTCTTCTCGACGATTCCGCCAACACCGTTGGTCAGGTCGTACTCGCTCTTAACGATCTGCCCGTCTTTGGAGCGACGTTTGGCGGGAGGCTCCAATGCTTCGATTGGAATCTCGTCGTAATCCGTCGGCGCCGTCGATTCTTCAAGTTTCGGATCCTCAAACGGATCGGCTGTCGCGGCTTCCGCGTCGCTGATCTCATCGCCGAGTGGGAAGAGATCTGAGGGCGGCCGGATATCCCGAGTAACGCGCTCTCTTGAGTCTTCTTTCTCCCCAAAGTCGATGTCGCCGGGAAACGGTTGGGAGATATCTGCGCCCAACGCTTCGGGCTCGTCGTCATCATCTTCGAAGACGTCGGCCTCTGAAATATCTTCGCTGAGCCCTGGCACGGCGTGCTCATCGAGCTTGCTCTTAAGCTCAACCTCACCAAACGGTTCATCGTCAACGTGATCAAGCTCTTCGGTCGTCTCAAAGGCGCTCTGGTCTTTGAGCGAATGCGGCATCACATCAGCGGTTGGCGTCTGCTCGATCTCGACTTCGTCGTCGTCATCGTGATCGTCGGGCATTTCCAACGTCGGAACGGGTGTTTGGTACGAGTCCGAATCGATGTCGGCGAACAGCTCATCGGTGATGGCTTCTTCGTCTTCTTCACTGAATGGGCGCGATTCTTCGTTGGTCGTTCCCTCAGGAAGCTCGCCAGTTCCGGCTTCATCGAGCTCAACCTCACTGATCGGCGACGAATCGAACGCGGTCTGCGCAGGGGTCGTGATCGGGGTCGACTGACGCTTGCGCCGAACAACACCGCCCTCGTCATCATCGTGATCTGGTTCAGGTTCGGGGTCACGCGATACCGCGGGACGAATCGGATCTGTGATGCGTTTCTCGCGTCGCTCGTCTTCGTCCACATCAGGATTTCGTCCGAATCCCATATTGGTGATCCGAATGCTCTCCTGCGATTGCGTTAGCTGCTTGGCTTCTTCCGCACGTCGCCGTGACTCGTACTCTTCCAGCTGTTGAACGATCGACTTACTGCTGCCGGTTGCTTCGCCAGTTTCGCGATCCAATGCTGGCGCGTACTGAAGCGTGGTTGCACCAGCCAAGTTGCGGGCTTCGGCTTCACGTCGAATCCGCTCTTCCTCTTCGATCTTCTTGATCGCTTCGGTTTGATCCGGGCCATCCTCGAAGTGGAAGTTCCAAGATCCAGCCTTGGTTTCCTTGGTCTCGTGGATATCAGGCGTTTCGGTCTGCTCGGTGATCCGGGCTGGCGTCGCCCCGTTGCGTTGGATGGCACCAAACTTTGGCGATGTATCTTCCCGTCCCAATTCCGTCGCCAAACCATGATCGGTGTCGCCGCTTCGATTGGCGTCAGACTGCCGCTTTTGCTCACCTTCAAGCCATGCGGCGAGGTTCGTACGGCGGTCGATCTTCTGCGTCTTTTGCCCTTTTGGAGTCACATCCAAAAGAATGTCGTCGGCCAACAACTTCTTGATGATCTGCAGCGACGTCACGTCATCAACGGGACTGTCTTCAACCACGTCGCGAAGCGTTCGATAGCCGTCAAACAGACGAAGTACGCGGCCCACCTCAAGCGGGACTTCGTTGATAATATTGGGCAGTCGCTGGTAGTCAGCCTCGAACAAACGGTGGAGTCCAGGCAGCTCGCGCACGAGCTCGTTCCAGGTTTCCAGACGTTTGATGCCTTCGAGCAACAGAGCGCTGGAGTCTTTTTCGATGCGATCGGCGCGCTGCACGTTCTCGTGGTAGCGCATGACAAAGTTGCCATCGGGCCAGAGCATCAAACGATAGATCGCTTCTTCGCCCTGAAGTTTGCCACAAATTGCATCCAAGATGTTGCCTTCCCGAAAGTAGACAACAGCTTCACGTGCGCCCCGCGACAGGCGAATCGAGCCCGAGCGAAGCTCTTCCTCGATCGTCTGCAAGAGGTCGATCATCGTGATGTTCGCAAGCTCGCCTTCGATCTCTTCAATATCGCTTTCGCTGAAAAGCTCTTTCGCGCGCTTCTGAAGCAACAACTCAACGCGAGTCGTCACCTCTTTAATATAGACGGGTTTCGTCAGGTAATCGTCGGCACCTAGCTCGAAGCCGCGCATCTTCTGGGGAAGCGAGCGCTCCTCGGTCAAAAAGATGAACGGAATTCCCTTGGTGGAATCCTCTTCTTTCAGAGTAGCCAATAGCTCGAACCCGTCTCCCGATGGGAACGTAGTATCCGAGATAACGATGTCGGGGAGTTCAGACGCAATACTGCGCTTGGCCTCAATTGGAGACTCAGTAAGCGCAACACGGTAGCCGGCCTTCTTGAAGCTAACTTCGAGAACTTTGCGGCTTTTCTTGTCGGCATCGACGATGAGAATCGTTTCATTCGCCACGCCATAACTCCTTGGCAGAAACGTGCGTCTAGGATTCGTGAAAACCCAAATTGCGCCAGAAAATTCCGGCGAGCGGCCGCATCTTAGTGTGTAAATTCCCTACAAACAACCTAATCGTTCGGCTTTGCCTCACTGGGGTCGCTCACTTCGTTCGCTGGCGTCGCTCGCCTTCGGCTTCGCTGGCGTCGCTCACTGCGTTCGCTGGCGCGGGTGAGAACCTTAGGTCCTTAGGGACCAATCTTAGGTCCTTAGGAACCCCCGCTTGATTCGAATATCGAGCAGCGCTATTCTCCGCCGGATTGCGCCACAAATCTGTGGCGTTGCTGCTTTTTAACTAGGTAATACCTGATGTCTAAACGCTGGCTTAGTATCTTGGCGATCTTGCTGTTGACCGCAGCGTGCGGTGGTGACGACGAAACGTCGAACAACAACGACAATAACGTCAACAACACTAATAACGTCAACAATTCGAACAATTCGAATAACGTTAACAACGTCAATAACGTCAACAACGTTAACAACGTTAACAACACCAATAATATTGAGCCTCCAGGCGTTGAACGACGACCAAACGGGATCCTCGTGTTCCCACCGGTACCGCTCAGCTGTGACGATCCCGGTGCCGACCAACGCATTCCATTTGTGTTTGGCTCGACCGATGTGGTTCCTGTGGTTGAAGGCGATGTCGTCAGTGGCCGCGTAGTTTACCCTGGTCCAGTCATCAACACTGGCTCGATCGCGGTCCGCCGCCCTCGCGTCAGCGTGGCTGGCGAGACGACCTGCAGCACCGATGCTGAATGTGATTACGGCTTCAAGTGCGCGGCTGGCGGATTGCCAGGCGCTCCTCGCCAATGCACGCAACAGACCGGTGTTGAGCTCCTTCCGGGCTCCGCACAAACGGACTTCGATCCAGGTCTGGACGAAGAGAAGAAGCAGTTGGTTACCGTTTTGATCGAGAACACGACCAGCCTCGTTGGCCGACTGCCAACCGCAAGTGGATCGCTGTTCGACGATAACGGCGAGCGCGACCTGTTCACGAACGAAGACCGCGCAAGCGACCCTCGATTCGTCTACAAAGAGTCCATCAAGCAATTCATGGTCGGCCTTGCTTCTGTGGCGAAACCAACCAATACCGCCGTCAGCGTGTGGTGGTATGGTGGAGACGTTCCAGCCCAGGCGCGCCCGATTACGAACGACGATCCCGGCGTCCTAAACGACCGCTACACCAACGACCTTTCGTTGGCAGACTCCAAGATCGACGAAATGCCTGACCCAGTGCCTCGTCCAGCAAACCTCTACCAGGCAATCGGCAAAGTCATTGAGAGCGACTTCGGTCTCGACAAGTACGACGACCACGAGAAGTTCCTCTTCATCTTCACCGATGGCGTGAACGAAGTTTACGACGAGCAGTACACCTACGCGTCGACGCTCCAAGCGTTGCAAGACGAGAACATCCACACGTTCATCGTCCACCTCGACAGCGCGATCGACCCATCGTTGGTTCGCGACCTCTCGACGTACTACGCGGGCAACACGATGTGCCAAGATGACGTGAACTGCATGGGCGCACAGCCTTGCGGCGACGACTCGACGTGCCAGAACTACGAGTCCTGCCGACCCGTCACCGTCTACGGTGAAACGGATCAGGACGGAACCTCGCAGTCATCGCTCAGCTACTGCATGCCGCGCTACGACGCGACGGGCCGCCTCGGACCAGTCGACCGCTACGCCGACCTCGCATGCCGCACCGGCGGAAACTACATGTACGTGACTCGCCCAGACGATATGCGGGATTGGTGGCGCGCGCTGCCAACCACGATCGATGGCCAGTTCTCGATTGGCGCAAACTTCAGCGTCCTCGATGATCCAGACATCGACCCTGGCTTCTTCCGCTGGAGTGGTGTTGTCCTTGGCCTCCTGGGCTTTGGCGACCTCAGCCAAGACTTCACGGCCGACGACGTGTCGGACAGCCGCCCTGTCATCCGACTTGGACGCGTTCGAAACTAGTGTCCCTCGAAGTTTCCATCGTACTGGCCGCCATTGGCGGCCTTTTGTTTTTGGGCATTAGCGCAAGGCTCATCTGGGAGTTCGCAAACCAGCGGTCCGAGAACACAGCGCTCAAAGACTATCTAAAAGGCGAACACCCATATCAGGACGAGGTGGATGCTCTTTTCCTTGAGTCTCGTGCGATTCGTCAACGCATCGAAGCGGCGAGCCACGAAGCGTGGTTGGACAGCATGAGCCTCGACGAAGCGCTTGATGATGCACTGACGAAAGCCGCACGCCCACTGCTCGAAGACGACGTTTCGAAAGTTCTCTCACTCACGCCATTGCTCGCAGAGATTAACGAAGATTGGGAAGAAGATCGCATTCAAGAGTTCGTTGAGACGCTGGAAAACGCCCCCGGATTGAGTTAGAGAACGTCCGCGAATTCAAAATTGGAACTGTCATGAACGACAAGAAGCAAGGGCCTCTGGGGCCAATCGTACGAAAGAAGAAAGACGAACCAGCTCCTTCGCTGAAGACCGCGGAAGCCAAGCCCGAAGAGGCCAAGGCCGAAGCGACACCTCCGGCTCCAGAGCCAAAACCAGAGCCCAAGCCGTTGATCCCTGAAAAGAAGGTCGACACGGAAGGCCTCAATCTTGGTCGTCGCGTCGTCGATCCCAAGACCACAGCACCAGTCCGAAAGTCGGAACCGGTTATCGAGACCACGGTCGAACAAGCTTCCATGGAGGACTTCGAGGCGATGCTCGCGGAGTCCGGCATGGGCGAGCCACAGCGCGTTTCGTTCTCGGTCGGCGACAAGGTCGCGGCACACGTGGTTAATATTGGTGACAAATACGTCTACTTCGAACTCCCAGGCCGCGCTGAAGCGTTGTCTCCAATCGCAGAGTTCCAAGACAAGGAAGGCGCGCTAACGCTGGCCGAAGGCGACTCTATAGACGTCTACGTGACGGACACGCGCTCCGGCATTCAGGTCGGCCGCAAGCTGTCTTCACGTGAATTCGCATCCGAGCTGATCGAGCAAGCATTCGCGTCCGGCGTGCCCATCGAAGGTCGCGTGACCGGCACCAACAAAGGCGGTTTCGAGGTTGAGATTCAAGGCGTTCGAGCCTTCTGCCCAATGAGCCAGATCGAGCTCGGATTTACCGAGGAGCCAGACGTTCATGTCGGAAACAGCTACCTTTTCCGCGTCACTAAGTACGGCGAAGACGGACGAAACGTCGTTGTCAGCCGGACCGCCATCTTGGAAGAAGAGCGCAAAGTCGCAGCCGAGAAGACCCTGGCCACGCTTGGCGAAGGGATGAACGTCGATGGCATCGTAACCCGTCTGGCTGACTTCGGTGCGTTCGTCGATATCGGTGGTGTCGAAGGTCTGATCCACATCTCCGAGCTCGGCCATCGCCGCGTTGACCATCCATCGGAAGTGCTGAAGGAAGGCCAGCAGGTCACTGTCAAAATCCTCTCGATGAAGGAAGACCGCGACGGATTGCGCATCGGGCTTTCCATCAAGGAAACGCTCGAAGACCCCTGGGAGTCTGGCGTTTCGAACTTTGTCGAAGGACAGAAGGTTACTGGCACCGTGTCACGCCTTGAGCCATTCGGTGCGTTTGTTGAGCTTGCTCCGGGCTTAGAGGGACTCGTCCACGTCTCCGAAATGAGCTGGGAAAAACACGTCAAACACCCCAAAGACGTGGTTTCGGTTGGCGAGCAGGTTCAGGTCGAGATTCAGTCACTGGACATCGTTCGGCAACGAATTGGTCTGAGCATGAAAGGCGCCGGGAAGGACCCATGGTCAGCCATCGACGAGAATTTCGCTGTGGGCCTCGAAGTCTCTGGCACAATTGAAAACGTCGAAGATTTTGGTGTCTTCGTGAGCCTGAAAGGCGGCATTACCGCACTCATCCCGCGTAGTGAGATGGGCTTGGAATCTGGTGCAACGCCGCATCGAAAGTTCTCGAAAGGCAATGAAATCACAGCACGTGTCCTCAGCATCGAGCCCGAGCGCCGTCGCATGGCACTCACGCTTAAATCCGAATCTGAGATGGCTGAAGCAACCGAGCGCGCCAACGCGCCACGTTCTTACAGCGACTCGGACAGTGGCGGATTTGGGACGTTCGGTGACCTCTTCAAGGACAAGCTTAAGTAGGTTCGCTTTCGCTCACTGATTTGGTTCGCTAGCGCTCACCGATTTGGTTCGCTGGCGCTCACCGATGTGGTTCGGCTTTGCCTCACCGATTTGGTTCGCTGGCGCTCACCGATTTAGTTCGCTTTCGCTCACTGATTTGGTTCGCTGGCGCTCACCGATGTGGTTCGGCTTTGCCTCACCGATTTGGTTAACTGCGCGCGGCTTCGCCGTGCTCGTTGACAAGTCTGTAGTTCTTCAACTCCACGGACTGACGTCCGTTCCGTCTTGAACAACTACAGCCGTGTTCGCTTTGGCTCACCGATTTCGTGGGTCGACGCTAGCGGAGCGTTGTGAGGTCGATGATTTTGCGCTAGACCGATCTCAACGGATTGAGAGCAGGTCGTGACTCCCAGATACATCGTAATTGAAGGGCCAATTGGGGTTGGAAAAACGACGCTGGTGACCAAGCTCGCCAAGCAGCATGACGCCCGTACGGTCTTGGAAATCTTCGAGGAGAACCCATTCCTTGAACGCTTCTACGGAAACCGTGAGCGCTACGCCTTCCAGACCGAGATGTTCTTTTTGCTGAGCCGCTATCGGCAGCAAGAGGACTTTGCTCAGGACGACCTGTTTGGCCGCATGGCGGTCAGCGACTACCTGTTCACCAAGTGTCGGCTGTTCGCGAGCCTGACGCTCTCGGACCACGAGCTTTCGCTCTACGACCGCATGTACACGATCCTGTCGACACAAGTGCCTAAGCCTGATGTGGTGGTCCACCTCAATGCGCCACTCGACGTGCTTTTGGGACGAATCAGCAAGCGTGGTCGATCGTACGAGCAGAACATGGACGTCGACTATCTGGAGCGCCTGCGGACTCTCTACGTGCAGTTTTTCCAGCACTATGACGAAACACCGCTCCTGGAAATCGATACCTCCGATATCGATTTCTCAAAAGACGATGATGCTGTGGATGAATTGATGCGGTTGGCTACGGAGTGTTATCGCAACGCTCAAACGCAGCCAAAGCGTATCGAGTTCTAGTTTCGGCGACGCCGAAGAACCCCGACAAACAGGCCGAGCAGGAGCAGCCCAAGAGACGTTGGTGCGGTTGAGTTTGCGACCGTTGAACAACCGTCGTCTTCCTCTCCACCGGTGTCTTCGACAGGCGGTGCGCCCACTGGAGCGGCATCCAAGTCGATGACGACCATCGTCGATTCAGGTGATGGAATCAGCACCTGACCTGGGTTGCCTTCGGCATCCGCAATCTGGTTCCAGATTTCGTCTGGGTCGAGGCGCTCGTTGTCATTGACGTCGATGAACGCGACGACGTTGTAGCTGCCCTCCTGGACGTCTGGGATAGCGAAGTTGCCTGGATCAAGCAGGACGATTTCGCGTGCCTCGAAGATTTCGTCGTCATCTGTGAACGCACGAACGAAGATCTTGCCGGATTCGGTGCCTGTGTAGATGACCTCACCAGCGATGGTGAAGGTGTTCTCGTCGAAGTCCAAGAGGTTGATGGTTTGTGTCGAAGGCGCGCCGACGTTGTACGCATTGTCCTCGGCAAGGGTGATAATGATCTGCTCTTCGTCTTCGACAACGCCGTCGATGATGGGCTGCATATCGAAGCTCGCTGAAAGTTCACCAGCGGGGATATCGATGAATGCTGGGATTTGCTCGTAGTCCTCGCCGTTGACCGCAGTACCGCTGAATGTGAGCCCAACACGCACGGCTTGATCGAGGGCGCCACGTCGGCTGATGGTCAGCTGAACTGGATCGGTCTGGGTTTCTGCGACGGTCTGGTCATCTTCGTCGAGGAAGAGCGACACGGTGGCGCGAGCGTTTGGTGAAACAGGGCTGAGGAATGAATCAGAGATGATTTCATTTGGCTGCTCGGCGCTCTCCCAGCTCAGGCTGATTTCACCGGAGCCACCGCCGTTAAAGTACTCAACCCAGATGTCGTACTCTTCAAAGGCGGTCAGCTGAACGTCACCTTGACGGTCGGTTGGGCCCTGGAAATTCCAGTTGTCGATGACGAGCTGGTTGTTGACCCAAACGCGTACACCGTCGTCGGAACGCGTCAGGAACGTCATGGCGCCTGAGTATTGCGGAGTGACCGTGCCAGACCACAGAATTGAGAAGTTGTTGGCCTGTACGTCAGGTGCCGGTGACTGGCCGTCAGCGAACGTAAAGCTGATCGAGGGGTCAACACGGGTGTATTGAAGGTCGCCGAAGCTGCGTCCGTTGTAGTAGCGAGCTCGCAAGCCCGACGTTGGCACCGTCACGGTGTAGGCCTCCGTCAGGATGGCGCTTGGGTCCATATTCGCCGCGTATGCGATGGCCTTCAGCGTGGTGTCGGCCGTGAACGTAAGCTGGTTCGTGTACTCAGTGGACTGGTCGGTCGGGTCGGAGCCATCCGTTGTGTAGTAGATGGTTGCGCCGTTTGTCGCGGTGGTCAGCTCAACCTGAACGGAGTTGCTGTAGCTGCCGCCGCCAGGGTTCGCGACCGGAGTCTCGACCTGCATGTTCATGTTCATGCCGGGGAAGCCCGCGAAGGTTCCGCCGTTGGCAACCACGACCGCCTGGAACGTAAGGTCCAGCGGGTAGTAGAGAGCGAAGTCAGGGCTGCCATCCCACATCGTGTCCGTCGAATCAACGGGGTAGCCGTTCGTGTCCGTCGCGACCAACTGCAGGCTGTCGATAGCCATCGTCCAATCGATCGATGCGTAGTTGGTCAAGGTGTTCATGGCCTGTTGGCCCGTCACCTCGCCATTCGCCATGAACGACAGGTTCGAATAGTCCGAACATGCAGTGTTTGCGCCCTGAACGAAGCAGACCGCATAGGTCGTATCGCGCATTCCGGGCGTCGCCGTGACGTCAACTCGGTAGTGGAGCATACCTGTCGAGTAATCTTCAGGTTGCGTCATGTCGCCAGGCAAAGCCGCGGACGACTGGGTCAGAAACGCGCCTGTTTGGTCGGTGTGGCTCACCGAACCATCAAACGCTGTAACTTGCTGAGCCGCAGCGGTCGCGGGTAAAAGCGCCAAAAGCGCAAGACTAGACAGAACGACGCCTAGTGACCTTTTCATGAGATCCTCGCAGGGATGACTTGTAAACATTGAGTTTCGTTAGGTTGACTCTAGCCCTGAAACCATCGCTTTTCAAGAATCTCTAGTGGCTCTAATGCCATCTGACCCACGAGGGTTGCGTGTTGTCTGGTTCATTGTTTCGACGACAAAAAATGCTACCCAAATCACATTATTCTCGTTAAATTTAGTGGTGAGGGCACCCAGCCTGTCAGTTTTTGTAGTAGCTATTTATGGGCACGAACGATCACGCTGAAAAATCAGCTTCAACGCGTGTTGTCGATATTAACGAGATGATGGAGCAGCTTCACGCTGACGAAGTCATCTTACTGGTCGACGACGAAGACATCGTCCTGCGGACCATTGAACGGCAGGCCGACCACCTGGGGTACTCCGTGTTGACAGCCACCAATGGCGAAGAGGCACTGAAGATCTTGGAGTCGACGCCCTGTGCCGTAGTGGTCGCCGACCAGAATATGCCAGGAATGCAAGGCATTGAGCTTCTACAGGCCATCCAAAAGACGAAGCCAGAGACCATCCGTGTGTTGGCGACTGGTGATGCAGGCCTCGATGTTGCGATCGCTGCCGTCAATCAGGGCCAGGTGTTTCGCTTTCTCACCAAGCCGTGGTCGCTCACAAAGCTCGAAGAAACCCTGAAAGCCGCGATCGAACAACGCCGCGTGTTGGTGGAAAATCGGGCGTTCAAAGAGAGAATTCAAGCCCAGAACGAGCAGCTCAAAGCGTTCAACCACAACCTTGAGTGTCTGGTCGAAGAACGAACCGCCGAGGTTCGCGAAAAGTCGGAGCGTATCCTCACGCTATATGCAGACCTGGAAGACAGCTTCGACGCCATGCTGCAGGCCATGGTTGCCGTCACCACGGTCGGGGAACCCAAGATCGCGCAACACACACAGCGCGTCCGCGAGATGGTGGTGCCGTTCACAAAGTTCCTTGGTTTACATCCGGAACAACGCAAAACGATCGAACGCGCAGCGATGATCCACTGGATCGGACTACTTAACGCGCCGCCATCACTCTTCCGGGTTTCGATCAACGACTTCGATGTCGATGACCGGATTGTCTGGGAATTCCATCCAGCGCTCGGAGCAAACGCGATCGCCGCGATCCCGACACTGAAAGCCGTTGCCAAAGTCGTCGCAAACTATCTGGAGCGCCCAGACAGCAAGCAATTGCGCGATGAACGTCGGCGAGTTGCCTGTCAGGTGTTGAAGATTTGCAGCCTCTACCAACGTGAGCTGGTGATCGCAAAGACTCAGAAGCGAGATACCGAGAAAGTGCTCGAGATGATCGATGTTTGGGTTCAGAGTGGTGAATTGCACCAAGGGCTGGCCAAGGAATTCATGGAGTTCACCGTAGAATCGCCTTCCGTGATCTTGGAAGAAACCTCCGTCAGCCTCGATGACCTTCAACCTGGCATGGTGTTTAGCCGACCCATCACCACTGGTGATGGGGTTCCGATCGTCACACGTGACGCCGTTGTCACCGATGACGTCAAAGTTCAGCTAGCCGAAATCATGCGCCACAAAGACCTCAATCAAATCTGGGTCTGGTCGGACTGATCCTCATCCGAACCTTCGGTCACTTTTCAACATCCAAATCCACTCAAAACCGACTGTGTGGCGCGTAAACGTTCGATTTGGCTTGCGGATGCGCCCGTCCACTGCCAATTTGTGCGCCTGTTACAACAACACTGTTTTTAGACGGAGTACTGGAACCAATGACTGACCAGACTATTGCTGGAATGCTTCGCCGACGTATCGAAGAAAGCCCTAACCGAGCTGCTGTCCGCCACAAACAAGGCGGAAGTTGGGTGGACGTCTCGTACACCGAACTCTCAGAGCGCATGGATAAAATCGCCGCAGGTTTGCTGACCGCGATCGATGAAGTCCCTGACCGCGCCGCCATCTCGATTCTGGGTAGCCCTAACTACGATTGGATTGCATGCGACTTCGGCGCACTTTCTGTCGGTCTGCGTACGGTTCCCGTCTATTCGTCGCTTCTGCCCGAAGAAGTTGGATATCTGCACACTGACACCGAGGCGATCATCGCGATCGTCGAGGACAAAGCCGGTCTGGAGAAAACCCGTGAAATGCGCAATGGCTTCACGTTCTTCGACAACGACTACCCAGCCGAAGACGTCAAAGTTCAGCACATCGTCGTGATGAACCCGGAAGGCATCGACCCCGCCGACGATTGGGAGAGCCTGGCCGACCTCGAGGCACGCGGTGCCGAAAAGTTGGAAGAGACTGCCGCAGACCGCAAGCGACGCTACGATCAGCCAAAGCGCGACGACACCGCGACCTATACCTACACCTCCGGAACGACTGGACCGCCAAAAGGCGTCATCCAGACGAACGGAAACATGCTCGCCATGCTCGAGAGTGCTGACCAAACCGGCATCTTTGGCTCCGGCAACGTGATGGACGGCGGGTTCTTCCTGTTCCTTCCGCTTGCACACTCCTTCGGTCGCTTGATTGAGCTCGCCGGCCCGTTCTTCGATTCCCCGATCGTCATCTCAAGCATTCCGACGCTCGGCGAGGACCTCGGCGAAACACGACCTGGCTTCTTCCCAGCTGCGCCACGTGTGTACGAGAAGATGATGGCGAAGATCGAAACGAAGGTCGCTGGCGCACCTCCGATTCGCCAAAAACTCTTCCACTGGGCCATCAACACGGGCAAGGCAACCATCCCTTACCGCAGTAAGGGCAAGCCAGTCCCTGGCTTCCTGAGCTTCAAGTTGGGTTTTGCTGACAAGCTCGTCCTGTCGAAGCTTCGTGCCGCACTTGGATTCGACCGTGCCGAAGTGCTTCTATCAGGTTCGGCACCATTGAGCGTGCCGGTCCACGAGTTCTTCCTGGCGATGAACCTGAACCTGCTTGAAGCATACGGTCTCACCGAGACCTGCCCAGGTCTGACGACGAACCTGCCTGACGACTTCATGTTGGGAACGGTTGGAAAGCCATTCCCAGACATCGAAATCAAGATCGCAAGCGACGGAGAAATCCTGGCGAAGGGACCAAACATCACGGCTGGTTACCTCAATCGCCCGGATGCAACCGCTGACGCATTCGACGACGAAGGTTGGTTCCACACCGGCGACCTTGGTTCGGATGTTGAAGGTTTCATCAAAATCACCGGCCGTAAGAAAGAGCTGATGAAGACCTCGGGCGGTAAGTACATCGCCCCAGCGAAGCTCGAAAGCCGCGTGAAGACGCTGACCTTCGTACAGGAATGCATCACCATCGCTGATACGCGCAACTACGTGACGGCGCTGGTGGCCATCGACCCTGAAGAGTTGGAAGCTTGGGCCGATCAGACCGGCAATGCCAACGACCCCCAGAGCGATGCGGTCAAAGAGGTCATCCAGAAGCATATCGACGAGGTCAATGAGTCGCTCGCTTCCTTCGAGACCATCAAGTACTTCCGCGTCATCCCACCACTCACGGTTGAGAGCGGGCTGATGACGGCATCGTTGAAGGTCAAGCGTGGACCGACGTACGACCACTACGCTGACATGATCAACGACATGTACAGCAGCGCTAAGAAACCCGCTTAGTAAGACGGGGAAGCTGGTTAAGACAGTAAGACGGCAGCTCATTCATGAGCTGCCGTTTTTGTTTCTTGCCCTTTGCGGAATCGTATTAGTTTCAAACCCAGCTCGACCAAGAACCAAGAACCAAGAACCAAGAACCAAAAACGAATGAAGCGGTGGAGAGGCATAAAACAACTGATTCATGACGGCGTGGACGCCACTGTGAATCTGGTTCACGAGGGCAATGAGTCCACGGCTCGTGCGGTGAGCGCGCTTGTGCCCGAGGACAGCTCGTGGCGCCAGCCTCTGCGTGATGTTGATCGTGTGCGCCGCTCCGCGACGATGGGTGTTTTGGGCACGATTAAAGCGGTTAACCGCTCGATCGAGGCGATTACAGATCTGGGGCTAGATGTCGTGATGAAGCGGCTGAGCGAGCCACAGGAAGGCTACCCCGACACACCGATTCCAATCCGTTCAGATATCGTTCCGTCCAAGCACTGGGCGGGTGATGCGACGCTCGCGCTATTGAACGCAGCGATCGGCGACTTCCTTGAGGACACAGAAAGCCCACTCGAAATCCAAATGGTGATGCGGCACGGCGATGCGTATCTGGACTGGCGTGACTTCGAGATCGAAGACGCCAAATCGCACGTCGTTGTCTTTGTCCATGGTTTGGGCACGACCGAATGGTGCTGGGCACTTGAATCCGAGGACTTTCACGGCGAGCCGGATGCCACGTTTGGTTCAATGCTGGAGCGCGACATTGGGGTGACCCCCGTCTACCTGCGCTACAACACCGGCCGCGCCATCGTGGACAACGGTCGCGACCTGGCGAATGGCTTGGAGTTCTTCGTCCGAAACTACCCGGTCGAGATCGAACGCCTGACGATCATCGGCCACAGCATGGGCGGCCTCGTCACGCGTAGTGCGTCGATGCAGGCGGAGCGCTACCAGATGCGGTGGCCAGAGCTCGTGCAAAACGTCTTCTACCTCGCCTCACCTCACGATGGAGCGCCTCTGGCTCGTATCGGCGAGGTTTTAGCAACCGACATTTTTGCTGCGGTCGACCTCCCCGCAACGCAGGTTCTGTATCGAATCTTGGACGCGCGCAGTGCAGGTGTGAAGGACCTTGGTGAAGGCCGGGTGGTCGAGGAACAGTGGACCATTCCCACGGATGAACCTCAAGATCTGCCCATCAAACACGCGTCTCACCACTTCATCTCGGCCACGATCACCAAGAACGCCAACAACCCCATCAGCTACTACCTGGGCGACCTTCTGGTGCAGTCACCAAGCGCATCCGGACCATTTGTCGCGCACACCGATTTCAAGATTCACACGTCGACGCACGGCGGCATCTTGCACCACGAGCTGCAAAACCATCCCGACGTCTATCCGCATATTCTAGCTGCGTTGCAGATTGATGACGGACCTGCCAAGCCCTAGTCTCTACACTCTTGGAATTCCTGGGAGGTCCCGGTGATCTGTTGGTGCGATATCTGCGAATCTCTGGTTTCGTGGTCCGTTCGGACTCAAAAAGTCAGCTGTGATGGCTGCGATAGGGACTACACGAATCCCATAGCGGACTCCGCCACCCTCAAAAGGCTGGTCGCGGGCACCGGCGCCTTGATGTTCAGCTATGCACCCGATCAGAGCGAAGCTGTCGCTGCAGTGATTGCGGCGGGGCCATTCCCGAGGGTCACCATATTCGGAATGGTTGAGGGCTATCTTGGGTCGGATTCACTTGCGAAAGGTAAATGGGGCGACTTGGACAACCTTTTGAAGACCTTGCCAGATGTGACATCCATCGAACTCGCAGGTCAGTTCGACGGGCTTACATCCTTACCCAACATGCTCCAAGAACTGCGGCTGAGAGGGTCGGTTGACTCAACCTCTATCCACACAATCGCAGCAACAAGATTTCCAGAACTACACACGCTAGAGATCGCATTCAGAGACGGAACGGAATTCACGCATCTGCTGGAATCTCTGCAAGCACCTTCGTTGAAGCATCTCGCAGTGGAAGGGGCAGACCTGACGTCAGCCGATGCGTGGTCTGCGCTCCAAAACGTGGTGGATGGGCTGCTCACGCTCAAAGTGACATCCAGCATGGTGGGACCCGCCGTGGGTGCACACGTCGATGCCTTGGCTGCGAGGCTGACGCATCTCAACGAACTCGCGCTTCCTGAGGACTGCTTCACTGCTGAGTTGGCGCGACTCGTCCCACATGCTGACTTTAGCTATTGAACTAACTCAGCGAGTCGTTCTGCGGATTTCGGAACGTACTTCTGCTTGCTCCGCACATCCCTGAACTCCTGAAATTCGCCCGGAGCGCAACCGATGGCGAATGAGGCCAGTGAGCGGCCGTTTGCTTGGAACACCGCATCAGCCCAGATGATGCAAGGGGCGTCGGCGTCCAGCGGTTTGGGACGAGTCCGTTGGCCCGCAGCCAAAACGAACTTTCGGATGGCCTCGGGGTCGGTGATGGTCGTGACCTTGGGGTGCGCCGCGTCGCCACCCATGTCTGCAGCTTGAATGCTCCGCTCAGCGATGGTGATGGAGTCTAAACCTTCGAGCAGGTCGCCTAGGTTTTGTGCGGCCTTGGCGGGTTTGCTTGTCGGCGTTGATGCGGGCTTCTCGACAGGGGCTTTCGCGGCTTCGACCTTCTTTGGTGGAGATGCCGGCTTTTCAGGCTGGTCGCATCCAATGGCCAGCAGCGCTAACATGATCATCACGAACTTCATGGCGCCACTCTACCGCAAGGTCCGAAAATGAAACACGGTCGTTCCACCGCACTCATCGCATTCTTTGGTATCGCTGGACTCCTCGTCAGTTGGGGCCTCTTTGCGACCTTCTTTATTGAGCACGGCCCCGACATGGTCACGTTCTGGACCCAAGCACTTTGGGGTGCGGGCGGACTGTCAGGTCTAACCTGGGACCTGGTATTCTCTGCATTCATTGTCACAACCATCGCCATTCGGGACCGCGAAGAGTTGGGCTCAAAAGGCATGGCAGGGGTCATCGCAACCACCGCCATTCTAGGCGTCTGCGGCGGACTCGCCTTGTATATCGTTCTGAAGAACAAAGCATAAGTATGTCATTTTATGACATACTTTGTTGCTCTACCTTTACCTGTTCGTCCAATCTGCTCGGTGGCTATCAACCGTTTCAAGGCCGAGTGAATCGTCGATCGACTAACCCCAAAATGAACCTCTAGATCTGAGGCCGGAAGCGAGTTTCCCGCCTGCAACAGGTTGACGATCCGCTCATCCAAACTGGTCATCGTAGGCGCACCGGAGCTGTCCTTGATTGTGACCGCTCGCACATCAAATGTCTCGAGCTGGATGGTATCGTCTGCGACCGATACCAAACCTTCCAATCCACTCAGTTCGCAGACGAGTTTTCGCAATCGATGCGCGGTCACATGCACTTTGTTTTCATGTCGCGACGACACATATTCCATGCCCCAAACGTGCTGGAATAGCTCCGCCGTCGTCGACGCGAAACCGGGTGAACTGGTCAACAAATGCAGCATTTCCAATCGCTTGGGAAATCCTGTGAGGAAAAATGGACCACGCCCTTTGGCATAAAAAAGGCCTCGAACCTGGTCGACATAAAGCTCGGCTTGAATGGCTGATGTTGGGTACCAAAGGCGAGGAAGGGGGCGGTCGATGACGTGGTGTCGAGTTCGCTCTTGAACACTCAACTCGCGCGGGGCACGAAAACCGGCTGCCCACAGACGCTCTAGCTCGTCCAGACGTGTGAGCATTCGTTTTGTCGGCAAGGTTCCTACCGCGCGGGCGAACTCGTCCAATGCACCACGAAATTCAGACTTGGTGGCCACCAGAGCCAATACAAATCGCACGTGCTGATACAAAACTGGATTGCGCCGCAGGCTGTAGAACTCCAACACGCGCTCAGCGTGTCGCTGTGCGCCGTCCCAGTCCTTTGAGAGCATCGCAACGTCGGTCAGCGCTAGGTGCCGATAGGCATCAACGAGGTTGCCTGTTGGCGTCTCATCCCATTCAGACACGATGGCTTCAGCGGCTTCAATGTCTCCAAGGTGTGCATAGGCAGCGGCCAAGGCAGCTTTCGAGAATGTGAGCTCCAAGCCCAGATCATTGGCTTCAGCGATGTAAACGGCCTCCTCTAAGCAACGAACTTCATGCTCGAAATTGGCGCGGTAGGACGACAGCGTCGCTTCCAAGCGCAGAATCTGATGATCGGCGCGTGAGTCACGCTGGTTGTTTTTAGCCTTCCACGTGTCGACTAACTCGGTCGCTTCTTCGAATTCCTCTTGAAGCGAGAGCGCCCAGACGGCGTAGATGAACCCGTCGGTGGACTCCAACGCATCCATGAACCAATCGGCGTCCCTGGCCAGTTCGATCGCGCCATTGAGGTCACCGCGCATGAAAGCGTTGATGACACTGACGCCTTGAATGGGCGCCAGCGATTCCGCATGACGCTTGAACTCATATGCGGCGGCGGCTGGCTTTTCGGTCACGTTCAGCAGCACTTCCATCTGCCGGATTTCATCCGGGTATGTGGACCGCCAGGGCTTGAGTGCGTCCAACATCTCTTTACCTCGACCGATCACTGCGAAGATAACCACGTGCTCAAGCAACGCTTCTATCTGCGGTGGGGTTGGGCACTCTTCAAGTGCCTTCAAGACGGTGCTCGCATGCGCTGTTGCGGCTGCTCCACCGGGTGCAACCGACAGTTTTTTCAAGGACTCTTGAAGCGACATCCACAAATCGTAGCCGGAATTCGCGTTTCTCACAATTCGTGTAAGTCAAAGTAAGTGGAGGTTCTGCCTACATTTCTCTACCTTGCTTGCGCTCGCGAATTAGCTGGAGAATCCCTATGAAGAAGCTGCTCCTTTTGGCACTGATGGTCCTTGTTGGCTGTTCAGAAGACACCATCGGTTCAACCCCGCAATGTGACGCTGGAGAGACGTACAACCCCATCTCGGGCCTGTGCGAAACCTC
The DNA here is from genome assembly GCA_030427705.1 of bacterium. Taxonomy (GTDB): domain Bacteria; phylum Myxococcota_A; class Bradymonadia; order Bradymonadales; family Bradymonadaceae; genus JAUIBR01. Next base: position 150,368 of record JAUIBR010000003.1, on the reverse strand, counting down.
GCGAGTGGTGGGCGATAACAACGCGCCAGACATGCATTCGAACGTGAACAACGCGAACAACGCGAACAACGCGAACAACACCAACAACGACTGCACCGATTGCGCCGTGTTCTTCCGGCCATCGAATGTGGCGTTCACGTACACGCCGGTGCGGGAGTCCAGCTCGGTCGACGTCGAGATTGTCAGTCAGGTTGACGGAGCGATTCAGGTCGAACGCTTGGAGTGGGAAGGGGCCACGCCAAACGAATTCGTAACCCTTGGTCTCGACCCTGGTACAAGCCTCGCCGAACAAGGCTCGCGCGTTGTTACCATTCAATTCTCGCCGCAAGACACAACGGACGACCAGGTCGTCTTGAACGTGTATTTCCAAGGTATCAACGAGCCCGCGCAGCTTGACGTGACGTCGATGCTCACTGGAGCCGATGTCTGCAGTGAAAACTGCCCGCGCGTCCAAGTTTCGCCTCCGGCCATCCAGTTTTCATTCCAGCCGGGCGACCCAAATCCAACGCGCACTGTGATCGTTGGAAGTGTTGGACAGTCCAACTTGGAGGTCCGAGAGGTGCTGCTGATCCAACAGGGCGCAGCCTTCACGGTCGCCCACGACACTCTGCCATTGGACCTTCGTCCGCAGACCACGACGAATCTGGACATCACTTTGGACACCATGACCCCGGGAGCTCCAGATGGGCGTTTGTTGATTCGCACCAATGACCCATTCACTCCAGAGGTCGAAGTCCCGATTCGTGCATCCAGCAAAGACGCATCTACCGATGCCTGCATCAATGTCGCCCCGACGTCGTTGAACTTCGGGACGGTGCAGCGTGGCCAGATGGTGATGCAGAACTTTACGATCACGAACTGCGGCCCAGTCGACTTGGATGTCACGGACATTCGCCGCGGGTCGTTCTTCGGGATTCAAACGACGGCGGCATATCAGCTGACGGGTTGGAATCGCGGCATAATCGCGCCAGGCGCATCCGAAGTGGTGGAGGTGACCTATGCCCCTCGTCGTGCCGGATTCGATAATGGCAGCTTCACGGTTCACTCCAACGCGCTGAACGACCCCGCCGTTCGCGTGAATGTTCGCGGAACGTCAGAGCCTCCGCCGATTTCGGCGCAAGACATCCATATCCAAGTTGAGTGGGACTCGGACAACACCGACGTCGATACGCATGTGCTGCTTCTGCCGGGTCAGGGACTGTTTTGTGACAACGACTGCAACTTCTCGAATCCGGAGCCGGATTGGGGTGTGCAGGGTGACTGGCAAGACGACCCGTTCCTGGACGTCGACGACGTGGACGGTTACGGCCCTGAGAACGTGAACATCGAGACCGGCATCGATGGCATGAACTACCGCGTGGTCCTGCACTACTGGGATGATACACACGGCGACTCGTTCCCAGATTCAGCGAATGTGACGGTCCGGCTCTACCATCGAGGTAATCTCGAGCAGACGTGGGGTCCCATCTTGTTGTCCGGTACGGGCGACACGAAAAACGTCTTCGAGATCGCATGGCCTTCGCGAACCATCACGACCTTCAACGACGCGATTTATAGCGTTCCGAGTTCAACGTCGTGCCGGCCGGTTCCCTAATCACCGACCCGTAATCTTTGCATGGCGATCTGGGCCAATTGATCGTAAATCTCTGGAAACCCAGATTTACGTTCTTAGGTTCGGTTCAATTGAACGTTCGGTGGAGCAGATTCGCTCCTCTCGAATTGTTTTGTTGAGACGACGAGGCCAGCCATGACTGAACAGACCGAGATTCAAGGCAGCAATTACGACATCATCCGCGCGCGGCTTGTCGAACAAGGTGGTGCCGCAAAGAACGCGATCGAAGGTCTGAACTCCAAACGCATGGACCTCTTCGGTAGCACGCAGATGACTGTGATTGGGCAGGAGCGCATCCGAACCGAGCATAACTGCGTTCCCCAAGACATCGTGAACGTCGGGGGTCAGCTGCTCTTTGGCTACAACATCTTCTTTGGCCTCAAAGGCACGACGGATGTGGCGGACGTCTTTAGCCTGCACAACTTCAATCGCAGCGATGAAGGCATCACGATCGAGTCGACCGCAGCTGAACAAGGCGGCCCTCTGTCTGATGGGGAGTTTCAGAAGGACTTCTCGGAGCTCTATGCCTACTTCAAAGACTCTCGGCTTCATCAGCTGACGACACGGGGCGGGCGGCTGTACGCCGCATTCCAGGTGGGTACGAAGGTCGACGACCTACGTGTTTTGCAATGGGGCCTGAGCGCTGGCGGTGACGCTACGTACATCGATAACGCCGGTCTGCGGGAGTACCGCAACCAACCTAAGCCGGACCTGGAATGGGTCGCCATCACCCGTGATGACCACGTTCTAGGCGACCATCCGCACGTCAGCATTCTGGACATGGTGTTTGTCGAGACGGTCGGCGGTGACCTCACCGTAAAGATTGAAAACAACACCGAAGACGGGCGCGGTATCTACGCGGAACCGGTCGATGACCCGCATCAGGGCTTGGGCGACGCCGAAATCTACTACTCGCGGTTGGACTCGCTCATCCTGATGAAGATCCTCCCTTACCGCGAAGAAAAGTGGCGCTACCTCGCCTACAACACATTGACCCAGTCCGTGTTCCGTGTGGATTCGGTGGGACAAGCATGCCTTCGTCTGCCTGAAGATCAGGGTGTCATCTTCCCAGGTGGTTACTTGCTGACCGACGGTCCCGCGAAGATTTTCGAACACGAAACAAAGTCGATGCGCTTTCAGGAAATGCGCAAGGCGCCTAACGGCGAGGACATTCTCTACTCGTTCTATCGGCCAGATACAGGCGAGTACCTATTGCTGAGCTTCAATCTGATTCGAAAGGAAGTTCAGACGCCAATCATGTGCAAAGGCTACTCGATCTTTGACGATGGGGTGATGGCTGTCTTCCGCCAAGCTGGCGAAGAGGCAACGCGCGTTCACCCGCTCCAGGTCTGGCAAACGCCGTACACCAGCGATGAACATGCTGCGTCCGCGCCGAAGGGAGAGGGCTTCTTGTCGAACCTCGGCAATGCAGAGTTGGTCCACGGAATCTCGGATGTGCTGACGCTCTGCCGGATGATTCACGATCAACAGCCGTCGATGGCAATCTACGAAGCGCTCATCGGCAATGCGCAGCGTATCCTGGACAGCTACTTCTGGCTGGATCACGACGAAGCTGGCGGTGTTGCGGGCATCCTGAAGAACATCATCAGCACGTCTGAGCTTGTGATCGATGAGTTCCAGAAGGTCCAAGCCCTCAAAGAAGCGGCGGACAACAAGCTCAAAGAGCTAGAAGAAGCACAGGCCGAGATCATCCGTGATACACGCAGCTACCACGACTGGCGCAATATCGAGCGATTTGTCGAAGGTCTCGCCGCCTTACGCAGCCAGCGCGGGCAGCTCATCAGCGCTAAAGAAACGCGTTTCATGGACGTCGCACGACTCGACGAGATGGAAGAGGCCATCAGCGAGGCTTTCGACAACCTGAGCCAGGGTTCTGTGGACTTCCTGCTCAAACCCGAAGCACTGGAGCCTTATCACAACGACTTGGACGTCGTTATCGGGTCCGTAGAAACGCTCGAAAACACTGTTCGTGCCGGCGAAGTCAAAGAACGATTGGATTCGATCAATGAAGGCCTGACGCTTTTGACCGAGGTCGTGGGAGGTCTTCAGGTCGACGACCCGCAAAAGCGCACGCAGATGTTGGAAGCGATTGGCGAGCTCTTGGGCACGCAAAATCGCGCCCGGGCGATGCTGGACACCAAGACCAAAGCCCTCATGGAAAACGAGGGTAAGGCCGAGTTCGGGGTGCAATTCCAACTCTTGGGACAATCCGTCACAAGCTCGCTGGGGATGGCCGACACGCCCGAGAAATGTGATGAACTGCTGACTCGCACGATGGTTCAGCTTGAAGAACTCGAGAGTCGATTCAGCGCGTTCGACATGTTCCTGGCCCAGCTCGCCGACAAGCGCGAGGAAATCTACGAGGTCTTTGAGTCCAAGAAGCAGACGCTTTTGGAGGAACGGCAGCGCCAGGTTCAGAACACATCAACTGCCGCCGAGCGCATCATCGCTGGGGTTGAGCGGCGTACGAAGTCGCTGAAGTCCGTCGACGACCTCAATGCCTACTTTGCTGCAGACGCCATGGTTCTCAAAGTCCGGGATCTGGCGGAAAAGCTGCGTCAGCTGGGCGATGACGTTGCTGCGGACGATATCGAAACGCAACTGAAATCATCCAAAGACCAGGCGATCCGGCAGCTTCGCGACAAAATCGACCTCTTCGAAGGCGGCGCGAACGTCATCAAGTTCGGCAAGCACCGGTTTAGCGTGAACACGCAAGAGCCTGAGCTCACGACAGTGCCTCGCAATGACACGATGGCGTTGCATATTACAGGCACGCAGTTCTTCGAGCCGATCGATGATGCGGATTTCAAAGCGACGGCCAGATTCTGGGACCAGCACCTGGTTTCCGAGGCTCCGCACGTGTACCGCGCGGAATTCTTGGCAGCGTCGTTGTTGTTTGAGGCCGAGAATCAAGGCGGCAAGGCTTGGCAGAAACTGCATGAAGCCCAACAGGACGAAGACGCGATGTTGGCTATCGTCCGCAAGTCCGTCGAAAACCGATACGACGAAGGCTACGATCGAGGAGTCCATGACATCGATGCCGCGCGCATTCTAGCTCGCGTTCTGGATGTTCAGTCGACGGCGGGGCTGCTCCGCTTCGATACGACTTCGCGTGTCTTAGCGTGCCTCTTCTGGTCAGCAGCCGGCGACAAGAATTTGGCTCGGACTGCTCGACGCGGCGCCTCGCTAGGCCGCCTGCGTCGTACGTTTGACCATGCTCAGCCGCTTGCGCCATTCGCCCAGGAAGTTTCGGATCGGATTGAACCCTGGGCCAAACGCCTTGGCCTTGATCAAGTCTTAGGGCTCGAAACAGCACACTACCGAAACGCCGCACGTTACCTCACCGAGGAACTACAGCGGGCGCCTCTGACATTCGAAACGAACGGCGAGGCGATGGCGATGCTGGAGCGGTTCCAGTCGCATCTGGATCAGCACGACCTCCGCAATGAGTTTGTAAACGACATCGAAGAGCTTGGTGGCGATGCCTCGGACGTTGGGCATGACCCAACCAATGTAAAACAGAGCGCTGGCGTTGGGCTCGGACGCCCTCCGATGGCGCAAGCGATGGACCTGGCGATGGCGTGGCTTGTGGGTTGGGCGGCACAAACCGGAAACGTCGATGTGCAAAGCCCACTACTGCTCGAAGCGGCGGGCGTTATCGTCTGCAAGGGCATCCAGCGCCGCGTGGATTCTGCGCGAACGTCGGTCCGAGTGGATGGATTGCTGGGGCAACACTCCGTCATCGACAACGGTGTCTACGAGACCACCTTGGACGAATTCCGGCTGCGGCTGTCGCACTACATCGAAGACCACGTGCCAGCCTACCGACAATACCGTAATGAAGCGCATGAATTGCTGGAGCGCGAGCGTTATCGTCTACGCTTGAATGAGCTTCGACCGCAGGTCTTGAGCACATTTGTTCGCAACCGGCTCATTGACGAAGTCTACCTGCCATTGATTGGCGACAACCTCGCTAAACAGCTTGGCGCAGCGGGCGACGAAGGTCGCTCCGACCGAAGTGGACTTCTGCTACTCATCTCGCCGCCAGGTTACGGCAAGACGACGTTGATGGAGTACGTCGCAAGCCGCCTCGGTTTGATTTTCATGAAGATCAACGGTCCTTCGTTGGGTCATGAAGTCGTTTCTTTGGACCCAAGCCAGGCACCGAATGCGACCGCACGTCAGGAGGTCGAGAAGGTCAATCTCGCGCTCGAGATGGGTAACAACGTGATGCTGTATGTCGACGATATCCAGCACACCCATCCTGAGTTTCTGCAGAAGTTTATCTCGCTCTGTGATGCCACGCGTCGCATCGAAGGTGTCTACAAGGGGCGCTCGCGCACGTACGACCTACGCGGCAAGCGCTTCGCCGTCGTCATGGCTGGTAACCCATATACCGAGAGCGGCGAGCGATTCACCATCCCGGACATGTTGGCCAACCGCGCTGACACCTACAATCTGGGCGATATTCTCTCGGGCAATGAGGGTGCGTTCGAGATGAGTTACATCGAGAATTCACTGACGGCCAACAAGGTTACTGCGCCGCTCTCCACGCGACCACGCGGAGATATCGACAAGTTCATGCGCATGGCTAAAGGCGAGGGCATTCCGGTTTCCGAGCTTGAGCATCCGTACAGTAGCGTCGAGGCCGGCGAGATTGTCTCGGTGTTCCAAAAGTTCAGTGCGATTCGGGACGTCGTGCTCACCGTAAACCAGCAGTACATCAAGTCCGCGGCGATGATGGATGAGTACCGGACTGAGCCCCCGTTCCAACTGCAGGGTAGCTACCGGAACATGAACAAGATGGCCGAGAAGATTGCCAGCGCCATGAACGACGACGAGGTGCAGCGCCTTATCGACAATCACTACGGGCAGGAAGCTCAGACGCTCACAACGGGCTCCGAGCAGAACCTGCTGAAGCTGGGCGAGCTACGGGGCAAACTTAAGCCCGAAGATGCGCAGCGCTGGGAAGACATCAAGGCGGAGTTCAAACGACGCAACATGCTGGGTGGCAGCGAGGACGACCCCGTCGCGCGCGTCGCAGGTCCGCTAACGACGCTGGTCCAGAGGTTAGAATCTATCCAGACCGCGCTCGACAACAGTGCGATGCAATCTGAGTTGGGTGGCATCCGAGAGTCGCTTGAGCGTGCGGTGACGGCTGCTCAAAACGTCTCGCAGGCGACGTCCGCTCCGCAGGCGACGAAGAGCCTGCAACAGACCAGCGAAGCCATCGATAGCGCCTGGGACCAGATGGCGGCGTTCCCTGATAATCTGGAGGTGAAAGTGGTGGGAGACCTGCCGCAGAAACTAACGGAAACGCTGGAACATCAGCTGGCCATTATTGAGACGGCCCTGGTGCCGATGGCGACCGCAATTCAAGAGCACTTCGAGCAGAGCGAGCGCACAAACGAAGCGCTTGAGGAGATTCTAAATCGGTTGAAATAACTAGCCGCCACCGCCCATATTGAGATCGACACAGGTTCCGCCTGAACAGGTTCCAGAAGCACCTTCTGCTGTCATGCATGTACCCTGGCTGAGATTCACCCACTCAACGAATCCCGTTTGATCCAAGCAAATCTGACATTCATTGTCAGGATTTAGAGAGTTAACTGCATAGCAGTTATCTGCCGTGTCGAAGCAGACGGTTGGCATCATGCTCAGACTGTAGGTGTCTTTTCCATAACGGCATGTGACCTCGTATGGAGGTGTATCGCCCCCGGGCCCATTAGCAGATTCACAAAAACCAGGACACATCGTTGCCTGGTTTGTGCCACAGGATGAATACTCCTTCGACTGATCGTTGAGATTTGGAACACACGTCTTCTGCCCATTGCAAATTCCGGATTGACAAGGATTTCCAGCATCACAAGGTTCATTCAACGCTGCCTCTATCTCACAATTTCCGTTGGATGGGTTGCAAAAGGCTCGCTCGCACACACCAATGTTCACCAATGCTTCGCAGTCTTTGGTGTCGCCAACACATTCGCCGCTATTGCCCTCACAGGTTCCGCGCGGAGCACAAAGGTCATCGCTGTCGCATGACTCGCCAAACGGAACAAACGACCAATCTGTTGGATTGTCCGGATTACACACATTGCAATCTGAGCCCGGTTGCCGAGCTCCTTCCACCAGACATCCGTAGTCGGCGATCTCGCAGTCACAACTACAAAGGTTATCCGTGCATGTGCTGCCGGGTTCACAAGGTTCCAGCTCACAGTCGATGGTTCGCAGGTTGCCGCAGTTGTCCTCCCCAGAAACCATGCCGCAGTTGGCGTTGTTCTGCTGGCAGAACTCAGCATCATCCCACGCGACACAACTATTGGTGTTGTTCTGATTGTTAACGTTGTTGGCGTTGTTAACGTTGTTGACGTTATTCGCGTTGTTAACGTTGTTGACGTTGTTCTGATTGTTGACGTTGTTGATGTTGTTGACATTGTTCTGGTTGTTGGCGTTGTTGTCGCCCCCACCTGAACTTGGCGCAGACTCAATGCAGCCTGACAGCACCAACGAAGAACTCACCGCCAATATAAGTCGTTTCATGTCGTATCCAGTGTTGTTTGACTAACACTGAATCAATCCCAAAGAATTCGCAAGACTTCGCTGAAAGCGGGCTTCAGCGGGGTTCGTATCGAGCCAGGAATGTATCAAGGATGTTCTCAACAACTTTTGCGCGTGTGTCACCCGTTGGCAGGTCTTCACGCAAGAACATCTGCGGCCAGAAAAAGAACCCATGCACCATGCTCATCAGAGTCTTCGCGGCGATCTCGGGGTCATCGATGTTCAACATCTTGGCCTCCGATGCTGCGGTGAACCAAGTTGAGGCGTGTTCTTTAAACATGCGCACTTGGTTGTAGAGCGCCTCCGCCAAATCTGGATTGCGGACAACGTCTGACACGAGAATCCGCGCGGTGGCCATCGCCTCAGGGTCTTCGTGGTTCTTGATATCCAAGAGGATCATCTCGCGTAGTTGCTCGCGAATCGGACGGTCCGGATCGAACTTCGGCGAGCACTCCATTTCTTCTTCTTCAAAGAACGCGCCCAGGAACGCGAAGAACAAGTTCTCTTTGCTCTCGAAATGGTTGTAGACCGTGCGTTTGGACACATTCGCGCGATCCGCGATGCGATCCATACTCGTGCCTGCAAAGCCAAACTCGTGGAACTCTTCGATCGCGGCAGCCAAGATGGCTTCCCGCTTTGCTTCTGAAGGTTTTCTTCCCATATGTGGTTACTACTTCCTTACCACGTGCACAAAACATCACGTCAAACGCGACATACGTAAGACGCCAGAATCTCTACCGAGATTTCTTAACATTTTAAACACAATGTGCCGTTTTTGTGCAAATCCAGTAAACTACACTGTGTAGTGTAAAAAACGCTTGCCTGGCGTCATCTCAAAACTAAACTGCTCAGTGTATTTTGTGGATCTTGACTCGGAGATGACATGACACGCCAAAACAAGCCGTCCAAACAGCTTATTGATTCGTGGGTTAAAGACTGGATTGATTCCAAAGACGAGAATGCTGCACGCCAGCTTACCGACCTTTTGCTGCCATATGTCCGATCGGCTGCCGGCAAGGTGGTGACTCAAAATGAACTTGATGATGTTGTGCAAGACGCGTTCATGCAGATCTTCAGAAAGCTACACACGTTCCAAGGCAACTCGCGATTGGAGTCCTGGTCCTACCGTGTCGCTCGAAACCAAGCGCTCATGCGCATTCGCACGAAGTCGCGACGTCCACAAGAAGTGGAAATGAAGGACGATGGGCGCGTGTCGGATGACCTACAGGCACGCCTGGAAGCCAGAGCACAGCTCCGTGAAGTCGAGCTGGCTTTGAATTTTATGAAGAATGATGATGCGGAAACCCTGCGCGAATATGTCTTCGAAGACAAATCGCTTGCAGAGGTCGCAGACTCGCAGGGACTGACCATCGCTGCGGTGAAGAGCCGAATCTTTCGGGCTCGCCGGGAGCTTTCGACGCTAGTCGTCGCCTAGCGCACCGACACTATATTGGGTGAGCTGCTCTCGCCCTTTCTCCAACATCTTTCGAACGCGATTGGTTGCTGCCAATCGCTTTTCTACTTCTTGCAGAAGTGCTTCCTGATCCGTGTTTTCCGAGCGTTCTTTTTGAACCTGCTCCAAAACCTCTTCGATCTGACGGTAGAGTCGATCACCAGCGGTTTCGACGAACTCCTTCAGCTGGTCGCCGTAGTTGTGAATGACGCGCAGGAGTTCTTGTTCAATCTCTTCACCTGCGGAACGAATCGCACGCACACCTTCTTCGCGGGCGCGTTCTTTAATCTTCGTATCGACGCGGTCTTTCAGGAAGAACGCCAGTAGTGGAGCCGCGATTGTGAGCAGTCCGCCGACCAGAACGTTCGCAAACAACATCGCAAAACCAGCCACGCCCAAGGCGAATACACTGGCGTCATACGCGATGGTATCGACCTCCAGATTGAGCTCGCCTTGAAGTCCAAGCTCGTCCCGAACACTGGTCATCGTGTCTTTCAGCGACTCGTTTGTAATCTCGATGATCTCTTCAGCGAGCTCTTCGAGATTGCCCGCGATGACATAGCCTTCGCGCTCGATGAAGTCCTTGAATTGGTCCTGGATGAACGTCGGCAAGTAGCGCTTCACATCTTTGGCGTCGGCCTTTTCGATTTCTTGTGGCAGCGCCTCGGCGAACCCGTTCACGAACTGGCGAAGATTGTGCCGCGCAGTGGCCGCGATACCGCCAACCGAATCGTCGATCTTGTCCAGGTTCTGCGCGATTAGAGCACGCGACTCGTTGAGCTTGCCTTGTACGGCAGTGATGCGCTTCTCAAGCTCGTCGCTAGCCAACAGGTAACCCTGCTTCTTGATCGACAAGTTCTGGCTCAAGAGTGACGTGATGCGCAGTCCACCGCCGACAGCTGACTGCAGGATAATCATTGAACGCTGGTCGTTGAGGTATTGCGTCAGATGGTTGTGGAACTTCTCGAATTCCTCTGGCGCTTCTTCGCCCTTCTTGCGGGCCTCCAACGCATTGCGTGCGGAGAAGGCAAAGAGTTCAACCGGGCCAATCAGCCCTTCAAGCCGCTCGCGCGCGTACAGTTCGACCTCTTTGGCGTCTTCTTCACTCAACGCATCGACCTTACCCAAGACAAACACGATTCGGTCGCGATTTGCCTTGAGCAGGCGGTCTTTGATGAACGTGACTTCGCTCTTCTTGAGGACCTGCGTCGCATCCAAGACGTACAAAATGACGTCTGCGCGCGGCAGATAGCCATAGGTAATCTCGACCTTTTGGCGCGAAATATCGTTCACGCCTGGTGTGTCGACCAACACCAACCCATCGCCTAAGAACGCGTTCGGATGTTGAATCTCGATGTACTCAGGTTCGGAGCCTTCTGTGCCCTCTTCGTGGGTCACGACGTCTTCAAGTTCGGACATCTTGATGGTGTATTCCTCACCATCGTTAGGTGGTTTGACCGTGATCTTCTTACGGTCGCCGTGAACCAGGTGCGTAATCACCGCGGTGGTAGGCGTAATACCGACCGGCAGCACATCCTCGCCCAGGAGCGCGTTCACAACGGTGGATTTACCGTGATTGAACTCACCCAATACGACTACCGTGATTCGCCCATCGCGGAGCGCAGGAATGCGGTCATTGACGACTTCGGCTTCGATCGAATCGAGGCCGGTTTCGTCGGCGATCTCGGCGAGCTCGTGCAGCAGGTCTTCGACGTAGTCGGTCGTGACCGGGAGCTTCTTAGGTCGCTTTGGTTTGTCTTCGTCATCAGCCGCAGCTTCTGCCGCGTCGTCGTCGGAATCCGCGTCTTCCTCGTCCGAGTCCGATGCCTCAGCATCTACCGATTCTTCCTCGGTTTCTTCAGACTCTTCAGCCGCTTCAGATTCTTCAGTCGTTTCGTTCTCGTCGTGCTCTTCAGCCATGAGATTCTCATTGTGATGATGTTCAAAACACCCGCGTGACGAAACCTTTCGCCTTGCCCCGTAGTATTCAGGAAGCGTCGGCAGCGCGGTTGCGTGGGCGAGTAACGGTCGTGGTTTGAGAGGGCGAACACTTGATACAATCTCGACCTCGAGTCGGTCCTTGGTCAGCGTCAGATGCGCATCGCTGGCCGACAGAGGTGACGAGCTAGCTCAACATGCCGTGAGCCTCTCAGAGTTGACCGAAACCTGTTTAACACACGCTTCAGCCGCCGGTATCGCGGCCTGAAAAGAGCGTTCTACTCGGTTTCGGCACGCAGGTGTTTTGGCGTCTTTCGACGCGATTTTTCTTTCGTTAAAGAACCTTAACGATCTCCTCGACCTCGCGGTCAATCTCATCAAGCGGTCGGCCGCCTGACTCGCCAATATAGGACTTCCAGTAGTCCGACTCCGCGAACAACTGCAGCGCTTTCACGCGCTTTGGAAGGTATGGATGCGATGCCATGATTTCCGAGAATCGACCCAACCCTTGCTGCATGTCATCGAGCTGACCAACGTACTCATCGAGGTCGATGGTCTCGGAGAGTTTGTCTCCAACGGCAATCTTCAACATGGCCGATAGCGCCACATCAAGTGACCCAGCACACAACATACCTGCACGATCACAGGTGATTTCACCGCGACGACTCCAACCTGCCAACGCCATCGACGCCGGGAGGCTTGCATATTTCAGGTAAATACCCACGCCCTGGGCCATGAACTTCGCTGCCGTGTGATAAACGACACGGCTGTTGTGGATATGACCACACTCATGACCGATGACGAACTTCACTTGTTCTGGCGTGAATTTGTCCAGAAGCCGCGAGTTCATAAGGATGAACGACTCTTCGTTGGTGCCAAACGTTCCCGCGTTTAGCGACTGATTCTCGACCACATAAATGGTTGGAATTGGAATGGTGAGCGTCTCCGAGCACTCCACCACCATGTCGTGAAAGTGCGGAAACTGGCGCCGATTCATACGAACTGCGCGGCCCAGCAATTCGTTCTTTTGAAAGGTCTTGAATGCCCGAACCCCGGCTTCGACGACAAGTCGCACCGGAGCGAGTTTTTGGATCTGGCGCAGGACGCGGATATCGCCCGAGAACGCGTAGTCACCAAACCCGCCACGAGCCTCGCTCTCGGGGTTTTTCTTTCGGTCGACGTACGCTTGAAAATCGAAATTGGCGGCCATGTCTCTCCTCGTCGTGACGCTACCTGTTCAACAGAACAAGGGTGGTCTGAGATTCCCTAAGGCGTAACGGTCAGTGTTTCGCGCGAGATATTGCCTTCTGCATCAGCAGCTTCCACGATGATCGTGAACTCCCCTTCGCAGATGACAGGCGGGTCGAGCGCGGTCGAAACAACCCATTCGTACTTTTGGTCGGCGTCTGGATCCGAAAATTCATCCATCACCAGACCGTTCACGGTCCCCATGATTGACGATGGCACCAGGTCGCGGTCGGCGTCGGTGATTTCGACGAGCACCTTCTCGACGACCTGAAAGTCCTCGTCCATGTCATCGATGCACTGCAGCTCGGCTCCAACGATCGTTGGTGGTTGAGTCTGAACCTCTTCATCACCGCATGCGGTAAGGAGCAGAGCGCATCCAAGTAGTAATATCGAAGGCTTCATTCATTACTCCAGGGGGTTCGGCTTTGCCTCACCGATTTGGTTCGGCTTTGCCTCACCGATTTGGTTCGGCGATGCCTCACCGATTTGGTTTGGCGATGCCTCACCGATTTGGTTCGCTTCCGCTCACCGATTTGGTTCGCTTCCGCTCACCGATTTGGTTCGCTTCCGCTCACCGGGCGGAGCCTAGCATGCAGGTCTCCGCCAGCGAAGCCGAAAGGCGAGCGAACCCAGCCGAAGGCGACGCCAGCCGAAGGCGACGCCAGCCGAAGGCGACGCCAGCGCGAAGCGCGTCCTAGATCCGATTCACGTCACCGCCTTGAATCACAAACAGTTGACCATCGATAAAGGTGGCAAACTCGCTGTACTCAGCAACCTTCGTTGGCTCGGCTTCCTGCCACAAATAGACACCATCTGGCGTCCTGATGACGACCCCTTCGTCATGGCCCGAAATCCCATAGATGCTCTTGGTATGTCGCCACGACCGCGAAGGCTTCGTCGCCCATCCAAACTTCGACGAGCTCGCGGGATAGACACATACTTCCTGGGAGTCTCTCGCGACTGCCCACAACTCGCCATTCTTGATGGCAGCGTATTCGAGCGCACCACGACGGCTAATGTCTTTCCCTTCTGCAAAATTGGTGCGTTTCGTCTTCATGGATTTGGGTTTCGCAAACTCACCGACCTGAATCGAAACGGTCGAAAGGTACTCGGTCTCCGAGATCCACTCGAATACATGCGTGTAACGCCACTCCTCTTCAAGCCGAAGCTCGCTGTAGATTTCGTCCCAAGTGCTCGTATCGTAGATCAAGATCGCAATGCCAAGGTCACCAAAGTAGCGGCCATCGGGCGACCATGAACACCACGCTGAATCATCGAGTGCGAGGCCAGGAATCACGTGCTCAACCGTCTCCAGATCGGGTTTCATGATGACGGTCTGCTGGTTTTGCAGAAACGCCACGCGACCATCACTGCAAACATCGATGAGCTTCACTGGGCGACCTCGAACCGCGTCGATCTCTTTAATCAGCACGCCATCGGCATCAAACAGGAAAGCGCCGCAACCAGCACCGACCAAGATCCCCCCATCCACCGACGCCAGGGTTAATGCATTGTCGTGCGTTTCCTGCACAACCATGTCTCGCCCAAACTGATTTCGGGCAATCACACCAGAGCTCGCTGTTGTCGCCTTAAACGGCCCAAGCTGCTTAGGCTCAGACGATGGGGGCTCGTAGGTCCTGGCGAACTGTTGAAGAAATGCCTCGATCACGGATATGTCGTCGCTGGTGAGCACATCCCAGTTCGTGCGCAGCGCCTCACGACGTTCTCGAGCAACTGCCACGTACTCGCGGGTTTCCTCGGGAAACAACTTCTGGGCGATCTCACAGGTACGGTCGCTTACGATCACGCCGGGATCGCCCAATAACTGATTCAGATCGCCTGCCGTCATCCCAAAATATCGAGGATCGGAGTACGCCCAACGGTCAACCGCCTTCGGGTAGCGCTCTTCCACTTCCCTGGCGAAATTGACGCCGTCCATGAAGTAGCGGTCCATTCCATGCCACTGATACCGACCTGCGAACTCTTGCACGATTTTGTGCGTGCCTGAGCCATTCAATCCGGCCATGAACAGCTCGGGGTCAACATCCACGCCATTTAGCCGGTGGTCTGCAGCGTTGATGGCGAGTTGTTCCAGGAGCGTGATCTCGTCAACGCGAAGGTCCGCAAGTTCCCGAAGGGTCTTCAGGTCGTCTGCGGAACCTTCCAAGGCGATGCGTTGTAGTTCATCGCTGCTCATCGACGGTGGAATCTTAGCCACACCATTCATGCGGTCCTGCGCGTCTTTCACCGCACGCCCCGCAAGGATGTACATGTCCTTCTTGAGCTCTTCCAGATGGGCCATCAGGTCGTCCGATTTGTCGGTAACGTCCAATCCCTCCAGAATCTCAACGATTTCACTCTTGATAGCGCGACGACGACGCGCTGCTACCGAGAACGACTCATCATCAGGGTACTCGGCATTTCGGAGCTCATGAAACTCCGTTGAAAGGGACTCAAGTTCCGATAAATGACTCATGTTTTTCCTAAGGACCTAAGGGTTCTAAGGCCCTAAGGATCAAATGATGACAACACTCGTTAGGTACGCGAACCCAGCGAAGCCGAAGGCGAGCGACCCAGCCGAAGGCGACGCCAGCGCGAAGCGCGAACCCAGCCGAAGGCGACGCCAGCGCGAAGCGCGACGCCAGCCGCAGGCGACGCCAGCGCGAAGCGCGTCCTAGTATTCCCAGGAATCCGTTTCGATGTCGCGGGTATCGACGAAGAAATCGCCCAGCGCGCTATCAAGCGGCTTCCCTTCGCCATTCCACGCGCTCGCACCGCAATACCAGATTGGGTATTCAGGCTTCTGCTCACACCGGCTCAACGTCTTGCCAGGCGTCAGGGTGTAGACGGGCTTGCTGCCTTCCTCACCGTCCCAAACACCAAGGACCTTCACCGCGTCCGGATCGTCGCTCTTCTTGAAGGCGTCGTAGCATGCGTAACGCCAGCGCTTCAGCAGCTTGTCGTCATACTGCCGCGCTCCATAGTTTGCGACATCACCCAACTGTTCGGCTGCCAACACAGAATGTTCACGGTTGGGCGAGAACACAAACCGGCAGAGCATGTAGAGCGAACCCTGACGGAAATCGACATCGTAGTCAGGAAGCGCCTTGGTCTCTTTCACCTTCCAGCTAGGAGGTTGGCCGTTGCGGGTGAGGTGACCGGTCGCCTTGATGATAAGCGGAATGTCTTCTGCGCGTTCCTGCGTCGCGTCCAAATGCTTCGAGACAAGCTCAAGCATGTCCGCACCTTCGGACGGGCTAATCGTGCGCAACATGAGCTGGCAGCGCGTCGCGCCTTCATACTCTTGATTCAATGCGCATTGACGAAGCCAGTTGAAGAAGCGTGGCGACTCTGGGCGCTGACGAGTCTTGCGGAAGTCATCGACGACCGAACCAGCTAGCCGCGCATTACCCTCGAAGTTCTCGGCCTCAGACCAGAACTCTTCGAGTTCCTTTTCCAGGTCTTCATAGACCTTGATCTTTCCGGCAAAAAACAAGTGGCTCAGGCATGTGTAAGGTGCACGTTCTTCGCGCCGGTCGACCGCCTTCAATAGTTCCAGCCGGAATGGATCGGAGACCGTCTTGGCTTCGAATTGTCCGGCCCGAGCACGACACGCAGCTTCGGCCGTCTCGCGCTTACCGAAGCGCAGGACAGCAAGCAGTTCTTCGGTAGTCCAGGCGTGCTTTTCCAGTACCGAGGCCGATGTCTCGTCGAACGACATCGCCATCTTCCGTTCGGCTTTGGCCTTACGGCTAAGCTTCTTAACCATCTCCGCGGCTTCGCGCTCGGCGAGCGTCATGCCTTGCATGGGGTCTGGTGTAACGGATTGTGAGAAGTAGTAGAGCAGGCTGACGGCCAAAATCGCGCAGATCAATGCCCCGAGTTCGACGTCACCGAATGCTTCTTCTTTCGGTGTGTGGTCTGGTCCGGGGATATGAAGTTTGCTCATCTAACTGTCGCTCCAACGTCACTTACCGAGCGTGCAGCCCGGTGGAACAGGAAGTTTGAATTCGCTTCCGAGGATACGAGCCGATACGCGCCATCCAAAGCATAAATGTCGACTTTTGATGGGAACACGCCGCCGGTGTTGGCATTTGAGGCGAGCAAATTGGCGTCCACGGCAAACTCGAATCGAATACCGCGCACCGGAGGAATCGCTGGGACATCCTCGAGCACATCGTCTTCCACAACGCGGTTAGGACCAGGGTAGACCCAGAAACTCAGGTATGGACCGTAGAAGACTTCGCCGGTTTTGACGCGCCCCATCCGAGCGGGCCCAAAGTCGTCGGGCGATTGCTCGCTAAGGTCGGACCCGAGCACCGGCAGACACTCACCAAATACAGATTCGTTGGGGCTCGAGAACCCGCTACGGCTACCGCTAACCGTCCAAGCCTGATACGGCCGGACTGAATAGGACGTTCCAGTCTCGAAGCACTCAAATCGTGGGAGCGACTGCGCATAGATTGGAGTTTCTTGAGCTTCTGGCAGTAACGGAGCGATATCGAAACCAGCCAGGTCGACCTGTCCGTCGGCCGCCAGAATGATGTCAGCGACTTCGGTATCTTCGCTTAGAACAGGCTGATTCGGTGCTTCGCCACAAATATACACTTCGTCCGTAGTCAGCGGGACACGGCCTTTTTCCCAGTTGTCGGGATTGTTCCACGCGCTGTCGACGGCACCAGTCCACACGTTCCAGCCTTCGTCAGGTGGAATGCAGGAGATAACCGCCAGGCGGTAGGAGCTCGCGTCCCGATCCACGACTCGGTAGGTGAGGAATTCGTCACCGCCGTCCAAGTCCACGCAATCTGCGACATCGGTGAGCGGCGAAGTAATCGTTAGCAGGTCACCAACCTCAACACCCGCGGCGCAAACATCAAGGCCACCGGCCGAGAACACAACGGTCTCAACGCCGTCAACCTCTTCAGTATCGCGCGCGACCAGCCCATCCGAGCGCCGCGCATCGGGCAACTCACCCTCGTACGACACCGACCAGGTCTCGTTGAAGATGCGTTCATCGTAGGAGCGCTCAAAACGCGTGAACTGTGCGACAGGGTCGCCACCTGCCACCGGCAGATTGCCAAATTCATCTTCGTACGACGAAAGATAGCGAGATTGGCGCAGCGACTCCGCACGTCGTCGAGCCAAGAAAGAATCCGCTCGGCTGAAGCGATTCCGGCTAAACAGGGGGTCCCCATCTTCATCGACCGCTTGTTCATCGCGCAACAAGTCCAGCTCCATTGGCTGAGGCAGAAGATTCGAGACGCACGAGAAATTGCGCGGTGCGTTGTTGTTTGCAGCAAACTCTCGCATTTCCGCGTCAATAGCAGGCGGTTTGTCGCATCGGCCCTGCGCGAATACTGCTTGTCGACGGTCCAGATCTTCGATGCTCATCAATGGATTGACGATAACGCCTGTCGGAGTTCCCGATGCATCCTGGCAGTAGAATCGCTCTTTCAGCTCTTCTTCGTCGCAATCGACACATGGCGCGTCACAGCTACCCTGCCAGTCATCGCGGGCAACAAGTGGAAGCTCAGGCACCACAAAGCACCCGGCTTCCGGGCTTTGCTCATATGCCTCGAGGTCGGTAAATGGCGATGTCAGCTCCGGGAAGCTCGCCGCCGTAATCGGCACATGACAATAGGTCGTCATGACCCTGAGCTTTCGCAGCCGGCCCGTATCCTCGGAAACCCAAGCATTATACTCGTAGCGAACTGCGATATCTGGTTCGTTGATCGTGGTAACCGGACGCCCGTACAACCCAGCTGGATTGTAGATCGTCTTGAGGAAGAGCTCCGTGCACGAGATCGTTTGGTCGCTTCGTGGGTCGATGCACAGCCGGTCCACCGTCGCGACGACATCGAGTGGAGATGGCGCCGTTGGCATCCCGAAGTTCGCACTCACGACACTTCCACTTGGGATTGCTGAGGCAGGTGCGTCAATCAACACCTCGCGAGTTGCATCGATCACGACGACCTGATTGCGTGCACGGTCGACCGCATACACAAACGCCGCAAGCTCATCGATATCGATGGCATCGAATCCACGTTGGACTCGAGCGTTTTCGGTTCGGCCGTACGCTCCATAACATTTGGGGTCGTTTGGATAGTCAGCAAGACCATCGTCATCGTTGTCGACACCATCCGAACATGCAGAGGCCGGAGGGGGACTGCCAGAATCTTCGGTTCCGGCGCTTCCAAGACAATCTGGGTCATCGCGGTCGATCAACCCATCCATGTCATTATCGATTTCGTCAGCGCAGTCTCGCTGTGCATCACGTCCAGCTCCGCCGGGCGATTCCGCGCCGTTGGGGCCGTAGCACTGCACATCAGCCTGATCGATGAGCCCGTCTCCGTCGTTGTCGATTCCATCCGAGCATTCGAACGCGACCGGAATCGTGTTTGAGATCTGGAACGAATCAAGATCGATGACGTCGATCTCATCGAGCTCTCGGTAGGTGACGTACGCCTTGTCGTTGCGCGGCGAGATCACCATGTCGGTGATGGTTCCGCGAAGGTCTAGCGTAATGGGGGCACGGTCATCGACCACACAATCGTTGATGTTTGCACATGACGAGCCGCCAAACGACAGCAGTGTCGTGGGCGCATTGACCGCAACGATGATGTCGCCGGTGCTCTTGCGCACGTCAAACGCGATGGGCGTGCGCGGCAGTACGTATCGCTGCGGCAAGGGTTCAAAGTCCCAAAGCGAGACGATGGAGATGTCGCGGTCGATCTGGTTCAAAGTGTATGCGACGGTGCCATCTGGCGAAGCCGCTACGTCAACAGGAAGTCGACCCACGGGCGTATGTGTCACCCCTGGAACATCGCTTCGTAGGTTCGCGAGCTCAACTTCGCCCCCAACCGAGAAGAACGACAGGCGGTCGCTGTTTTCATTCACCAAGAGGCCAACGCCGCCCACTTTGCGTGGTTCACCGGAGTTTGATGGGTCGCGATCTGCGCAGATTTCCTTAACGACGGTTCGCAAGTTGCCACTGTCATCGCCGCGCAGGCAGATGGTTCCCACTGCAAATTCAATCGCGGTCGGACCATCCAAGCTTGCAGCCGGAACCAAGACAGGATCCTGGCACGCAGTCGCAAGGCCCAAGAGTCCAACCAGAATGTAAAAACTACGTCGTTTCATGGGTTAGAAAATCTTGGCTACGAGCTGATGGTATCGGGGACTAAGCGGGTCCAAGTCGATGACGCCGACCGAGCCACAGGGCTGGTCGCGAACCTCTTCGCAGCTTCCGCCCGCGCGGGGGAGGTCGTCGAAGAGTGAGACGTATGCAAGGCAACGTCCGCTACCGGGAACACAGTTCGGACCGGCATCGGTCACAAAGTCATAGGGCCGCGCGCCCAACTCAATCTCGTCGATAACCGCGTCCAATTGCGGGTCAAAGACCTGAATCAACTGCGCTTCAAAGCATGGGATATACAGCAGCGGACGGTTGTCCGTGATACGCAAGTGACGCGTAATATCGGACGGTCGGCGCTCAATCGGCGTCGACCGAATCACTCGGTTCAGCTGCCCAGTACCACGTTCCGCATCGGATTGACGCAGGTCAATCGTGTGGATCGCGTCCGGGAATCGCGACACGGCATAAAGCGTGTCTCCGTCGGGCTCAAAGAGCAGCGCACGGGTGTCGACCTGACTGGTCAGGTGATTCAACGT
This sequence comes from bacterium, assembly GCA_030427705.1. Taxonomy (GTDB): domain Bacteria; phylum Myxococcota_A; class Bradymonadia; order Bradymonadales; family Bradymonadaceae; genus JAUIBR01. The sequence goes on along the minus strand of JAUIBR010000003.1, from coordinate 129,867 downwards.
GATGCGGCCACGGTCAATGATGGCCTGCACTTCGTTCTGCTCGTTCAGGTACGGCTGATAGATGATGATGTCGCGCGATGCACGGCCAGCCACGTAAAAATCACGTGTTCCTGGCCGGTGTGCCACGTCGTTTGAGCCATTAATCAGCTCGGCATATTTCATCGTCGCCGTGTCCAAACTCTGGCCTGGCAACGAAATGCTGGTCACATTTTGGCTACGCAAATGCGCGAGCCCAAGCAGGTCTACCGATTCGTTTAACACCGAGACGGGCGCCTCTTCTGGAGCGTCCTGTCCCATCGGCGGGTCGAAGAATACACGCGCTGTGAAAGGCTCGTCGTTGATTGGCTCAATCGCCAATCGGGTGCCGTTTGCGCTAGCCGTGTAGTCCATCAAGAGGTCGATCTGCGCCGCGAGTTCCGCCGCAATGTCCTCTTCACTTTGTGATGTCGCATCAAACGCGACCTGGTTTGCGTTCCCATCCGGTCGCACGAGATCCACAGTGTATGTGCCCTCGAGCGCCGCTTCGACCGTTACACTCTGACGAACATCGGTTGTGACAACGTCCAGACCAAATGGGTCAGAAGGTAGCTCCGCACCTTGCGAGCGGTCAGGCACGCGACTCAACGAGCACGCACGACCATCACTGGAAGGCTCACCCGACTCATCGCAGGAAATCGCCGAACCATCGGGTGCGACATCAAGCGCCATCACTTGGTTTTCGAGGCGGACCGAGACGTAGACCTTCGAAGCATCGCCGTTGAGCTGCATTTTTCCGCCAAACGACGGAATGAATGGGCCACGGTCGGGCAGGATCTCGAAATTCACGAGGTCGATGACCGAAACCGTCCCACCAAGATCCTCACGAAATCGCGTGTCGAAGTTGCTGTTTACGACGTAAAGAAAGTCGCCGTTTGGATGGACCTGAAGCCCGATTGGCCAATGTAGACGGTCACGAGGTGGAAGCGGGTCGACAAACGCCTCTCCGCAGCCGGTACCAAGCACCACCGAAGCCAACAGCAAAAATTTAAAGGTTCTACTCACTACGCCCATATCTCATGCGGCAATAAGACGAGGTGCATTATCATTTCGCGCCGCTTTATAGCAAGCGCGGAAATCGTGCTTCGCGCTGGCGTCGCGCTTCGCGCTGGCGTCACGCTTCGCGTTGGCGTCGCCTTCGGCTGGGTTCGCGCTTCGCGCTGGCGTCGCGCTTCGCGCTGGCGTCGCGCTTCGCGCTGGCGTCGCTCGCCCTTCGGGCCTCGCTGGGGTCGCTCGCCTTCGGCTTCGCTGGGGTCGCTCGCCCTTTGGGCTTCGCTGGTGGGTTTTGGAGTGCGGAACTTTTTCGGAAACGCTTTTGTGCCCCCGTACGAGAACGACCTCGATTCAATGGTGAATCTACTACCTATCGAGGTTTCTTATGTTCCGTTTTCTATTGATTTCACTGGCTTTTCTTCTGTTCACAGGTTGCGCAGACACCATCGACCCGCCTCCACCGTACGAGGGCCAAACGCTTGAGTTTGTGGATCTTGAACACGCTGATTCGGTGAACGCCTGGCGAGTCCAAGCTCCGAAGATGTCGATGTGGCTGGAGGCTGCACCGGAAGCGCGCCACTCACACAACCAAATCTTCTGGACGATGTCCGGACGTGTCAGCAAAGACATCGAGCATATTCGTGCATTCGTGTCCGGCCGGCGCTACATCGATGCCGAAATGGTTTCGCCGCGCAAATTCCGACTATTGCTGAACGAAAAGGAGATGTCGCGCGTCCTGACGGGCGACCCGATTTTCATGGAGTTCGAACCCGAAGGCGGCTCGCAAGACTACTACTCGGGCATGATTTCTATCCGCGCCAAACTCAGCGAGCTCGACGGCACCCATCGAGTTTCCGTAGGCGATTGGCTGGTTCCCATCCTGACGATGAACGGCATCGTGATGCGCGCAAACGTCGAAACCGAGCCAGGATTCGAGCTGCAATACGTCTTCACCGACGACGACCAAGATCCCGAACTGACATTCAATCCGGGCTGGTTGTATTGGGTCGATTGGCGCCCCGAGAGCCTGCAATACGCCGCCGACTTTCCGGACGACCCGGTCTACTTTTACGTCTACGACGGAGCAGATTCTCGCTATCAGAAGAAAGCCCGGATCGCCCTGCGTGTTGCGGCCGCGGGCCTATCCATCAAACCGCCCGAAGACGCATGGCCACCGCCTGTTTGTCTATCTGAAGTCGACCGCTGCATCACCGATTTGCCTGTCTGGGCAAATGATACCTCAACGTGCGGGGATGCCACGGTCGTGCAAGCTTGCCTAAATTTGTCAGGGGGCTAACACCAGCGAAGCCCAAAGGGCGAGCGAACCCAGCGAAGCCCGAAGGGCGAGCGAACCCAGCGCGAAGCGCGACGCCAGCGCGAAGCGCGACCCCAGCCGAAGGCGACGCCAACGCGAAGCGTGACGCCAGCGCGAAGCGCGACAACAGAAAGGGCCCGGCGATTAGCCGGGCCCTTTCGTACTGCCTTTCTTATAAGCCGGGTTTTGTACCGCTTGCGCGGTGATAGTCATTCATCTACGCGCCTTGTTGCCAAGACGCTCTAGCGGCTACCTGGAGCATTAAGGACGGGAAGCCCTCGGGCGAACCCAGCTCCGCTTTACCTTGCATCAGGTGGGGTTTACCTGGCGGGTGTTGTCACCAACACCCCGGTGAGCTCTTACCTCACCATTTCAACCTTACCGGGTCGAGCCCGGCGGTGTCTTTTCTGTGGCACTATCCCTAGGGTTACCCCCGGTCGGCGTTACCGACCACCCTTCCCTGCGATGCCCGGACTTTCCTCCCGCGACGAATCGCCGGCGACTATCCCGAAAGGCAACTTAGTAAGACGGTTAAGCATTCGTAAGGCGGTCAAGGTTCTTGGTCTTTTGTTATTAGTTCTTGGTTCCACTCAATCAAACCAAGAACCAAAAACCAAGAACCAAGAACCTTATGCTTCTGCTGCTGCCTGCTCTGCCTGGTTGTCAGCCTCATCTTCCCAGAAGTACAGGATTCGCTGGCAGCTTGGGCACGTTACCAGTGCTTCGCCGCGCTGTACTTCAATGTAGAGTTGGGCAGGAAGAGCCATGAAGCAACCTTCGCAGTGACCGTCTTTGGCAGCGACGAGCGCTTGACCATCACGGCGGCTACGAATGAAGTCGTACTTATAAAGTACGCGCTTGCTCACAGTGTCTCGGGCATCATCTTCGCGCTTCTGCAACGTCTCGATGCCCTTCATGATCTCTTTCATCTGCGTGTGCGAAGCGGTTTCCTCGGCTTCGATGCTCTCACGCAACTGATTGATCTTCTCTTCCTTTTCACTCGTCGAAGCCTGAGTGGCTTCGATGACTTCTGCCAGGTGAAGCAACTCTTCTTCGGTCTGCTCAACCGACTTTTTGAGTACTTCAATTTCCTTTTCGACAGCGTTGTATTCCTTGGTGGAACCAACCTGCGTCAGACGCTTTCGGCGCTTGGAGTGTTGCTCTTGGATATCGCGCAGGTCGGTCTGCTTCTGCGACCGAAGTGCTTTGATTTCGTCGAGCTCGCTCTTTTGCGTCTCTAGATCGTCCACGAGCTTCTGGAGGAAGCCCTTGTTTTCGTCGAGATGTCCCTGAAGTTCCTTCTTCGCGGTCTCAAACTCATCCTTCTGGAGGTCGATTTCTTGCAACTCACGAAGTTTTGCCAACTGCTCACGCATCCACGGTCCTCGCGTATTTAGCTAATCTCACACAAAAAAATGAGGCGTCTGGGTAGTCCAGGCGCCTCTTATCGGATTCTTAGCGGTGGTGTCGTTTGCTTTTTGGAAATCTTGGCTGGTTGAGTGGGTTTCTGACGTTTGCCAGATCATCCCTAGGTACTTCCACGTGCGCAATTCGAGCATCACCGTTTATGTCTATTCATTTGTAAATGGGCCCACCAGGATTCGAACCTGGGACCAGCCGGTTATGAGCCGGCAGCTCTAACCACTGAGCTATAGGCCCGAGTCATGGTTATTGGCCCGTAAACCATGATTCTGCGGGTTGGACAACAAAATTTCGCCCTAGCGCAGAATGAGCCTTATTAACGGAACCAAAAATTGAACGCAAGCCGTTTTATTGCGCTTGCTGATTTCAACGTCTTTGGAGAAGGTTCTGCGCGTCCAAAATCTGCGAGGAAAGTCGTGATTGCAGAACCCTCCAAAACGTCGCGTCGCCTTGTCGGGCGGCTAGATTCCGGCGAAGACATCGTCGCCGCCATCACTCGTCTCTGCGAACTTCAACAAGTTCAGGCCGGAGAAGTTCGGGTCTATGGAACCATCGAAGGTACCGATCTAGTCCGAATGAACGGATCAGAGACCGAATCCATCGCAGTTTCCGGGGATACCGTCCGCATTGCGCAATGCGCTGGCCGCGTTGCAGTTATGGGAGGTCAGGTCGTGATGGCGCTCGAGGCACTGCTCTGCGGGGACGGACCGTTTGGCCAGCAGTTTGTCTTCGGCATGATTCGAAAGGCGACGGCGGTGGATGTTGAGTTCTTTGTCGATGTGCTTGAAGACATCGAAATCCAGCGCGAACTGGACGAAAACGGCAACCTCTCCATCGCACGAATCGTACGTTTCTCGGATGAAGAGGCCCCGATTCGGGAGCGAAAGCGACCAGAGCGCATCGCCGAAGCGAAGCTCGCGAAGGACGAAAACGCCGTTCAAATGAAGCCGAACCCACAGAAGGCGGAGCCTGCGCCGGCACCAGAACCTGAGCCCGAAGAAGAGCCTCAAACCCAGATGTCATGGGAAGAAGCGGCAGAAGCTGCGGAAGAGGTTTCCAAACCGGCGGACCAGCGCGAGAAGCGCAAGACGACCAAACTTTCGCCGCGTGTTAACCCGGATGCATTGGGTGATGACGATGATGATGCCGAGCTTATGAAGCCTGGGGACATTTTGGATCATCCAAAGCTTGGTAAGTGTCGTGTGATCCGCGTCGAAGGCGACGAATTCGCGCACATCCGACTTAGCCGCGGCCAAATCCGTAAGCTCGCCCTCGAAATCTGCGAAGTGACGTGGGTGGACGAGGAAGACGGCCGAAACATCTTCAAGGTACGTATTCGAAAATGACCACGACTGACGAAATCCGCCGCAAACTGTCGATGCTATCCGACAAGCCGCGCTTTGATTTCAAGGATACGTGGGCCGCTGAGCTGTTCGACGAGCTGACCCCAGCGGCAGTCCTGGTTCCCCTCACCCCTACAGAAAACGGGCTAGATGTCGTGCTCACGAAGCGCTCGCCGGCGCTTAACAAGCATCCCGGACAGGTGAGTTTTCCAGGTGGTCGGATGGACGAAGACGACCGGGATTTGGTGTGGACTGCGCTTCGCGAGTCACACGAAGAGATCGCGCTCGAGCCGGATGATGTCACGGTTTATGGCGCGCTGTTGAAGCTGCCGACGATCACGGGCTACACGGTGACCGCCTACGTGGGCGAGTTTCCGCAGCCCTACGAGCTCGATCCGAACCCCAACGAGATTGAGACTCTGATTCAGGCTCCCCTGATGCATTTCGCTCAAGACGACATTTATCGACTTGAGTACCAAACGTGGGAGAATCACGAATTCCCCATGCACTACTTCGATTACGAAGATCAGGTAGTATGGGGTGCAACGGGATTCATGCTGTACACGCTGCTCGAGTACCTGGGGTTACGATGAAAGTAGTATTGGGAGTCACCGGGGGAATCGCGGCCTACAAGGCCATCGGCATCGCGCGCGAGCTTATCAAACGCGGCGATGAGGTGCGTGTGGTCATGACCGCTGGCGCACAGGAATTCGTTCAGCCGCTGACATTTCAGGTCATCACGCAGAACCCGGTCGGTACAACGCTCTTCGACGCGACCTACGAGAGCGAGATTGGCCATATCGAGATTGCCCGGTGGGCAGATGTTGTCGTGGTTGCGCCCGCAACGGCCAATAGCATTGCGCGCATGGCCGCAGGCATGGCCGACGACTTGTTGACCACGATCATCACTGCGACCACGGCGCCGGTTGTCATCGCGCCAGCGATGAACACGCAGATGTATCGCCATCCGTTGGTCCGCCGAAACATGGCGACCCTGCGCGAGATTGGCTATTCGCTTGTCGACCCCGACGTCGGCGAGCTCGCCTGCAAAGAGGTTGGCCCTGGTCGTTTGCCCGATGCAAATGTGATTCTGCAGGTCATCGACGCGACGAAAGCCCCGCAGATACTGGTCGATAAGAAGATTTTGATTACCGCCGGACCAACGCGCGAACACCTTGACCCCGCGCGTTTCATTTCAAACCCATCGACTGGAAAGATGGGATTCGCGTTGGCCCAGGTGGCACGCGCAATGGGCGCTCAGGTGACCCTGGTCACCGGTCCGAGCGAGCAATTGACCCCATACGGCGTTGAGCGGATTGACGTCGAAGAAGCGGCCGAGATGCACAAGGCCGTGATGGGTGTCGCGAAGTCCATGGACTTCATCGTGATGGCTGCCGCCGTCGCAGATTGGCGTCCTGCAGCACCTAGCCCAACCAAACGTGCAAAATCCGATATGAGCGATTCAATCGCGTTGGAGCGTACGCCGGATATTTTGAGTGAACTTGGCGAGAAGTTCGGCGAAGGCAGCAACCCCTACATCATCGGTTTCGCCGCAGAAACACACGATGTCGAGGCTCGTGGGCAGGTCAAACTGCAACGCAAGAATGCCCATATGCTGGTCGCCAATTCGATTGGCGGCGAAAACAGCGCGTTTGGAGCCGACGGTTCCGCCGCCTATCTCATCTTCCCAGACCGGTCCGTCGGTCTAGAGCACATGCCTAAGACTGAGTTGGCGCGTAGGATTTGGAAAGAGGCTGCTCGCAGCGCGGGCCGCCCTTAGCGGCTCTCTGCGCTTACGTGCTCGCTGCGCTCGGTGCTTGGCTCTGCTTCGCTCGCCTCGGAAGCCACAAGTTGGTGATCGATAACGAATCAACTGGGTCTTGTGAAGACCAACACCCAGTCGATATCCGCATCAATTCGGAAGTATCGCTCCGGACCATTATCTGTTTGCCTCTGAACGCCAAACGCGCGCTCGACCTGCGCCCTGACTGTGCGTTCTACGCACGCCCTGTACTGAGGGTCCACGTCGTCGATGGTCACGGAAACGGTATCGTCTTTCATCGCGCTTACATTGGCGGTGAGCGTGTGAGACTCGCCGGCCTCTGGAACGCCGCACTGTTTGCGGATAGACGAAATGATCGAAGTCTCGATTCTCAGCTGTCGAAACTGAGTAGGAACAACAATTTGTGTCGACACATCCAGAGGTTGCGAGAACTTTCTGACGTAAGAGAACTGTCTTCGAAGCCGCTCTTCCAGACACTTATCGACCTCTGGGTTTGAAGGTGTCGTGTCCACCGACACCAAGAATTTCTTCGAATTGGCGACTCGAAGTTTTGCGCTCTTTGGTATTGCGCCTGGACGAGGCACGCAGTCTCTTGCGTCTGCCAAAACGGAGACCCGCTTCAAACGACTTCTCACGATTTGCTCTAGCGAGGGAATTGGCACCTCGATTGCGGTTTCGAACGTTTCAATTTTGCCTTTGAGCGGCGGACGGCCTGACCAATCCTGGCGGCGAATTCTATCCAACACGCAGGTCGCGAACGCATTGTCCTGATTGCCATCGAGGTCAAACTCAACGTTTAGATTCGCGTCCATTTTAGCTCGAATTTGGACAGCCTTGGGGGCGAGTTCGTAGTGGTCGAGGCACCTCAAAGTGAGCGCACTGCGAATGCTCCGAACTCGGCTTCGAACACTGCGAGCTGTAGGGGTATAGGTCGGCTGAATCATCGCCAATTCGTGCAAAGTGAATCCGTGTTCCAATGCCCAATCTTGCAATAAGGGTCGAGGAATCTCAGACACGTAGGCGTGCTCATATCGACGGTTAATATTCACTGCATCCGCCCCATAGCCAGTCAGTCTCATCAACTCTCCGACCGCGCAGTGTACGCCCCGATGATCGACGAAACGGGGGCGCCGGCCGTCATAATCGTCTACGACCCGCTGCGGGAAAACTCCGGCTTCAGCGTAGCGCCGAAGGGCTTGAATCAACCAACGACGCGTCTTTTGGGTGCCGTCTGAAACACTCGCTTCGGGTCGTGTTTCCAAGAGGTCGGCAACAAAGAGCAGATGGGTTTGTATACGGTCAGTTTCGCTCGCACTCTCTGGCGAACTGTCATGAACGGCGTACCAACTTTCGTCACCGACGACGGCGTTTATCTGGTTCGTCGCCATTGCTATGGCGGGCAGCGAAGTGAAAACAAACGTAATAAAAAAAGCACAAACAACGCGCAGCATCTGGACTCCAGGATTGTGGAGCCTTGTCGAACGTTGGACGAGCCATTTGGATTTAGTTTCTCTACTCGGCTTCGCCTCAGTGCTCGCTCCGCTCTGTTATCGGAATGATCGGCATCAAACAGTTCGACACATAAACCCTATCCCAGAAAGTCTGTGCAAATCTGTGTCTAATCCGTGCGCATCTGTGGACCTTAGAGACGAAGGTCCGCAGAAAGACACCGATTAAACACAGAGTTCACAGATTTCTTTAACAGCTGGCGCGCCAAGGCGGTTAGCGAAGCTTGTCGACCAACGACTGGGCTTCTTTCTTTGGCGTTTCGCTTTGGTTCTTGCGCAGTTCTTCCAGCTCGCTCTGGAGGGACTCAACCTCGTCCCAGAGTTGGCAAACCGCTCTTGGGCCTTGCTCGTGAAGTACACGAATAGCCTCAGCAAGACGGCTGTCGTCGCCCTGTGGACGGCGCCGAATGCGGCTCTGCTGGCTGTCTGAGTTTTGACGAGAGTAGACGTCTAGTCGAATGACACGGTTCTGCATTTCGGCCTCCATGGCAACGCAGTTTCGGTGGTCAGCAAGTTGTCCTTAACTTGGTAAGTTGATGGTAACAAACGGAGATCGGGGTGGCAAAAACTTCGCCTCAATCTCCCAGTTTGGCCTTCGCCAATTGCAGGTCATTCCACGTTGGCCGCTTGGCCTCCGGGTTCCGCAGCAAGTACGCGGGGTGGTAGGTGGGCATCACAGGGACGCCTTCGTATTTGTGCCATTTGCCACGCATCTTGCCCAAGCTCATCTGCTTGTCGAGCAATGCCTGTGCGGCAAAGCGGCCTAGCGTCACGATGACTTCAGGCTGGATGGCTTCGACCTGCTGTAGCATGAAGCCACCGCATGCACGGACTTCTTCGGGGGTCGGGTCGCGGTTATCCGGTGGGCGGCATTTGATGACGTTGGCGATGTACACGTCTTCACGCGTGTACCCCATTGCCACAATCATTTTATTCAACAACTCGCCGGCTTTGCCCACAAACGGCAGGCCCTGCTTGTCCTCGTTGAAGCCAGGAGCTTCGCCGACAAACATCAGACGTGCTTCGGCGTTGCCATCACCAAAGACGATGTTGTTGCGTTCTTTGCAGAGGCCGCAGCGCTCGCAATCACCGATAAACGTCCGCAGTTTCGAGAGCTTATCGTTTCCTGTGAGGCTTTTGTCATCCGTATCCCAGGCCGTGTCGTAGATGGCCAGCGGGCTTCCGCCGTAGGTTGGCCTGGGGCGGCTTCCGAACTCTTTCCAAAGTGGGACGTCCGCACCGACTTCCGGCACCGGTTGAGGCGTCGAGGGTTTCGGCGGTGCAAACTGCTTGGGCACTTCGGCCGGCGCTGCCTTCGGTGTCGCCTCGGGTGTTGGGGCCGGTTTGGGTTCCGGCTTTTGTTGAGGCTGCGGCCGCGTTTGGGGCTCGGGCTGAGGTTGCGGCTTCGGAGCCGGTGTGCCCGAAATCGCGCTCAGCTGCTTGTTCTGCAGTGATTTCCGAACCGCCTGCAATCGAGCCACGTCCGCGTCCGTCGCAAGTGGAGCACCAGCGTGCGGAACACCCACCGATTCCCATTCGGCGAGGTTCTTTGCGTCTCGAATCAGGCGCTGTAGCTGCTGACGACGGTTCATAGGCTCGTAACTTTGATCTTTCCGACTTTCACGCGATTGCCACCATCATGCGCTTTTCGCGGCGTGACCGCCATACGTTTCGAGCCGACGAAGAAGCCGAAATTGAGTGTATAGACGCCAGGCGTCGAGTAGTTCGGAATCTTCAGGTGATGGCGCGAGCGCACCAAATCACCGGGCAGCCAGTAGTTCGTCGGGAAGTTACCGTCGTTGGGATAGTGGTCGCCGTTGATACGGTTTCCAGGGTAGTCGACGTGGACGAAAATCTTTTGGTTATTCGGAACGCGCTTCTTCACCCGGAAGTAGTAGTCGATGACGGCGGTCTCGTCCCATTTGTACTCGGGAACGCCATCCTTTCCGGCAGGCTTATCATAAGAGATTCCAACCATTTCTAGCTGCCCATCAAACACCGGATGTTGCATGCCGTCTTTGGTCTTGAACTCGATCTTGTTCTGAATGACCGACTCGTCTTCGATAATCGATTCCGCAATGAAGTTCTGGTCGTCACGCCCTTCGGTTGGCTTGTTGCTGACCAAGAGCAATCGCGATGAACGCGCATCCAACACCGGCAGGTTTTTGGCGATCTCCCGGCGAACCTCGTAGTTGATTCTGGCTAGGTTTTTACGCGGGATGATGGCGAAGAAGCGTTTGTCTTCCTGCAATTTGTTCAGGAATTCACGGGTGTTCTTGATAGTCTTGATATCGCCCAGGTACACCGAGTTATCCCGGCCCAAGACGTCGTAGCGCATCAATGGCTCACCGTCTTTTGCATCGGCTTGGAACGTCTCGAAGACGCCACGCTGTGATGTGTGGTTTGAGACCTCAGGCATCCATTTGAAGAGCACCAAGCCCGAAAACGCCACAAAACATGCGGTTAGAATCACCGCATAGCGCTCCGGAAGTTCCAGGCTCTTGATGAGCTCCTTCTGGATTCCATCTTCCTGTCGAATCGCCTCTTTCTGCGCGGCGCGGTCCAGGATGGGGCTCTCTGTATCGAGCGGGTCCCAGAATGCGACAGCGGCATCGGTCCCACGCACCTCTTTCCAGCGATTGAAACGCTCCGGGAGTTCACGTGCGCCCCGGAACCAAACTAACGCCGTCGAAATCAGCCCAAAGAAGTAGACGGCCAACAGGCCCATGAACCCGTATTTAAAGGCCTTCAGCGACTTTCCGAACCCAAAACCTTCTGGCAATTCGAACTTAGGTTCGTAAGCCGTGTAAACTTCGATAAACCGCGTGGGGAATCGCTCGATGTCTTTGAACAACATCATCGTGATGCAGATGGCCGTGAAGCCCATGCCATACGCCAAAAGAGGCTGCATTCGCACCTGCTTCCAAAACGCGGCGTCAGTCAGGAATAGTGCGGTTGCGATGGCAATCGGCACATACGCGATAAAGAAGTAGTGGCCATACATCGAACCTGCAGACGTGATGCAAGCTCCGAACACCGCCCAGACCAGAAGGAATCGACGCAAACGACGTCCCTGAACATCATCGCCCTCTGCACTCGCACTGCTCGCTCGGGCGCAGTATGCAATGGCGATCGGCGCGAGCGCGACCCACGGGACAAGCGAGAATCCGACTTGACGGACCAGAATCTCGAACGTCATGTGCTTGTTTGCCAGGCTCTTCCCAAAGACCTCGTTCTCAAGCAGGAATGTCAGCGACGGGACTTTACCCAGAACAACGCCGTTCTCGAGCAAGGTGGGGTTCGCTTCGCCATAGGTGTGCGCCACAAACACCGCGACACCCGCAGTCACTGCGGTCGCGACAAGGAACGGTACAGAACTCATGGCACGGCCGACGATGGTCTTACGTGCCAACACCAAACCGGCCACGGCTGCCATAATCGGTAGGACGGCGGCTGCAATCTGTAAGCGATGGGGCAGATAACCTTTGTCGGTCTGCTCGGAAAGTGCCCAGGCCAAGACGGCCAAACCCACCACCAAAGCAACGACAGAGCCGATGACTTCGGGTCTTCCGATAGGTTGTGGGTCATCAGTAAATGGCAGCTCCGTCAGCGCCCACGCGGCAGCGATGAGCAGCACAAAGTCGATGCCCATCAAACGCTGGTCCAAGAACGCTAGTGTCAGCCCGACCCCAAACAGGATACCGGCAAACACTCGGTTTTGCGGAAGCTGCGCGCCGATGAAGAGCCCGCCTAACGCGAGTGATGTCGAAAGCACCGCCAACATCTCGGTGCTGAGGTTGTGGACACCAAGGTATATGGCCGGCATCGAAACAAAGATCACCGCAGAGAGCGCGGCTGTCTTGAGGTCTGTAAAGCGTCGAACGCCCGTAAACAGCCCCAACAAGACAAACAAGATAAGGCTGTGTGCAATCAACGACCGCACATCAAATTCAAACTCCCCGACGATGACTTCGGGTTGCACGCGAGCCGAGATAAGCCAGGTCTTCAGCAATGACTGAGAAACCGGTTTGTCGGCCAAGGTTGGCACCGCCCAGTTGTAGGAGGTTTGTTTTGGGTCCGTGATTTCGGGCGCAGGACCACGGGAGGCGTACTCCTGAGCCACGATAATCGGGTTCGCTTCCCAAGGTTCCCAAATTCCCACGCCGGCAAGGTTGCCGTAGATGAGCGTCGCGCTGACAACAAATATTGCTAAAATCGCCGCGACGAGCCGCTTTGAATCCATTCGTACCGCTCAATCAAATCCGGCGTATTCACTAGCAGGAGACTGTGTTCGGCGTCCAGTCTTACCAGTCTAGTCCCTCCGCACTGCTCAGGTTAACGCTTGATACTCAAACCAAGTTCGTAGAAAGTTATAGAATCCCAGCACGGCTAGTTATGCGTCGGTTTCTTTGCTCATTGATGGCGGTGTCCCTCTTCGGCTGTGTTGATGCGCCCCAGGTGGCTCTCAACAACGGAAACAACGGGAACAACGCCAACAATTCGAACAACTCGAATAACGTCAACAACTCGAACAACTCGAACAACTCGAACAACGCCAACAACAGCGGCGGACCGCTGCTGTTTCGCTCGTTGGATGGTGCGGTCGCGTACTATGAGATGAACGCGATGCCATCGGGCGATGACCGGTTGGTCTCGAATTCGATTACGGAGTTTGGCGCTTCTGTTCTTCAGGTAACCGATTCACGTACCCGTGAGACGATTGTAGGCGCGGCGGGCATTCCGTTTAACGGACCGATGACCGCGGTGTTTAGCGACCCACTCGCGCGCATCACGGATTCACAAGAGATGTCCATCGAGTTCTGGTACCTCGAGGACGCCAATGATCCGGGTGAGCGCTCGATCATTCGTCTTGGCGGAAATGAAGGGATTCGGATCAACGTGTTTCGGGAGTCCGGCGGCATGTCGGTCGTCCTGGATTATGGCGAAACCCGTCCGTACCTGACGCAGCAATTCACCTACAAAAACATGAACCATTTCGTCATCACCTCAGATGACGAGTTCCTGCGCTTGTACATCAATGGCGTCCTTTTGTTCTCGGAGCAGATCGATGGTTCGTGGGTTGATGTTCTCGAGCAGGGCGAACAAATCCTGGAGTTCAATCCTTCCTCAGAGAGCTTCGGGCATGTCGACGATCTCGCGATTTATGACCGCGTTCTTTCTTCTGTTGAGGTGTCTCGTCACATGCTGCTTGGGCCCGACAACCTCGTCGAAGGCACAACCTCACCGTCGGAGTTCGCGGTGGTTGCACGCGGCAGCAACACGACGGACGTTGCGTTCGGCCAGGTTGTCACGGCTCAGATCGCTTCGACGCGCATAGCACCTGAGCAAGACTGGGTTATCCGCGACGAAGATGCGTTCTACCTTCTGAACTTCCCTACAATTGAGATTCCCGCGCCGCAGGATCAGTCCGTCTCAGCAGGAATGACGCTGTCCGGAAACTACCAACAGTCCGACGAAACCGAGCTGACTGTCTATGAGGGGCTGGCTGAATGGGACACATCGGTGACTTGGATGAATCCATGGCCAGACGGGCCACGAGCCGGTACCGACTACGCCACGACGCCTGTGTTCTCGGGCTCCGGCTTTCCGGGCGGACGTCGAGTGCTCTATGCATTCGACATCACCTCGATGTTTGAGCGATGGCAAACGGGTTCTAACTTCGGTGTGTTGATGCAGACGACAGCACCGGGCGGAAGCTTGGATGGCGGCTCGTCTGGCGGCCCGGCACACGCACCCACCGTCATCGTCCACGGCCGTGGCACGCCTCCCGAAGTCCCCGAGGTGTCTGCGTCTGGCGCATTCGCAAACGGAATGTACTCCCTTGCGTTCTCGCAAGAACTCGATGGGATGCACTACGAAGTTTATGTAGATGGCGACCTGCGCTGCGTCACAAGCAACCCCAACTGCATCATCGAGACCTTCCAGGAACCGACGAACGTTGAGGTGTATGTGCACACGGCGTTTGGCGAAGTGGTTGGGCCTATCGACGGCCCGTAACGGTTCGCGATGCTCACCGGTTTGGTTCGCGATGCTCACCGATTTGGTTCGCGATGCTCACCGATTTGGTTCGCGATGCTCACCGATTTGGTGCTCACCGAGCTGTGACGCGAGCGCTAGCGAGCTACTTGGAGTTCAGGTCCCAGTCATAGAACGAGAACTTGATTTCGGCTTTGCCGGATTTGAGCAGCTCTGCGTGCTCGGGCAAGTACTTGGCGAGGTAGTTCTCGACCGAACCTTCGTTCTTCTTGAAGTCGTCGGCGAACCAGTTGAAGAGCTGGCTAGTCGTGACCGTGTTGCCTTCGACCTTCGTAGCTTTCGGGATGAACTTCTTCGCGTTCTTCTCGAGCATCTTCTTCACGTTTTTCTCGGTGAACGCCTTCTTCTTCAGTGGAGGGCAGCTCTTGGCGGCACAAACCAGTGCGAAGTGGATGCGCGCATCGTTGAACTCGGGCCGGATAATCTTGTTCTCCAAGTGGTCCAGCGTCATCGATTTGCCGGCAACCTTGTGCTCAGCCTTCTTGAAGAAACCATCGACCTTCATCACCGATTTTGTGGGTAGATTGGCGATGACTGCGTTGATCACGTGGGCATTGTAGGCATTGATATAGAAGGCGAGCTTAGCCTTCTTACTGCCCTTGACCTTGGCGCCACCAATCGCTTCGATATACGCAGTGAACTTGGCGAAGTCTTTTTCGTTGGCCTTCAGGCCTTTGTAATCAACCTTCCCCTTTTTCACATATGTCTTCAGAACTTCATCGAATGGTTTGTGATCGATGATATCCTTGGCGAATGCGGGCGAAGCCACAAGGAATGAGGCGATAACAAGGAAACTGACGATAACCGAACGCATGATTTCTCCTAGCTTGGGCTTCGTACTTCGTATAACTGACGCGCAACTCCTGCAACTGATTCAAATACTTTGAAACACGTACTCAACGCCAACCAGATTTCTGCCGAGAC
Organism: bacterium; assembly: GCA_030427705.1. GTDB lineage: Bacteria > Myxococcota_A > Bradymonadia > Bradymonadales > Bradymonadaceae > JAUIBR01. Next base: position 114,486 of record JAUIBR010000003.1, on the reverse strand, counting down.
CGTCGTCGACGCGATTATGGAGTCCATCGCTGCAGGTTCGCCTGGCGAGTGGGCCGAAGCCGACCGTCTGTGGGGGGCGCCTGCGCTCGACTTTACGGTAACACCGATGAGTTTGCGAGCGGGTTTGATCGCTGCACGCGACGGTCGAGCGCTCTTCCATCACGAGTTGCGTACGCGGATCCCGATGCCCAAAAGTGCCGAACCCGAGATCGAAATCTGGGACGGCGGCACCACCCCGCATTGGATCGACGGTGTGCTGACCGAACCAAAGTACTTCTCGTTTTTCCAGGACGCTCCGTTCGCTTCGTACAACCCGAACTATCGCCGCAAATGGCGAGCGCACGAGATGTTACATGGTGCGATCGGGTTCTTCTGGCGGCCTGACATGACCCGCTTCGAGTTCTACTTGGGTGCTCGCCTGAACGAACTTTTGCCCGTGGTTCACTGGTACGGGTTCGACGAAGCCTTCCGCCCGCGCTGCGAACATCACCAAGACCAACTACTGCACCGTCAGTTTTGCTGGGATTGTGAGGCTGCCGCCATTCCGTATTGGCGTGGCGAAGTCGACAAAGGTCGGCGCAGAACGGCGATCGAGCATGTGCAGCGCGGGATCGACCAGTTTGAAGGCGAGATGGAAACGATCCGAAAGGAGCTTCAGACAGGCATCATGACCGAGACCAACTATGGGTCGGTCAACGCCGCGAGCGACGCTGTGGGCTACTTGAAAGGCCACTGGAATCGTTGCACGGCGTGGAGCTTCGGCACCTGGGTCGAGCGCTACCTGATTCCCGCACACGACTACGAGCCGACGGTGACCGACCTGTCGTTCCGGGTCGACCGCATCTATCGCGAGCTATTGGACGGCGAGATTGAAGCTCCAAGTTTCGAACAACGCTTCCTCCGTCGCCAAGTTCTGGACCTGCTCGCCCGACTTTTGGTGATGATCGAGCTGCACAACTTCGAACAGGAAGACCATTTCCAAGAACTGCTCGACGCCGCTGAACCGCTTGCGGGAAGCCTCGCGCCTGACACCGAAAAGGTTGAAGCTTGGATGAACGAGTTGGGCGAACGCGCTTCCGCTGTCGGCTGGTCAGCGCTGATGAACACCGGGTTTGAGCGGACAGAATTGGGTCGACAGCAGGTGGTAACAGGACTTCAGTCGGTCAGTTTCTGGGACCTTAGCCAAGTCTACGAAGACATCGATGCTTTCATCGACTCGGATGTATTTTGGTCCGACGGTCCGCTCTCAGTCCGATTTGCCGGATGGTTGAAGAGCACCGGCATCGAAGACGCCGACCGGATGGCCTTTGAAGCGCTAATGGCATCCGAACCGCAGGTCGATGTCGAGTTCGAGCGTTTCGGCGCGCTCCCTGAACCCCATTTGACCGGCCGCATCCGGCCGAATCTCACGCTGAAACTCGCGAATTCAGTTCCAGGTGAGTGGATTGGAGCTGAAGGCGTTCTGAACATCGCGGCAATCGTCGTGGATGGCGAAGTCGTCATCCTTGAAATGCAACCTGAGCATTTCGATGCACTGGAAAACCCAGACGTCAATGACGCTGCCACCCAAGAACTCTTGGAAGTCGGGGTCTTGGTGTTCTTGCCGAACCCACGTGGTTAAGTTCGGTTTCCGATTTCCGATTTCCGAATCGCGTCTACGCGAAGCCCGAAGGGCGAGCTGAAACGCGAGGCGCGAGCTGTAACGCGAGCCGTCAGCGAGCTGAAACGCGAAGCCCGAAGGGCGAGCTGTAACGCGACCGAAGGGAGCTGTTATCGGACCATGCGCCCCAGATAGACGAGCGTGTTCGTGCCGCTGTCCAGAATTCCGAAGATGAACGGTCGGTTCAGGACGACCGGGATTGAGTCTTCCGCCCCTGCTGCACCATCGTTGAATTCAGGCGGCGAGGGGTCTGCCCCCTGAGCACCCAATTCGGTGAACGCTATCTTCGATCGCTGAATAAAGGCACCAGCGCCAAGACCATCACCGATCGAAGCATAGGCGCCGTCCTTATTGGCGGCTCCCAAGCCAAGATCTTCCGAGGCGGAGGAATCGAGGCGGCCTGCGAGCTCTACCTTTGGCATGCGCAGCGTCACGAATTGGGGCTCAGAGGAATCGATAATCTGTTGGAAGAACTCAGGCCCCATGCTGGCTTCAACAGCATCAAAGGCGCCGTCGTTCGGAAGGACAGCAACCATAACCAATTGGTTCGAGAACGGCAGAATCACTGAGGTCTTCTGGTTATCCTGCGCGGTCAGCAACACATCCGACCGCTCCATAAACGGAAGCACACGCTCCTGGCGGCCCATAAACACGTCATCCATCGTCAGGTCTCGGTCGAATGGAACCTCCCAAGCCCCCGAAAAGAACGTCGCATCGACAAAGGCCAAACCACTGTCGGTCGAGATTCCGCGCGGCGAAACGGCTTCGGTGATGTAGCCACCGGTTTGATTGCGATACCAGTTGTTAATCTGCAGACGAGCTGAGTCGGGCGAATTGAAGTTCACCAGGCGGACATCCAGCTCGTGATATGCGTACAGGTCGTTCAGGAACTGACTTTCGAACATTGCGTCGGATTGCGCCCAAACACTTGGAGCAGCCCGTACAATGCCGGGTTCCGCAGCGGTTTGAATCTGCGAGAGCAATGACGATACGCCGCCGTTAAACTCTTCTGGGAGGTATGTCGTCCCAACGATGTTAAAGAGTTCGGCGTTGGCGTCCTCGTCCGCACCCAGCGTGGCGATAGCAATGGACTGCGTCAGGCCCAGAGCGCTGACGACCACGTTTTCATCTCCACCGGATTGAGAACGGTATCCTGCCACTCCGATATTATGTGTGACGCCGTAGAGCGATATCGCGCGGTCGGCAGGCTCGCCGCCCACATTCGGCGCGGCGTTATTCAGGTCGCCCGAAGTTGGGTCGCTATCCTGGTTGTTGAGACCGTCGACTTCATCGTTTGCGTTATTGCCGCTGTCATCACGTGCATCCGCAGAAATCACGCCGCCCTCGGCGCGTTTTCCGAACTCGCCGCGATTACAGCCCACCGACATGGCGGCGATTGCGAGCAAGATGATGAGGTGATGGCGTGACATAACAACTCCGAGTCTATCACACTCTCAAGATGCATTGGATATGCCACTGACGCAAAAATGCATCGAAGTTGTTGTTTTACGCGGAGTTGCGAGTTCCTATGAGGAAATCGTAAATGGTTGAAATCACGGATCTCTGAGGGATCGCGGGTGGGAGTCTCAGAGTTTTGACGGAGGCGGGGAGCTCTCTAGGGAGGCGGGAAGGCTCGGAGGCGGGGAGACTTCCATTTTGGTCAATGGCGAGGTTGCTCGAAACTGGCGGAACATCAAAGGGCCCCTAATAGAAAACCCTCCGCGCCTCAGCGACTCCGAGTCTCATTAGAGAGCCCTCCGCGCCTCTCCGCGCCTCCCTACTCCTCTTGACTCAAATCCTCAATATCCTCGATATCCTCAAGGAACTGTGAGTCCTCTTCCAGCCCATCATCACTTGCTCCCGAGAGCTCAACCGGTGGACGGTGTGAGCGGATCAGGTGGCCACGGCGGATAATCCAGCGGCCCTTATTGCCGCGGGATTTCGGCTCGAACTTGGATTTCGCGGCACGGATAACGATGCGTGCGCCGCGGTTTGTCTCGACCTCGAGCCCTTCGAGGTTCGAGCGAACCAGCGTGAAGTCCAGGATTTCGTCGTCCTTCTCAAGCGACATGGCTTTCACGCCTTTTGCTGCGCCTTTGAAGTAGTTGACCTCTTCAGCCGGGAAGAGCAGGCCGCGTCCGTTTCGCGTAGCGACGGCGACGTTTTCGGTACCATCACTCATCTCGACATTGACGATATGGTCGCCCTTGCCAAGGCGCATGAATCGGCGTCCTTTGACGGTTGAAGGCTCTTCATAGTCCGAGAGGTCAAAGCGCATGCATTGTCCCAGCGCCGTCACGGCGACGAACTGCACAATCTCTTCGATGTCCTCGTTTTCTTCAGGAACCAACGACACCTGCGGCGACTCCAACGTGGACTTCAGCAAGATGCGATCGTCCAGTGTTATCGCGCCTACGACGCGCTCCCCATCTTCGAAATCAAATCGGGCCTGCAGCGGTTCGCCGTGGCCGGTGGTGAAGATAATGTCATCGATACGCGCGGTGTACGCCCGGCCAAGGTTCGAGAAGAACACGACCGTCTGGCGCGTGCGGCCCGGCATGACCCAGCCAATGGCATCGTTGTCTTTGACGCGGATCGCGCTGATTTCTGAGTACGACTTCTGGCGTTTAACCCAGCCCTCCTTCGTGACCATGACCCAGGTCTTTTCGTCAACGATATAGGCTTCTTCGTCGTATTCGAGGTCGATGATTTCTTCATCGCCGAGCACGGTCCGACGCTTGTCCGCGTAAGCATCGCGGATTTCCAAGAGCTCGGTTCGAATCAGGTCCCAGCGGGCTTGTTCGCTATCCAGCAAAGCCTGCAATCGACCAGCTTCTGCGCGCTTTTCTTCGAGTTCTTCGATGATTGCGCCGATCTCGAGCTTCGCGAGTCGATAGAGTTTTGTTTCCAAGACCGCGTCGGCCTGGACCTCATCGACACCGAAGTACTCCATCAAACCGCGTGCTGCGTCGGCTTTACCCTCCGAGTTGCGGATGATGCGAATCGCGGCGTCCAGGTCGCTGAAGATGAGCTCGAAGCCCTCCAAGATGTGGATGCGCTCCAGAAGCTTCTTCAGGTCGTGTTGGATGCGGCGCGTGACCACTTCCAATCGGAAGTCCAGGAAATGCGTCAGCATTTGCTTGAGGTCGAGCTTGTCTGGTGCCGGAACCTGCGGATTCGACGAGGGCACAAGGCAGGTCAGGTTGACGTGGAAACGCGTCTGAAGCGGGGTGTGTTTAAACAGGTACGCCATCGCCGTTTCGGGGTCCGAGCCACGTTTGAGCTCCAAAACCACACGCACGTCATCGGTCGATTCGTCACGCACATCAAGCACCTGCGGGATTTTCCCGTTGATGATGTGAGATGCAATCTTCTCGATGAGGCTCGACTTATTGACCGTGTACGGAACCGACGTGATGACGATGAACTTCTTGTGGCTGTCTTTCTCGATCTCCCACTGTGAGCTGACAACAAGTGCACCGCTACCGGTGCTGTAGATCTCGCGAAGCTCCTCATCCGAGTTCGTGAGCACACCACCCGTTGGGAAGTCCGGCCCTTTGATGAACGCCTCGCGGCCGACCAACTGTTCGACCGGCGTATCGCGGTGCTCAATCAGGTGCACACACGCGTCCAAAACCTCCCCGATATTATGCGGCGGGATATTCGTCGCCATACCGACGGCGATACCGGTGGCGCCGTTAATCAGCAGGTTTGGCACCTGCGCGGGCAATACAATCGGCTCAAAGATCGTGGCGTCGTAGTTTGGTCGGAACTCGACCGTGTCCTTCTTGATTTCGGACAGAAGCTCGGACGAAAGCGCCTGGAGTCGAGCCTCGGTATAGCGCATCGCTGCTGCGCTATCGCCGTCCAACGACCCGAAGTTTCCTTGCCCGTCCACCAGCGGATATCGAAGCGAGAAGCTCTGCGCCATACGCACCATGGCGTCATAAATCGAGGAGTCACCGTGCGGGTGATACTTACCCATGACCTCGCCCACGACCGCCGCGCTCTTTCGCGGTTTCGCGTCGTGGGTCAGACGCATGTTGGCGTACATGCCGTACAGGATTCGGCGCTGAACGGGCTTTAGCCCATCGCGCACATCAGGCAGAGCGCGGCTTGTAATCACGCTCATCGCGTAATTCAGATAACGCTCTTTCGCGGTTTCGTGCAGTTGAACTTCGATCTCGGCCATAACACCTATTGGGGAGTAGGGTTGCCGCAACATAAAACTGCGCGATCAGCCTTGCAAGGACTACGTGATCAAGCGTTCAGTTTCAGGGGAGTTCCACAGAAATCGATTTGTGAGCACATTGTGGGCGGTTCGCAACAGCGTCCAGCATCCAGCTTCCAGCTTCCAGCTTCCAGCTTCGGCCGGGAGAACCAGGACCGACGGGCATGAAGCGGAGTTTCGACGAACCGCAAACAAACGGGTCTAGGATAAGGCAAGAGATGAAGAGGACCCGAGGACCCGAGCGGCAAGAGATTAAACTCATGGAACCTCAAAATCTCGCGCATCTCCTGCGTTTTCCGAACCTGGGGTGCGGTGAACCTATGCTCTGCCCATTCGCTTCGATCTACCCAGCCAGAGCTGAAAGCTGGGAGCTGAAAGCTGGAAGCCGGTGTGAGTTGTTCATATCATCACAATGCTCGACTCCTCAGAGAAGGACTTGGTTTGAAGATTTGGGTACTGATAATGATGGCAATGTTCCCGGTCACCAGGATTTGAAACGAGATGAACATCCTTGTTTGCAATGAAGTCTTGGTTGTCGTCACGCTCGGTATGTTGCTCGTCGCATGTGAGGACGAGTATGAACGATGTGATCCCGATACATTTCAAGGGGGGTGCGATGGCAACACCCTCTATGAATGTGGGTTCACCGACGAAACCGGGTGGGTTGTTGAAAAACGGGATTGTGGCAACAATTTTTGTATCTGGACCGAAAACGCTCGTAACTGCAGCGTGACTTCTGATCCGCTGTACTGTGACGAAACTGATTACCAATACCGATACTATTGCGAGCAAGATACCAGCGTGCTTTGCGGTTCTGGCACCCCTGTTCGCATCGAGGTTTGTAATGAGGACGAACGATGTGGGCCCAGGTGCACACCAAAGCCAGAACCGATCCAAGCGGCCCAAGTCTCAACCCCATGTGCTCAGGTATGCGAAAGCAATGCGCATTGTTCGCAATCTTGGGATTTTGAACAACCAGCTTCCGCTCCGGTCACGCAGATTAGCAACGAACAGTGGGGTTATTTTGTGACAGACACCAACGAAGAAATTCCCTTTGTGAATGGCTGCATAGAAGCGCCAGTGTTGCCAGATGGCGCAACCAATTCAGTCCAATATTGTTGGTGCTACAGTGATGATGATCTTGAAGCGATCGAGCAGGACATTCTTACCTCTGGTTAAGGTATATTTCAGGCCAGATTCATGTCCTTGGACTGAACAATGATGTTTCAGCAGACAACGTCACCATTCTTAACTTTCGGGTGGAAGCAAATGAAAGGCATCTTATCTAGTCTCGCGTTGGCCTTGTTGTACCTGACAGGTTGCGGGCCAGACCTTGAATGTAGTCTGATGGAGTACCGGCCGCGTTGTGTTGACGAATTCACACAACGGTTTTGCTCTCCACCTCCTGACGATCCCGAATCTGAAGACACGGTAATAATCACTCGCGATTGTCGGGTGCTTTTCGATTCAGAAGACGCATATTGTCAAGAGGACGCGGAAGGAAGAGCGAGTTGCAAGAGCGGAAGATAGAGTTACTGTCCTATACTGACGAGAAACTGTGAACCTCTTCAGGCTAGGTCTGTGTTTCCTTCTTCTGTTGATGGTGAGCTGTGGCGATGACGAATCGGAGTGCAATTGATTTTCCAACGCTCAGCAAACAGTACGAGCTTCAAGACATCACCATCGCCGATTGTGATGCCATCTCATGTCCAGGCATGTCAGGCCAGATTCATCTCCTTGGACTGAACAATGATGCTTCAGCAGACAACGTCACCATTCTTAACTTTCGGGTGGAAGCAAATGAAAGGCACCTTATTTAGGCTCCTCACCATCATGTGCTTGACGGGCTGCGGCCCAGACCAAGAGTGTAGCCGTATGGAGTACCGGCCGCGTTGTGTTGACGAGTTTACTGAGCGGTTTTGCTCGCCGCCACCAGGCGATCCTGAATCTGAAGATACGGTTATCATTACGCGGGATTGCCGCGTGTTTCTCAATTCAGAATCCGCGGTGTGCGAGGAAGACGCAGAGGGTCGTGGTCGGTGTAAGCTCGAACCTTAGCCAAACATGATCTACCGGCCTCCTCCAATGCAGGATTTGACGAGCCCCTCAATGACTGCACCCTTGGGGTCTTCATCGTCCAGCTCAGCCCGTAGTTTCGGGAGTTTGCTGCATTGTCGGTTGCGCACGTAGAACCGTGCTTGCTCCATCGGGTTGTTGTGGCGGCGAGTGATGACTTTGAGCGGGCGTTCGGCCGCGTCGAGGTCGCCTTCAGCCTCGGCGACCCGGGATTCTGCGATCAAACACAACATCCGTTGGGCATCGGGAACGGGCGGGCTGCAGCCAAGCTCGACGGCGTCTTCATACGCGTCTTTATTGGCCTTAATGACGTTGAAGTCGTTGATGACGATGACTGCGCGCTGAATCTTTGGGTCGCCAGGTACCGCCTTGAACGCTTCGAATGTGAGCGCGACGGCCTCGTCCTTTTGCCCCTGAGCCTGCAAGGCCTTGATCCAGATTGCGTATCCCTGTGGCCCTTGTCCGGCTTCGTTTTTGAGCCGCTCAATGACCATGTACCGTGCCACCAACTCGGCGACCTCGGGTTGTTTTGCGGCCAAGTACGCTTCGGCGAGCAGTTCGTGGGATTCGGCAACACCGCCGTTGAGTTCGACCAGACGCGATGCGAATTCAATCTCGGCCAACACGCCTTTGCGTTTACGAATCTCACGACTCGCCAATTGCCATGCGTAAGGCTTGTAGGTCTGCAACGCATCGGCGACGTCGGCGACATTGGGGAAGAAGGTGCCGGCGTCGGTCGCTGCGCGATATGCCATGTGAGAATCGGCAACGAGTTTGTACTCCTCAATTGCCCGCTGCGTTTCGCCCGCTTGCGCCAATATGAAGGCCTTGAACGTGTGCATGCGCGGCGTCGGCTCAACCTTTGCGGCGTAGTCCACCAGTCGTGCTGCGCTCTCGACGTCGTCTTTATCCAACGCCTGTTGCGCGAGCGCTGTGTAAATTTGGCTTTCGCCGGGCGTGTGCTCCACCCAGTATTTCGCGGCATCCTCGTCGAGCGGTCGTGGGACTTCATCACCGGTATCAAAGGCAGCGAAGCCAACGAAGAGCAAAACAGGAAATGCCACGACGAGACCCAAGACTGCCAGGCGAACGTTGAACTCACGGAACGGAAACACCGTCTCGTCATCGCCGTGCAGGTGGTGAAGTTGGCGAATGCCAACCTCAAGCGCAACGACCATAGGCAGCGAAACGCCGAGCGCAAAGAACGGGAAGTGCAACGCGCCGATGCAAATGATGTACGCGAAGACTGCGGTCGAGTAGGCACGGAAAAACCGACGACGGTCAGATTCTGCGGGCTCCGGACGGAAGTTCAACGCATAGGCACCGATCAATACAAACGTGAGGATCGAGATTGGCCAACCCATCGTCAGCAACCACTCAACCCACTCGGTCTCAATCGTCGGAACGCGCACACCGACCAGCAGGTTCCAGTCGAAATGCGGCTTCATCACTCGATCGACCGAACCCGCACCACTTCCCACCAGCCAATAATCCGCGCTTGTGCGAAGTGTTGTCCCAACCAGATGGAGTCGGCTCTCGAGGCTGTGCGTGACCCACAAAACGGCTGGGTGTTCGGGCATCGTGCGGCTTGCGGCGAGGAGCGCAACCGCTCCAGCGACGACTGCTCCCGCGGCCGCAGCCAGCTGTTTTCGAGTGACTCGGGGCGAAACGACGAGCCCGAACAGCCCGAGGCACAACACCATCAAGATCGTCGCACCAGCTGAATCCAGCTCAATTGTCGGGGTAAACAGCACAAGCGCGGCGAGCAGTGAAGCTGCGGTTGCACGCTTGTCGTTGTTCGTGATGCCCCGGTAAGCCCCTGCGCACGCCATCAGCGTGCCCAACCCCAGCAATGACGCCGCGTGATTTGCGCTCACAAAGGTCGTCATCCCGGGCTTAATCAATGCCTTGTACACGCCGTAGTACTCGACCTGCCCCGTCAGTTTGTGCGCCAAACCAATCAACACAGAAGCCGCGGCCGCGCTCAAAACCGTGATGAATGACACGCGCCAAATCATGGCGCGCTTTCGCATGTTCAAGGTCGCGATGGCCGCAAATCCCAAGGCGCAAAAGCGCATCGCCCGGTCCAAGGTCGTCTTCGGGTCGAGCGAGATCGTACGCCAAACCGAAGGCGCCTCGACATTGAAAGCCGCAGTCCAGCTTGATTCAAACATCTCCGCATTATTGGGACTGATCAGTCCAATCAACCAAGATGGAAGTGGTATCGCCTGAATCGCGCTCCAACCCGCCAACACCAGAAACGCGAGCCCGAACGTCCCAAAACGAACCGTCTGCTCACGTTGGCGTGCGCGTACGAATACGAGGGCGAGCGACACGGTAACCAACGCCAAAACCACGGAAACCCAGACAGTATGTACACTTCCCAGCGCGAGCACGGAGACCACGATCGCCGCTTGGAGCGCGATCAGGGAAACCAACTCAAGTTTTCTGGGAATAGAGGCCACTACCGCTCCGCCTTTTCTAAGGGGCTAAATTGACGTTGTAACACAAACTCTCTAGTATCGGCCGCCCTGCTAGGCCACGAATTTTTTGATATCCATGGTTGTTTTTCGCTAGAAATAGCAATGGCCTATTATTGGATGGCTGCCCACTAAGGCGGATTGATGATCGAATCGGATCCATTCGAACATGACTCGTTTGACGAAAGCGACGGGTCAACAGCACAGCTTATCGGCTTCTATTGGGGCTTGTTGCGGCGGTATTATTGGATCCTGCTCTTGGCGTCGATCATCGTCGTAACCGGTGGCTATTTCTTCACGAAACAGCAACCACGCCTATTCAAAGCCGAATCCAAGATCATCTTCCACCAGAACCAATCGAACGTGTTCGGTCGTAACATCGAACGTGTTGACGTGATGGATCCTGGTGGACGTTGGCAATTTGAACATTTCTGGAACACGCAGCGCCAAATCTTGCGCTCTGATTGGTTCCTTGGCCGTGTCGTCGAGAATATGGATGGCCTCAAGGACGAACGGTTGGCCCCCCTAAAGTCCGCTCAGGGTGCAGACTTCACGCCCGAACAGCGGCTGGAAATGGCCTCGGGTGTCATCGAGGGAATGACCGAACTCGCGCTCTTGGATGATAGCCGCGTCGCGGTTGTGACGGTGACCTCGAGTGACCCAACTCTTGCGGCAGAGGTCGCGAATATCTACGCCGAGACTTATGTGGACTACACACAAGAGTTCCAAAGTCAGGGCGTCAAGCAGATCGCGACGTACTTCGATGAGCGCGTCACGAGCGCTCAACAGCAGGTTTTGGACGCTCGCTCGAAGATTCATGAGTTCGATAGCAAGCACGCCAATGTCATCCGAACGAGCTTCGATGACGAAAAGCGACGAACTGCATCCGATATTGATTCGGCCAACACCGAGCTGAACGATGTCGAGAACAAACTCGCCGTTCAGGAAGCACTTCTGGCCCAAATCCGTCAGATGGAGAAAGAGGGCCAGAGCAAAACCGACATCGCAGAGTTTGCAGGTAGCGAGTCTTTGCCTGAGCTTGTCTCGCAACAGCGCGATCTCAGGAAGAAGCTTGCTGAGCATCTGACTGTTTTCGGAGAACGACACGAGGTCGTGGTTGGCACAAAGGACCAACTCGCGATCGTCGATAAGGCGATCGAAGAGGAAGTGAATCGGTCGATTAGTTCTGTCGTGAACAAAGTGCAGTTCCTGAAACGGCAACGTACTTCCATTCAACAACGATTGAAGAAACACGAGGAGAAGGCGGCTGAGCTGAAAGAATTGGGAACCGGGTTTGGTGAGCTGAAAGACCGCGCGCAGGTTGTTCAAGATACCTACGACAAGGTCATGAAGCGCTCGGAAGAACTCAATATCAACGCAACGTACAACGGCGCTGTGGTTGAGCTTCTGGAGGCCGCGGTCATTCCGAAAGGCCCGTTCAGCCCGAACCTTCCGTACAATCTTGGTGTGAGCCTGCTGCTTGGACTACTTCTGGGTGGCGGTGTCATCTTCCTGATTGCGGTGTTGGACAACACGGTCAAAGGCGAAGAGGACGTCCGACGCTACACGTCAGCCCCACTTATCGGTGCACTGCCTGAGGTTGATGCCTCAACCATCAAGTCGCTGATGGGTGCGTCTGAATCGCCGTTGGACATCATCACGCACCTGGCTCCGAAGAGCTCGTTTGCAGAGGGCATCAAGACGGTTCGAACGAACTTGATGTTCATGTACGCAGACAACAAGGCTCCGACCTTCAGCTTGGTTACCAGCCCGGGACCTGGTGAGGGTAAGACGCTGATTTCCACAAACATGGCGATTGCTATCGCACAGTCTGGAAAGCGCACCCTGCTTATCGATAACGACCTTCGTCGTCCACGAATCCACAAGGCTGTGGGAATCAAGAACACCATCGGACTCGCCGATGTGTTGGCGAAGGAAACGACCTTGGATGAGGCAGTTCAGCCGACCGAAATCGAGAACCTTTTCGTAATGCCGGCTGGGCATATCCCTCCAAACCCCACCGAGCTTCTGCACACCGAGCGATTCGGTCATGTGTTGGAAGAGCTTCGCGAGAAGTACGACCGCGTCATCTTTGACTCGCCGCCAATCGGCGCCGTGGCAGACGCGCTCATCTTGAGCCAGACGGTCGATGCTGTGTTGTTGGTGTTGAAGTTTGGTCAGACCCGAAAGGACATCCTGAAGCGCTCGATCGAGCAGCTTGAAGGTATTGGAGCTCCGCTTGTTGGTTGTGTGCTTAACGACATCAAGCGTGAGGCTGGCTACGGCTACCAGTACTACTACTATCACCGGTACGGATATGATGACCGTCCCGGGGATGACGACAAGAAGATTAAGAAACTACACGCATCCTAGGGGTTCCCTTCGGTCACCGGTTTGGTTCGCGGTGCTCACCGGTTTGGTTCGGCTTTGCCTCACCGGGGTGGTTCGCGATGCTCACCGATTTGGTTCGCGGTGCTCACCGGTTTGGTTCGGCTTTGCCTCACCGGTTTGGTTCGGCTTTGCCTCACCGGGGTGGTTCGCGATGCTCACCGGGGTGGTTCGCGGTGCTCACCGGGGTGGTTCGGCTTTGCCTCACCGGGGTTAGGGAACCAAATCGGTGACCGAAGGGAACCAAATCGGTGACCGAAGGGAACCAAATCGGTGACCGAAGGGAACCAAATCGGTGACCGAAGGGAACCAAATCGGTGAGGCGAAGCCGAACCCCTAGTTCGCAGAAAACCGGAAAGGGTACCGCACAACAACCAACCCACCACCATTAGGTTCAGGGAAGATGAAGCGTCGGATGCGTTTGTTCACGCAGCTCTCGACCTTGGCGTTCTTGAGCGTTGTCGATTCGGTGCGGGCTGAAATCACGTTGCCCTGACCGGAAATCGTGAACTTCACGACCACCTCGCCGGACAAGCGTTTGTTCTTTTGCAATTCGGGTTCGTAGCAAGCCTTGAGGGCCCGGCGGTTCTTGCGGATGACACGTTTGATGATTTCGCGGTCCAAGCTGCCTTCGAACTTAAATGGCTGCGGCACAACCTCGCCAGGGACAGTCGCGTCGCGGTCGTCCATCGTGTGCCCGTCGCCGTAGCGTCCGTCGCCGGAGTGCTTGCCTTTGGTGTTCACGCGAGCGATGCCCAGGCTTCCCTCTTTGATTCCGCCGCCGCCGTGACGGCCGCCTGTAACGCCCAGCCCACCGAAGCCTGCGGAAGCGCCGACGTCGCGTCCGTCGAGGTTTCCGACCGCGTGCTGTGCATCGGAACCGATAGATTCCGTTCCGGTGCCCAGAGTCGATGCCAGCTGCGCCTCGAAGCTACCCGCGATGCCAGCGTTCATGGCGATTTGCTGGTCACGAAGCTTTTTGATTTCGATGTCTTCATTATCGGTTGGGCCTTTGATGGCCAGCTTCTTCCCGGTAGCCGTTTCTTCAGGGTCACCGGCTTGACCTTCTTCGCCAGCATGAGCAGCTGATGCCTTCGAGTCATCGCCCTTGTCCAACCAATCGGGTTTGAGCGGTTCGTGTTGTTCTGGCTCAAGTGCCATCTGCACAAATCGGTCGTTGGCCAGGTGACCGTCGAGCTCGAGTGCGCCGGCGCTCTCGGGGATGGTGAAGATCAACATCAACATCAGGATATGCGTGAATGCGCTGATGCTGACGAAAGGAACGGGGTCGCGGTCGAAGCCGATGGTCTTGTCGGCGACCAGCTGGTCCGAGAATCGAACGAGGAACATATAGTCGTCCCAGATGACCTGGGCGCGGTAGTTCTGGCCCAAGTCGATCTCGTACCAGCCGCCACTGATAGGACGGGCGATGCCTTCATGGATGAAATCGGGCAGCGTCCAAACGTATTCGTCGTCGTTGATGTATGTCGTCATCGACTCGTGCACAGTCAGCACGCGGCCGTCGACCAAGGGTTGAGGAAAGTCCAAGCCCGGAGCGACGATGTCATGTAGGTCGGGATCATCACCAACTTCCACGGCGTCAAGGTACTGAGAGACGCTTATAATCTGGTCTTTCCAGAAGAATGCGACCTCTAGGTGGTCGCCTTCGGCACCTCCCAAAAAGGAGGTCGAGAATTCCTGTGAATTGGACGCAACTGTAGTATCTTCTGCATGGATTACAGACATGGCGAACCCCTTTAAGGCTAGATTTGGTGCGGCCCCTAGCGAGCTGCGCATCCGGTGATCGTGTTCAGGTGGATCGACAGCCGGCTATCCAAAAGGTTCCAATTTTTTTTCTTTGTTGCTCGATCGGGCGTGTTTGCCTGATGCTAACGACGTTCCCCCAACCGAGAGACCGAAATGACCGAAGCCCCGCTGTTTCGATTCAATTCGGAGCGTCCGTACCTTGTGAACGAGGTGACGCGACGGGTCTACAACGAGTTCCTGACCGCTTCACGGCAGTCTGAAGCGAACGCGCTGGAGTACGTGCTCAACGAGACCGCGTACGTCGAGATTGACCGTCTGCGCACTGAGCAAGGCCCTGAAGAAGAGATTCGCGACCGCGGCTGGTGGAAGTCGATGGCGCGAAGTCTGACGCACCTATCCGAAGACCAAAAACGCGACATTTTACGGGACCTGATTGAGTCCTATACCGACGACACCGCAGGGAAGTTTGACCCGCAGGTGTTTAAACTCGCGACAGGCGCTCTGCCGCTAGGCTTGAGTTTCCTGTTCCGGGCGCAAGACGTCGGCGTCATTCCTGGTGTGAACAACTCGTTCCGCGAGGGGATTCGACAGCTGCGAAACCTTGGCGACCGCGTCGTGGTTGAGGGCCATACCGACACCATGCGCAAGCTCGCCGAAATCGGGACGCTGGTCGTGGTGCCTACCCATAGTTCGAACATGGATTCGATAGTGATGGGTTGGTCGCTTGAACACGCGGGCCTGCCGCCGGTCACGTATGGTGCGGGTAAGAACCTGTTCACAAATCCGCTGACCAGCTTCTTCATGCACAACCTGGGCGCGTACAAGGTTGATCGACGCATTAAGCACAACGTCTACAAGTCGATTTTGAAATCGTACTCGCAGGTGTTGTTGGAGCGCGGCTATCACAGCCTTTTCTTCCCAGGTGGGACGCGCTGCCGGTCAAATATCGTCGAGTCGAACCTTAAACTCGGCCTGCTGGGAACCGCGGTTTCTGCGTATATCAGCAACCTCGAGAAAGGTCAGAACCGGCCGATTTTCATCTGTCCGGCGACCATCAACTACAACCTGGTCTTGGAAGGCGAATCGTTGATTCGCGAGCATCTGCGCCGTTCAGGACGCGCGCGCTACTTCCTGCCGGATGACGAATTCAACCAGATTTCTACGATTGTGCGCTTCGTCATGAACACGGTGCGCATGGATTCGACGACCATCATTCGCTACGGCCAGCCGATGGATGTCTTCGGAAATCGCGTGGAAGGCGACGGTGAGTCGTATGACGACCGTGGACGCCGCATCGATGCGACGGATTTTGTGCGCTCGTTGTCCACCGGCGACATCGTGCACGACACACAACGCGACCGCGAATACACGCGCTACACCGGCAAACGCATCGGTGAGTCGTTCGTGAAGAACACGGTGTTGGTGAGCTCGTTGGTGGTGGCGTACGCGCTTTTCGAGCTGATTCGACATCGTTATCCGAAGCTCGACGTCTATCAGTTGATGCGCTTGAACTTCGACGAGACCATCCCGTGGCACGAGCTTCGATCGACGGTCGGCGAGTTGGTTAGCGAGATTCGTCGGTTGGCTGATCTGGAGAAAGTGCACCTCGCACCGCTGGTCGCAAACGGCTCCATCGATGAAATCGTGGACTCCGGAATCAGCACTCTGACGATGTATCACGTGCCCGCTGCGGTCGAATACGTGCCCAGCGGCGTGCGTGTGAACCACACAAACCTTCTGTATTTCTACGGCAATCGCGTGCGGACCTTCGATCTGGACGCGCGAGAGCTGGTTTCCCGGGCCTTGGAGTAATCATGCGAGTTGGACTGGTTGGCGATGGCGACCGTTTCGATGCGCTGGTTGCCCTGCTTGGGCAAACCAACACCGAAACGGTGCTCTGGAACTACAAGCGACAACGCAAAAAGGACCTGCCGGACGGCGTTGAGTCTGTGCCGCTCAAGGAATTCCGGGACATCCCCCTCATCTTTGTGTCGGTGACGATGGACGAAGTCCGCGATGTGGCACGCTCTCTTGGCGACCACACGACAGGTCGGCACGCGGTCGTGCACCTCTGCCGAAACCTCGAGCACAAGTCGTTGAAGACGGTCTCGCAGGTGTTGCACGAAGAGATGCCAACGCACCGGTACGCGTTTCTGACTGGGCCCATGCTACGTGAAGACGTGCTGAAGGGCCTTCCGGCATCTGGTGTGTGCGCGACGACCTATGACGAGATCATGGACTACGTCAAAGAGGTCTTGGTCTCTTCATCGTTCCGCCTCTACCGCAACCACGACATCCGGGGTGCTGAGCTTGCCGCAGCCTACTGCCGTGTCATCGCGATGGCTGCTGGTGTCGCGTCTGAACTGCACCTGGGCATGTCGATTCAATCGACGCTGTTCTCGCGCGGGTTGGCCGAGATGGGCCGTTTCGTCGCCTACCGTGGCGGTTTGGAGCGCACGACGTTCGGCCTTTCCGGCTGCGCCAACCTCTTCATCGACTCTGCCGCACCCGGCAGCCCCGATTTCCAGATCGGCGCCGAGGCCATGAAGAAGAACATCTTCGACCACAACGCGGTCATCAAGAAGTTCGGCACCCGCGGCAAGGATATGATGGACCTAGTCGAGAGCCTGGCCGTCGTGCTCGAAGAGCAGAAGTCATTAGACCTGCACCTGCTGGAAACCTGTCATTTGATGGTGAGCGGCAAAATGGGGCCGGCTGAGGCGTTGATACACCTCATGTCCTTGCCTGTCCTAAACGATTGACTTCACGCTTCGCGGGAATTTTCTTCGGGCTTCGCCCGAGTTTGCGTTGAAGAGCGGGCTGCACAAGATCAACTGCGTCGCGCAAAGACAACTTGGGCGACCGACGACAACCTACTCGGAACAAATCTGGTTGGTATCTGCACAACCGACTTCAGTTGGCATCCCGTTTTCGTCGACTTCGCAACCACAAACAATGTCGGTTCCGTAACCAACCCAACCTGGAGGGCCGCTGTTGATTCCATTGCCTGTAATGTAGCAATTCCCATCGGGATCGATGATGGATCCAGGGGAGTTTCCGCCCGCTGATGACTCATATACACAAATAATCAGCGGATCACCCTCTTCGACACAAGACTCCTCATCGTTCCAACGGCTAAGACCATAGCCGACACAATCACTACGTTCGCGGCAGCCTTCAATATCAAGTTCGTAACAGGGCTCCAATGGTGTTTTCCCCGAGTCATCATCCAGATCCGACTGGGAATCAAGCTCGGTGTCCGTTGCCATATCGATATCAGGAACAACGGTTTCCGGGTCAGAGCTTGAGCACGCGGTGGCAGTAACAAACAGGAGAAACATGATTCGGTTATTCATAATCATACCTTGACGCGGAGTAACAGAATGCATGCACGGTTGATGACCCTGAACTCGAAATTGTGTAGGCATTTAGATCAACAGTGACACACTTCCCGGATAGAGTGGTGTCAGTGTCTTCAATCGCCGCCATGTGTTTCAAATCGAAGGAAGAATCTGATCGTGAATATCCAGAACTGGATGCTGAACAGGTCCCTCCTGTGGGACTGGTGATCCTAACCCGCATTGTTATGTCCGAAGCATCAGATTTCGAAAGGAAGTATTCATCTTCCTTCAAGACGCACTTGACGATTTTGGTACTTGAAGCCAATGGCGAGCTGAACGGAACCACTTGCAATGTGCCAGTGGTATCGATTGTTCGAGTTTGCATCGAGTATCGCCAAGGAGACAGATAACCTCCCGAATCAAACAGGCGTGATCTGAGTTTGCCCAATCCCCAACGATTGTCGCGACCCTTGTCGATTCTAGTGCCATTGAAATCTCGATCTGTCATCGCTAACAGCAAGGTATGCAATCGACCTGGACTATTGACCCAAGTTTGTCCGGTTGAGAGCCCCCAATCCTTAAGGTCTATTGCCAGCCCAGATACGTGGGGCGCGGCCGCACTAGTCCCACCAAAAGTACCCCCGTCCTGCACCTCCCCGGTTCCAGCTGTGTTTATCGTGTGATAGGCGA
The DNA here is from genome assembly GCA_030427705.1 of bacterium. Taxonomy (GTDB): domain Bacteria; phylum Myxococcota_A; class Bradymonadia; order Bradymonadales; family Bradymonadaceae; genus JAUIBR01. The sequence goes on along the minus strand of JAUIBR010000003.1, from coordinate 95,853 downwards.
CGTTGGAAGGAGCAACGACATCTATGCCCGACATCGCCATCGAAACCGTGCCCGACCCAATATTCAAGTCCATCCCTCCCTGAGGACTATTTGATCGAAGTGAACAATTACCCAAATCATAGCTTGGGCACGTCGAAGAATTCCCGTTCAAAGCACCAACCGTGAATGTTGCGGGCAAATCACCCGGGGAATCCAGATTGCATGTGGATCCGGAGGGTGTGAGATTTCTTGGCGCATTCACAATCAATACGCCGTTTAACTCAGCAATCTCAATGTAATCCTCGTCCGCTTCCGAACTCGCTGGATTGCACCCAGAGGGATCACATCCTGACGCATCGCAATCCAAACGAGATGTTGAGAAGTTGATGACATCGGGCTTGTGAGAGCCTGATGTCTCATACACAGATTCATAAATCGCACGCCATCTGTTCGCGTTATCCACGTCAGCCCACATTTGAAGTTGAGCCTCAGGCGCCATCCCGCTACCTCTTTCCTCCCAATCGCTGCAATGATCAGGGTAGCTATAACACATATCCGCCATAACGTGTCCATATCCCTGTTGATTCTCAAGATTGCCAAGCGCGATTGATGCAACGTTTACATTGTGATCATCCCCACCAAAAGAATTGGACATATTGGTTCGGTTTGCACACGTAGAGAAACAGGCTTGACGCTTGGAGATTCTGGAACTTCCCCCTGAAGAGCTTGACAAGAACACCTTCGCTTCGTCATTCCAATTTGCCTCTGTCGCTCGTTCCATCACTGCAATGTTCAACCGAGATTGTGAGTGAAACCCGGAATTTGACCGCCCACCGTCATAACCAGCACTGAGAAATCGATCTACTCCAAGACGCGTGTTCACACGTCCCCATCCAAGAGGCCACCACTGCGCAGGTTGGGTACAACTCCCGACACAATTGTCTTGCGTCGAATCATCCCGTCCTGTTGACACGCGACTTAAATTATCTAGCTCAAGAAGTTCGTTTACGGCTGCAACAGGCACGGTAACCTGCATCCAGCCGATTAACGGATCGAGCGACAAGATCTCACCATTTCTCTCCGCTACAAATTGAATTAATGGTGATTGGAGTCGAGCTATTGTTAACTCACGATCATGAATGGCGGTATTCCGGCGAGTTTGCAAAATCGCCAAATCATCCCCTGTGATACCCACTTCCGCCGCTTGAACTGGAATGTCCCAGAAGGGCACTCCCTTCGGTTTCAAAAGTAACTGGGCCAACTCACCTGACGCGGCTGCTCGGCCTATCTCATCCCATGCACTCTGAGACACTCGTAGTTCTCGATTATCGGTGGGAAGCGGAACCGGCGCTGTGTATTCGCTGACGAGATATGTATTGATTGTGGTTGTGTTGCTCCCATCATCGAACACTTCCACGTCATGATGAGCGAGGTTCTGACGATCGGTAAAGAAGGCCACGGTAGGATTCGCTGCGGCTAACTTCTGACGAGGTGTGACTGCCCCGTGAGTTGATTCAGAAATCAATTCTCCAGTTGACGAGCGCACCGAGGTCGTTCTTGCGATCTCGGCCGGTTTCTCTAAGAGTTGGAGATGTTCGGGACGTTCGTACAGCGCTTGTTTGTGCTCGCGCAACTCGGAGTTGTCGTTCGTATTTTCGTCAGCACATCCTATTGCACTAACCAATGCCAATGCAGAACAGAACGCAATCAGGCGTCTTGCGTCTTGCGTCTTGCGTCATGATTTTCCTCCCATGAATCGGATTTGGATCAAATTTCAACTGTGAATTTAGAGTATTCTGAGAACTCTTTCAATAGCAATGACTGTTATTGTATGTCGATGTAGCGGTTCGGGCCGTTGAATCATGGTCGGGCTGTCGAAGGCATGAAGAAGAACATCTTCGACCACAACGCGGTCATCAAGAAGTTCGGCACCCGCGGCAAGGACATGATGGACCTTGTCGAAAGCCTTGCCGTCGTGCTCGAAGAGCAGAAGTCCCTGGACCTGCACCTGCTGGAAACCTGTCATTTGATGGTGAGTGGCAAAATGGGACCGGCTGAGGCGTTGATACACCTCATGTCACTCCCTGTCCTCAATGACTGACATCGGTGAGCGCAGCGAACCAAATCGGTGAGCGCAGCGAACCAAATCGGTGAGCGCAGCGAACCAAATCGGTGAGCGCAGCGAACCCTATTGGGCAAAGACGTAGCGGTTCGGACCATCTTCCCACACCACCGTCCCATCAGCCTTCTTGCGCACAAACTTGTACGCAAACGCGGCTGACTTTTTGAGTGGGACTTTGACCGTCCAAACGCCTTCTGCGGCAGTCATGGCGGGGGCTCCGTCTACCTTCCAGTTACCCAGACGAGGGTCGGAACCCACTACGAAGACGCGGTCGCCTTCTTCGGTTTGTAGGTTATCGGTGCGAAACTCAACCTCGACAGTCTCGGGGTTTTCCAGCGATTTAATGACAGCGGCGTAATTCGGGGAGGGGTCCAGAAACTCGAGCGATACCGAGCCTGCGGGGGCTTCCAGCACGATGTCGCCCAGACCCAATGCAGCCGGGACGGTGACTTTCTTCAGCGCCATGCCTCGGTTAACCATGACCAACGCGGTCTGCTTTTCGTGAAGCCGGACGAGCACCATCAGGTCTTCGTCCATCTGAGCGATCCAAGATTTGCCTTGGGTCAACGCCAGGTTCTTCGAGCGGCGCTGCAACGCATCACGAATTGCGGGGCCAAAGATTGGGTCAGCCTTGAAGTCCATCGTTTCGCGATTGTCGGGCTCTTTTGCGCCGGCCATGCCGGTTTCCGTGCCCCAGGTGAACGATGGGGTTCCCCGTACGGACGTCATGAACGTCAACGCATCACGAACTCGAATACGGTCATTGCCGCATGCAGCCATCACGCGAGGCAGGTCGTGGTTGTCCAAGAGCGTGACCAAACCCCGGTCTTGAACCTCAGCCGGGTACATCGAATCTGCCGAAAGAACGCTCGCCAGGCGGCCCACGTTCTGGTCCTTGCAGAACACATCGATCATCGCGAAATGCAGTGGGAAATCGAAGATGGCGTTGAATTGCCCTGCCGTTGCGGTCGCCGCCACGTCTGCTGGATTGCCGTTTAAATCTTCGCCAAGCATCACAAATTCAGGACCAGCGTATTCGCGGATATGGGCATTATACTTAGCCCAGAAGTCGTTTGGCATGTGCTTTACAGCATCCAAACGAAAGCCCGCTGGCTTCAAGACATCGATCCAATGCTCGGATGATTTGATGAGGTGCTGGTAGACCTCGGGGTTGTTCTGATTGAGGTCAGGCAGGCCGTGAACGTCGTAGGTCGTCAGCTGGACCGGGTCGTTCCAATCCGTGATGCCACCGTTTCCATGAAACCAATTGGGCTTCTGAGCGACCTGGGGCGACTCAGGCGCGACGTGGTTGAGCACCATGTCCAAAATCACGCGCATATCGCGCTTCTGCAGTTCTGCGGCCAGCTCTTTGAGGTCGTCTTCTGTACCGAAGCGAGGTTCCATGACCGCGAGGTCTTCCACCCAATATCCGTGGAAGGCACCGTGACCATGGAACTTCGCCGTGCGCATCTTGAAGATCGGCGACAGCCAAATCGTGCGAACGCCTAGATTCTGCAGGTGGTCGAGGTTGTTGATGATGCCCCGAATATCACCACCGTGAAATGCCTGAGGGTCGCTCGTATCAACCTCGCCGTCGTTGGACGGGTCACCGTTGGCGAAGCGGTCGACCATGATGAAGTAGACCGAGTCGTCCCACGCAAACTTCTCGCTGCTGCGTGGCTTCGGGTCGGCCTTCACCTGCACGTCGACGGGCGTGTTGTCCAAGCCTGCTAGGAAAGCATCGGAAGCCTGTCCGACGCGTTCAGCGAGCGCGACCTCGACATACTCAAGCGCGTCCGCTTCGTTCTGATGGTCGAACTGCAAGAACGCTGACATTTCGAAGTCAGTGGTCTTTGCCGATGCCGGATTTTCGTTGTGAACGAAGGTCACACGGCCCACGACGTTCCACCGAAAGCGGCCATTCAGGTAGGTGTAGAACCGCACCTGAGTTTCAACCAACGCCGTGTACGGCGTGCCCTTCGTGGACGGCGCTACCGCCAACAGACGAGCGTCTGTCGCGCGCTTCTTGCGAAACTCTCCAGCATAGGTGTCAAACGCGATCCGTTTTGACTGAAGGTTGCGCTTTGCCAGCTCGGCCTCGGTACGGTCAGCGACGGAATCCGGAACCATCAACACATCAGGACGGTCAGGAAACTGCATCACATAAACGGTCGAGATCGCCGCTGGTTGCTTCAGCTTCAGCGGCTGCGCGCCCGAGATACATCCGAATTGCAGCGCCATGACGGCGAGCAATAGCCATAGTTTCTTGCTTAGAACCACGCTTCTACCTCAAGCGAAAGGACGTGATGCCAGTGGACGTTTTGCGTCCCAAACACGTTGAAATCGTCCAGGCTGTCCACGAATCCGTTACCGAATGCGTTGACCTGGTTGGAGTATTGTCCGCCGTACAAAACGCGGAACGATGGACGGGTGAAGATGCCCAGCCCAAGCGGCTGAAGCACGGGCCCAGCCTTGATTTGATAGGTGTTGCGAGTTTCGGCGTCGCCAAACTCTAGACCACGTGGGTCGGCGCGACCGTCGTTGCTTTCGAACACAGAATCATCATTCGTACGGATGAAATTGCCGTTCGTTGATGTCTCGGCCGCCGCGCTGCCTTCAAGCAGCAGGTGCACCGTCTCGGTGAAATACAGCTGGAATCGAGCCACGGTCGAAAGCAGCTCACGGTTGCTATCACTGACGACGATCTCATTATCCTCGTCGTAGTGCCGCCCATAGTAGAGGGCCCACGTGAGGTCCAAGGTACGAGGAATCAGGCGCAACTGCATTTCATTGCCGATGTTCAGCTCGTAGCGCTCGTCGGTCAGGTCCTCGATATAGTACTCAAATTCTTCGCCGTTCAGCGACTCAGACGACCGAGTCAGCGCGTGGCGTCGAAGGAAGTTCATCGAGAGGTTGTTCCAGATCAGCGGCCCTAGATTCCCGAAACCGAAGTAGCCGATGACTTTGAAGGAATCGGTGGAAGTCGGTACCGGACGTGTAAATGGACCGGATTGGGTCGGATTGTCCTGAAAGTAGTTGGCCGTAATCTCGCCGCGAACCCACTCTTCGTAATCCAAGCCGCCACTGCCATCATCATAGACGCTGTTATGCGGAGCGAAGCGGTTACCTTCGACCTTTGGCTCGTAGTAATACTGCCCACCAGCGCCGATCTGAACGTGGTCTCCAAGACCGACCTTCACCGACCCGCCAGCCGTCAGGATCGTGTTGTAATCGAATCCTTTGTAAGCAAAGCCGGCGTCACCGATGGCAAGCAAAATCTCGAGGCGGTCTTTCCGGTATACGGTCGACAGACCGACCGTATCGATGAAGATCTGTGCGGGTCGGAAGTCATAGAGGCCAAGGTCTGGGAAGTACGAATCCAGCGTTCCGATCTGGAACGTGACGTCCTTCACCAAGACATTGCCGGTTTGCGCATAGAGCTGAGACAGCCGGAAGTTACCCAGCGAACCTAATGCCGGGTCCGCATTCGTGACGCTACCGCCCTCAATCTTCGCGTGGATGGACGTCCACGGGTTTGCACCTAGTGGGTCCTGCGGGAGCATGTCGTAGCGAAGCTCCAACGCGGCATATGGGCCTTCATTAAGCAGGCGACCATATAGGTTCCAAAAACCTAGCGAACCATTGCCACCCTGCAGGTCAGGCCGAGCCATGACCCGCATGTAGCCACCTGCATTGAATCGGCTACCACCTGTATCCGCAGCCGCAGATGCCGGTGCGAGCAGTGCGCCCACAAACACCAGTGCACAAAGCCTTCTGAACATCAATCCTCTCCTGTGCTTACGGGAGAGCGTTTAGCACATTTCTTTGTCGCTGCGCGACAAGTTGTCTTCTGCTTCGCAGAGTTTTCTTTGTCGCTTCGCGACAAGTTGTCTTTTGCTTTCGCAAAGTTGTCTTTGTCGCAAAGCGACAAGTGGTCTTCTGACTTCGCAGAGTTAGCTTTCGCTTTGCGAAGGTCTGTTCAACCGACAAACGAAACTGGCCGAAGGCCAAGCGAACTTTCACGAAGTGAAAAGAAGACTCTCACGAAGTGAGAAGACAACTGGCCGAAGGCCAAGAGAACTCTCACGAAGTGAGAAGTCTAATTGTTGCGAGGTTCCCACCGACGGTCACCGTACCACCGGGTTCATTATGGTCACGCTTCAGGTAAGCGAGCGCGATGGGCGCGTCGTATTTGGGTGACATGACGGCGCTTCGGATTTTGCCGACAACCTTTCCGTCACTTTTCACATCGGCACCGACGGTTGGAACGACGTCTTCTTGGAAGACCAACAGACGCAGCATCTGCTTTGGTACGCCCAGGGAATCCAAGCGTGCGATGATTTCTTGGCCCAGATAGCAGCCCTTGTCGAAGCTGATGGCCCACTCCAGATCGGCTTCTAGCGGAATGATGGTCTCGTCCAGCTCAGCGCCAAATCGGGGGGTTCCGTTTTCGATCCGAAGGACTTCCAACGCCTTGTTGCCAACTGTTGTGGCGCCCAGCTGGTCTTTGAACCACGACCAAATCACACCGATGGAGTCGATATCCATGATGAGATCGAAGGCGTCGACCCCCCAATCTGGATTGCGTTGGATGATGATGTCTTGGTCTCGAACCACGCCCCACGTGCCGTGATACGGGCGCAGCTCCTTGACGTCAGTATGCCACTCACCTAGCGAGGCGATGGCAGCCGCGGCGCGTCCACCAAGGACTGTGATGCGTCCGGTGCGCTCGGTTCGATCTAGAAATTTGGCGTCTTCGTTGATGACGTTCTTGCGGAAATGCCGAATCGCACCTGCTTTCTGAGCGCCAGGTTCAAGGTCGATCAACAACATCTCGGGGATGTGCAGCAGGCGCATGTCTGTGACCAAGCGCCCCTTCACGTTCACCGCGAGGTTGTATTGGCCGGAGCCTTCCTCGGCGAGCTGGAAGACGTTGCCGGTGACGAGTCCCTGGATCAGCGGAATCGCGTCAGTGCCAAGCGCAACAACCGTCTCACGTTCAGAACGGTCGGCGATGGCGAGCCCGTCTGGAGCAACAACGGCGCGGTATTCCTCGGTGAAATCACCGTAGTCACGCACGACAGGACTGTCTGAAACCGTCGTCCAGCTGGCTCCCGCCTCTTGTAGTTGTTCCTTAAACTCGTCAGTGCGCATGACGCCCTGTTATTTCACTTTGTTTTCGGACAGTCGTTCCAAGAGGTACTCATCTGCGGTCATCGCAGGATACTTCCTTTGTTCACCGTCTTCCAACAACCCGGGCAGCACGTCCAGCATGCAATCGGGGTGAGGGTGCACGAAGAACGGCATCGAATACCGTTCGGTGGGCTCACCCTGCGGGTTTACGACACGATGGCGCGTCGCTGGAATCTGGTCGTTGGTGATACGCTTCATCATATCGCCAGTATCGACGATCAACTGACCAGGGATGGCGTTGATTCCCAGCCATTCACCTTCTCGCGTCATGATCTCAAGCCCTGATTCGGTCGCCTGAGGAAGCAAGGTAATCAGGTTGATGTCTTCGTGCGCAGCCGCTCGCATAGCACCCGGGTCACTGAACCCATCACATACTGGATAGTGGATGATGCGCATGACGCTGTTTCCGTCCCGTGCCATCGAGGGCAGCTGGTCAGGCTCTTGTCCCAGGTAGATACCAAGCGCCTCTAGCAGCTGTCGGCCCACCTCGTCCAACGTCTGGTAGTAGTTCAACGCCTCTTCTTTGAGCTGCGGAAGTTCGTCCGGCCACTCATTTGGCGGCATCCGCTCGGACAGCGGGTGATCGCTTTCAAGCTCGCGCCCGACATGCCAAAACTCTTTCAAGTCCGCTTTCGCCGTGCCCTTCGCATGTTCGACGCCAAACGATGTATAGCCACGTTGGCGGCCATGTTCGGGTCGTTCGTATTTCTTCTTGGTATCCTCATCGAGCCCGAACAACGCCTTGAATGCAGCGTAGTTGCGGTCGATCAGGTCTTTCGATACGCCGTGGCCTTCGACCGCGACAAAACCCAGTTCACGTAGACCGTCTCCAAGCGCCTTTATGAACGCTTGTTTTTGGGATTCGTCGCCTTGCGTGTAGTGTTCCAAATTTACGACAGGTATGGACTGCTCACTCATCTGTACGTCTCTTGGTAGTATTTTTCGGATGGGTTCCGCTGCCAGATGTTGTACCAGAGAACCTGTCGTTTCGCCAAAGCTGAAGGCACCAATTGGACGCACTCGTACTCATCATCAAACTCCTTGAAAAGGCATCGGTCCTAGTCGCGATCGTGCTGATTCTTGTGATGGTGAAGCCGGCGCGTGTCTGGCTAAGTCAGACCGGCCGCGACGCGTCATTCAGACGACGGCTCTTCCTGGCCGTCGCGCTTGGTGCGGTCGCCATCTGGGGCGTGTTCCTGGGTTTGAGCATCGGTGGGCAGAGCTTCAACGTTCGCATGCTGGGTATCGTCGTCGCCGGCTTTCTGGGTGGCCGAAAGGTCGGCTCGTTCGTTGGCGCAGCAGCGGGTGCTGTCTACGCATACACCATCGGTGCGCCAATGGGCGGCTGGGCGTTCGCTGCCAGTGTCGTCGTGGGTTTCTCGGCGGGTTGGTGGAGCAGGCGGTTTGGCACGAATGTCGTCTCGGTCGCTGCGGGAGCGACGGTCGTGCAAGTCGGCTACCATATCGTCATCGGCGGCATCATGGTCGGCGTCGAGCCCGACCTCGCCCTCCACGAAGCCTCGAATATCTGGCTGCATCTGGCCAAGATCACCGCAAACGTTGTGGGTGTTGTCGTGTTCATGGGTGTGTTGAACCTGGTCGGTGAGCTCGAGAAACTTCGCGAAGAGGCGCACACGTCGGCCGATATTGTGCGTTCGGCCAGACTGGAAGCGCTGCAGTATCAGATTCGACCGCACTTCCTGTTTAATCTGCTGAACACGCTGGCCTACCTGATTCGCACTGACCCTCCGAAAGCGCGCGAGCTGACCTTGGACCTGTCCGAGTTCCTTCGCTACACGCTCTCGCATGAACGTGAAGAGACCTCGCTGCGCGACGAAGTCACGCAGATTAAACGCTACGTTGAGCTAGAGCGCGCGCGGTTTGGAGACGGTTTGGAGTTCGACGTGACGGTTGATGACGAGGTCGATATCGCCGCCATCCATGTGCCTCCTTTGATCCTGCAACCACTGGTCGAGAACGCGATCCAACACGGGGCTGACGATGGTCAGGTGCATGTGTCAGTTACGATGGAGAAGCGGGATTCGGAGTTGGTCGTACGCGTCATCGACAACGGACCTGGGCTTGATGAGCAACCGCGGCAGGAACAAGGTGGTCGTGTCAGCGGGTTGGGATTGCAGAATGTTCGCGAGCGCCTGCATCGCTACTTCGACGCGGATATCGCGCTCACCCTTGAAAATCGTGAAGATCAGACGGGTGCATGTGTAGAGTTCAGCATCCCACTGCCAGAAACACGGCTGGCAACACAGGCCAAGCAGACACTAAAATCGGCGGTAACATGAACGTATTGATTGTCGATGATGAGCGGCCAGCCCGCGAAGAACTGCAGTGGTTACTCCAACAATGCGAGGACGTCAGCGTGCTTGGCGAGGCGGCTAGCGCTGAAGATGCGCAGCGCATGGTGGAAGAGCTAGGTGATGAGCTCGACCTTGTGTTCTTGGATATCAACATGCCCGGTATCGGCGGCATGCGGCTGGCCGAGCTCTTCGACGAGCGTGAAAATGGACCGGATGTAATTTTTGTGACCGCCTACGACCATCACGCGTTGGACGCATTCAACGTCGGAGCGAGCGACTATCTGTTAAAACCCGTGCGGTTGGGGCGCCTGCAGAAGGCCATCGAACGTACCCGGCAAAACGCTGCGAGCGCGGATAGCGATGCTGAAGTCGTCGAACCGACACGGCGTCTAAATCGTATTTCGGTCAATGTGCGCGGGTCGTACGAAGTCATCCCCGTCGACGATGTACTCTTCTTTGAATCCGAAGACGGAATCGTGGTCGTTCAGACCAAGGATTCACGGCATATCACCGACTTCAATCTCAAGTTCCTGGAAAAGAATCTGGACCCAGAGCACTTCTTTCGCTGCCACCGCTCATACATCGTTCGGCTAGACGCCATCGAGTCTATCTCTCCATGGGGCGCTGGCACCTATCGATTAATGCTAGACCGAAACACCGACCTGGGTGTGCCCTTGGCCCGAAGCCGGGCAACTGACCTAAAGGCATTGATCCCGTGGAACATCGCCGGTTCCTAAGTTTCCCTTTCTGGACGAACTGCCAAATCCATTACACTATCGCGTTGGTTCGCTATCGCTCACCGATTTGGTTCGCGGTGCTCACCGATTTGGTTCGCTAGTGCTCACCGATTTGGTTCGCTAGCGCTCACCGATTTGGTTCGCTAGCGCTCACCGATTTGGTTCGCGGTGCTCACCGATTTGATTCGCTAGTGCTCACCGATTTGGTTCGCTAGCGCTCACCGGTTTTTAGGACGTATTGATGAATCAACGGACTCTCGCGATCGCATCGTTGCTGGCCGCTACCTTTTTGGCTGTCCCTCTAGCCTCGGCGAAGACCGTGAAGGCGAGGGCAAAGGGGAACCATACGACTCGCCCGCTGACCACCCCAAAAGGGGACTTGAATCTGTTCTTGGGGCCGATGGGTGCACCTAAGTTCGGTACCTTCCTTGAAGATGGTGTCACGACCGTAAAAATACCGGGTGGCATCGAAAATGTTTGGTTACTTAACGCCAGCCTTGCATACGGCATCACCCGTACACTTGAGGCGGGCGTTGGCCTTCCGCCGATACAGCTCTCCCCGGACGGCGATGCAGGCGATTTGCCAGTTTTCTTCACGTGGATGAGCACCAACGACGACATGGATTTCGGAGCTCGAGCGACGTTGACGGTTCCTTTAGGAAGCGAGGAAGACGGGAGCTTTTGGGCAGTTAATCCAGGTCTGCATTCGCTACTTAGATTCGAGGGCGGACGCATGGATTTGGGCGTCTTCTTCCCATTGACCTTCGCATCCGTGGGTGACGAAAGTCAGACGATCGCGGGTATCAATGTGCCGCTTCGCGGGACGTTTCAGGTGAGTAAGATGGCGTTCGTCGGCTTTGATACAGGCCTGAGAAAAGCCGACTTCGATGCGGATGATGACCTCTTCATTCCGCTCGGATTCCATGCGGGATACACGGTCAAAGCAGGTCACTTCATGTTCGATCTAACTGGAGCCTTCATGTGGCAAGGATTCTTCTGGGCTGGCGCCCCTGAAGAAGCAGACGACAAGGTCTTAGAAGACTTCTACTCCATCTCGTTTGGAGTGAACGTCCACTTCGATATCTCGAGTATGACCAAGAAGGATTAGAACTTCTTACTGCTCTTGCATCGCTTGCGCCGTGAAATGCGTGCGCAGCGGCAAGACAACCTCTTCCAAATCACCTTCCAAAACGGTGGGCAATTTGTACGACGTGAAGTTGATGCGGTGGTCTGTGATCCGCGACTGTGGATAGTTATAGGTGCGGATACGCTCTGAGCGGTCGCCTGAACCCACCTGGTCCTTTCGGTCCGAAGCCATGGAAGCTTGCGCGGCCTCGCGCTCTTGTTCCAAAAGGCGAGCGGCCAAAACCTTCATGGCTCGGGCCTTGTTCTTGTGTTGGGACTTTTCGTCCTGACACGACACGACCAACCCCGTTGGGATGTGCGTGATGCGGATGGCCGATTCCGTCTTGTTGACGTGTTGACCACCAGCACCCGACGCGCGGAACGTATCGATGCGTAGGTCTTCGTTGCGAATATCAACGTCGACCTCTTCGGCTTCTGGCAGAATGGCAACGGTTGCCGCAGACGTGTGAATACGGCCCTGGCTCTCGGTATCGGGTACGCGCTGTACGCGGTGTGTGCCCGATTCGTACTTAAGATGGCTGTAGACTTCGTCGCCCGATATCAAGGCCACGATCTCACGAAAACCGCCTTTGTCGGTGGCGTTCGTGTTCAGGACCTCCACCTTCCAGCCTTTGGTTTCCGCAAAGCGTGAGTACATACGGAACAGATCTGCTGCGAACAGAGCAGCCTCTTCACCACCAGTTCCTGCGCGGATTTCCAGCAAGATGTTCTTGTCGTCCAGCGGGTCGCGAGGTGTCAGAAGATAGGTCAGGTGCTCTCCGAGTTCGGTTATCCGCTCTTCGAGCACAAGGATTTCCTCACGAATCAGCTCACGCATTTCGTCGTCTTCCGACTCGGTGAGCATCACCTTGTTTTCTTCCAGGGATTCCCTCGCGGAGTTGTAGTTGTCGTAGGTAGACACAACTTCCTGAAGCCGCGAGTGCTCTTTGCTGAGCTCTCGCAACCTGTCGGGATCCCCCACTACATCAGGGTCACCGAGCTGACTAGTCACCTCGTCAAACCGCTGCTGCAGCTCTTCTACTTTCTCAAACATTCTTAGTAAGGCGGTTAAGCTAAATAAGTCGGTGAAGGTTCCTTAGTAAGGCGGTTAAGCCTTAGTAAGGCGGTGAGCTAAATAAGTCGGCGAAGGCATATATGCGCAACACACAAGACAGGCGGTAATAGCACCTTACCGCCTTAATAATCTTGTTGCCTTACTAAGAGTTAACCGCTCATCGACTTCAGGAATTCCTCGTTGTTCTCGGTGCGTCCGAGCTTGTCGAGCATGAACTCCATCGAGTCCACGACGTTTAGAGGATGCAGGAGCTGACGAAGAATCCAGACGCGGTTGAGCTGGCCTTCTGGCATAAGCAGTTCCTCTTTCCGCGTGCCGGACTTGTTGATGTCCAGGCAAGGGAAGATACGCTTTTCCATGAGCTTGCGGTCGAGGTGCAGCTCGGAGTTACCGGTGCCCTTGAATTCCTCGAAGATGACCTCGTCCATGCGGCTACCAGTGTCGATAAGCGCGGTGGCGATAATCGTGAGGCTTCCGCCTTCTTCGATGTTACGAGCAGCACCGAAGAAGCGCTTCGGCTTGTGCAACGCATTTGAGTCAACACCACCAGAAAGAATCTTACCGGATGGCGGGACGACCGTGTTGTACGCACGTGCAAGACGCGTAATCGAGTCGAGCAGAATGACAACGTCGCGGCCGTGCTCGACAAGGCGCTTGGCCTTCTCGATCACCATTTCAGCGACCTGTACGTGACGTTGTGCAGGCTCGTCGAAGGTGGAGCTGATGACTTCACCTTTCACCGAGCGCTCCATGTCCGTGACCTCCTCAGGACGCTCGTCGATGAGGAGCACGATGAGCACAACATCAGGATTGTTCGTCGCGACCGAGTTCGCGATGTCCTGCAAGAGGACCGTCTTACCGGTACGTGGTGGAGCGACGATCAACGCACGCTGTCCCTTTCCGAGTGGGACAAGCAGGTCGATGATGCGCGTGCTGAAATTGCCTTCGACTTCCATGTCCAGCCGCTCTTCTGGGTAGAGAGGCGTAAGGTTGTCGAACAGAACCTTGTCCCGAAGCTTGTCTGGAGACTCGTGATTGACCTCTTCCACTTTCAGCAGAGCGAAGTAGCGCTCACTGTCTTTTGGTGGGCGAATCTGGCCGCTGACCGTGTCACCGGTTCGCAGGTTGAAGCGGCGAATCTGGCTGGGTGAAACGTAGATGTCGTCGGGCCCTGGAAGGTAGTTGTAATCCGGGGCGCGCAAGAAGCCGAAGCCGTCAGGCAGGGTTTCCAAAACACCCTCGCCATAAATAGCTTCATCTTTGTCGGCAGTCGCTTGAAGCAAGGCGAATATGAGCTCTTGCTTGCGCATGTTCGGCGCATTTTCAACACCTGCGTCGACGGCTACCTTGACCAATTCGGCCATCTTCTTTTGTTTCAGATCCTTAAGATGCATGGAGTCTTCCTCAAGACGTTTGCGCAGCCATCGTTAGGCTGCATGCGGATACGCGGGGAAAGCGTATCGGACGTGGTTTAATATGATTTATCTAGATTTCGATATCTGGAGATAACACGTCGGGAACGTTCACGTTCCCGGCATTTCGAGTGGGGTTTTGCTGGCGAACTCACCAGCTTGCATAGGTTTAGGACAGGGCCAACCCGTTGTCAATTGTCATCGGGAGCATGTCTCACGCAGCGCTATGGCGGTCCAGACATGATTGGATGGCCTGTCGTCTGGGGTCATCTTGAACATATTCGAGCGCGATCTCAAGCGCGCGAATGTTAAGATTTGATGGCGCAAAGTCATAGGTGGTTGCATTTTCGATGGTTGAATCGAAGAGCGACCAATCGCCCAAGCCCGCCGCGCAGGCCAATAAGCCATCATAAATATTCTGCCGGAAGCCCACGTGTCCCAACGCGGCGAGCTCTTCGAGCTTTTGAAACTCCAGCCTGGCCTCTACGAAACGGCGCTGCGCCAACAGTGCCCGCGCAACATACTCCCGTTCATTCTGTGGGTAGGCGGTTCGCGGCGTCGCAAGCTCGAAGAGCGACAAGGCCTTGCGATGGGCACGCTCGGCCTCTTCGAAATCCCCGCTCGCATCCGCGATAAACGCCATCGTTTGATAGCTTCGGGCTTCGGCAATCAGATATTCATGCTCCATCGCAAGCGATGCGGCCGCGACGATATGTGCGTTTGCTTCGGTCAGCGCATCCTGCTCCAGATAGACTCGAGCCCGAATTTGCTTGGCTTGAATCAGGAGGCCCATGTCGGTGGCGATCTCCTCGGCCTCTTTGGCCCGCACCAAGACCACCTCTAAATTTCGCCGCACGGACTCGAGTCGCGCTTCGGTTACGAGCGCTTCTGCCATGAGATTCGGATTAGCAGATGGAAGGTCCTTCAGGATCTCCAGCCCATCATCAACCTGCCCCGAATAGAGTGTCGTCAACGCACGCCGCGCGCGAGCCGCAACGATCGCGTCGGCGTCCCCGCTTCGGTTTGCATGGTCAATAGCGCGCCGCGCGAGCTCCACAGCCTTAGAGCGGTCCGATTCACCCGTCCCTAAAAGATACGTGTACGACTGCATACTGAGCGCCTGTGCCCACGATGCGTCGTCTGGATTCTGCTCAAGCACGACCATCCATTCCGTCGTCCAATCCCGCAGATTCTCGACGTCAAACGCCCGTCGCGCGCCCAGACAAGCGGTCAACATATGGTCGCTTGCAGATACCTGTTGTTGAGCCAAAGTGAGATGGCGCGCGATACGCATGTGGTCCGACGGCGTTGCGAGAGGGCGCTGCGCAAGAAACTGTGCGCAGATCGCATTAAACTCAAGCCGTTCGTCGTCGGAACACATCTCGAGCACGCAGTCCTGCAACAAGCCATGCACGAACTCGATGCCCTGGTCGCTATGGCGCAGCAGTCCTTCCCGAATGGCACTATCGATAAGGTCTTCATCTAGCTCTCGCTGCGCCTGCTCGAAGACGCCCTGCAGATGCGAGATTCGGGAGTTCTTCCCAAAGGTCGCGATAAGCTTCAGCGCCGACAACGCATCAGGTTGAAGGTCTTTGAGGCGTCGACTCCAAACATCGCGAATCGAGTTTGGCAGCGGTGGAATCGGGCCAACTGCAACGATTTTTTCGCCGCGCGCTTCCAACACACCTTTCTTGACCCAATCGGTTACAAGTTGAACGGCGAATAGCGGGCTGCCCTCGCTCTTTTCGCCAACCAATCGCTGTTTCTCTAGCGGCAACGAACAGATGGACGCGAGCATTGTGGAGAGTTCATCTGGCTTCAACGGATCGACGGCGATGACTCGCACGTCTTCGGCAGATTTCAAGCGGTCGAGCGAGGTGGATGGATGGCCGGTTGTCTCGCACACAATCGCCAAGATAGGATGGCCGTCCTTGCCGGCGAGGTGAGAGACGAGCTCGACTCCATCTGCGTTGTAGTGGCCATCGTCGATCGCAATGACGACGGGCCTGCGGTCCGCCAATAGCTCAACGAATCGCTCGACCGATTCCAAGGCTTGTGATGCCGGAATCTGCGATTGAGACGAGCGCCCCTCCGACAAGATCGCTGTCAAAATCCGTGTCAATTGGCTGGACAGACCACCAAGGCGTGCGAGCTCATCCTCCACGATCTGCTCGATCTGCTGTCGACTGGCACCTTCGGTCCGGAAATGTGGACCGAGCAAGCCTGACAAGCCCTGGTCGCGCTGTTGTACGGAGCGCGATCCGTCCCGAAGCACATCCGCGACGCCAACCTCGGATGCCAGATAGCAAATCCAATCCATGAGTGCCGACTTCCCGGTTCCGGGCATCCCGGTGAGCACCACAACCTGCGATGTATTTTGCGTAATCGCCTGTTCAAGCGCGGTCCAAAGCGCTGTGCGCTGGTCCTGACGGCCCACCATTGGAATCTGTCGCAGACCAAAGAGACCAAGCCCAACACCTGGCATCGGGTCGGGGGTACCAGACGGCTCTATCGCTCGCCAATCCTTGGAAAACGCCCGTTTGGATGGCAGACGAAGACGGGCGGGTGGATCGCGTTCGAGCGTTTCAACGACCTGGTCGTTGACCTGCGTGTCCATCGCCGAAATCTCGTCATCGCTGCTGGTGGCGCTGGTCATCGTCATGTCCAACTCGGCGTTTTCCAACATCCGCAGATCCACCAAAGCATCAGCGGCATGCCGGTAGCGATCATTGGGCGACTTGGCCGTCATTCGCCAAATCCACGACTCCAAGCCAACTGGCACCGCAAAACGACAGGCGCTGTGAATCCCCGGCATCGGGTTATTAATATGCGCCAGCCCGAGGTCGCTCACCGACCCACCTTGGAAGGGCAAACCGCCCGTCGCCAGCTGATACCCCATGATCCCGACGCCATACAGGTCGGTCCACGGGCCAAATCGCCTGGAATCTGCGGCGAATTGCTCGGGCGCCATGAAATGCGGCGTTCCCGAAGCTGAACCGCGGCCCACCGATGAGTCAAAGGTCCAACGGTTTGGGTCCGCCGCGAACGAAATCCCGAAGTCTGTGATGATGAACCGAGGGTTGTTTGCGCCATGCACGAGGATGTTCGCAGGCTTAATATCACGATGGATCACGCGCCGCGCGTGTGCATGCGCCAGGCCCTCCAAGATTTGCGTCAGTAAACTATGCAACGCGGCCCACGAATGCGGCCGATACTCGGTCAGCGCACCCCCCTCCGCCATCGGCATTACGTAATACAACGCCCCCGGACTGAGACCGTCTAGCGGTGCGATGGAGTCCGGCAGCGAACCATAATCCAAGACGTTGACGACGTTTCGGTGGTTCAATCTAGCGGTCGCGCGTACTTCAGACCGAAACATCTTCCGGAACTTCAACGTCCGCGATCCCAGGGCACGCCCCGCGTCCGAGGTGATAACCTTGATGGCGACCGATGACTTCGTGACCGTGTGGTTCGCTTCCCAAATCACGCCCATCCCTCCTCGGGCAATTGGGCGCGTGAGCTCGAATGGGCCGACGATCCGTTGCACTAGTTCCTCGTGTGCACGCTGACCCATACAGGCTGAGCGGGACGCAGCGTGATCGATGGGGTGAACGCGAGATCATCGAAGTGCGTGGCAACCTCGATCTCGGTTTCATCCAGTAGTTTGGCCAGAATCAGCGTGGCCTCCATCAACGCAAAGTGGTTTCCGATGCATGTGCGTGGGCCGCCCCCGAAGGGGAAGTATGCAAAGCGCGGCAGATTCGTTTCGAAGTCTGGGTCCAACCAACGCTCTGGAAGGAAAGTCTCTGGGTCGTCGAACCATCGTTCGTCCCGATGCACAACGCATTGCGGCATATACACCTGCATGCCCTTCGTGATGACAAAGCCATCCATCTGCACGTCCGATTGCGCTTCGCGGCCCACAACCCAGGCGGGCGGGATATAGCGCATGCTCTCCTTCACCAACGCCTTCGAGTGATCTAACTCACCGTCCAAGTACGTATTCACGTCTTTAGATACGGTGCCTTCGGTTTCGCGGAGCGCAGCAAGGAAATCGCGGTTTCGGTCGTGCAGAAGCAGGATCGCGTACAGGCAGGCTAAGGCAGTCGTCTCGTGTCCAGCGACAACCATGGTCATTGCTTCGTCCCGAAGCTCAGCATTCGATAGCTGCTGGTCCCCATCAACTGCCAGGATCAGGCGAGAAAGCAGGTCGTTGTCGTCCTCATTCAAGGTCTTTCGCTTCTGATCAATCAGCCGGTAGAGAACCTCGTCGAGCGCATTCATGGCCTGCCGATAACGTAGACGATTCGGACCCGGCGTACGCATCGGTAGGAAACGTCGATACGTGTGGTTCTTCAGGTCAAAGTACTCCATCGCCATCGTCACACCGTGGTGGATGACGTGGTAGTCCTCGGGGTCGATATCCACCCCAAACAACGTGTCCAACACGATGTCTAGAGTCAGCCGCATCATGCCCTGATGCAGGTCCGTTTGGCCCTTGTCCTGCGTCTCTTGCACCATGAGTTCTATCATCTGTGCAGTGCGCTCAGTCACATCATCCGCATAGCTGCGAATGTGCTTTCGGGTCAGAAACGGCGCGGCCATCCGACGGTGACGCTTCCAGTGTTCATGTTCGGATGTCAGCAGACCCTGACCCAAGAAGTCCGAGAGTTCCGCCGTTTGGTAGTCTTTCGTGAAGTGCTTGGCGTGCTTCAATAGCACACCCTCGATCGCATCTGGGTGGCAGAGGATCAGGTTGCGAATGCCCGCTAAACCGACCTCGCAGACATCGCCGTATTTGGCGTGTAGTGCCCGTAGTTCGTGGACTTCGTCGCGCCAGAAACGCGGCAATCCGACGATGGTTTCCACAATCCCGGGACCATTGATTCGAAGTTCTGAAGCCATGCAGTCAATCTAGAGGTTTGCGCGCCATCACTCCACCAAGAACTCGACGCAATGAACCGTACGTGTCTCCATATCAACCAGAAGTAACCCGGCGGCTTCAAAGACAAAAAGGTATTCGAGGAGCTGACGCCGCGTGGCAGCGGTCTTGATGCTCGGGGCGCGTTCACCGGTCTTCACCTCGGCAACCCAACGTTCGCCATCGAGCTCAACGATATAGTCGGCAAAAACCTCGACCTCGACCGGCTCTCCATCGACCAAGACATCCCAATGTCCCTGGACCTGTTGGCCGATAACCTCACACCCAAAATCAATCAGAAGTTCTTCCGCAGAAGCCTCGCCAACGCGCGCCGTTCGGCCGCGTTCGTGATGAACATGAAGCGCCCAACGCCCCCGCAAATAGCGAATTAGCGCCGAGATGCACCAAACGATGACAAGGCCCAGCGCAACCTTCCACCCCAGACTATCAAACGACTCCGAACCCAACACTTCCCCGCCTTACTAAGAACCCTTCACCGCCTTACTAAGACATTTGAAGGCGACTCATCCAATTGGTGAGCGTCTGGTAGTTGTTGAGCCCCAGCATCGATGCGGCTTTCGTCTTGTTTCCATCGGTGGAATCAAGCGCGCGCTGCAGGTAGTGGCGGCTCACCTCATCCAGAAGTTCGTGGATGTTCACCTCGTCCAGCGGTCGGTCCAATACCGAATCGCCCTGCGTCTTCACCGTCACAGGCAGGATCGACGATTCAATATGTTCGGCCTGAATCTCCTCATCCGCCCAAACTGCCGCGCGACGCAGCACCGCCTTGAGCTCGCCGACGTTGCCTGGCCATTGATGACGACGAATGCGATTACGCGCTTCGTCAGAAATGGTGCGGGTTTGGCCCATTTCTTGGTTCACGCTCTTGAGAAGTTCATCGACGATTAGGTCGATATCGCCACCACGTTCACGCAGTGGCGGAATCTCGATGATTCCGATGGCGAGCTCGTTGAATAGCCCGTCTTGAACCGCGCCCGATGGCACCAATTGGCGCACGTTGATGGCGGTCGCGGCGATGATTCTCACCGACACTTCCGGGTCTTCGGCGCCGCCAAACGGGACCTTTCCTTCGCGCAAAACCTGGTAGACCGCGGTCTGCAGCGATGGGTGAAGTTGTTCGAGACCTTCCAGATACAGGGTGCCTCCGTCTGCACGCTCGAGGGCTCCGGGATGGCCATCGGTGCCGAAGAGCGCCGCCTCTTGGTCGCGAACACCCATTGCCCCACAAACAAACGGCACGAACGGACCCGAGCTTCGAGTACTGGCCTTGTGAATGGCGCGAGCGAGCAGCTCACGACCTGTTCCGCCTTCGCCGGTGATGATGGAGGGGACATCGACCATCGCCATTCGCGTCGCACGGTCGAGCACTTCGCTCATCGCGTCTGAGCGATGGACGAACGCGTCGAAGTTGGCGGTATCACTGATGGATCGGCGCATCGCCTGTCCAGGAACTTGCCCCTGAAGCAAAGCGAGCACGTCGCCCGAGGGGAGCTCTAGCGGAAGCGTTCCGCTGGCTTCGGTCCAGTGGATCAGCTCAGCTGCGTATCGCGTGTGGGCCAACAAAATCAGGACTGCGTCCATGATCGGAGAATCGGCGCCCAGCAAGAAGCTGAACTCGACTTCCTCATCTTCATAGCGAGCCCGACATTCTTCGAGCGCACTGACGGTCGTGTCGTAAACTTCCGTGAGTACGTACTCAGAATTGAGCTTACGGCGATCAAGTTCCACGTTGACACCCGATCGGGCTGCCAACCACTTGCGAAAGGCCCGTGATTCCTTCTTTCCGCGGGCGGAAAGCAACATCACGGTACTATAAAACTCGTTGGCGACGACTTGGTTGATACGACTCTGAACTACCGTTCCAGGTTCGCTCGCCTTTGCGTCCGACGCCCCTATCCATGCGACTAATATACTTGCCATGGGGGCAAACTAACGCGGAGTTTATGGTAGCCACAAGTAAATTTATGCGGGGTGGGGGTTCGCTGGCGCTCACCGAGGGTGGTTCGCTTTGCTCACCGATTTGGTTCGCTTTGCTCACCGGATTGGTTCGCTTTGCTCACCGATTTGGTTCGGCGTTGCCTCACCGATTTGGTTCGGCGTTGCCTCACCGATGTGGTTCGCTTTGCTCACCGATTTGGTTCGGCGTTGCCTCACCGATGTGGTTCGCTTTGCTCACCGATTTGGTTCGGCGTTGCCTCACCGAGGGTGGTTCGGTGTGCCTCACCGATGATTCTATGATTCGGCCGCTAGGGCGTGTTTCAGGTCCTCGCCAACACGGCTCACAAATCGCTTTGGAGGTTTTGACAGCGAGAATCCCCATTGGTCGAATGACCACTCAAAAACGCAACCTGAGGCCGCGTCTGAGAGGGTGAGAGTCTCTTCATCTTCATCCCAGCTCCAACCCCGTTCGTTCAAGAATTCGGAGATGGAGTCATAAGAACTCGCGTCTTGCAACAACCCATCGATTTCGAATCGCTCCACGACGGCAGCCGACAGTTGTCCGAATGGGGCGACCAACATGAAATCAACAAGCCTCTGCTCCCAGAGTGCCAGATGTTGGTGAGGTATCTCTGCTGGGTGCGAGACCCGAACTTGCGAGTTGTGTGACAGGACAATCGTCCTGTCTTCGAGGTCGACAAACTCGCCGTCTATCAGCGTGCAATGCAAGCCATCCACACTAACAATCACACCCTCGAGAGCATCGGTGTTCCGATAAACCGACGCGAAGTAGTCCCCCGACCAACTACGGCCGGCAAGAAACGCCCGGTGGAGCACCGTACGAAGTTCTTCTGCGGTTGGCTCGCTCTCTTCAATGGTGGTGTCAGCGATATAGGGCTCGAGACCGCTAATGAGTCTCTTCGTGAATTTATGTCCTTTGTGCTGATTGAGTAGATTTCTCGCCGCACCCCTCACTTGATAGTCCGACGTGCTACGTTGCCAGTGATGAATCCAATCAAAGCCACCTGGCGTATAGGCCATCGCGCGAAACGCTTGAATCTGTTGAGGCTCAGGCAGCTCTCCCACCCCAAGACGAGCTCGTGCTCGAGTCAGTTCATCGCCAAAAATCATCGCCAACATAAAGGCGAACATTCCGTTGCCAACGTGACCACTGGCGATCCAAGCCTCGTATAGAAATTTGGCTATGGATTTCAGCTCGGATTGGTCCAGGTGGGTCTTTGCCGCCTGGAGTATGTCTGCGCTTCTGGGATCGACTGAAGTTGCAGTCCACATCAGACGCTCCCGACAGTCATTCACCAGTGATTGCAATGTTGGCGCGGCCGACGAGTCGGCCCATTCAGGCCATTCCAAAGGGCGAGAGTAGTGCGTCAGTGTATCGAAGAACTCAGCGCTCGAGAGTTCTTGGAAATCGGGCTGCCTCTCGGTCAAACGACCGTAATCTTCGTACCTCAAAGCCTCAGACAACCGCTGCAGGTCCTTATAGTCCGTCGTCGCGGGGTCCAAATACACCTCGCGTAGCCAGCCGGCCTCTCGTTCTTCAATGCTGTTCTTTTCCAGAAGGGTGCACGCAACATCGATCTGTTCGCGACGCTCCAACATCAGTCGAGCGGCCTCGTTGGAAACCTGGTGGTGGAAACCAATCCAATCATTGGTTTTCACATCCAACGGCATCACCAGGCGCTCGACCATATCTTTGCTCAAGGGCTTTCCGACCGCGCGCATCATCTCAAGCGCCCGTTGCTGTGACGATTTCGAAAGCTCGTCGAAATTCTGGTCGCCAAAATCGGCCAATAGGGGCGACAAGATCAAATCACAGTCGTGACACTGACAGAATCCGTGTAATGCCACGGCCCGATCCATCGTATCCAACGCCCGATACTGCATTTGCGCGATATAGTGCGCGTTTTGTTCATCGATGATTTGGTGTTGGAAATTCGACGTGATGATCGCCTGACTGAATCCCGGATTGCCGAACCACCATTCGAAGACGGTCTGCACGCCGTCTGGCCTGGTGGCAGCAGACTGAACTATCGCTGGAACGGCGGACTTTGCCTGCAGACTATTCAGAGTCGACGCTCGATCGAGCAATTCCTCTAGACTTAATATCTTGTCGACCAACGCCACCACCAGATTCGTGCACACTGATCTTCAGACTAACCACTAGTTCTTTTCGTGGAAACGCGCTTTCGTGTATGGTTTGGCTCCAATGAATACTCGAACTTTCATCCTAGCCGTCTCGACCTTGCTCGCGGCGTGTGGCGTGGCCGATGACCCGGTTTCCGGGCCCGAGACTCGCTCGCAAGCGCTGTGCGACTCGCAAACCGCGAATGTGCTGCTGGACAGCGATCTCGACGGAATGGCGTACAGCGTGCGCGGTTGTGATGAGCTCGTAGGCGACATGCTGATCACGGGTGTCGAGACTCTGCCCGAGCTACCAACCCTCAATATCTCTGGCACTCTGTACATTCGCGACACCCAACTGACAGACCTGTCAGGACTGACGTCACTTCAGTCAGTTGGCGGATTGGTGATTGAAGGCAACCCTGATCTGACGACGATCGATTTGAACATCGAGACGGTTGGGGATGTCTCGATTCGGGATAACGAGCGGCTATCGACGGTTGAATTGAACAGCCTCACGACCGTGGGTGATATCCATATTCGTGGCAATACACCTCTTGCAGTCTTCGAATCCTCGATGACCCAGGTCACGGGCGATTTCCGGATTATCCGGCAGGCGGCTCTGTCAGAGCTGTCACTAGACAGCCTGGGAGAGATTCAGGGCACGCTGGAACTCAACGGTCTCACGACCCTGGGCATGTTGAACGGCTTCACTGCCCTTACGACGGTCGGCGGCGACTTGCTGATCATGAGCAATCAGACGATGACCTCGATCCAATTCGACTCGCTCGAAACCGTGGGTGGGAGCTTCGGAATTGCCTACCATCCCTTGCTCAGCTCGATCGTCGGTCTTGGTTCGCTAGAACAAGTTGGTGGCACGCTTGCCCTTCACAACTCGCCAAATCTCGCGTCGTTCGTGGGATTGGAGAACGTATCCAGCGTCGGGTCTTTTGCTGTTTCTCGTACAGGCGCTGCAACGATGACGGGGCTATCGAGCCTCACCACGATTTCGAATGTGTTGATTCTGGATCAGCTGCCATTAACTGTGGATGATTTCCAGCCGCTGAACGCAACGAATATCCCTGAGATCTACCTCACGGATCTGGAATCGATTCAGACGATCGCACCGCTCACGCCAGCTGAGGACGGATATCTGGAGATTGGGGGATTGAGCGGACTCGATAGCTTGTCACAACTGACAACCGTCCGTCTGCGCAACCTGCATATTCATCGCTCGCAAGGATTCGACTTCGTGGACATGGCGAATCTAGAGTACGTCTACGACCTTGAGATGCAGAACCTGACTGGACTGGATCGGGTTGGGTTGCCGGCGCTGACTTCCGCAAACTCAATTGATTTTTCTGGGAATCGGCCACTGACCAATTTGTCGGGCTTTGACGCCCTGACCACGGTCAACAACGACTTCTACATCAACTATAACAGTCAGCTGACATCGCTCGCAGGGCTTGAGAACCTGCGAGATGTTGGGGACCTGTTTCGGGTCGAGAATGACGACAATCTGACATCTGTCAGCCAGGTGACCCTGAACGACGCCGGGCGCGTTTGGATTCGTCTCAATAACGACCTCGCGCCGTGCGAAGTCACGGAGTTTCTGGCGCGTATGGCAAACCAGCCGGGTAGCACGCGAACAGACGGCAATACGGGAACGGGGGTTTGCCAATGAACCGATTCATTGTCATGGCGGCCGCGACGCTCTTGTGTGGGTGTAACCTTTTCACCACGCTCGATCCCGTTGATTCGAACAATAAGGCGAACAACACCAACAACTCGAACAACAGCAACAACGCAAACAATGTGAACAACCTGCCGGATATGGCGTTTGCTGATGTTGAGTTCACCACCGACGCCAGCTTCGGGACGGCCGAGGCCCGTGTCTCGGAAGACCTGTTGTTGCTCTACACCTTCCAAAACGGCTTTGGACAAGACATTCCCGACCGTTCGGGTGTTGGGACTCCTGTCGACCTAGTGGCCAACACGTCGGTTGGCTGGACGCCTGGTCGAAATGGCATCGTCGTCAATGAAGGTGGCCTAGCCATCTCATCTAGTCCTCCTGCGAAGTTCTACGACACGGTCATTCCGCGAAATGCGTTCTCCATCGAGATTTGGGGCAAGCTTGGCGCAGATGACCTGGGCGGACCCGCGCGTTGGGTCACGTTCTCGCTGGACACGGCTCTTCGCAACTACACGTTCGGTGTTGAACGAGACGACATCGTTATTCGGCAGTTTGGCACGCTCAATACGGCTGACGGCGACGAAGGTAACGGCGCGCCGTACATCACCGCGCGCGATGTTATCGATCTCGAAGAGCACCACTGGGTCATGACCTTTGATGGTGTCGAAGTCGACCTCTATCGCGACGGCGAGCTTATTCACACTGCCCCACGCCCGACCTCGTTGGAGAACTGGGATCGCACCTACCAATTGGGCATCGGTAACGAGGTAGTCGACGATCGCCAATGGCTAGGCGAAATCTACCTCGTCGCAGGGTATGGCCGTGCGCTTACACCCGCCGAAGTCCAACAGAACTTCCAAGCTGGCTCCGACATCACGGTCCCATAAATGACAGTCACTGTTTTTGCTCCAGCGACGGTCGCGAACATCGCTGTGGGCTTTGATATTCTTGGCTTCGCGGTCGACGCGCTTGGCGACACCATCACAGTTTCGGCCATCGACGAACGTATCGTGACCCTTGAGATTCATGGACCTGGCGCCGACGTCATCCCCACTGATGCTGCCGCAAACACAGCCACCGTGGGCCTGATTCAGATGATCAAAGACCTTGGGTTACCACACGGCTTCCATGTGAAGATCGACAAAGGAATCCCACTCGGTTCGGGTCTGGGCGGAAGCGCTGCCAGCGCTGTGGGAGGTGCGAAAGCGGCCAGTTTGCTGGTCGACAAAGGCTTATCGGACTTGCAGGTCCTTGAGTACGCCTTGTTGGGAGAAGCGGTGGCTTCGGGTGATCCGCATCCGGACAACGCTGCACCGTGTCTGTACGGCGGACTCACGTTCGCAACAGCGCATCCCTTGGACGTCGTGCAGCTTCCAAAGCCAGACTTACAGTGCGTTTTGGTCCACCCAGACCTTCGCATCGACACAAAAGACGCGCGTGCGGTGCTGCCCACGGAAGTCCCGTTGAAAGACGCCATCACGCAAACCTCAAACCTCACAAACTTTCTTGTGGGCTTGTATTCTGACGACGCTGAACGGGTTGGACGCGCGTGCAAAGATGTGCTGGTCGAGCCGCATCGCGCCCGCTTGATACCTGGTTTTCACGACGTCCAAGCCGCCGCACTGGAAGCCGGCGCCTTCGCCGCATCAATCTCTGGCGCAGGCCCAACGATGTTCGCCCTATGCAAGGACGGCGAACCAGTTGTGGAAGCCATGACCAAAGCTTTTGCAGCGCACGGTTTAGAGACTCGTAGTTGGATTTGCGAGGTAGGAGCTCCCGGAGCACGCACCATCTAGCTAGATCCACAGACGGCGCAGACGAAACACAGACGTGCACAGACTCTTTTTCAAGAGGGCATCAGCCAAGTCACAATTCTAAAGTTGTGACGTGTTAAATGCTGTCACAAAAAGAATTCTCTGTGTGAGTCCGTGAACCGTCTGTGCTGTCTGTGGATTTGAGTTGCTGCCCATTCGCTCCGATTCACCCGGCCAGGGCTGAAAGCTGGGTGCTGAAAGCTGGAAGCCTGTGCGGACCGCTCGGATTGGTGCTATGTGTGTCGCGGCGAAAACTCCGAGGGCGCCATGAAGTACCGAAGCACACGTGGAACTGCTGATAATGCGGTGGGAATTGTTGAAGCTATCTGCGCAGGCCTGGCCCCAGATGGTGGGCTTTTTGTGCCTGTCGAATGGCCGGCTGTTCAGGCTGGGGCAGGTGATTACCCGAGCGTCGCGACGTCGGTTTTGGCGCCGTTTTTGGACCCTGCCGGCGTATCGGCATCAGATGTTGTCGCCGAAGCCTTCGACTTTCCGATTGAGCTCCGTCCCCTCGAAAACAACGTCGAGATGTTGGAGCTCTTCCATGGGCCTTCCGCAGCATTCAAGGACTTTGGTGCACGGTTTTTGGCGAGCGTTATGTCACGCGTTGTTGAAGACGGCGAGCGCCCCATAACGATTCTTGTGGCCACGTCAGGTGACACGGGCGGAGCGGTCGCGTCAGCGTTCTGGCGAAAGCCCAATACCGAAGTCATCGTGCTCTTTCCAAAGGCTGGAGTGTCCGATCGTCAGCGCCACCAGCTGACCTGCTGGGACACCAACGTCTTGTCTGTCGAAGTCGAAGGCGTGTTCGACGACTGCCAACGCATGGTGAAAGCCGCATTCGCCGATGAGTGGTGGCAATCCAACGTCCGGCTGTCGTCGGCAAACAGCATCAATATCGGGCGGCTCTTGCCCCAAGTGACCTACTACGCGTGGGCTTCTCTGGACTATCAAAAGCGCCACGGACAGCCAGCTGGCTTCATTATCCCATCCGGCAACGTGGGCAACGCTTTGGCCTGTGTTTGGGCAAAGCACCTGGGCTTCCCAATCCGAGAAGTGGTGCTGGCTGCGAACGCGAACACGCCGCTCACAAACTGGATTGAATCCGGCGCGTATGAGCCCAAGACCACTGTCGCGACGTTAGCCAACGCTATGGATGTTGGGGCTCCGAGCAATATGGAGCGGCTGTTGGACCTGTATCCAACCGCTCCAGACTTCATCTCGGCCACCTCGGTCGATGACGATGAAATCAAGCGTTGCATCGCAACTGCGTTCGAGCGGTGGGATGTCGCGATTTGCCCGCACACCGCATGTGCCGTCTCCGCATACTTGGAGCGTGGCGGTGACCACTGGGTGCTCGTGTCGACCGCACATCCTTCTAAATTCGAAAGCGTGGTCGAGCCCGTCATCGGACAAACCGTGCCGCTACCACCGGCGTTGGCGGAGTCGCTCAAGCGCCCAACGAGTTGTCATTCGGCTTCTAGCCTAGAAGAAATTGCTGAACTCAAGGCGAACTCGTAGCAATCGGTCAATTGCGGATTGCGTTACTCTTCACAGAGCCACACAGAAGTTTATGAGCTTCCACAGAGGACTTTTGTTCAGAAAATCCCATGAAAGAGCCTCTGTGGTTTTCACAAACTTCTGTGCCCCTCTGTGAAGGGTTGCGCAAGATTCGAATCGCCAACAACGGTGTTGGGAACAAACCATCGTTTTGCTAGGTTCCGTGTGCTTTGATCGAGAACGTCACTGATGACTTCCAAAGAAAAATTGAGCAGGGCGGAGGCACACGCGCTGGAGATTGCCGAGGACCCGCTTCTAGCCAAGATGCTCGAAGAAGAGCGCATCGAGAGCTCTGAGCTCGACGTCATGCTGCTGTTTCGGCTGCTGCGCTACACTAAGCCGCATAAGGCCCTGACGATTACGGCGATTTGCCTGAGCGTCTTCGAGTCCATGTTGATGACGTTGCCGGCTTACGGCATCGGGCTTGCGATCGACCGCATCATCAATGTTTCCGAGCGTAAGCCGCAGTTGCTCGATGCGCCGTTTGATGCGGCCGCGGGCGTGATGGCTCAGCTCTCAAGCTCCGATGATGCGCGGATGCAGATGGTGCTGGGTTTTGGTCTGGTGGTCTTGTCTGTGTGGGTGCTTCGTTGGGCTACGGCGATTGTGACCACCTACCTGGTCCAGAAGCTGGGCCAGTTCGTCGTGCATGACCTGCGTATCGACATCTACAACCACATCACCAGCCTCGGCCTGGACTTTTTCCACAAGAACCCTGTGGGACGTCTGGTTAACCGCACGACATTTGACGTTCAGTCACTCTCGGAACTGTTCAGCGACGCGCTTGCGCAGGGCGCTCGCGACCTGATGTTTGTGGCCGCGCTGCTGGTTGTGATGTTCTCGCTCGACCCTGTGTTGGCGGGCATCATCTTGGGCTCGTTCCCATTGCTCATCATTGTCGCGCTCATCTACCGCGCGCTAGCTCGACCATCGTTGCGGACGATGCAGGCCGTGCAAAGCCGTATGAACTCTTGGCTTGCCGAGAACCTTGGCGGCATGCGCGAAAACCAACTCTACGGCAAAGAGCGCGACCGCAGCCGCGAATACAAATCACTGACCGAAGCACACCAGGCCTCGGTTCGACGAGTGATTCAAGCTTGGGGCATCTTGCGTCCAGGCATGATGATCGTCTCCGCCTGTGCGACCGCCATCATCCTCTGGGTCGGCTACGAGCGCGTGCTTGAGAGCATCATCACCGTCGGCGTACTGCTTACGTTCCTGCAGTACACGACCCGAATCTGGGTGCCGGTGCGAAACCTGACCGAGAAGTTCAACGTCATCCAGACCGCGCTTACAGCGGGCGAGCGTGTGTTCGACGTGTTGGGAACCAAGAGCAGTCTTACTAATACTGACTACGCTGACGACGCCCTGACCGTCACGGATGGGTCGATCGCGTTTGAAGATGTCGAGTTTGGATACGGCAAAGAGCTCGTGCTGAAAGGAATCTCGTTCGATGCACCAGCCGGGCAGATGCTCGCCCTCATCGGTGACACCGGTGCTGGTAAATCCACCATCGTGTCGTTGATTTCACGCTTCTATGACGTCAACAGCGGCTCAGTAGCTGTGGATGGTGAAGATGTTCGCAACTACAAGCTACATGCGCTGCGCTCGTCCATCGCCTTGGTGCCTCAAGACGTCGTCATCTTCGCCGGAACCATCCGCGAAAACCTGACACTGGGCGCCGACTTCAGCGACGAAGAGATCATGGCCGCCGCCAAAGCGGTCTGCGCCGACGCTCTGATTGGCCGCATGAGCGCTGGCCTTGACCATGTTCTAGACGAAGGCGGACGGACGCTTAGCGCTGGCGAACGCCAGCTGTTTAGTTTTGCGCGTGCGCTACTTCGTGACCCGCCAATCCTGATTCTGGACGAAGCCACAGCCAGCATCGACAGCAAGACCGAAGAGCTGATCCAAACCGCGCTCGAGCGCTTGACGAAAGGCCGAACGACCGTCGTCATTGCCCACCGATTGTCGACCATCCGTGATGCCGACCAAATCCTGGTGCTGCGAAATGGCGAGATTATTGAGCGTGGCAACCATGAAGCGTTGATGTCGGCGAGCGGCGAGTACGCGCGGCTGTACAACGCACACACCGCCCAAGCGGCCTAAGCTGCGACTTGGCGGGGGACGTTCCACAGACGGACACGGATTCCCACACAGACGAGCACAGATTCTCTTTTGGCCTGAATTCTAACCGAAAAGAATCTGAGGGAATCTGTGTCTTAATCTGCGAAATCTGTGGAAAGTCGCTGCTATAAGGCCGCTAGAACGCGCAAGTTGGGCATACCGTCATGTTCCCAATCGGGTGGAGGTGACTGTAGCGTCCCGGAATCAGCGACCAGCGTTGCGCCGAGCGTTTTTGCGGCTTCACGCCACTCTTCTCCTAATCCGCTACTGACAGAGACGCCTTGTAGTGGTGTGCCGGGTTCGACGATGGCCCGCAATTGGTCTGGGCTTTCGACCGCCGAAACCCGCACGGCGTTTGTAGATATCCAATCACCAGACCAGGTTCCCTGACCGTGCTGAACCCATCCAAATTTTGCGCGATACACCTTCGTCGCGAACTCTGCTGTACCCAGCGATTGCACACGTCTGGCTAGCTCGCCCTCAGTCAATCGCGTGTCCCATTCCGACTCTAGTTTCGCGACCTCTTCTGCAAGTTCCGAAGCGAATTCAGCTAGTTGCGAGTTCCTGTGAGGAAAAACGAACACGCCACGGACCGAGAAACAGCCCATCTGATTCCACATCACGATGTCGCGGGCGATCTGGGCGGCATCGGTGCCGTCAGAGATTGCAAAGCTCACGCGGTGGCCGTAACCCACGACGTGGCGAGTGGGGTAGGTTTCGCGCACCGCGGCGATGGTTTCGTCGCTACCACTGACGACGATGGCCTCACTTTCCACAACCTCTTCCACACGCTGTGCAAAAGGGAACGAGTCGACCAGAAAGTCTGGGAAAGTTCGCAATCGGCTGGCTGGGCGAACGTACAACTCAATGCCAGCGAGCGCGCCAAAGATAAGGGGCGTAACGCCTCCACCGGGGAGTGCAGGCCAGATATGCAGGACCGACTTAGGCAGCGTTTCTGCCATGGCTTCAAGGCCGCCAAACGGCTCGGCTTCGGCCTCTGCAGCAGCAGCGATGCGGTCGATATCCCAGGTTGCTTTGTGCAGCCGTAGGCCTTCGGATGCCATTGGACGCGACCAACCATCGGCCACCAACGCGTCCACGCCTGCTGAAGAGGTAACGTGTTCGATCCAATCCAAAAGCTGGGATTTGCGGTTACTCAGACTCATCGGACGCATTCAAGGCGGCTTCGATGCCCTCGATGACATCAGCCGCAAAGTCCTTTGGTTCTGGGCGGAAGAAGACGTTCGACTTCAAGACCGACGCTCCTAAGGACCGTAGATACTCTTCGTAAACGTTGGTCTGCCATTCAGGCACGCCTTCGATGTCCGCTCTATGGGCCAAATAGTCCGAGAAGATCTGCAGGTCGGTTGCTTCGCCCAAATCTTGGGCCTGGTCCGCCAGGGCTTTGTTGAACGAGGTGATGGGTTCAACCCCGCTGCCTGCGGCAAAAAGCTCGGTCTGGTAACGAATCTCTTTGGTGCGTTTTCGCCAGTCGTGCACCGCGAGGTCGGATACCGAGGTTGCTGCCTCGTGTCGTCGTTGTTTGCAGCGTCGGTAGGATTTCTGCAGCCCTCTGGCGATATGGTCCCAGCCAAAATCCTCGGGCATCTGGCGTCGAAGCGCCCATTTGCAGTAGTGCAGACCTTCGATTTCGTTGGCCAAAATCTCTTCAACCTGGTGCGAGCCAACAGTCTCACGGTGTTCGCCAAGGCTGCCTAGAATGCGCTCGACGACGCCCTCGTCAGTCGCGAGTTTAGCCCACATTTCGATGACAGGTCGTAGGACATCGGCATCACGCAGCGCCGAAGTTGGTTCAAAGGCCGAGCGCAGTTTGTCGTTCAATTCCGTCCGGTCAAACTCAGGGTGCGCGTCGTGAATCAGGCGAATCAACGAGCGCCCACGACGAATCGACTTCCGGTACTCGTGGACCGACTTCTCGGGGTCTTCCGCGGCAGTCCTGGCGCGTTCGATCGCATAGTCGACGATCGAATCAAACGACTCGATAAACGCGTCACGTAGCGGCAAATCCCACCTCAACCGCAGCTTGTTCGGTTTTACGCCAGACGTATCAATCATCGGTTTGTTAGCTAAATCAACCGCTTACGAGTTCCTGTGAGGCTTTCCATAACGTCCAAGGTAGCAGGAGAACGCCCCCGCGACCATGTCCTGTCACATAGTGGATACCGTCCTCACCCTTGCGAACGACCGGCATATTGTCGAGTGACATCGGCCTAAACCCTGTCCATGCCTCGATAAAGTCGAGGTCGTAGATGCCTGGCATGGTCTCCCACGCGCCGCGCAATAGCTCGAATAGCCCGCCGGCTGTGAGGTTGGGGTCAAAACCCATCTCTTCCATCGTAGCGCCAACGACCAATCGTCCGTCAGACTTGGGCACCAAATACGCGTCTGGCGCCCGAACCACGTGGTTGCAGATGGCTGGCGTCTTCATGCGCAGGCTGAGCATTTGGCCACGTACGGGACGGATATATGGCGCATCCGAACCTAACTTTCGCGTCCATGCGCCGGCGCAAATCACGACCTCATCACAGCTGAGTTCGTCCTCAGCGGTCTTGACCGAACGCGGCGCAACGTCAGTAACCTCAACACCTTCCCGGATTTCCCCGCCGAGTTTGGCCACGATCTTAGCAAGTGCGCTGACAACCAATCGAGGGTCCACCTGGTGGTCATCGGGGATGAAAACCGCACTGTGTGCGGTCGGGTGGATGGATGGCTCGCGCTCGCGCAGAGCGTCGCCTGACAGCCGTTCGACCGGCAGCCCCAAATGCGTTTGGTATTCGAACAAGCGCTGCAACGCTTCGGAATCGTCGCGGTCCAGACCGACGACCAATGTGCCCTCGGTGCGGTAGTCGACATCTTGACCCGATTTCTCTTCGAGCTCAGCGGCAAGGTCCTTCCACATCGCCAGGCTTTCCTGGCTGATATGCAACAACTCCGTCTCTTCGAACTTCAGCTCGGCAGTCGGAGCCAACATGCCCGCAGCCGCGCCAGATGCACCTGAGCCGACGGTGTTCTTCTCGAGCACGGTCACGTCGTGACCCGCCTCAAGCAGGCGCCATGCGACGCCCAAACCCATCAACCCTGCACCGACGACGACGTACTTCATCGCGCTAGCAATTCCTCGAGCTTCGCTCGAATCGACTCGTGTTTGCGCACGACGTCCAACGTGATTTCGGCGTGGTTGTGGGCGAAGCCGTTGCCGATCAGAAGGTCGACGTCTTTGCCCACGCCTTCTGCGCCCAACGCGGCTTTTGCAAAGTCCGTCGCCATGTTGAAGAAGTAGACCTTACCGCGGTCGCGGCATGGCAGAATGGCGGCCATCTCGGCGCCCGGCACGTTGCACGTATTGATGACCACATCGACCAGCTCGCCGTTTGTCATCTCGAGCACTTTGTTCAGGACCTCGACAGGACTCGTTGCGTCGCCAGTCGTGAACACGTCCACCAGACCAGCCTTTTGCAGAAGCTGCAGATTGCCGTCGTACAAGTCGAACCCGTAGATTTTGCCAAACGGTCCCATCGTCTCGCGCGCTGCGGCCGCACAGAGCATTCCAGACTTTCCGGCACCCAAAATCAGCGCGCTCTGCGCACCTTTCACAAGTCGCTGAGTTTGTGCCGGCGCGCCGCAAACGTCCAATGCGGACAGGGCAAGTTCGGCAGATAGGTCTTCGGGGATATTGACGATTGGAGAGCTCGGCCAGAGGTACGCCGTGCCTTCGACATCCACCTGGTCAGAGTCGAAGTGGACCTCTTTGATCTCGCGCAATTCAAGCGGCGTCAGGGTCAAACTTACTAACGTGGCAATGCGGTCACCAACCTGAACAGGCCCGTCGTATCGGTCACCGGTCGCGAACACGGTCCCCAACAGCATCCCTCCGCTTCCCGTCACTGGGTTCTGCATCTTGCCACGTGACTCGACGATGCCTTTGATATGCGCACCAACCGCTGCAGCATCCTTCCCGACTTCGCCCACAATCTGATGAAAACTCGCCGAATCGATGTTCAGAGTCTGCACATCGATGACGACCTCGTTGTCGAATCCAGGCCCCGACGCATCCAGTTTCTGGGCAGCTTGAGGCAAGGAATTCTGAGGCTCGAGAACACGATGAAGGCCGTACAGGTGGCCGTTAGGTCGGAACTTCATGATTTCTCCCATGATGGTTCCGCCTGCGTACCACATGGTGTGGTTGGGGGCTAGCAGCTAGCGGTGGTGTGCTAGCGTCCGCCGCAATCGACATTGGGGCCGGCTACGAAGATACTGTCCAGTTCACTCTTTGGGATTAGCGTCTTCCCAACACAATGATCTTCACCGGAGTTAAGCTCTGTGCGGAGTTCTTCAACACTAGCAGGCAAATCCACAACCACGCTCTCGTGCAAACCGGGAACGGATTCTGGAGGAGAATCCAGGAACGTTACCGGCAAGAAGCCAGCGATTCCGGTCTCGTTTGGATCGATACTCTCCACATCTTCCAAGGTCACAAGTCCTCTCATGCCAGAAGCGAGTCCGTCCCGTGCGGGTAGAATGTAGGTATCACGAAACTGAAACGAGCCACGTAGAACGGTGACGATCTCTAGTTCAACCCGCAAATGAGACCACAGTTCGTTTGGACCACAGGATGATATCGGATCACTCATGGACACGATCTCGACCAATGCCACGGCATCAAGGTTGTTTGAATAGGTGCACAGATTCTTGGTCGCTGTACCGGAGTTGTCAGACGCTAACGGCTGATAGCTCAAGTACTCAGGCACGTCTGGCTCACTGCATCCCACTCCAAAGGAAAGCAAAGAGACGAACACAACGCCCGTATATTTATTGGTCTTCATAGATTCTCCGAGTACAAAAGCGTATATTCGGGAGTATTCCCCCCCGTCCCCCACGTTGGTGGGTCCACCAAAAAGGTAAATGGAACGCCTGTTGGCTGCGGAAACACCTTCGAGACCGCGGACCAACTTGTGCGAGAAGTCAGGAGGTTCTCGGTCGTCGCTATTGCGTTTCCACGGAGTCCATTATCATTGGAACTCATGAAGGCGAGAAGCATTCGCCCGTTGGCATAGGCGGCCGAGACATGATTTACACCGTACGCGCCGGAGCGAACTCGAACATTGGTATCAAAATTGAATACTCCAGTACCGGACACCTTAAACCATACGTACAACAGTCGATTATCCGGAGTACCTCGATCAATCCAAGCCAAGACACAGTTATAGCCGTTCATGCCCGACCCAAGATCGCTAGGCTTAACACAAGCAATTCCAGGAGCGAAATTTGTCCGCATACGGTAGTGCCAGGTCGAGTAGGATTGATGGTAACCAGAGCTTGGTAGTGTGAAGTTTGCCGGGTCAAGCCATGTCCCTGATTTCAATTGGTTGTAGTTTTGAAAACCCGGAAAGATCTTCATTCGCCCAGTATCGACCGGGATTCCAGATGTGACTTCTTCTGTTTGAACGTATATCGCGATGTTGAGGTTTGATGATGGATCGATAGCGGTCCTCAAGGGAATGTGTGAATCCAAATTCGTGCTTCCCTCTTTCAGTCTGCTGACACTAGATGAACTGAAGAAGTTTGCTGAATAAACAGTTTTCAGTTGAGGTGGATTAGTAGAGGTGGTTGGTGCGTAGTTGTAGAAAACTTGCTGGCCATTCGCCGAACCGGGAGACCAGTTGCTGTACAGTGGGTTGGAATCCACCGGGACACTGGACCAGTTCGAGCCAGAGTTTATCCAACTCAGATATCCATCCGACCCTAGCTGGGCATAGCGATAGTCCTGTGCTGGATCCATGAAGCCATACACGTAATAAAAATTTGAGTTTGCACGCCATGGATACCCATGCAGGCTCCCCTTCTGCGTTCGATAGCTGTCATCAATATACTCAAGCTCTTTCTGAACTCCCGTGCTGCTGTAAGACTTTGATCTTGGACGTGCTTCTCGCCCACCCCACTTCTCATCGACACAGTCTTTCGTCCATGGATCCAGATGCCACCAATCTTCGACGCCAGCATAGTTCTGATGCATCAGGTTGTTGTTTGAATCGGAGTTGTAGTGTCCCAACCCCAAGACGTGCCCAAACTCGTGAATGAACATACCCATGAGGCTGCGCGGGTCGTCATCACCAATCTGACCTGCCGAAAAGTGCTCATCGAGACGCCAATCGATCTTTCCACTCATCACACAAGCGTCTTTGTTATTCCGATCACCGTGGACTTGTAGCCGAATAGACTCACAACCTACTATCTTTCGAGCGTTCGCGATTACTCCTTCATCGCATTCCCCGTCATCAACGTCGCAGCCCTTCTTGAAGACCACAAACACTGCAGGTTCCTGCGGCAGGTCTCCACAAATGTCGACTTCTATACCCGCCCCTGCTGGGTGGTTGCCCGCGTCATATGTGCCTCTGAAAACCAAATGGGCTCCTCGGGCCTGCGAGTTCCAGATTTCGAGCGCTTCCTTTAGCTCCTGTTCGACTTTGAATTGGGTAGTCTCTGCATGTTCATCTGAACATGACCACATATTCGCCCCAAAATTCTCGTCAATATAGACGTGAATCTCTTGGCTCGTCTTCTGAGCAGAAGATATTAGTTGATACGAAGCTTCTGCATCGGGGCAATTTCCTGTCGAGTACAATGGAAGGGCCACTGCTTGGAGGCTGGTGCAAGTAAACAGAAGAATTATGCAAACTCTCAATGGGTTCATCGTCCGTCCTCTGAGCTATCATCTGGGTTCTGCGATGGGGTTGAATCTGAAGGCTTCACACCAAGTTTCCCGCACGTTGATGGATCGGCTTGGTAATACACCATTCTGTCGTTTCGGTTCGCAAACACTCGGTTTGTCCCAAGACAATGATCTTCGCTAGATGTCAAAGCCGTGCGTATCTCTGATGTCGATGAGGGAAGATCGACATGTTCTGGTGTGTTTTTAGCCGCCTGTACCGAGTCCGGAAACAGCTCAACTCCCAAGTCTCC
The DNA here is from genome assembly GCA_030427705.1 of bacterium. Lineage (GTDB taxonomy): Bacteria > Myxococcota_A > Bradymonadia > Bradymonadales > Bradymonadaceae > JAUIBR01. The sequence continues at coordinate 58,698 of JAUIBR010000003.1, read as the reverse complement.
TTGGACGCCCAGAACGCCAGGTCCAATGAAATCCCCCATAATCAACATCTTTTGCCCCTTCACAAACTCACCACCGTGTGAGGCAATCACAACGTTGGATGGTGCCAACTTACCTCGGATTTCAGAAAGCACCGAAACACTGAGAATGGCATGACTGGCAATCGAGGGATCATTCCCTTGTTCACAACGTCTTTTGAAATCGGGTTCTTGATCGATCGAAACCACAGCGATTACATCAAAGTCGTTGGACAAAGTGCACAAATCGAAAACGGATTGGCCCGAATTGGCACCTCCCGGATCAATATACCCCATGTTATCCAATTCACTGATTTCTGAGCCGTCAATGGGTTGACAGCTACACAACAAGAACGTTGTTAGAGCGATGAGCGATGAGCGATGAGCTCATTTAAGCCTCCTTTGAGCAAATCTTGCAGGAGGCAATCAGACCTCCCCCAACGAAAACAACATTTCAACTTCTCTTGCCTATGTCAAACTGACATATCGAGGTCGTTGAATCACAAGAACCCATCGCGACTGAATAAACTAGTCCTTGACGTTTGATTTTGTGGTCAATGAACAAATAATGCTGCGTTCAAAGCTGTTGTCACGTTTGCCCGGCGAGTCTAAGAAGAGCGCTGCTGACTCGGAGAAGTACGATGAGCAAACTTGGACTGGACCCCTCCCTGATATCGCAGGCGCGAGCTGACGCGCTGCAGATCGCCGAATCGATGGATGAATTCATCGCGGGGCGTAGCACCGTAGCGATTGAACGTACGGCGTTGCGTCTTCTGGGCGTGGACGGCGTCGATGCCGAGGATGTTCCGCTGCCGAACTTGCTGGTCGAACAAGCGCAGGCCGCAGACGCACTGACCGAGGGCGTGTTGGGGCGATTTGCAGCAGCCGTGAACGAGACAGGTCGTGACGTGCAGACCGTCGCGGAAGGATTTGCTAGCGGCTACCTGCATTTGGCGGCTTTTGAGATCTCGGACGAAGCCAAGCAGACCGCGGAAAAGCTAGCGATCGAGGCACTCGACAACGTCCAGGCAAACGTCGACCAACGCAACCAATTACTGGAAGCGGCCGAAGACCGACCCGCTCCGCTGCACTACGTCATCGTGGCCACAGGCAATATCTATGAGGACGCGGTCCAGGCCGTGACCGCTGCCCGCCAGGGCGCTGACATCATCGCGGTGATTCGGTCCACGGGGCAGTCGCTTCTGGACTACGTGCCTTACGGCCCAACCACCGAAGGGTTTGGCGGCACGTATGCGACACAGGCGAACTTCAAGATTGTGCGTGAAGCGCTCGACGAGGTGGGTGAAGAGTTGGGGCGGTACATCCGCCTTTGCAACTACTGCAGTGGACTATGCATGCCGGAAATCGCGGCGATGGGCGCGATCGAGCGTCTAGACGTCATGCTCAACGACGCGCTCTACGGCATTCTTTTCCGCGATATCAACCCTCAGCGAACCTTCATCGACCAGTACTTCAGCCGCATGATCAATGCGTATGCCGGCGTGATTATCAACACCGGCGAAGACAACTACCTGACGACCGCCGATGCCATCGAAGCCGCGCACACTGTGCTCGCCAGCCAATTCATCAACGAGCAATTCGCACTAAAGAGCGGCCTGCCTGAAGAACAAATGGGGCTTGGCCACGCGATGGAGATGAACCCAAATATCGAAAACGGGTTCCTGATGGAGCTTGCCCAGGCCCAGATGGCGCGCGAGATCTTCCCGAACGCGCCGCTCAAGTACATGCCGCCCACAAAGTACATGACGGGCAATATCTTCAAGGGCCATATCCAAGACGCGCTCTTCAATATGATCGGCGTCTGGACCAACCAAGGCATCCAGCTTCTGGGCATGATGACCGAGGCCATGCACACGCCTCACATGCACGACCGCTACCTCGCCTTGGAAAACGCGCAGTACATCATGAACAACATGCGCGACTTAGGTGAAGAGATTGAGTTCAAGTCAGGTGGCCGCATCCAATCACGCGCTCAGGAAGTGCTCGCTGAGGCTGCCGAGCTTCTGACCTACGTAAAAGATACCGGCATGTTCAACGTGCTATCTGCGGGCAAGTTTGCTGACGTGTTCCGCCCAGTCGACGGCGGCAAAGGATTGGACGGCGTATTTGAGAAGTCACCGGATTACTTCAATCCAATCGAAACGCATCTACGTAAGCGGCTCCTATTAGCTGCACGCGGGTAGCTTCTTTCCACAGATTTTCGCCGATTAAGACACAGATTCACTCAGATTTCTTTGGGTTGGTTTCTAACTAAAGGAATCTGTGGATATCTGTGCAGTGATCCGTGTGTATCTGTGGAACGTCCCCTCAGTTTCTGCGGATCAGTGACTAGGGTCGAGACGCCTGGCTTTCAGGGTCATCCGGCGTGGCGAGTTGCAGACCGTTTGGAATGTCTGGGAGCTTGAAGCCTGCCAATCGAAACACGGGGATGATTCGACGTAGGTCCATCACGGTGCCCAGCGACAATATCTGATCGGGTTCGACCCAACCAAAATCAATGCACTCACGGGCTCGCAACGTCACTTCGGCATCCGGGTCGTTCATCTTGCACAAGATGTAGTGTGCGCCATCAAAGGCCGCTAGCTCACGAACGACACGCACGCGCAGACCCGTTTCTTCGAAAGCTTCGCGCACACAGGCCACTTCCGGCCATTCGTTGCGCCAGATCGTTCCGCCCGGAGGACACCATTGACCGCCACGTCCGACCTCGAATGAGCGACGGACAAAGAGGACTTTTCCCCTGTTTTCAATGATTGCCCAGGCCGAACTCATAACTAACCTTTCGAGATACCTAGCATGTGTACGATGAAGAGAATCGAACTTGGGTTCATCTAATTCCCATCATTCGTAAGCACGGAACGGTTAGATTCGCATCGATCTTCCGAACTGCCCAAAAGTTTCTTGATTCTCACTATGGAGGTTGTGGTTTGCGAACATTGAGCAGGCGCTTCCGCTCATGTCAGGACGATGTTCGTCGCAGATTGCGCTTTTGGCCACCGAGGGGAACCGAGATCTGTGAGGACCCACCGAGATTACGTCTTCCTCATTCTCGGCAGAAACAGCAATCAATGATAACTCAACAGGGCTGAAGCGTAGGTTCCACGCCGCCAGGCGTAGGTACCGTAGCGTCGGTCAGGCGGCAGCAAGAGACGGTGTGATGTCCGCGTGGACGCTTCGTGAGTGGAGTTTGGCGTGAGCCAAACGAGTGAATCGACCGCGGACAAAGCGGATATCGCCCGGCTCGCAGCGAAGCCAAGAACCACCGATCACTACTCTGGCGTGTAGATCCTGTTCGGCTCGAAGAGCCGCTCCGCCTCTTGCATATCGCGGCGACGGAAATCCAAGATTTCGTGAATCTGAGGATTGTTGTCCGGGTAGAACACTCGGAACGTCGTGCCCTTAGGGATTGAGCTTTTGCTTGATTGATAAAGGGCGCGCTTGTGTTTTGACCGACCACTCTTTGTGGGAAACGAGTACTCGATCATCAGTGCTGTTTGGCCCGTGTTCGGATCGACCTCTTTCGAGAATCCGTCAACTCGGCCCTCGGCCTCAACCCAGCTGGGTTTGGGCGGCTCCCACGCATCGATGATGTAGCGACCGCCAGCTAGGACCAGGTTGGTCAGAAGCCCAACGCCCGATATGAGACCGGCCATCAGGAAACCCGCTTCAAAGCTGGTCGCGAGCGCTTGCGACACGAAGTAGATTGCCAAGACCGAAGCGACCGCAATCGACGTGATGATCGCGACATAACCCACGTGTACTGCGGGTCGGGACGCCTTTTTGAGCGCGTCCTCAGCCTTCTTCTTCCGGACGACGATGTCTTTCTCAAGCTTCGATGCATGCACCAGCTCGGATCCTGCAGACACCCGCTCGAGGTCGTCCATCACCTGATCCACAGACTCGTAGCGGTCAGACAACGCCGGCGCACACAGACGTTTGAGCACCCGCTTGAACCGAGCAGAAACAGACGTTTCATCGATAAGCGTCAACGCTTCGCGACCGCTCAAATCGCCAGGGCGACGACGCGTCAGGCATTCCAAAAGCGTGATTCCAACCGCGTACAAATCGGTTGCCGGGACCGCTTTACCCATCAGTTGTTCGGGCGGCATATAGCCGTAAGAGCCCACAACCGTTGACCCACCGCCCATCGTCAGGCGCACAACTTCGCGGACAGCGCCAAAGTCCACTAGGGTCGGAACGCCATCGCGAATCAGGATGTTCTCGGGTTTGATGTCGCGGTGGATGACCTTCGGATCCTGATTGTGCATGTACGAAATCGGCTCAAGCAGCTGCTTGGCGAACGTCACAAGCTCTTCTTCATCGAAGCGTTTCTGCGCCGCGATACTTTTCCGCAACGTTTCGCCGCGAACGTACGATTGTACCAAGTAGTAACACGTCGCCTCGTCCTCACCCTCGTGGAACGAGTCGATATAGGCAGGGATCTGCGGGTGGTCCAAGCGCTGAAGAATAGCCGCTTCGCGTTGAAACAGCTCCAGGTCCTTCCAATCGGCAAGACGTGATGGATAGAGCGCTTTGACCGCCACTTCGGTTTCGGTCTCGTGGTCGATCGACAGGTACGTACGCCCCATCGAACCCTCACCAAGGACCGACTGCGGCTCATACCGCCCGTCTTTCAGGCTTGTCGGGTCACCGGATTCTAGGCTGCGCGATTCGCTCATAAATGGAGAACGCTATGGCTAGGCAGTTGACAATACTGGGTCCCACCGTGCTGAATCAGGCGGTGAGTGCCGATACGAACATGATTAAGGGTAGTCTCGAACGCCTGAAGTTTACCAGTGAAGACGGCGAGTTTTCTGTGGCGATGCTTCAGACCGAGTCGGGCGAGGTGACGGTTGTGGGCAATCTGATGGCCACAAAAGTCGGCGAGCACGTCGAGGTCAAAGGTCGCTGGCATACCGATAATCGCTTTGGGAAACAGTTCCGCATCGACGCCATCAAGTCGGTCGCTCCAACCTCGTTAGCGGGCATCGAACGCTACCTTCAAAGCGGCCTTATCGAAGGCATCGGCAAAGTCCTAGCCGAGCGCATTGTTTCGCATTTCGGCGCAGAAACACTTGAGATCATCGATGCCGACCCGACGCGAATTCGGGAAGTCCCTGGCATCGGGAAGAAGCGCGCGACGTCCATCGCGGACGCTTGGGGCGAACAACGCCTGATACGAAATGTGATGGTGTTTCTGCAGAGTCATGGCGTCACACCCGCTTATGCTGCGCGGATTTGGAAAGCCTACGGCACAGAAGCTATCGAGCTGATTCGACAAAACCCGTATCGTGTGGCCGCTGAAATCCGTGGGATTGGGTTTAAGAGCGCGGACTCGATCGCGCGCAGCATGGGGCTCGACCGCGACTCACCGCACCGTATCGCGGCAGGCATTCGATACGTTTTGGACCGCGCGCAGACCGAGGGACACTGCTACTTGGAGGCCGAAGACCTGCGCGGTCGCTCGATTGCTCTACTGGGCGTCGAAGCCAAACAAATCGACGACGTCATTGGCATGTTGCGCACGTCACAGGAGCTTATCGTCGAGTCGATAGACGAAGGTATGGCCGTCTATCCCAAGCAAATGTGGACCATCGAGACCGACCTCGCCGCGCAACTTCGCGCGTTGTCGGCGACTCCGCGTCGGTTCCAAATCCGGTCGGTTGAACACCGTATCGACGACGCGGAAACCAGCATGGGCGTTGAGCTTGCCGACCAACAACGTCAAGCAGTGCAGGCCGTCTTCGATCATAAAATCAGCGTGATTACGGGTGGTCCGGGGACCGGAAAGACGACGATCATCAATGCGATTGTGAACATCGCAAAGCAGCTCAAACAACGCATCGCACTTGCCGCACCAACGGGTCGCGCGGCGAAGCGCTTGTCTGAAGCAGCCGAGATGTCGGCCTCGACCATCCATCGTCTTTTGGAGTTCAACCCACACGCCGGCGGCTTCACGTACAATCGCGAGAACTCGCTCACGGTGGACCTTGTCATCGTTGATGAGGCATCGATGGTCGACTTGAGGCTCATGAACTGGCTGGTCTCGGCGATGCCTGCCGACGCTGGTCTAGTGCTTGTTGGCGATATCGACCAGCTCCCAAGTGTGGGCGCGGGCAACGTGCTGCGCGACATCATCGATAGCGGCGCAGTCAACGTGACTCGTCTGGAGTTTGTGTTTCGACAAGGCAGCGAATCGACCATCGTCACTAACGCCCACCGCATTAATCACGGTGATTTGCCGGTCGATCCAGACCGCGACGGTCTCGTGGACTTCTACACGATTAAAACCAACGACCCGGAGGTCGCTGCAGACCGCGTGCAGCAGCTGATTGAAGACCGGATTCCAAATGCATTCGGGATGGACCCGCTGAACGATGTGCAGGTTCTCAGCCCCATGCATAAAGGCGCTGCGGGCACTGCCGCGTTGAACCGCAGGTTGCAGGAAGCCATGCGTAAAGACGGCGCTATCGCCTACAAACGCGGGGACAATCAGTGGATTGAAGGCGATAAGGTCATGCAGATCCGCAACAACTACGACCGCGGCGTCTTCAACGGCGACATCGGGCAAATCCACCGTATCGACAGGATGAACAAAAAGCTCACGGTCAACTTCGACGACCAGCTGGTGAGCTATGCGTTCAATGACCTCGACGAGCTTGTTTTGGCCTACGCGATCACCATCCACAAGAGCCAGGGCTCAGAGTATCCGGCGGTGGTTATCCCCATCCTCAATCAACACTATGTGATGTTGCAGCGAAACCTGCTCTACACCGCGATTACACGGGCCCGAAAGCTGGTCATCCTGGTGGGTTCTCCACAGGCGATCTCGATGGCTGTGCGCAATAATGAGAGCGTGAAGCGGAACAGCCGCTTGGCCGCGCGGCTAGCCTCTTAGCAGCTCGCCCATCGGCCGAATCCCATCGATATGCTCGCTCATGGCCTTGAACACAGCCATGATTGGGACAGCCAGGAACAGCCCGATCGGACCCCACAACCAACCCCAGAAGATACAGGCAAGCAGCACGGCGAGGCTGTTGAGCTTCAGGTGTCGACCCAAGACGATGGGGGTGATGACGTTGCCTTCCATGCCCGTCAGGAACATGTATATAAACAGAATCCAGGCGACGTTTTTCCAATCGCCGAACTGCATGTAGGCCACAGCAATTGGGAAGATGGAACCCACAGCGGGGCCCAGATACGGCACGAAATTGAAGATGCCAGCGAACACGCCAATCAGAAACGCATAGCGCAAGCCATACACATAGAAGATCAGGCCGACCAACAAGGCCAAGACGATATTCGTGACCACACGGTTGAAGAGGTAGCGCTGCACGTCCTCGTTCACGTTATGCATGATCTCAAGCACGATTCGCCGACGCCGCAGGGATGTCCCCATCAGATTGATGGTCTTTGTGCGAAGAACTGGGCCTTCAAGCAGGATGAAGAACAGCACAAACAAACACATGGTGGCCTGGCCAGTGAAGGCCAGAATCGATGTGATGCTGCCGAAGACGTACGACGAAATAGAGGTCCAGAGCTCGGTCGAGCCCTGCTCCAACATCACGCGAATCTCTTCGTCTTGGCTGTCTCGTTGCTGCTCCACGGGCGCATCTTCGCGCCGGATCGGCTGCAGATACGACTCCTCGAACTGCCGTTGCCAGGCTGTGATGTCCTCACGAACGGCCTGAAAGTTGTCGTTCATCGTCTCTTCGTATTCCGGCAGCTCACTCGCAAGGTCGGCGACCTCGTTGACGATGAACACACCCAAGAACACCAATAGTGTCAGCGACAAAGACACCACGAAGGTGGTTGAGATGGACCTGGGAATCCGAAACTTCCCACCGAATTCATGCTCGCTCATCCACGACACCATCGGCGCCAGGATGTACGACAGGAAAATGGCCAGAGCTGTTGGGATCAGGACCGAACGCCCAATGTAGAGCATCGCCGTAACTACAGCGGTAGCGATCACCAACACGGCCGCGCGCATGACATGGCCTTCGTTGATTTGCAGCTCCGCCTCTTTTTGCTCTTCTTGGCTAGTTCCGCGCATTACACGGATATTGTGTTCGAAAACCGTGCTGTGGCCAGTTTTTCGATCGCGACCCGATCTCTGTTTTTTGGGTCACGATAGGTCACTGGGGAAACGCTGGGGAAAACCCTGTGAGTCATGTGGAGAAAACATTGTGATCGAAACTCTGGAAAACTGGGACTGAGCTAGACCACAGGTTTTCCACAGAGAAACAACAAAAGACGCGATCTTGAAAAGTCCAATATTTTAAGAGACTTATAAATAGAAAACACAGATCACATGCCCTAATACGTAGTACCATAAAGAAAAAAGAAAATTAGTTATCTAATGTTCATCGAAGAAAGGCGCGCGGGCGACTGCGCACATCAAAACTGAGGTTGCATGCAACCAAAAGCTATGGTGGATTGTCTGCCTTCAATCGGTAACCAAAGAGCGTTCTATGAAAATCCGCATTTCCAGAGAGGACCTATCCACGGAGCTTTACAAGCTTCAGGGTGTCGTTAGTCAACGCAGCACGCTGGCCATTTTGTCCAACGCATTGCTGGAAGCTGATGGGGATACTCTGACCATGCATGCAACGGATTTGGACATCTCTGTGTCGACGTCCTGCCCATGCGAGGTCATCGAAAGCGGACGCGTTACGCTCCAGGCAAAGAATCTCTTTGATATCGTTAAGAATCTCGAAGATGGCGAGATTGAGATCGAGACGGAAGATAACCACTGGGCGAAGCTGCAGTCGGGTAGTGTGAACTGCCGGATTGTCGGTACGCACCCAGACGACTTCCCTCAAATTCCCGAAACGACTGGCCTTGAGATGTATCCGATTGCGACGGATCACCTCTTGGACATGATCGACAAGACGATCTTCTCGATTTCGACCGAGGACGCACGCCCAAACCTGACAGGTGCGTTTTTCAAGCTTACCGATGCGAACACGTTGCTCATGGTCTCGACCGACGGACACCGTCTCTCGAAGATCGAAGCCAACCCCGAGAAATTCGAAGCGAGCGGCAGCACGCCACAACAGCTTCGTGATGGAATCATCATTCCTCGCAAGGGTCTTCACGAGCTCAAGCGTGTCGTGGACGTCAAAGGTGCCGAGCTCGCGTTCGGCCTGAAAGACAACAATATCGTTTTCAAGCATGGTCCGCTGACGCTCAGCGTTCGCCTGATTGATGGCTCGTTCCCGGACTTCACGCAGGTCCTTCCGAAAGAGTCGGACAAGAAAGCACTGGTCGACAAAGACGTGCTTCAGCAGGCGCTTAAGTTCGTGAGCCTCTTCGCAAGCCCTAAGACACACAATGTGCGCTTGGCGCTGACGGACGAAGGGCTTGAGCTTTACGCGACGGACCCAGATCGCGGCGAAGGTCTGAAAGTTGTTCCGGTCGAATACACCGGTCCTGCAGTCAAAGCAGGCTACAACTTCAAGTACCTCTTGGACGTCCTCAGCGCTGTCGACGGCGATGAAGTGACCGTTGAAATCATCGACACCCTTTCTCCAACCCTGGTGCGTGATACGACGCGTGACGAAATGCTCTTCGTCGTCATGCCAATGCGTCTGTAAATGCTTCTTCAAGCGCTCCGGCTCGAGAATTTCCGAAACATAGAGTTCGCCGAATTTGAACCGCATCCGCGGTTCAATGTGTTTTCGGGCGCGAACGGCCAGGGGAAAACCAACCTCCTAGAGTCCATCTATCTGCTGAGCGCAGTTAAGAGTTTCCGTCCACAAACCAATCAATCTTTGATTCGGCACGACCAAGATGAGGCCGTTTTGCAAGGCCGCGTTGACCGCGGTGGAATGCAGCGGATCGTGAAGGTCTCGATTGGTAAAACGGGCAAGAAGGTCTTCTTAAACAACTCCCCAGTTCGAAACTTGAGCGACTTTTTTGGGACGTTGAACGTCATCGTCTTTGGTCCAGAAGACATCCAAATTCTGAAAGGCTCTCCGTCAGAGCGTCGGCGATTTATCGACCGTGCGATCTTCAATGCGCGGCCCGGGTTTGCCATTGAAACCCAGAGCTACGAAGACCTTCTAAAGCAGCGCAACGCGGTACTGAAATCAGAGTCTGTGGATGCCGCATTGCTCGACATCTACAACGAACAGCTCATCCAGTATGGGTCAGATATTATCGAGCGGCGCATCGGTTTTTTGGACCAGTTCAGACCGGTCTTGAACGCGACGTTCCAATCGATATTCGACACGTCATTTGAAGCCGACCTGACCTATGACTTTCGCTGGATGGACAATGCGCCGAAAGCCGGCGAGCTTACTCGGATCGATATCGAGACGCTGTTGGAGCAGGCATTAAAGTCGTCCTATCCCGAGGAACGCGCGCGTGGATTCACGGTGGTTGGGCCGCATCGTGATGACCTCAAAGCGACTTTGAACGACTTTGAAGTCAAAACATATGCAAGCCAGGGGCAGCACCGAGCCTTCGTTTTGGCGATGAAGATCGCGCAAATTCGTTACTTAGAAGAGCAATACGGTTTTGCGCCCATCCTCTTGCTCGACGATGTATCGAGCGAGCTCGACCGTGAGCGAAATCGCTATCTATTTGAGTTTCTTCATGATCGCGATGATGGTCAGGTGTTTATCACTACAACCCATCGAGATTACATCTTGTTGTCAGACGAGATTGTGAATTACTCAATTGAGAATGGCGTAGTTAGGACCTCGAATTGATTGACCAGCGAATCGCTTCGCATTACGTTTGTGACTAGCCAGCAGCCTAACTTTAGCGAGGGTCGAGCGTTCCAGATATGAACACCTCGATCATGTTTATCAACCAGTCTCAGCCTCTAGCCGGTGCATTCGTGCGCTTGGCGGGCGATGGCGAGAACGTGTTGATCACGGATGATGAGGGGAAAATCACGATCGACCTGATTCAGGGGACGCACGTCTTCGAGATTCAGGTCGATGAAGAGTGGATTACCCGCGAGGTGAATCGCAAAGGGAACTCTCCCCTGTTCATTGTCGATGTCGGCAAGCGCGACTCCGGCCAGCTGAGCACGCTCAATACGCTACAAGTTGATATCGCCGAGATGGTCGGCGACCGATACGTGTTTGAGACGGTATTGGGCCGCGGCGGAATGGGTGTTGTCGTCAAAGCAATCGACCGGCTCTTGAATCGGCCGGTGGCCATCAAGATGCTCAGCGACGAGCTGCAAGACAACGACGAGGCCCAACAAATCTTCTTGGTCGAGGCTCGAAACCTCGCCACGTTGAGCCATCCAAACTTGGTGGCAATTCACGATATTCTCACCATCGAAGGCCGCGTGCTGATGGTGTTTGAGTACGTCCTGGGTGAGAACCTCGACCGGCTCATTAAGAAGAATCGCCGTATCGAGCAGATCGAGGCTCTGCGTATCGCAATCCAGCTCACGCGGGTTGTCGCATACCTGCATGACCATGAGCTGATTCACCGCGACTTAAAGCCGTCTAACGTCATCATTCAGCAAGACGGCACGCTGAAGTTGATTGACTTCGGATTGGCGCGCTCGCTCAACGAACTCTATATCCGCGGCACACGCGTTCGCGGGACGCCTGCTTACATGGCGCCTGAGCAGGTCATGGGCATCCATCTGACGGTCCAGACTGACCTCTATCAGATCGGGATTTCGCTCTATGAATCCCTTGTGGGTGATTTGCCGTTTGATAGCGGCGACATGGCTTATGCGCATGTTCACAAGGAGCCACCACGCTTGCTTGAGCGTCTACCGGATTTGGATCCTGAGCTGGCTGCGTTGGTCCACCAGCTTCTGGAGAAACAACCCAAAGACCGGCCAGCAAGCTCACGCGAAGTTCTGGAGCGGCTTTCCGGGATTTACTCGCGGCTGACGAATGGCGACCAATTCCTTACGGGATTGTCCGAGCCGTCTGTACACAACACGGGTCCGATTTCCGCAATCAACGTCGATGAGCATTTCGATTCGTTTGAAGAGGATATCGAGATCGTCATGCCATTTGATGATCCTGACGCTTCCGGGCTGAGCCAGGCGTTGAGCTCGGCTGAACTCGAGAGTGCTAAAGGTGGTGGTCCGCCGATCGCGGCCATTGCAGCCATCATCGCTATTCTGGCGATCATCGGAATTGTCGTGCTCCAGTTCGCTGGACCGAGCGAGAATGCGGCAGCACAGCCGCCCAATCAGGACGTCGTCGCTGCGGATCCAAACGAGCCGACACTCGTGGTTGAGGAAGAGCCTGAACCGGTCGAAGAGCCGACGGAAGTGGCAGAAGTCGAGGAGCCAACCGAAGAGCCTGCAGAGCTTGAAGAGCCGCTCGAGATGGAGACCGAAACCAATAACGCTCCTGCAGAAGTGGCACCGGTCGCAGCCAAACCAAAACCTGCTGTGAAGAAGCCGGTTTATCGCGCTAAGAAGACCCAGCCGAAGCCAAAGCCGGTCCCTCAGGAGACCAAGGTCGTTGAAAAACCGGCTGAAAAACCGGTTGAGAAAACGAAGCCCAAGAAGACAAAGAAGAACAGCGATGGGCTTCTGTCTGTGGATGGTGAGCCGACGACCAAAGAAGACTCGCTTCTGCTCCCGGTCGGAGACTGACGAGCTCCCTTCGGTCGCGTTCCAGCTCCCTTCGTTCGCGTTTCAGCTCCCTTCGGTCGCGTTTCAGCTCGCCCTTCGGGCTTCGCGTTTCAGCTCCCTGCGGTCGCGTTACAGCTTCGCGTTTTAGTTTGAATATGCCGACATGTAGGTGCGTCTGACCTTTTACTTGGAAGGACAGATAAGCTGAGAGTTGGTCATGAAATCGCGATATGCCCACGCGCACAACACTTGGATTGAGGCGAACTTCCCTGGAACGGTGCGCAAGAGCATCGAGGAAGATCGCATCGATGGCCTCAAGATAGAAACCCACACATTCGAAAGCCGGGTCGACGACCTGCTTTACAGCATCCGTGCTCATATCGTCTTTCCCGAAGGTCTTCCTGAATACGCTGACCCCGATGGGATTCACCAAGCGCTTGTGGGCAAATACTCGCTGCGGCTGCTTGAGCAGTTGAGCGGGTCGAAGATCAAACGAGACGAATCCCGGGCTCAAGATGGGGAAGCGATCCGCCGTCTGCTCGTCCACTATCGCGGTGGTCTGAACATGTTGATGGGCGAGGTTTCCGCCAGTGAAGGTGTGGTCGTTGAGCGCATTGTGACAGGACCACAGAACGACGAGAACAAACTCAAAGCCATTCAGTTCCTAGCTGGGGACCCTACTCAGCCTGACCAATCCATAGAATACGCGACGCCTATTTGATCAGAACGGCGAGGCGAAGCCGAAGCCTGAAACGCGAAGCCCGAAGGGCGAGCTGAAACGCGAAGCTGAAACGCGACCCCAGGGAGCTGTAACGCGACCGCAGGGAGCTGTAACGCGACCGCAGGGAGCTGTAACGCGACCGCAGGGAGCTGTAACGCGACCGCAGGGAGCTGGTCTAGATATGCAGCGTGTGGCCGGTAACTGCGTGCGCCGCTTCACCTACTGCTTCAGACAGCGTTGGGTGCGGGTGAATCGTATGCAGAATCTCGTCGACCGTGGATTCAAGCTCCATGGCCACCGTGCCTTCGGTGATGAGCTCGGTCGCTTTCGGTCCGACAACGTGCATGCCCAAAAGCTGGTCGTACTTCGCTTCCGCGACGAGCTTCACGAAGCCTTCGTTCTGACCCAGGATTGACGCTTTGCCGTTGGCCGAGAACGGGAAGACGCCCGTCTTCACTTCGTATCCACGTTCTTTGGCTTTCTCTTCGGTGAGTCCAACCGACGCAACTTCTGGCGTGCAATACGTGCAGTTCGGGACCAGTTCGTAGTTGATGGGGCGAGGATTCTTGCCCGCGATATGGTCGACAGCGAGGATGCCTTCCTTTGATGCGACGTGCGCAAGCCAAGGCGTTTCAAGGATGTCGCCAATCGCGTAGACCCAATCTTCATCGGTCTGGCAGTACTCGTTCACCGAGACCAATCCGCGGTCATTGGTTTTGATCTTGGTCTTATCCAGACCGACGTCTTGGGTAACCGCCATGCGGCCGACAGCGACCAGAAGGTGTGAGCCTTCGACCGTTGTAGACGCCGACTTGCCGTCCTTTTCCGTCTCGATCACGCAGGTAACTTTCTTACCGTCGTTTTTCACGTCCGTGATCTTCGAGCTCGTCAGAACATCCATGCCCTGGCGTTTGAAGACCTTCTCGACTTCAGCGCTAACTTCGGCGTCTTCGATGGGAAGCACGCGGTCCATCAGTTCAACCAAGGTCACCTTCGATCCATAGCGAAGGAAGACGCTCGCGAATTCGGAACCGACAGCGCCTGCACCAAGCACAATCAGGTGCTCAGGCACGATTTCGAAATCCAGGATATCGTCGGAGTTGACCACCAGTTTGTGGTCCATGTCGATAAACGGAAGGTCGCGACACGCGCTACCTGTGGCCAGAATGCAGTGCTTCGTCTGCACAGTGGTCTTCTTTCCGTCTTTGCTCTCGACGCTGATCTTGCCTTTGCCTTCGATTCGGCCGTGGCCTAGCAGGACGTCGATCTTGTTCTTCTTCATCAAGAACTTCACGCCACCGGCGTTCTTCTTGACCATCTTGCCTTTGTACTTCTGCATCTTCTTCATATCGATCGAAGGATTTTCGACCAAAATTCCGAAGTCCTCGGAGTGCTGCATCTTGCTGTAGAGGTCAGCGGTATTGAGCATCGCTTTTGTTGGGATACACCCACGCAACAAGCATGTGCCGCCCAATCGCTCGGTCTCATCACGCTCTACAATCGCCGTCTTGAAGCCGGATTGTGAGGCATGAATTGCCGCGACATAACCACCTGGACCGCTACCGATAACTACAACGTCGTACTGGCTCACGAGACACTCCTCGGAAGTAAAAGGACTTGTTCCGAGGTTCTAGCTCGTTAATTGAAGTCACTCAAGCTTAGTCATTCCTCAGCGAGCAACGCGAGCGACGCCAGCGCAGCGACGCGACCCCAGCGCGAAGCGCGACGCCAGCGCGAAGCGCGACGCCAGCCCGAAGGGCGACGCCAGCGCGAAGCGCGATCTATTTGCTGGCCCATGCCGTTGTGATCGCCTGAGGGGTCAGCCCGTGGAAGATGGGCTGATGGGAGTAGATGCGGAAGGTCTTCCGCAGTTTGGGAAACTGAATCTTGAGCAATGCATCTGCGCGTCGCAGGCCCTTCTTGCCATAACGTCGCTTCAGAACACTCTTCAGGTGGGGTTCAATCTGTGACGGCTTTGCTCGCCCATTTCGCCCGAGTTTCTTGAAGATCTCGCGTGCGATTGCAGGTCCCGAATTGTACGCGACGTACATCAGGTAGAGGTTTCCACGGAATCGCTTGCGAAGGTTATCCACGAAGATCACGCCTGCTTCGATAGAAGCGAAGGGATTGAATCTTGGGTCTTCCCTGTCGCAGGGGAAGGACTTCTTGTCGATCATATGGTGGTCGTCATAGAGGATGACGTCTTCGAACTTCTTACTGGTGTCGCGCGATACCTTGCAGCGACCGCTTCGGCACCGACACTTGTGGATTTCTTCGGTGTTGAAGACGAGCTCGAATTCGTCTTCTTTGGCCGTCTGAAAGCAGAACTGCATCAACCCCGCACACCCAGTGGCGCTAACGACAAACGGGTTTCCGTGGGATTCCACGTGAACGAATGTTTTCGTGTAGAGAAACAACCTTCGATTTTTGCCAGCGGCTTCGTAGATAACGCCATCCCACCGGTCGACGTCCGGCACGCTGCTCTGATCTTTGAAGATCTGAAGGCGGCGAAAGACCTCATTCGTGACTTTGTATGCACCAGCAGTAACCCAAACGGCCTCTTCCAAACCGTGGCTCTGCGCATCAAGCGAGGTCTCGGATGGAACGGTGTCTGTCTCAACCGACTTTGCGACTGCGGGCTTTTCGTCGTTTGTCTGCTGTTTCTGCGGTTCGTCTTCTGGAACGCAACCAAGGCTGAAGACGGCGAGTATGAGGAGTCGAATCAGTTTCATAACTAACTGAATACCAACTCCAATTTTGCGGGACTATCAAAATCTAAAACCGCCCAGATTTCGCAGTTCAGAGAGAGCGGCGGTGGATGGCGTCCAAACGATTCTGAACCCATTGCTCGCTTGTGACGCGAAGAATCTCGGGTTCTTTGCTGGTCATGACAGGACCAAACGCAACCACAACTTCGATGATTGGGCGTTGGAATGTGCGCAAGAAGTGGGGAAGGAACGACAGCTCTTCGTTCCAGGTCGCTTCGGGGTGTTTGTATTCGATCGCGACGGGGATGACGGGTGCATCGACGGCAGCCGCAGCGACGAAACTGCCGATCTTGAATGTACCGGCGTCTGGACGAGTGGTTGGACCGCCAGGAAAAATAGCGACTTGAATGCCTTCATGCAGCAGACGTTGGACGGAAACCAACGCATCACGACGGCTCTCTTGTCGATTGGGGTCGAAGAAGATCGTGCCCGTTCGTCGGGCGGCAGGTCCCATGATGGGCCACGTTCGCACACGTTCGTCGGCCATGAATGTACATGGCGTGACCGAAAGTAGCGTGATGACGTCAAGGTAAGAGCGGTGATTGGCAACGATTAACGAGCCCAGCGAAGGCGGCGTGCCTTGCACCGTGACGCTCAGATCGAGCTCACCGCAAAGCTGTTGGGCCCAGTCGCTGCTAAGAAGCGTCAACTCGAAATCGCCCGCCCGCGCAGGCACTTCTGCCAGACAACGGGTTGTGGTCAGTGCGAACTTCGACAAGCGCTGAAGCGAAATCCGCCTCGCTTCATCATCGAGATCTCTGAGTTCCCCTGCTTCTGGCTGCGTTGTCATACGTTTTCACCACACAGGACGCATCTGGATACCTAACTACACATATTCGCGGTGCGGTTCTGTGAAGATCGCGCCAAGCAATTGCGGCAGTTGCGACAGTTTTGTGAAGAAAATGTGTCAAAGTCTGACAGTTGCCGAAATGTGATGGGTCGGACTAGTTTAAGGCAAACATTCAACAGGGTTTTTGCATGATTAAGCTCACGCTCAAGGGCGATGCTTCTGTACCCAGTGGCGCAACAAACGATGTGGTGACCGGTGAGCCATTATCTGCGGCTGAACTTCAGCAGCTTTTTGGTCGAGTCGAAGCACTGGAAGTGGCGGAAACAGTGGACTTTCGGGTCCGCGAGGCGTCAACACCTCCGCCTCTCACGGGTGTAGATATCCGCGAGAGTTTTCCATCCGAAAGTGATCGAGAGGTCGTAGATGTTGAAGCGGAAGGTTCCCTGCAAGTACTGCGCGTTTCTCCACAAGGAGATGTGAACGTCGCCAAGAACATATCGGTGACGTTTAATAAACCGGTCGTCGCGCTTGGCCAAACCGTAGAGCTTCCAGTTTCGCTGTTTGTCGATGGGCAGCCAGCCGAGCCGAAGGACGGTGAATGGCGCGCAATGGGCACGTCGACGCTGGTGTTTGAGCCAGATGACCGGCTCGCCGGCAGCACTGAATACAAGGTCGTGATCGAGGCCGGTACGCCAGCCGTGGATGGGACGACGCTGGCCGAA
Organism: bacterium; assembly: GCA_030427705.1. Lineage (GTDB taxonomy): Bacteria > Myxococcota_A > Bradymonadia > Bradymonadales > Bradymonadaceae > JAUIBR01. The sequence goes on along the minus strand of JAUIBR010000003.1, from coordinate 41,090 downwards.
ACCCATACGCAGTTAGTGACGACTCAGCCGTTGAAGCTGCTGCGCAGCTTTCCAGGTCAGAAAGGCTCGTTCCCACACAATAATATCGGTGCGGGTTCCAAACCTTACTTTGTGTTGGCGTTCGACCAACGCATCGATGGGCCTGCGTTTGCCGAATCGATCGATTTCCCCGGTGGAATGACATTTGTGACGCAAGACCGCGATGAGCTCGAGGAGTTGGAGCCTGACGCATTGCACACGATTCGTGAGGTTCGAGACGGCACCTGGGTCATGTTGAAGCCTAACCAGCCAATCCCGACCCGTGGGCTGCTGGATAACTCCATCCGGTTGACGATCCCAAAGGGAACACGTTCTGCCGAAGGAAAGCGTGTCACAACTGAGGCTCAGCACGTTGACTTCGAGATCGCGGGTGCCTTCAAGGTCACCGAAGTGCAATGCGGGTGGGACAATCAATGCCAGCCCACGGCGCCTTGGCGAATCAGGTTCAGCAACCAGATCGATCCGGAGTCATTCGATCCGACAAAGCTGCTTTTCGATCCGCCGCTCGATGCACCAAACATCGATTGCGGCGGCAGTATTCTGACTGTTTATGGGTCTAAGAAAGGTGGCACGACCTACAAAATCACGATTCCGGAAGACCTGGTTGATATGTTCAAGCAGCCGCTTACCGGGAATCGTGAGTTCAAGGTGAAAGTCGGGAAAGCCGACCCGTCGCTGTCTTCGAGAGCGAAGGAGATCGTGACGTTTCAGCCGGAGGACACGCGCTACCTGCCGGTCAACGTCGCTGCGATTCCCTCCGTTGAGGTCAGTGTCTACAAGGTCTCGGCGGACGATTGGAACCCGTACATTCAATACGTTCAGAACCTCCATAAACCCGGGACACCGCCGGGTCAGCTGATTGGAACGCAGGAGGTGAAGACGGATGCGCCGTACTCCGAGGAGACATTTGAGCTCGATCTAGTGTGGGCCGTCCCAAAGGGAGAGCTTGGGCATTACGTCGTTATCGTGAAGCCAGAGGCCACCTTCTGGTCGAGTCTCACGCGAAAGTACCAACACATCTATCCCGTGGTTCGATGGGTTCAATCTACGCGATTGGGACTGAGCATCGCCTGGGATTATCAGCAGAAGATTGTCGGCTGGGTCAGTGAATTGGCCAGCGGCGCACCGGTTGATGATGCGAAGATCGTTATCTCGAATAGCCAGGTGGCGAAGACCAATGCCAGCGGCACGGCTCTCTTCAACTTGACGAGCTCAACGCGGATCGACGGCGCCGTTGCGACATTGGGCGACGACGTCTGCATCAACTCGGAGCGCTATGGCTCCATCTACACAAACAGTCCGTCTCGCGACCTACGTTGGTTCGTTTTCAACGATCGTGGGATGTACAAACCTGGCGAGAAAGTCCGGTTTAAGGGCTGGATTCGAAATCCCGCCGGGCGCGTCAATACAGACTTATCGAAGGGTTTCGGACGCATCGAAGGCAAGATCTGCGACAGCCAATACGTGGAACTTGGAACGTTTGAGGTCGAGACCAATATGATGGGCGGGTTCGACTTTGAGTTCGACCTACCCGCAACGCCAAACCTTGGAAAAGGGCGCGTGGAGCTGCGCTATCTGGGGCCGTCCTCCGGCAATAATGTTTGTTATGCGGAGTTCGAAGTTCAAGAGTTTCGCCGTCCAGAGTTCGAAGTCGGGGCATCCGTACTCGATCCAGGGCCGCACCTGTTGGGCGCCGATGTGCCGCTGCAAGCTACCGCGAGCTATTTCACGGGCGAGAGTCTACCGGGCCTTGATTGCAATTGGACTGTGAAAGCGACCCCCGGCCAGTATCAGCCACCGGGTTGGATGGGATGGACGTTTGTCGAGGACCGCTCGCCGTGGTTTAGCTGGTTCGGCGATTCCAATGATGAATCCGTCCATCGCTCGCATTCTGGAACGACTGGACCCAAGGGTGACGACCTAATCGCGGCGGTCGTCGAAGCGGTGGATCCGCCGCAACCCGTTACCGTCACCGTCGCCGCGGCGGTCACAGACATCAACCGTCAGGTCTGGCAGTCGAAGACGTCCACGCTTGTCCACGCTTCGTCGCACTATATCGGTTTGCGCTCTAAACGTGCCTTTGTTGGAAAAGGCGATGTGTACGGCGCCGAGCTCATCGTGGTGGATATCGACGGCAATCCTGTGCCCAATCGAAGTGTGATTGTCGAGCTTTGTCGCCCCCGCCATGAGCGTATTGGTCGCAAGCAGAAGACCACTTGGGAGCCGATTGAAAGCCAGACGATCGTGTCCGCACAGGATCCCGTTTCGCTAGAAATGACGCCGCCCGACGGTGGTCGGTATCGCCTGATTGCGCGCTCGGCAGACCTGGAGGACCGGCCAACCCAGACGTATCTCACGGTCTGGGTTTCAGGCGGAAAGTCGGCGACCAACGAGGCTGGCAAGCTGATCCTGATCCCCGAAAGCGAGGAGATCGTCACCGGTGAATCGACGACGCTTCTGGTCAGTGCGCCGTTCACGAATGGCTACGGAGTTGCCTACTTCCGGTGTGGGGGCTGCTACAAATACGTCGAGTTTGAGTTGAAGGACGGCACCTACGTTTTGGACGTGGAAGCTGAGGAAGATATCCTGCCAAAAATCGACATAGATGTTGATATCGTTGGGGTCGACGACAACGGTCGACCGGCGTTTGCGCACGGTCACACTCAGTTCGAAGTCTTGCCGGAATCGCGGCGAATGCGTATCGAACTCGATCTGCTGAACGACGAGCTGGTCCCGCGTGGTGAGACCATGTTGAACGTCACGGTGAAGGCACCAAACGGCTCCCCGGCCAATATGGCTGATGTCGTCGTTTGGGTTGTGGATGAAGCGATCTTGGGTCTATCGGACTACAAAACGCCCGACCCCCTCACTGTTTTCTACCCGCAGCAATACGGCGGGCTTTTGTGGAAAGAGACGCGCGCGACCTTGCTTCATGCGAAGGATGAACCGAGCACCGGAATGGAGCCTCCTGAGCTAGAGACCGACGGTATGGTTGCCTTCGCCGAGATGGCGCCTCCACCACAGGCCATGCCCGCACAGGCGATGTCCGCGCCGCGTTCTCGTGGCGGTTTCCTTGGTGGCTTCGGAGGTGGTGCGCCGCCGCCCGCAAGTGCTCCGATGCCCGTCGGCGCAGCGCCGGGCGCTCCGCCGGCACCCGGGGGAATGGCGCTCCGGCAGTCGGGCTTCGCTCCCGGCGGTGGGGGCGGTCCCGCGCCAGAGCCCATTGCAGTGCGAAGTAACTTTGACCCCGTGGCTTGTTATGTGGCCTCGGCAGTTACAGACGAGAACGGGCGAACCTCAGTCTCATTTGAGGTGCCAGACAACCTGACCCGATATCGTGTGATGGTCGCGGTGGCTTGGTTCGACACGTTCTTCGGGAGCGCAGACACATCACTGACTGTTCGGCTGCCAGTTACCGTGCGCCCATCGCCACCTCGGTTTGCGAACTTCGGCGATGACTTCGAATTTCCGATTGTGGTGCACAACGCGATGAAGACTCCCGGTGAGTTCGCCGTTGCGCTTCGTGCCGATAACCTCGCTGGTGTCGAGATGGTCGGCAAGCGCGTGCGCTTGGAGGCCAATCAACGTGCCGAGGTGCGCTTCCCCGCCCAGACGCGGAGCGCAGGCGAAGTGAAGTTCCAGGCGGTTGTCGATGCTGGCGGTTACTCGGATGCGGCATCGGGCGATTTCCCGATCTACACGCCGGCGACCACCGAAGCATTTGCCACGTATGGCGCGGTTGACGAGGGCGCTATCAAACAGTCTGTCGAGCCGCCGCCAGAAGCGTTTGAGCAGTTTGGTGGGATTGAAATTTCGACGTCGTCCACGGCGCTTCAGGCGCTGACAGACTCCGTATTGTATCTGGCTCGATACCCGTTTGACTGCGCAGAACAGCGCGCTTCGCGCGTGTTGGCGATCGGTGCGTTGGAAGATGTCTTGTCGGCGTTCGAGGTTGAGGAAATGCCGTCGCCAGCAGCGCTTCGACAATCCGTCGCGGATGACCTGGAGGCGCTAGGGCGTCTGCAACATTGGGATGGTGGCTGGGGATTCTGGGAGCGCGGAAAGAGCTGGCCAATCGTCTCGGTCCACGTGCTGCATGCGATGATCGTCGCTGGGAAGGCCGGCTTCGAGATCGATCACCAGGTGATGTCGAAGGGAATCCAGTACGTCACGACGATCGAACAATTCCTGACGTTGCTCGGGTACTCAAAGGAGGCAAAACGCGAGATTCGGTCACAAGCGGCGTTCGTGTTGGCGCGTGGTAACCACAAAGCGGGCGTTGATATGGCGCTGAAGGTTCTGAAGAACCACAGTTGGGACGACCTTTCCCTGACCGCGTTAGGTTGCTGCTGGTACGCGCTGCGTGGGACCGAGCAGGCTGACAAATTGTACGACTATGCGATGCAGCATGTTGGTGAGTCCGAGTCCACGGCGCAGTTCACAAATAGCTACCGCGAGCAAGACGGCCATCTGATCCTGGCTTCGGACCGGCGAGGCGATGCGCTGATGATGTGGGCGCTGATGGAGCATGCGGCCGCGCGTCCAGCGACCAAACAGTCGGCGGACGCGTTGATCGTTAAGTTGGTCAAAGGTCTATTGGGTCACCGAAAGCGCGGACGTTGGGGTTCAACCAATGAAAACGCCTACGTTTTGCTGGCTCTGGATGCGTACTTCAAACGGTATGAGGCAGTTGAGCCCGACTTCGTCGCGCGCGCCTGGTTTGGTGGGGATTATGCCGGTGCGCACGCTTTCAAGGGGCGCACGACAGAACGTCATCACATCAACGTGCCGATGTTGGACGTGGTGAAGGCAGAAGAACCCGCGATTGTTCTGCAGAAGGATGGTGCGGGCCGGATGTACTATCGGATGGGTCTGAAGTTTGCGCCACGCAATCTCGATCTCGAACCGCTGTCTCGAGGGTTTGAGGTCGTTCGCACATACGAGGGCGCCGATGATCCAGACGATGTTGGTCGTCGGGACGACGGGACGTGGGTCTTCAAATTGGGTGCGCGCGTGAAGGTCACGCTATCGATGGTGGCCGCGATGCGTCGCTACCACGTGGCGCTGGTGGATCCGCTGCCTGCTGGCTGTGAGATTCTGAACCCAGCGTTGAAGGTCACGCAGGATTTCGAAGAAAACCCGATGGAAGCGATGTCAGCCCTCTATGCCCTCGACGACGGTTATTCGCCGGAGCCTTGGTTCTTGTGGCTGCGTTGGATGCGGCCTTGGTTCGAGCATCAGAACTTCCGCGACGAGCGTGCCGAAGCGTTCACGAGCCTCTTGTGGGAAGGCGTACACACGTACACGTACTTCACGCGCGCGACGACTCCGGGCGAGTTCATTGTGCCACCCCTAAAGGCTGAGGAAATGTATTCGCCCGAAGTGTTTGGGCGTGGTGCGACAGACCGCGTCGTTGTGCGTTAGGGCACGATTTCACAGGCCTCGGGGATTTTTGCGCAGACACGTTTCTTTAGGTCAGCGACGCGGGCTTCGTCAGGGCGTGGCCATTTCTTTTCGGCAAACTCAAACATCATGTAGCAGCTGAAGGCGTTCTGTTTTTTGCAGCCTGCTTCGGCGTCGGCGAACGCAGCGAAAATCATGCCTCCGGGCATCTCGCTGGCTAGAGGCGTGTCGCCAAGATCCCACACGAATGCGCGGTCGCGGCAGCCCTTGGCTTGGTCTTGTTCCCAGCATGTTTCTTGGTTGAGCGCAGCTTGTCGTCGGTCGCTCATCACCCATGGCGTCGCTTCGATTTCGTGCTCCAAAACGGCGGTATAGAATTCACATGCGTGGCCGGGATTTGTGGAGTGTTGGCAGGCTTTCAGCCCCATTTCAGCGCTGTTTTTGGTCTCACCCGCGACGAGCTCTTCGTCGAAGTTCATCGTCCAGCAAGAGTAGGCATGGCCACGGTCGCAGGCCTTTTTGAGCATGGCGTTGGCGCGCTTGATTTCCTGTTTGCCCGGTGCTCGATTCAGCATTTCGATGCCGAAGGCCAGACAACCCGCGTTCATTCCCAATTCGCAAGCTTGGCCAAACGTATACTCAAACTGCTCGACCGGCTTTCGTTTTGGGCTCCAATCCTTGTGGTAGTCCGAGACCAATCGCACACCCATCAGGAAGCAAGCTTCTGCCATTCCATTGCGGCACTCGTCCATGAAGTCATCGCTGATCATGCCATACGAATACCCCACAAAATCATGTGTCTGCAGCTTGCTGAGCGCGGGATAGAACGCCTCGTAGACCTTCGCATGCTCGGATTCCTTGTCGTAATCCACTTCCTTGCAGAACATGAAGTCGCCATTCCAACATTGCTTGCGTTTGAAGTCTTCATCACCTGCATGCCTGCAGGCCAAAGCGGACTGCGTCGTCTTGCAGGTCGCAGCGGCTAGTTCTGACTGCTCGGGCGTTGGAGGTTTGATTTCTGCACCACGAACGCAGCCAGACGCGAAGCCCAATTCACATGCTTTCCAGTGGATATCGGCCATGTCTTCATGCAGCTGGAACGCCAGTGAACTCGCGCCAAAACACGCATGTGCATCGCTTTCCTTTAGACAGAGTTCAGCCGACTTCTTGAGCAATGCTTCTCGTTCTTCTCGGCTGTTGAAGTGGCCGTGATAGAGGGCTTGCCCGATCACAAAACACGCCTTTCCATCGCCGGCCATGCACTTTTCGTAGACGACCGCGTTTCGGTGTTCTTGGATGACATCGATGGTATTGCCGCCGAACGCCGGAACGCGTCGCTGCCCAAATGTCGCTGCCATGCGGCAGCCGCCGGGATAGTTCTGGTCGCACGGTCGCTGCATGTACTCCATGCCCGTGACCTTCTCTTGATAGGTCGGTGCGTCGCGCAATAGCGGCAGGGCAAGGAAACCGCAGGCTTGAACGTTGCCGTCCTCACAGCCCACTTCCCATCGATGCTGCATCAACCCCTGGCGCACGTCCGCGCCGACAACAACCAGGAACGTGATGCCGAACAACGCGAGCACCATGACTACAATCAGGCGCCGCCAATTTGTTTTCTTCTTCTCTTCCATGGCCGGACGATACCGCGAGTGCACAAAACCTTCACGAGCATTTCTCATCTAAGGGTGGTAAGAGCAGGCATCTTCGGTGCTTATGACTTTTGTGTGCGCGCCTTGGGAGGGTGTTAATGGCAGCAATCGTTGAAATGAAGGATGTCGTAAAGGACTACCCGCTTGGAAACACCGTCGTACACGCATTGCGTGACGTGGACCTCAATATTGAGGCGGGTGAATTTGCGACCATCGCTGGGCCGTCAGGCAGCGGTAAGACGACCATCTTGAACTTGATTGGGTGTATCGATGTCGCGACTAGCGGGCTGGTGCGCATCGCTGGGTCCGAGACGGTCAAGATGAACGACAAGCAGTTGACCGACCTGCGGTTGCACACCATCGGGTTCATCTTCCAGTCGTTCAACCTCATCGGCGTGTTGAATTCCCCCGGAAGACCTCGAGTCATTGCCGTCTGATTTGACCGAAGGAGTCTCAATCCCCGGTCCACTTGTCGACATCGGTGTTGGGTTGCGGACCGTCTTCTAACAGAGCATCGGGGCGAGCACGCCGAAGATCCACAGATACACACGGATTACTGCACAGATATCAACAGATTCCTTTTAGGTTAGAAACGAAACCAAACAAAATCTGAGTGAATCTGTGTCTCAATCGGCGAGAATCTGTGGAAAGCAGGAAGGTGTAGTCGCGAATTCTGACACCGCTTGAACGACCCGTGCATTCGCGTTAAACCCAATCCGGACGCAAACCAGCACGGGTAGTATCAATGTCAAAACGATGGGTAGTGAGCCTCTTTGTCCTCGCGGCAGCGTGTGGAAGCGATTCTTCCAATACGCCCACGGACATGGGCCAGACAGATATGCAGCCGGATGCGCAGGTTGATATGGGCGATGACATGCAAGCCCGCTTCGACTGTGCCAATCCGCTAGTCAATGTCGCGGCGAGCGACTGGGTTCAATCACAGACCGATATTCGGTCCTATGACGTTCGGGTTGACCCAAAACAACCTGGCGTTTGTGTACGTGGACGCACTTGATGAGGCGGGCGATGTCATCGCACAGATGGAAGAGACGCAGGTCTTCGGAGACCCGATGATTCCCGATGGCACAATGTCCGTTTCCATCAGCCAGCCGGGGCAACCTCAGTTCGACATGCGTTCGATTGGGCGTGAGATTACGGGCGGATACGAGGTCGCTGCGACGCTCGAGTACGACGGAAATTCTGTCGACGTCGACATGGTGTTTGAGCGACTGCCTTGCAACGCCGTCGAGGCTGTTGGGCCAGATTGCGCCGGAGTAGCGGACGTAACCGACGGTCGAGTTTCCGTGCCAACCTGTGGACTGGTCTACAATACCGAGGATAAAGCGGGCCTCGACCCGCAATTGACTGAGCTACGCTACCGAGCCAACGGAACCGGTGAAGCGTTTGTGGTCAATGGAGCCAATACACAGTCGATTCGTCCGGTTGTGCTAGGCGGTGAAATGCAGGCACTGAACGACGTGGAATCTTGGCTGAATGCCAATGCGGCAGGGGTTATTGGAACTGATGCCGAGGCTTTGTTCTCGGCTATCTACACCGACATGACATGGCGCGACATCGTCGACCAGATTTCGGCCGAATGTCAGGCAGCAATTGGTTCTGCGCTGGTTCCACGTTGCCAAACGCTTGTTGAAGAGCGCGGAAAGTTCACGACGATTCGTCAGGCCTCATGCGGCAATGCAGGCGGGCGTGACATCCCAAGCTGGGCGCAAGGAGGCTCGCTTCCGACGCCAAAACACAAGGTGGTTTGTGGTGCCAACGGTTGCTCGTTCGGCAAAGGAGACCCTCATCTGGGCACGTTTGACGGACACCGATACGACTTTCAGGGCGCCGGCGATTACACCCTGGTGAAAACTCCTGGCTGGGAGATTCAGGCACGCATGGAGCCGCTCGCAACGCAGTCTTCGTACACCGCGTGTCAATCCGTGTCGTACTTCACGGCAATCGCACTCGAGTTCGGCGCAGATACCTTTGAGTTCCGCGCCGCAGGCGAAGTTCTGAAGAACGGGGTGGTTCAAACCGACCTGACGGGTTCGCTGGCCGATGGCCTCAAACTGATGGTGATTGGCGGCGAGCACGCTCTGGAGTTTGCGGACGGAACGGTCGTCACGATGTTCCTTGGCGGTCGGTACCTCAACATCGAGGTGCAGGCGACCGAGGCCTTGAAAGGACAAACGTCCGGCCTCTTGGGTACGTTCGATGATTCGACCACAAACGACCTTGCGCTTCGCAATGGGCGTGCGTTGGACCTCGGGATGAGCTTCCGCGAGAAATACGACGTGTTTGGTGAGAGCTGGCGCGTCAACGATACGACTTCGCTCTTCACCTACGAAGCTGGCGAAGGGCCTGAAACGTTTGCTCTGGCGGGATTTCCTGAGGGAGAGACGAACTTCGACGATGTCCCTGACAACGTGTTGAACCAGGCAGCTGCCGATTGCGAGACCAACGACCTTGCGATGGCTCGCGATTGCATCTTGGATGTGATTTGCGCGTCCGAATCTGGCGGCACCGAAAAGGACGCTCCGCCCGAATCTGCAACGCCGGCAGGCAAAGAAGGGTTGGTCTTGAGTGGTGATGTTCGGGAAGAAAATCGGGAACAGCTCGCCATCCAATCACTCAGCAATATCTGCCCGGTTGGAGACCGTCCGTTCATCGGATTGCGAGACTTGGGGACGACGACGCTGACCGCGGCGATGACAACCGACCAAGGGACGATTCCCGCCGGAACTGAGGTCCATCTCTGGGAGGCAGAACTCGCCGCGTTGGCGCCAGAAGACGCAGTGCGAAAAGGCGCCGTGACGTTCCCGACAAACATCTTGGGCACGATATCGCAGACGACCGTTTTGCGAGCAACGGATGGCGTTTTCAACGCCTCGACATCCACAGGACCGGAGGCCGACGACATCCTCATCTCGCAGGGACGCGGCCTGAATCTCGAACTTTACAGCGCCGATGACGCAGACCTTGTCCGTATCGTCACAGAGGTGAACCCATGAAACGCATCGTCCTACTTATGCTAGCCTTGCTCGTTTCCTGTGGTGGTGAGCCTCCGGCAGATACAGACCCGCAGCCGGTCAGCCGTGACTCCGAACTGGATTACGACTGTTCGAGTCCTTTGCTCACTGGTGAGGTTGACGCGTCTTCAGACGCACAGGCTGCCGGGATTTCCAGCTACCGCTACGAGGTCAATCCTGCGGACCGCACGCTACAGCTCGAAGTCTACGACGACGCCCAGACGATCATTGCGGATGTCACGTTGCGCCAGACCTTCGACCGTAATGGCCCGCTCTGGGTGATGCAGGCCGATGGCAGCGGAACGTCTTTTGATGAGATTGGACGCACACGCTTCATCAAAGGCACGGGATTCATAATCCAGGCCCTTCGTAAGCGTCCGGGGCGTACGATGTTCAACCAAGCTGTGATTGCCCCGACCGAATCGGACCACAATGTTCGACTCTTTGGATCAGCTAGCGATATTGAGGCCGCCGACCCATTTGCGCCGACGGCGATTTGGGCCATCGACCCCACGGTAATCGACGTTTACCGGGGTGACACCGATACGACCGCGACACAGGCCGAGCTTGATGCATGGGCCGCGCAGGCCGGGGTCGAAGAGCTCTTCAACTCAGACTTGGCTAATATCCTGAACGCAGCCTGGCGAGACGAGTGGACGGATACCGCCTACAAGCATGCGCTAACGTGTGAGCTGGGTGCGAACCTGGATGACCGAATCGAGGAATTGGAAGCTGACGGCGCAGGACTGCGGGAGCGCAAGCAAGCGCTGGGCTGTTCGGAAGAAGAAGAGATTGCCCGCACCACGCGTAGTGTTTCGAAGGTTCTGGACACGCTCTCGTCGATCACGGGCTTCGCATCCGCACCGGGCTCCAACTTTGTGCAGAATGCAACGAATGCAGAGTTTGGAATCGACGCCGGAGGCGGTTTCGTCTTCAGCGCACCTGCCGGTGATATCGCGACGATCGTCACGGCGGCTACAACCATTGGGGTGGGCGCAAGCGCAGCTGCTGCAGGCGCAGCCGCGGCACCGTTCGCTTTGGGCCTGGCGGGAATCAGCGCCGGAGCATACATCGCTGCCCGCGTGAACGACGCGTTTGGCGACGATATTCAGCGTGCGATTCGAGACTCCCTCAAGGGCGAACCGGAAGAGCGAAAGACTGCACCGACACAGACGTATCGCCAGTCTAAAAGTTCCGCGGACCCGCATTTCACAACGCTCGATGGCCACAAGTATGACCTTCAGAATGCCGGGGAGTTTGTCTTCGCGCGCAGCAAAGACCCTCGATATGCATTGGAGATACAGACCCGACAAGAGCCGGTCGACTCTACGGTCTGCCCAAATGTTGCGGTCAATACTGCGGCGGCAGTACGCATTGGTCCGCATCGATTGGGCTACTACCTGACGGGTACGGGAATGGAGTTCCGGTTGGACGGAGTCACAATCGACCTGGAAGACGGGCTAATCCCTTTGTCCAACGGTGGGTTTATCGAGATTGCTAGCGGCGACCACGTGGTGCGATGGCCAGACGGCTCGTACGCCGAGGTGTTTGGCTTAACCGGACATCTGGACATCTACTTCGTGGCTTCGTCAGAACTCACTGGCGCCACAGAAGGTCTCGTTGGCGACGGTGACGGTGTGTTCGAGAACGATATCCGGAGCGCAGATGGACGACTGTATGTGCAACCTGTCTCGTGGGATGATCTCAAGTCGAGCTATGCAGACAGTTGGCGCGTGACTGACACCACGTCGCTTTTTGACTACGCGGCCGGCGAGTCAACCGACACGTACACCGATGCCGATTTCCCAAGCTCCGAAGCCACGGTTGACGACCTACCGCAAATGGCGCGGGACGAGGCCGAGACCGAGTGCATCGCTGCTGGTCTTGAAGGGCAGTACCTAGACGACTGCATCTTGGACTTCGCATGCACAGGCGATTCGGAGTTCATCGATTCGGCGCTACGCGCGCAGAACAAGGATGCCGCGTTTCGTCAAATTGCCCCTGCTCCACCGCAATTGCCGTCGCAGCCTGGTCCGCAATCCTGCGATGAGATTGACCGAACGGCCGTTGCTCCGCTTCTGCGAGCTGAACTGAACGACCAGACGTTGAGTGGCACCTATCGTGTCGATGGCCGCACAATTTTCGACCGTGGTCAAACCGTCACGATTGCGCCAGGGACCGTTTTCATCATGGAAGAGCAAGGTTGGTTCATCTTCGGATGGCGTAGCGACCCCGCGACGGTATTCATGCAGGGAACGGCGGAAGCGCCGATTCTGTTCTGCGGGCTTGAAAAGCGTCCCGGTGCATGGCGCGGCATTCAGATGGCGGCAGGTGTCATCGATGGGAGCCAGATGAACCACGTGCGTATTGAAGATGCCGGGTTCGAAGACTTCGCCGCCCTTGATGTGTTTGATAATGACGGTCTCGCCGTGTTGTTGAACAACGTGACAATTTCAAACGCAGGCGCACTGGGTTTCCAATTCGACAACTCCAACCCAATGAGCGATTCGCTGACGGTCACCCGCAGCGCCAAAGTGGGGCGCGTCTTGTCTTACCAGGCGCTCACGAACATGCCGCGTGGCGAATACACCGGAAATCTGGATGACCGGATTGAGCTAGAGATTTTCGACTACAACGGCCCACTGGTGTTCAAGAACCTTGGGGTTCCTTACCACCAGCTGATGCCGCGCCTTCGTACCTTCGCGTCCAACGGCGACATTGTGGTCGAAGCGGGTGTTGAGCACCAACTTTGTGATGGATGTGCAGTCGAGTTTGGCTGGTCCTGCGGAGCCGGTGGCCAATCGCTAACCGCGGTTGGGACCGCACAAGAGCCCATCATATACACAAGCGCAAACCCAACCCCAACTCCTGGGATCTGGGAAGGGGTCGACCTCTTTTGTGGACTCTCGAACGGTGCCACGATCGATTACTGGCAGGTTAACTGGGGTGGGCTCTTCGATAAGGGCGCCCTCAATATCGAGGCAACTCCGCCCGCGCCCGCCGTGTTCAGCGTGACAAACAGTTCGTTCAGTAACTCGGCAGGCTATGGAATCTTCGTAGGGTTTGACGAAACGCCAACGTTGATGAACAACACGTTCAACAACAACGCACAGGGCGACGTGAACCCATGAAGATTCTAGTAACTGGCGGCGGCGGATTTTTGGGCCGCTCCATCGTTGAGCAATTGTTGGCTCGAGGTGATGAAGTCTCGATTATCGCACGTTCTGACTATCCCGAGATTCGTGAGCTCGGCGCAACAACGTTCCAAGGTGACCTGGGCGACCGCGCCGCATTGGATGAAGCATTTGCGGGCCAGGACGCGGTCATGCATACCGCCGCGAAGGCTGGGGTGTGGGGCGATCGAGCCGACTTCGTGCGGTCGAATGTTACGGCGACCGAGAACGTCATCGATGCCTGTCGCGCGAATGGCGTGAAGAAGCTGGTTTTCACAAGCTCTCCAAGCGTCACGTTTGACGGCGGCGATGCTGAGAACGCTGGCAACGACGTTCCGTATCCGGACGAGTTCCTGGCGCATTATCCCGAGACGAAAGCAAAGGCCGAGCAGTTGGTGTTGGCCGCGAACGGCCCGGACTTGATGACGACGTCGTTGCGACCGCACTTGATTTGGGGCCCACGCGACCCGCACTTGATTCCGCGAGTTGTGGCATCCGCAAAGGATGGGAAGCTAAAGATTGTCGGCGACGGCAAGAACGTTGTCGACATCACCTACGTCGACAACGCCGCCGTCGCGCATCTACAGGCGCTGGACGCGTTGACTGACCACGAAAGCGCACCAGCCGGCACGCCGTATTTCATCAGTGACGATGACCCCGTCGTGTTGTGGGACTGGATTAATGGTTTGTTGGGAGAGCTGGATATCAAACCTGTGACAAAGAACGTGTCCCCGAAGGTTGCGTTCTTTGCGGGTTCGGTGCTCGAGGGTGCGTTCAAGACCTTCGGATTGAACGGTGAGCCGCGGATGACACGGTTTGTGGCACAGCAGCTGGGAACCTCGCATTACTACGATATGGGTCCTGCGAAGCGCGACTTTGGCTATGCGCCAATTGTTGACCCGGCAGATGGTATGAAGAATCTGCTGGAGGATTTGCGCTCACGCGGAATGTAGAGGAGCCGGTGGGATTCGAACCCACACGCCCGTAGGCCTTCGGTTTTCAAGACCGCTGCCGCTACCCAGAATCTCTCGGCTTACGACTCCAGATTTCCTAAGGACTTAAGGTTCTTAAGGACCTAAGCCTTGATGTTCCTAGGAACCTAAGATCCTTTAAGGACTTAAGTCCTTTCTCTTTCTTAGGTCCTTAGGAACCAAAGGAGCAGGTGGGATTCGAACCCACGGACGCTGGGCGCCTACAACTTAGCAAGTTGCTGCATTACCGCTCTGCCACTACTCCACATGCCTGAGGTGGGAGTCGAACCCACAACGCACCGGTTCTTAGCCGGCGTCCTCTGCCGTTGGGATACCCAGGCAATGGGGCAGGGAGGATTCGAACCTCCTAGTCGTTAGACCACGCATTTACAGTGCGCTCCGGCTCTCCAACTCCGGCGCTGCCCCAAGAAATAAAAAAGCCCCCGTGTGTTCACGGAGGCTCAAAGCACGACAGTAGATACACGTCAGCCCGAACACCTCCATGGTGCACTCGAAAGGGACAGACTGTATCGATATCGCATTTTCATTTTTCTTCTTCCTGTTGCCGACGACCTCGCCAGCCGGAGTAGTACCCACCCAACCGTCAGATTAATTCCAAGCTTCTCAATTTTTCTTCGGTGAGCGCAGCGAACCAAATCGGTGAGCGCCAGCGAACCTAATCCGTAAGCATTTCGAGTTTGCCTTCGGCCACGTGGCATCGAGAGCGCCACGCGGTTTCTCGGTCACGGGCGATTGCCAGTTCCGTATATGCGCGCTCAAGCTGTGCGGTGAGTTGGTCAACTACTTCACTTAGCACTTCGCCCTTACCACCTTCGCGTTCGAGCTCAGCAACCCTGGCTTGGGCCTTCTGTAGATCCTCGTACACACGAAGAAATGTGTCGGAAGATTGCTGTGAGGTGACAGCACTGACATCGTCAGTGTCAGCTGGCTGACACACACGATATCGGCGGCCTTCCGGGGTGTCAGTGGCTTCAATCTCTCCACGATCTAGACGGCGCCATATCGTTCTGGGGGTTACTCCAAGCGCATCTGCGAGAGCTTCCACGGTGCGCCATGGGTTCGCATTGAGTTGGTGAATTTTATCCATACTTGACCTCTCTGGCAGTCAGTCTTCGGGGCTACTGACACACTGACAGTCGGGACGCTGACACTGACGTCAGCCGTCAGTGTCGTTGTTTGGTGGGCTTTTCGCAAATTGGATTCATCTAAGGGCCTTTTTGTCTCGTAGAATGGCGAGACCTTTCTTAACTCCGCGATGTTCTGGACCCGTCATTTTGAACATATTCAGCTGCTTTCCAGAGTGGTCTATACTTACCTTCGCTTGCCTCTCGCCCGCATTAGACTTGGAGTAGAGGTCGATGGTGAATCTCCGCCATTGTTCATCATTGGTCGGACAAGACGCGCAATCACCAACCAACATCACTGTCGACTCGACAAATCCGTCCTGATCGAAATCACCGATCTCTACGATGGATGACCTCGCAGAGTACTGAGGGTTTTTGCCATGATCATGGCTGCTGCTGCGGGTTTCCATGCGTTCAACGGTCCACTCGGTGCCCCGTTTTGGCTTCGACATCCAATGAACAAAGGCTTTTTCGAAGAGGCTCGGCTCTCCAAAGTCGATCTCGATCCAGGGGGCACCATGGCTGGATTCGCCAATTTCAGCGAATTGTTCCTCGTCTTCATTGGAAATCGGTCGGAAACCAAGGCCGTTCAGGTCACAGGATACGATCATGTATTCGTTATCGTCATCTGACCACCGTGCGCCCTGGACAGTGCGCGCGCCGAGATGGATGGACTCGTCTTCTTTGAGTTCGCCGAGGGTCAACACGACGAGTCCCGCAGGGCCATCGCACTCATAGTCCATGCGCACCACCACTGCGTCATCACGGCACGGATGGCCATCAGGCAGGTCTTCGATGCCCTCAAACCACGAAACTTGTGGGTCTTTCGCGATCTCAGGATCGTCCTGAACGTCGACTTTGGTTTTGGTCTTGAGCAGCGGAGGTTTTGATGCCGCGGGGGCTTGCGCTTGAGCCGTGACGGACTTGGTTGGCTCCGGAGCGTTGCATCCCAGAATCAACGAAAGAGAGATAAGTGTGGCGATTCGCAAATGAACTCCGCAGGTTAGATGTTGGAGTACAAATGACACGCCGAGCGACAAAAATTCCCAGACGGTGCATCTAAGGTCTGGCTAGGAGATTGTATGTATCAGGCATCGCCTTCGATTCAATACATGGGGTCGGTTCAACGCTCCGCTGATGTGCTCGCCGGTGAGTATTTCCGATGGTTGGAAGAGAATGTGCCTTTTGTCGGGGCGCGTTCGACTCCCGACGGAGTGGAGCTGTTCTTGTTGTCGCGCAGCGCGGCAGCGATTGAGCTTGAGCTTGTGGAGGCAGGGCCTGAACGCACGATCTATCAGGTTAAACAAGGATATCTGGTTCGAAAGCCAGCTGGAGGAAAGTTCACGTTTGAAATCGTGGATGACGAGCTGGTGGTGACACTCGAGGAGTTTACCCCTCGATTGCCATGGCCGATTTACGTGCTGACCCATCAGGTCGCGCATTCCGTAGTGATGTGGTCCTTCACACGTCACGTACGTCGGAGGGAGTCATGAGTCGAATCTTTAACGAAGCCGCGTTGCGCGCACTGCGCGCCGAAGAACGCAAACTTCCTGCTCTCACTCAAGCTACAGAAATGGTAATCAAAAGACTGTCCCGCGCAGTGTGAATCCATGTCTGTGATGTCCAAGTTGATGGCTGCCGTTTACGACCCGGTAATGGCGGCGACCGAAGAAGCCTGCTTGGGCGAGTGGCGTTCGGTCTTGCTGGATCAGGCGGAAGGCGAGGTTCTAGAGATTGGCTCGGGAACCGGCGTGAATGCGCCGTACTACCACGCCGATAAGGTCGTCTTCACCGAGCCCGAGGCGCCGATGCGGCACAAACTTGAGGCGAAGTTTGAAGGCCTCGACCTGCCGTATGACTGGACGGTTGAACCCATCGATGCACAGCAACTACCGTTCGAAACCGACCGATTTGATGCAGTAGTTGCGACGCTGGTTTTATGCACGATTCCTGACCCAGCGGCCGCGCTAGCTGAGGCGCGGCGAGTCCTGAAACCGGGCGGAAAACTCATATTCCTGGAGCATGTTGCTGCGGAAGAAGGTTCCGACCGACTCAAGTGGCAGAAGCGAATCGAGCCCATCTGGAAAGTGTGTGCAGGCAACTGTCACCTAACCCGCGACACCGAAGCTACTATTCGCGAGGCAGGGTTCGAGATCGACGACCTCAAGCGTGAGTCGATGCGCAAAGCCATTCCTTTCGTCAGACCGACCATTCGTGGCATCGCAACCAACCGCTAACGTGCATAGAATCTATGTGTGCAGAACGTAGTTGATCGAAAAGTGGGGATAGAGCAAGGTACCGAAAATCTCCCGCCTCATCACTCACTCCGGTGAGCGAAGCGAACCACGTCGGTGAGCGAAGCGAACCATATCGGTGAGCGAAGCGAACCAAACCGGTGAGCAAAGCGAACCTTTGAGGATACGTGTATGCTTAACAAAGCAGTTCTAGCGTGTTTTCTGGCCATGACGGCCCTGGGATGCGTTGATGATAATGGCGAAACTGACGCTAATCTAAGGCAGGCTCTGGAAGAGGCGGGTGTTGAACCTCTCGATCCCGGCAACGTTCTGCCGATGAACGACCCCAAGGTAGTCTTGGGGCAGACCTTGTTCTTCGACCGCGCACTTAGCGGCAATGAAGACATTTCGTGCGCGACATGTCACCACCCCGGATTCGGTTCGAGCGATGGCTTGTCGCTGCCCGTTGGTGTTGGCGGAGATGGCTTGGGACCTGGCCGAGAGCTGGGTGAAGGCCGCCATTTCATCCCACGAAACTCCCCGGAGATCTTCAACCGTGGCGCGACCGCGTGGACAACGATGTTCTGGGACAACCGCGTATCAGGCGGGGTTGGGAACTTCTATTCTCCCGCTGGTCCCGAGCTTCCATGGCAGCTTGAATCCGTGCTCGCCGTCCAGGCAATGTTCCCGGTGACCTCGGCAGAGGAAATGCGTGGTTCGCCCGGCGAGAGTGAGATTGCGGGTCTGAAGACGTTGCCTGAGGTTTGGGGCGCACTGACCGCGCGCTTGCTTTACTACGACGAATACGAGCGTTTGTTGGACGCGGCGTACCCCGGAACGCCAATTCAGGACTACCGGTTCTTCCATATGGCTAACGCGATTGCGGCCTTCGAGGTGGCTGCATTCACCAAGAAGGACACGCCCTTTGATGCCTATGTTGAGGGTGATGATAACGCCCTCAACAGCGAGCAGAAACGTGGCGCTGCGCTCTTCTTTGGCGAGGCCAATTGCTCAAGCTGCCATAATGGACCGCTGTTGACCGACCAGCAAACCCATGTGCTCGCAACCCCGCAGCTGGGGCCAGGCAAAGGCGAAGTGAAGCCGCTGGATATCGGTCGTGCGCTGGAAACGGGGGCCGATGCCGATATGTATGCTTTCCGAACCCCACCACTTCGAAACGTTGAGTTGACCTCGCCGTACATGCACTCGGGCGCGTACACGACCCTGCGTGAAGCGATTCAGCACCACCTGAACCCTGAAGCGACGGTCATGGACTACGATGTGGCGCAGTTGTCGACCAGTGAGCGCAGCGAACCAAATCGGTGAGCGCAGCGAACCAAATCGGTGAGCGCAGCGAACCAAATCGGTGAGCACAGCGAACCAAACCGGTGAGCACAGCGAACCAAACCGGTGAGCGCAGCGAACCCCATTACGGCTTGCAAAGCGGGTGAACTCCATGACAGATTACGCCTCCCACGAGGCGTGAGAATTTGTCATGAGCGAGTCATTGGAAGAAGTTGTTGAGTCGATCGAAGACTTCATTGCGGAAGGCGACTACGAAGCCGCCGATTCTGCGCTAGAAGCCGCATTCAGCGCACACGGACAGGTGCCGGAGTTGCTGGTTGCCCAGACAGACCTGTTGTTGGATAGCGAGGATTACGAAGGTGTAATCGGCGTGGCCAAGCAGGTCGCCGATGGTATCGATGACGACGAGATGAAGGCTCGGCTGATTTCAGCTCGGGCATACGCGCACTACTACCTCGACCAACTTGATGACTCGCGCAAAGCGTTCAACGAAGCGGTGAAGACCGACCCCGAGTTGCTGACGTCGATCGTTGGCCGCGCGATGGTCCACGAACATCTGAACTTCTTTAGTGCGGCGATGCTGGACCTCGACCGGGCGATTGACCTCGACGAACAAGAGGCACAACCGTGGGCGATTCGGGGCTCAATCCACCTTCGATTTGGGCAGGTAGAGGACGCCAAACGTGACCTTGGATTCGCCGTCGAATCCGAGCCTGACGACGAAGAATCGCGCCTGAATCTGGCTCGTCTCTACGCGTTGGAGCAAGACACCAACAAGGCGATGAACCTCTTGGGATACCTTATCGATAACGGCGAGGACCCAGACTTCGTGGCGCCGGGCGCGCTGCTGCGCTCGCAGCTATCACTGATGTTGAAGAGCTTCGAAGCCGGTCTGGAAGATGCCGAGGTCGCCATTGAACTCGTGCCTGAGCTGCCCTGGGGTTACTTGCAAGCCGCAGCCTGTGTGCTGATGGGTGGCGCCGAGCCGGGTAAAGCGATTGAGCTTCTGAAATCGGCCGAAGATACGGTCGACGATATCCGCGATATTCCGGACATCTTCCCGCTTCGTGCGCAGGCGTACGACCAGCTGGGTAAGCCTGACAAAGCGAAGGAATGGAACGATAAGGCGCAAGGCACAGCGCGCCTCCCTGGCTTCGTGTACGGCGACCTGAATCCGGTCCAGAATATCCCCATCAATCCGAATAAACCGATTGATGTTCGCGCGTTGCTTGATGACCTGTTTGGTGCAGCATCAAACGCGCCTGAGGGCTACGAGGATGTCTTGCATCAGATCATCGACAAGATTCCGGAAATTATTCAAGAGAACCCCGGCGTTGGAACGCTGCAATTGGAATTGCCCGAAGCTCCCGGCATGGTCGGCGGTTCGCGGGCATTGATGATTAACGTTGGGCAGCGACAACAATGAGTGACACGTTTCAGAAGGTCCTCCACAATCAGGACGGCCTCCATATCGAGTTTATCGACGATGCCGACGGCGTACGCGTCGAGTTCAAGGCGAACCTCGCATTTGACCTGAGCTCGGAAGACGACGTTGTTGTTGTCGTGAATGGTCAGGGCGTGCCCGTGGATTGCCAGTCTTCGGACTTCGCAGTCGCCCAGATTCCGGACACCGACGGCCCCGTTTCATTGATGATTCGGGTTCACGAATTCTTTGAAGGATGGGAACTCGGTTGAGTTTCAAGGACCGCTACGACCAGTCGTTGGTCTTTAAGCTGCGCGATGTCGAAGAACCTATCGACATGGTGTGGCACCGCCCCTTGGCCGCACTGTTAGCTGCGGCCTTGATTCCCCTGCCAATCACGCCAAACCAAGTCACGTTCATGAGCCTGATTGTAGGCTGGTGCGCGACCGCAGCTTTCTACGCAACGGTGTTTGTCGAAGACAGCGCGTTTGGGCCGTGGGGATTCGTCTTGAGCGGCCTGCTCATGTTCTTCTCCGTCATCTTCGACTGCGCCGATGGGCAGCTCGCCCGCGCCAAAGGCGGCGGAACGCGCATGGGTCGTATCTTAGACGGGTTGGTCGATGTGTTGGTGATGGCGCCGCTCTATGTGTTGGTCGTCTTCCACATCGGTGATGTGCACGGCACGTTCGCCTTCTGGTTTAGCGCATTTGCAGGGCTGTTTGCATGGGGCCAAATCCTGGCCTACGACGCGATCAAGAGCACCTACCTGGCCAACGCGATGGAGTATCCGCCCAAAGGTGACGGTGCAGAATCCATGGAAGAAGTGCAGGCTGAGTACGATGAAATCAAGGCGAGCGGCAAATGGGTCGATATCATCTTGTTCTCGATCTACGTGCACGGCCTGATTCGATTCTCGCGCTTCTTCGCGAACAAGAAAGACATCGAAATCAAAGAGCGCAACACCCCTGGCGAGATCGAGACGTTTGTCGGCAAACATCGCACAACGATGCGCATCGTCAGTAATATTGGGCTGGGAAGCCACGTGTTGTTCTTCTACGGCAGCATCATCGCGCTTGCACTGAGCGATTGGGCAACCTATGCCGCCCAATGGCTGTTCGTGTTTGTCTTCGGCGCCCTGTTCGTCGTCGGAATCTCGCGCTCACGCTCAATGGAGCCTGTCTACGAAGGCGCGGATAGCGACGAGTAGTCCATCATCCTCAACACTTGGAAGGGTTTCGAAGCGTTGACGTAGGTCTTCAGGCGCCTCCACCATGACAAACGGACGGTCGACCGCTTCCAACATCGGAAGGTCACCCACGCTATCGCCAACACCCCATGTTTCTTGGGCCTGGAGTCGGTCGTTCACGAAACGCACTGCGCTTCCTTTGTCTGTGCCCTCCACCGTGATGCTCGCGAATACGTTGTTCGGCAACACAGGTGACGAGGCGACCGCGACATGGCTATTGGCGAGCGTTGGCGCCAGCGTCGCTTCGACTGTCTCGGGGCGCATGATCCAATGGGCGCGCATAACCTGTTGGGTTGCCGCGACTTCCGCTAAGTCAGCCTCGTTGACTTCGATCTCGAGCACTCGCTCGTGGTCTTTGCAGTCCGCGTTGTATTTGGACACAAAGACGCCGGCGGGTGTGTAGAGTTCCAGCACCGCTTCTGTCGTCTTGGAATGTTCGATGAGCACGTTGAGGTCCGCGATATCAAGCGTTGCGGCTTGCCAGGGCGGGCCGTCCGCCGGCGTTACGATGCCGCCGCTCTCGAAGATATGCGGGCCGTCAGGGCTTGCGTGTTTGGCGATTCGCTGGGCAATCCCGCCACACGGTCGGCCTGTGCAAACAGCCATTCGCGCACCTTTATCACGCGCTTCGCCGATGGCGTTCCAAACCGCGTCAGTAACGCCGTTCGAGCCAATCACGGTGCCGTCCAAGTCTAAGTAGAGAATCGAAGTCATGGGTTTTCCGACAGTTGCGATACCCTTCACAGAGGGCCACGGAAGCTTATGAGGAACCACAGAGACGTTCTTGTTCGAGTTTTGAAATTGAAAGTCCTCTGTGGACCCTCACAAACTTCGGTGGAATCTCTGTGAAGTGTAACGCAATTCGCGCTTAACCAGTGTACTAGGTGTAGTTGATCTCGTTAGCGAGTTGCTCAAGAAACCCAACCAGGTACTCATGGCGCTGAGCCGCGATTTCCTTACCTGTAATCGTGTGCATCGTGTCTTTGACGTGCAGCAGCTTCTTGTAGAAGTGGTCGACGCCGTACTCGGCATCGTCGAGCTCACGACCGTCTTGAGCAAACGGGTCATCCATACTGACGATCGAGCGATTGAGCATGCCGCTGACGTAAAACGTGCGTGCGATTCCCAGCGCGCCGATGGCTTCCAGCCGGTCGGCATCACACACAATCTTGGCGGCCAGGGTCTGTGGTGTGAACCCGCTGGAATAGGAATGGTCGCGAATCGCACCGAACACCTCGTCCAGCTTGCCGTCATCGATCAGCCCCTTCAGCTCTTGCACCGCCAATTCAGCGGACTTGGTCGAGGCCAGATGACGCTCGGGGTGGTTCTTCTTGAGGTTCACCGCGTCGTGAAACAGCACCGCGGCAGCGATGGTCTCCCAGTCCGTTGGAAAGCCATGGTCCCATTCGCCGTTAGCGATATTGCTGGCGTTTATCAGCACACGTTCCAGATGGGCGAGGTCGTGCCCGCCGTCCTGGTCCATATGATTCATGAGGCGTTCAACGGCCGTGGGCCACCAATCTGCCTTTGCGATGGATTGTGTGCGTTCGATGAAGGACTGCATCAGGTTGCCTTAAGAGTGGTATCCACGTGCCACGTGGTCGACGATTCTTAGCATGTCTGGGATGCGAAATTCACCGAACATTTCAATGACGCCCGCCGCTGCGTCTTCGTCGCTGATGCCTGCGGCCGTGACGTAGAGCGGCTTTGCGTCGTGTCGGATGACATGTTGTGCGACCTCAGAACCTCGAAACGGATTCTTCGCAACGCCGACGACGGGCGTCGTTTCACCGAGCGCTTCGAACAGGTGCATGCCCAGCCCCGGCCGGTCTTCTTCCAACCAAACATGGGCATCGACGATGATGAGGTCCGGTTCAAAGTGTTCCAGCACTTTCAACAGCAGCGGTAGCTCGCGCTTGTAGAACTCGCCGGGCTCATATGGCTCAACATCATCGACCGGTAGGCGCTGCCATTTGCTGACCTTATCGTCGCCCCAGTCTTCAAATTCAACGGCGCCGACCCAGGCAATGGGGTCTTCGTAATGGACGTCTAACGCTACGATCTTCATACGGTGACACTAACTGATAGGATTTTTTCGCAACACCCAGAACCCCTCGTTCGATAACGCCCATCGGTGGACTTATCCGCCCAACGTAGAACGAGGAAAATAATGAGTACGATATTGATGCAATGGGTGTACGGCCTGCTTTTAGTCCTTCCGGTTTGGACTGCGGGCTGCGCAGACGACGGAATGGTGGTTCAGGGCGAATTCACGAAACAAGAGTGGGAGACCTGGCGCGGAGAACACAAACCCGCGCTCGACAAGACACCACAACGGGTTGAGCCAGTAGAAGTAGAGCCTCTCGCTGAACCGAAGCCGACAACACCGATAGAAATCTCGGAAGAGAACAAACTGGATTTGAACACGGCGACGTTGGAACAACTCGTACAACTCCCTGGAGTGGGGCCGTCCCTAGCGCAACGAATCTTGGATTATCGGGCAAAACGGAAGTTCAAAAAGGTCAGGCATTTGCGGCGGGTAAGGGGAATCGGCAAAGGAAAGTACAAGAAGATTGAGCCGCTGGTGGTCGTTGGGGACCAAGAACCAAAAACCAAAAACCAAGAACCAAGAACCTTGTAACAGAATTCGCCTTGTGTAAGCCTCCCGCGGCAATTTCGGTGAGTGAAACGAACCCCACGAGGCGAATGATGATCGGCGATACACCCCTGGATCTTGAAACGATTGAACGCATTGTCTTCGAACGCGAAGAGCTTGTGGTTTCGCCCGAAGCGCAAGAACGCGTGCGCATCGCCGCTGAGTTTGTCGCGGCCGAGGCGAAGAAGGGGCATGCCGTTTACGGTGTCACTACTGGGTTTGGTGCAAATCGCGACCGCGTAATCCGGCCGGAAGATGCCGAGAAGATGCAAGAGCATCTCATCATGAGCCACGCGTGTGGTGTCGGGCCGGCGCTGCCGACTCCAGTCGTGCGCGCGATGATGTTGCTACGCGTTGCGGCGCTTGTTCAGGGCCGCTCGGGCTTGCGTTGGTCCACGCTGAAACTCTTGGTCGACATGCTCAATCGCGGCGTGCATCCGGTGATTCCCGAGATGGGCAGCGTTGGTGCGTCGGGTGACCTTTGCCCGCTGTCACATATGTGTCTGCCGATTATTGGATTGGGCGAGGCCGAGTACGAAGGCCATATCTACCCAGGCGGGGCGGCCATGGAGAAGGCGGGGCTCAAGCCCACAAGGTTGACCTACAAAGAAGGGTTGGCGCTCTTGAACGGTACGCAGGCGATGACCGCTCTGGGCTTCGTTGTCGCTTGGCGATTCAAGGATTTGCTCAATTGCGCTGACGCGATTGGTGCGATGAGCCTCGAAGCTGTGGCCGGTCGCACTGCCGCACTGGACCCAAGAATTCACGAGCTGCGTGGGCGAGAGGGGCAGAAGCAAAGCGCGTTGAACGTGCGTCGTTGCCTTGAAGGCAGCGCGCTGGCTGGCGCTGAACCGGGCACGGTGGATGGCAAGGTTGAGTATGTTCAGGACTCGTATTGCCTGCGTTGCATGCCGCAGGTTCATGGCGCATCCCGCGATGTTCTGGATCATGTCGTAGGTATCTTGAGCACAGAAGCGAACGCGGTCACCGACAACCCGTTGGTCTTCCCGCCAACCGACGACATGCCAGGCGCAATCCTGTCGGGCGGCAACTTCCACGGGCAGCCCGTCGCAATGGCGCTCGACTACCTGAAACTCGCCATTGCCGAGATTGGAAACATCTCGGAGCGACGAAGCGCCAAGCTCACAGACAAGTACTTCAGCGAGGGTCTGCCGGCTTTCCTGGTCAGCAATCCCGGGCTCAACAGCGGTATGATGATTCCTCAGTACGTCGCGGCAGCGCTGGTTTCCGAGAACAAGAACCGCGCCCATCCGGCATCGGTCGATTCGATCCCGACCAGCGCGAACATGGAAGACCACGTTTCGATGGGAATGCACGCGGGTCTCCACGCACTCAGTATTTTGGAAAACGCCGAGCAAATCCTCGCCATCGAATACCTCATCGCGTCTCAAGCGCTCGACCTGCGTGAGAACTTCCAGCTTGGCGCCGGTACCAAGGCAGCAAAAGACCTGCTTCGTCGGACCGTGACGTTCATGGAAGAAGACCGGGTCATGTATCCGGACCTGCTCAAGGCCCGCCATCTATTGAGCTCCGGCGAGCTCGCGCGAACCGTTGGGGCTGTGATCTAGCGGCGATCAAGTCGCAGCGTCTGGATGCCGTTTGGGACAATGCAAGTCTGACTACCTATGGTAGCATGTTGCACACAACGGAATTTGAGACCAATTGCAACGGTATACACGCCAATGGTGGCGTGCGGATGCATGGCGGCTGAGTGACGCGATGGCAATTTCGAAGGAAACGAAACTTCCCCTTCACCTGAACCGATTCGTAGGACGCGAATCGGAGCTGGACCAGCTCAAGCTCTTGATGAGTGCGGGGGCAAGGCTCGTGACGGTTGCAGGGCCGGGCGGAATCGGTAAGACACGCGTTGTCACTGAGTTCGCGCGACGCACGAAAGAGGAAGGCACGACGGTCCTGTTCGTGGATTTGTCGCGACACGACTCGTTCACCACAGCGTTGGGTGAGTCGCTGGACGTTGCGGCGGGCACCATTGAAGACGCGGTGAATGCGTTGGGCGCAAAGGCTGGCTCGTCGATGTTGGTCGTGCTCGACAACCTTGAGCACTTGATCGACGAGAGTGTGCGCACCGTTCCGCTGCTTCTGCAGTTTGCGTCCATCAAGATCATCGCGACCTCTCGTGAGCCCCTTCGCCTTGGTGGAGAGCAGGTGATTCGCCTGGGCCCACTCAATGAAGACGAGGCGATGGAGCTCTTTGAGTTGCGCGCCAAAGCGATCATTCCAGATTTTGCGGCATCTGAGGGAGGCGACGCGATCCGTGAGATTCTAGACCGCGTCGACCGCCTGCCACTGGCGATCGAGCTCGCCGCATCTCGCATCAATGTTCTGCCTCCAGAAGGTCTGGCAGAACGCCTAACCAAGCGGATGAGCGCGCTAAAGAGCCGTGACCGCGATCGACCTGAACGCCACCGTACAGTGAACGCGACGGCGCGTTGGTCGTGGGAGCTGCTGAACGACGAAGAGCGTGACGTGCTGCGGCAGCTTTCCGTTTTCCGCGGTGCATTTCGTCTTGCTGACGGTGAGCGTGTTGCGACCGTAAATGGTGGCAGTGCGGTCGATATCATCGAAGACTTGGTGGATCGCTCGATGCTTGAGCGTGTGGACCAGGGGACATTCCGCCTCTTCCAGACCATCTATGGCTTAGCAGCGGTCGAGCTGGAGTCCAGCGATGATGTGCAGGAAGTCTATGATCGGCACGCCAATCACTTCTCGAACCTTGTGCTGACTACGAAGCGTCATCAGCGGGCGAAACTCGGACAATTTGTGCCCGAGCTTCGAATCGCGTTTGACCGCACAACGGGTGAGACGCAGGCCCGAACGTTGGCTGCAGCCGCATCTGTCCTCACTGAATCGGGAGGCGTTCAGACGCTTCTGTCCGAGATTCAATCTGTCGTGGATGCCGTTGGCGGTGAGTGTCAGGCCGAGCTTGAGTACGCCGCAGCGATCGGGTTCTTGGACCGGATCGATTTGCAGAACTGCAGCAACTACGCGACACGCGCGGCTGAGTCGGCCAAGAAGGCCGGAAACAACGAGCTTGCCGCACTTGCGACCGTGAACGCTGCGCTCGCCGATTCCTGGGGCGGCAACCATAAGGGAGCCGTCGACAAGCTGCGTGGCGCATTAGATCTGACCGCTGGTTCGACCCATGCCGAAGTCGCGGTCCGCTCGAACCTGGGTATTGTGTTAGCGAAGCTTGGTCAGGACGACGAGGCCACTGAGCATATCAGCCTCGCGCTGGAACGTGCGCGCTCGTCCGGAGAAGACTTGGTGCTGGCTCGTCTGCTGTCGAATATCGGTTTCTGGCACGCGGAACGCCATCGTTGGCCAGATGCGGAGCGCTTCCTGACCGAGTCGTTGGGGATTCTAGATACGGTTGTCGACCGGCGCTTCCAGGCACACACGCTGGTTCAATTGGGTCATGCAAACGCAGCTCAAGGCCGTCCAGATCCTGCCCGAGAGTTCTATCGACGCGCGTCGCAGACCGCCAAAGAGTACGGGCAATTGTCTGTGCGATTGGATGCTCAGATCGGCTTGGGCAGCCTTCGTGATTCGCATGAAGACCGAACCTATCTGGTCAAAGCGGCGGACCTTGCGAACACCAGTGGTTCGATTCGTGAAGAGTTGATGGCCCGCAACATGTTGATGTTATTCGACATGAAGTTCGGCTCGTTCCCGATGGCGCGGCATCAGGCTCGTCGCCTCGATGGCGATGCAAACATCCCTGAGGATTGGCGACTTGTGATCCAGACGTTGGCGGCATTGATCGATGCTTGGAGCGGTGGATTGCCAGAGACCCTTACGATGACCGGTGAACCTTGGACGGATCAGCTTCGCGAAGTCATCAACGAGATGGTGCAGGCGACAAGCGATGTTGCGAACGCATCGACGCATGCCTTTGAGGCGCGTAAAGGGCTCGACGCACTCATGCAGAGGTCAGCACCAGAATCGATGTTAGCTTGGCCTGCGATGCACGTCGCGCCGGTGTTGTTGGCGATGTTGGACGAGCGATTCCCTGCAGCGGCAGCAAACTCGCTGCGGATCCATCCTGAAGGCCGCTACTTTGTTCCACCAGGGCAAGCCGTTGTGGACTTCGCACGGCGTGGCGCATTGCGTGGAGTATTGGTGGGTCTGGCGAAAGCCCGCGATGAAAACCCTGGTCATGCGTTGAGCTTGGAAGATGTGCTGGAGCTCGGTTGGCCAGGCGAAATCATCCAATATGAAGCGGGCGCGTCCCGGGTTTATACCGCGATCCGAACCCTTCGAAATGCGGGTCTGGGTGACATCCTCCAGACATCCGACGAAGGCTATTTCTTGAGCCCCGACGTCGCGATCATCTGGGACCCAGAACTGTCTAAGGCGTCTTAGACGCCTTAGACATGGCGTCGCGCTTTGCGCTGGCGTCGCCTTCGGCTGGTGTCGCGCTTCGCGCTGGCGTCGCGCTTCGCGCTGGCTGCTTTCAGGTTCTTTCAGGTTCTTTCAGTCGATTTGTCAGCTCGCGGTCGGCACTATCCAAACATCGAAACCGTGGCGCGCTTGTCGGGTCACCCAATATAGAGTGCTGGGTGTTGCTCTTTGTGGTGGCGTGGTGACTTCGGCAAGTGTGACACGGAATCGGTAGAAGCTAATAACCTATGTAGACAGCAGAAAGGCAGACCCTCGGGTCTGCCTTTTTGTTTTGCGTCGCCAACCACGCGCTGATCGCGTATTTTGGGGTTAGGAGTTTTCATGACAGAGAATGAAGAAGTTCCCGCGACACATCGCTTGTCCGGGCTGATCTCGTTTGCGATTGGACTGGCATATTTTCCGGCCGCAATCCTCTGGGGTAGCGCCGGCCCATCGGCGTTCGGATGGGCGATTATCGCCTGTGGCTTTTTGTGTTGGTTGGGTTTCGTTCTGGGCTCGCGCGGAAAAACGGGCCCTGCTTATTCGGTTGTGGCTGTCGTGGTTGCGCTCGCGATTCTGGGTGTGCACCACGTGGCAGCGAATAGCACGACGAACGTCTACATCCGCAATTCCGAGAGCCCTGCCCCAATCTCCACGCTTCATCTTTTGCCTGAACAGGACCTCGCCGTTGTGGGTGCGCGGGTTCTGGGGCTGATGGGTTATTTCAGCAAGAAGGGTGAAGAGGGACCGATCGTCGGCCCCATGTCGTCGACCTATAACAAGATGTTCATTTCGCATTTTGCATCGCCCTCCCCCATGCTGCGCAGCCGCGATGCGGTTCCAGATCGCAAGTCCTTTGATATCCTGGTTTTCGAACCCGACGAGTTCAAAGGGAAAGCTGTCATATTTTTGCATGGTTATGGCGGCAACTGGGCGATGCCATGTTGGATGGCCGCACGCGAAGCCAACCGTCTGGGGTTTCGTGTCTATTGCCCAACGCTCGATAAGAATGCGGATTGGTCTAGCAATGTCGGGCGCAAGATCGTCGGTCGTGTGTTCAAGATGTTGCGCGACGAGAAGATCGGAACCGTCGTCATCGGCGGTATCTCAAATGGCGCGGTGGGCGCATCCATTTTGGCGCGTCAGTTCTCGGGTGAGGTCGACGGCGTACTGTTGATCGCCGGGGCCGCGAAGAAGTCCAAGCCTGGGGGCAAACGCTTCATCGTCTTCCATGGCAAGGACGACAAGATGTCGCCCATCTTGGCTGCTCGCGAATTTGCCGCCGCTACCGACAACGGAAAAATCCACGAGCTCGAGGGCGGCCATTTCGCGGTGCTTGAACACCGTGATGTGTTTTGGAATGAATTAGGCAATTGGTTAGCGGAGTTCTGATTGTTCTGCACAACCAAATCGCTGTATGGTCTGACCGTTCGCAGCGACCAATTTCCGACGACAAACGACGATGTCTGAAAACGACGCAAATCAGGGGCTAAAGCAGGAAATCGCCGAGGTCGTCTCGCGTTTTGCTGAGCTCGCCCAGGACTCCGATATCGCGTCCGGTGGATTTGCAACGATCGCCGAAGGGCTCGAACAACTGTCGAAAGACCTTGGGGACCGAAAGGAAAACGACCTTGATACGGCACGAGTAGAGTTGCTTGTGACCGGACTTGAGGCCCTGGCAGACCTTATGGTCGAGACCCGACCGGTTGGCACGACCATCAACAAAAGCCGCGGTCTGGAACAGTTCATCGAAGGCTTCAAGCTTGAAGCGCAGAAGCGGTTGGCGGGCTTATCGATCTCGATGATGGGCATCTTCAATGATGGCGACCATCAAGCCGCAATCCAACAGAGTGCACAGCATCTGCACGCGATTAAGGGCGGTGCGGCGATGTTGGGTTTGAAGCCTGTATCGTCGCTGTCAGGCGCGATGGAAGATTTGATCCTGTCGCTCAAACATCGCGAGGACGATAAGGATTGGCCGGTCAAACCATTGCTTCGTAGCTTCGCAGTGCTGAAATCGGCCATCGAAGACGACGAATTTGTCGATGCGTTGGTGGAGGACCTGCTTGAGGATCTCAAGCAGCATCAGGTCATCCCTGACCAATCCGATCGCGATACAGCAACGCATCCTGCGGTTATCACGAAGCAGTTGGAGCAACGTATTCTGGTCGTTGACGATATGGAAACGATCGCGGCGAGCATCGGTTTCGTTTTGTCCGAGCTCGATATTCCAGTCGACCTTGCACACGATGCGCCTAGCGCGCTCGATATGTTGCGCGACAACGCGTATTCGCTAGTCGTGAGCGATGTTTCGATGCCGGGGATGGACGGCTTCGATCTTGTGCGTGAGCTCCGCTCAGATGAGGTCTTGAAAGACATCCCGGTCATTTTGCTGACGCAATTGGACACCAAAGAAGGTCGTTCCGAGGGCATGATTGCTGGCGCAGACGACTATATCGTTAAGGGCTCTATCGGTGGCGGCGAGCTTATCGCACGCGTAAACGAGCTCCTTGCCGACGCGCCGTATGTTCCTGCTCAGAACGATGCGGTCGATGAACCCCGACAGCTTCTGATTGTCGAAGATACCGAGACCATCGCCGCGTCCATCGCATTTGTGCTGTCAGAAGGCTCGAACGAAATCACGTTGGCGCACGATGGTCAGGACGCGCTGCACAAACTGAAGCGCAAACGCTTCGACCTGATTATCAGCGATGTCGAGATGCCCAGCATGAACGGCTTTGAGCTACTTGAAGCGGTCCGGGCGGACAACGATCTGAAAGACACGCTCTTTGTGATCCTAACTTCGCGTGACAAGGATGAGGATCGCGCTCGAGCCAATGCGGCAAATGTCGATCGCTATCTCATCAAGGGCGACGTCCCAGCCGAGATTCTACGCGGCATTGTGTCCGAACTCTTGGAGGGCGCGTGAGCTACATTCTAATCGTTGATGACAGTGAGCTTATCGTCTCGATGCTCGATATGGTCTGCAGCCAAGCGGGTTTTGCGACCCGCACATGCACTGAGTTTTCGGCCGTGAAATCAACCATCGACGGCACGAAACCACACGCGATTCTGAGCGATCTGAACATGCCAGACATGCCGCACGATGCCGACCCAGTCAAAAGCCTGCGAGAGCTCGGTGTAGAAGCCCCAATCATCTTGGTGTCTGGCATCAGTCAGGACGAGATCGATGCAAAGGCGTCCGAGCTAGGCGCAAACGGCGCCGTCTCAAAGGACGCCGGTATGATGGGGATGGCCGCGATTCTCCCCGACCTACTCAATTCATTCTGAATGCTAGAGCTGGATTCGGCTCTTGATATTGAAGCCGATCGACGACCGCAACCATTCTGAGGTTTTCGCGATCTCAGTGGCGTCCACGCCAGTATCTGCACCGATGCTGTGAAGCAGGTTGAGCAGATCTTCTGTGCCCAGATTGCCGGGTGCGCCTGGTGCGTATGGGCAGCCACCAAGTCCACCGACGGAACTGTCGAAGTTGCGCACACCTTCTAGGTATGCGGCGAACGCGTTGGTTTGACCAAGCCCCTGTGTGTCGTGCAGGTGAATGGCCACCTTGTCGACACCCCACTGTTCCACAGCACGCTTGGAGTTTTCGCCCACCTGGATGGGCTGTCCCATGCCTGTGGTATCGCCAAGTGATATCTGGAATGCGCCGTACTCAAGCAGCTTGTCTCCAATCTCCAAGACGCGGTCGAAATCGACATCGCCTTCGTATGGACAGCCGAAAACTGTCGAGATGTACGCGCGTACGGTGCAGCCCTGGCTGGTCGCGGCGGTGATGACCTCGGACAGTCCTTCGAGTGACTCTGCGATGGAGCGGTTGACGTTGCGTTGGTTGTGGGTCTCGCTCGAAGACATGAAGACCGCGACGTGGGTGACGCCCGCCTCGATTGCGCGCGTGAGACCTTTAGCGTTTGGGACAAGCGCCCAGTAAGCCATGTCAGAGGTGTGGTCGAGATCACGAGCAACGGCGTCTGTATCCGCCATCTGCGGCACCCACTTGGGATGTACAAAGCTGCCGATCTCGATGTTCTTTAGCCCTGACTTCGTCAGTCGACGCACAAGCTCGATACGTGTTTCGGCGGGCAAAATAATGGACTCGTTTTGTAGTCCGTCCCTTGGTCCCACCTCATAAACACTTACTTTCTCGGCCATGCGACTACTCCGCAGTTGAGACCCGATACGCTATCGCCGCTGCTCGGCTCATGTCAATGTCAGCCGCTGCGTTCGGTCAGAACTTGGGCAAACGCCGTATCAGTTGTAGGATCGTTCTTATGACACGCAGGATTCAAATCGCCATTCTAGCTTCTATCATCGCGACGGGCTGTAAGGATGACCCGCCAGCGGAGGTGGATGCCGGGATGGTCGATGCCGCGGTGGAAGAGGTCGATGAAGGCGTTGCTATCCCTGAGCTCGAAGAGCTTGAGGCCCTGAAATGGGAAGGCGATTTCTCGAAGTGGCATGATGTCGAGTTGAAGTCTGCCAAGCAGCTTCCCGAATGTCCGACCGGTTGGTTCAACAACCCGGTCGATGATGAGTTCGTTGCGTGGAAGTGCTCAAACTACAAAGGCATGGAGCTTGGGGACGTCGGGCAATTCACCGTTCACACGCGAAATGAGCGGATCTTCATGGTCTCAAACGCGTTTGATTTTGAAGACCAGGGCGAATTCGACCAAGCGATCGCGAGCCTTCGAAAGATCAACGAGAGTCGGCGAATTCCGCTGAAAGAGAAACATACCAAAATCGCGTCCGAATTGTGGAACCTGGATTCCTACGTGACGCTGTTGTCGACAGGGTCAAAGGGAATGTCGTTGCTGTATCTCCACAGCAAGGATGACGTGGAAACCGTCTACCAGATCGTCGAGAGACAGGGACAAATGTCTCGCCTTAAGAAGAAGTACAGACTCGGGGATATGGAATTCAAAATCCTCGGCTATCGTCGTGAGGATTTTGTAGGTCGCGGGCGCGAGCGATGGGACTCTAAAAAGGTGACAGATTTTGTCATTGTTGACTATCAAGTACGCAATATGAAGCGTGAGTTTGTGCAGCTAGATCCCGCGAAATTCACGATTATTGGTAAGAATGAGCGATTCACACCGGACGAAAGAGCCGAACACGCTTTCTTCACATCTGACAAAACCGGTCGCTACAAATCCGGCCTTGAGTACCGCAAAATTCAGGACCGTGCGCACGTCTTTGAGATCGACAAAGAATCGACCGGCGCCCCAATGATCTTGGTAGTGTCCGTGGGCGATGACAAACGAATCTATCGCATCGACTTACGTTCGAACTAGGGGTTCGGCTTCGCCTCACCGATTTGGTTCGCTTGCGCTCACCGATTTGGTTCGCTTTCGCTCACCGATTTGGTTCGCTGCGCTCACCGATTTGGTTCGCTTTCGCTCACCGATTTGGTTCGCTTTTGCTCACCGATTTGGTTCGCTTTCGCTCACCGATTTGGTTCGCTTGCGCTCACCGATTTGGTTCGCTTTCGCTCACCGATTTGGTTCGCTTTCGCTCACCGATCTAGTAGTGCTTCTGCCTTCTGTTTGTAGTCAGCGTGGTGTCGCAGCACGGTGAGGTGTTGGTGGGCCGCGGTCTTTTCGCCCTTAGATACAAGCGCTTCAGCGAGCGCCATTCGAATGAGCATTGAATGGGGAGATGCCTGATGAGCTTGATTCAGATACTCGAGGGCCATTTCTGACTGCCCCTGCTTGCGCGCGATCGTCGCTAGCCCCATCCAGGCCTCGCCGTGATTCACCAATGTTAGGAGGCCCTCTAGGACCGCCTGAGCGTCATCGTAGTTCCCGGCATTGATGGTGCGCGCGGCAAGGGCCAGTAGATTGTCGATTGTTTCTGGTTCCACTTACTCTTCCTTTCGCAGCGAATAGACGAACTTCAGGACCTCAGCCACGGCCTCGTAGAGGTCTTCGGGGATCTCTTCTTCCAATTCTAAGTCCACCAACGCTCGGGCGAGCGGCACGTTTTGAATGATAGGAACGTTCCAACGCTCGGCCTCCTCTCGCAGGCGTTGGGCTAGGTCACCTCGTCCTCGCGCAACAATGTAGGGAGCGCCACGGGAGGTTGCATCGTAACGCAGGCCCACCGCGACATGTGTCGGATTAACAACCAGGGCATCCGCCTGGCGAACCGCCGACACTTCGGCTTCTCGCAGCATCTGCTTGTGCATCTGCCGTCGTTTGCCCTTGAGCATCGGGTCGCCCTCGCTCTCTTTGTATTCGTCCTTCACTTCCTGCTTGGACATCATGATGGACTTCTCAAAGGAGTGACGCTGCCACAGCAGGTCGACTACCCCAAACACGAGTAAAACTCCCAAAAGCGACCAACCTAAATCCGTGAAGATCGCCATTCCGGCGGCAATCGATGTCGGGACCGATCGGCCGGTCATCGAAATGATCGCGGGGAACGCATCCAAGTAGAGAATGTACGCGACGGCTCCGATCAAGATCAGCCGAATCGAGTTCTTCAGGAGGTCGACCAGCCGGTCCTTTGAGAACATTCGTTTCAATCCCTCGGCAGGGTTCAAACGGTTTGCATCAGGGACCAGGGGCTTAACAGTAAATACAGGTCCAATTTGTGTATAAGTGACAAACGCGGCGATAATGAACGCGACCGCCAGGATAGGACCCAGGGCGGTGGCAGCTGTAAAAAGGCCTATATTTAAATAGCTTGGGAGTTCCGAGGCCGTTGGTTGTTCGCCAACTTTTTGTAGAATCAGGCGAAAGAGATCCAATAGTTTTGTGATCGCAGGGGCGGCGGCGAATACCAGCGCCCCGGCGACTGAGATAGTGACAATAACCCCAGTAAAATCAGCACTTTTGGCGACTTTTCCGTCGTTTTTCGCTTTCCTACGGCGCTTTGGAGTTGCTTGTTCGGTCTTCTCCCCGCTCATTGGACCCCCAGAAGCAGGTCTGGGATTTGACCAATTTCACTCAATGCGGTGTCTAACCAGAAGGTTTCGATCGCCGCCGACAATGTGAGAAGCACAACCAAGATTCCCAACATGGCTTTTGCGGGCATTCCCAAGAAGAAGACTTGAATCTGCGGCGCGGCTTTATTGATAAGAGCAAGCACCATGTCAGCGAGCAGAATCGCAGCGATAACTGGTATTGCCAGTTGAACGGCGAAAAGCATCGAGTCACCGAACCAACGTACAATCACCATCATCATGGCCTCCGTCTGAAACTCGGGAAAACCAAGCAGCGGAAAGGCTTGGAAGGTGTCGACGAGGGCGGAGTAGAACAGCAGATGACCACCACTAAGCAGGAAGATGACGACAGCGAGCTGGTAGTACAGAACGGCAGTGATACTCACACGGTCGGGTAGTTGCGGCACAAGCGCGGTTGCCAGATTCTGGCCGCGGGCGGTGTCGATGATCTGGCCCGCAATCCGCACTGCATCAAATACCAGAGCGGTCACAAAGCCAAGCGTCAGGCCTATGAGCGCCTCCTTCATAGCGTACACAGCGATCAGCGTGGGTCCGGGAGGATTTGCCAGATAGGTCGACCACACGGACGGAAGCACAATCAGCGATAGGGCGAGCGCGATGGCCAGCTTGACGGGCTGCGGAGTGGCTTTACCGCCAAGAAATGGCACCATTTGAACAAGCACGCCAAAGCGAACCGTTAACAGCCCAAACAAGACGGTGAATGCCTCCAGGGCTGTGAATATGTCGGCGTAGACATTCACTACATCACCTGTGGGATGCTCTCGAAGACGACACGTGTAAAGCGAATCAATTGCGCGCCAATCCAAGGCCCAGCCACGACTAAGCTTAAGACGACTCCCACAATCTTGGGCACGAACGTCAGTGTCTGTTCCTGAATCTGTGTAGTGGCTTGCAGCACGCTAATCGCAAGACCGATGACCATGCTGGCAAGCACGGGCGGCGCCGAGACGACCAGCACCAACAAAAGGCCCTCACGGGCAATCTGAATCAGAATGTCCTGCATTACGCGTACCCCAACAGAAGACCTTTCACGACCAGGTACCAGCCGTCGACAAGCACAAAGAGCAGCAGCTTAAATGGCAAGCTGATGGTGGTGGGGCTGAGCATGTGCATGCCCAAGCTCAAGAGCACGTTTGCGACCACGAGGTCCACGACAATGAAGGGCACGAAGAGCAGGAAACCCACGACAAACGCCTCCTTCAGCTCGGTCATCACGAAAGATGGGATAACCACAAGGAGGTCGGTATCGGTTATTTCCATGATGTCGCCATGCATCTCGAGCGACATTTCGTAGAGCATACCCCGCTCGGCGTCGTCCGAGTGTTTCACAAGGAATGCCTTCAACGGCTGGGCCGCCGTTGCTGCGAGCTCCTGGTAGTTGCTCAAACTTGGTTCAAACGAACCCGCTTCGATCTCGGTCAGCGTGGGCGACATCGCCTGGTAGGCTTCCATCCCGACAGGCGCCATCACGTAGATGCTCAGTACCAACGCAAGTCCGGTGATAACCTGGTTTGGCGGCGCTTGCTGGACACCGATGGCGGTCCGCAAAATCGACAGTACCACTGCGATTTTCACGAAACTGGTGACCATAATCAGGAAGAACGGAAGGAGCGCGAGCCCAGCCAGAAGCAGGACCATGGTGATTGGGCTTTCCATCTAGGCCGCCTCCGATTCGGTGGAATGTTTCACATGAAACATTTTCGGAGGTTCGTCCTCAAACTCACTCAGCGGCATCTGCGCGAGCGTCTGCATTCCTGCGTCACTCATACCGACAACGACAGCCTGACCCGCTACCCGAACGACGACAATACTTCGGCGCGGCTCAAGAGAGAGCCGGTCGATGACCTCGAGTTTACCGGAGTCGTTTGCTGCCGGGGCGAAACGCGCCAACCCATACTTGAGGGCCAGGACGGCGATCAGGCAAACTGCGCCCAAGCCAATGACCATCCGCAACAGAAGAGCGCCATAACCGAACTCTGGCGTCGCACTCGTGTCGGCAAATGCCACGGGCATAAACGCAAAAAATGCCACCGCAGCGGCGATCAAGAATCTCATTTTTCCCCCAAACTTGCGTGGGTTTATCCTAGAAGTGATGCGGTTCTACGATGTTTCGTTGGCAGGTGGCAACACAAATCTATCGTGATACCGTTCTATGGCCCTTTCATGGAGGAAGAGATGGATAGTCAAGAATTGCGTGAGCTCTTTGATTTCTTCGATGTCGACCAAAACGGAATCATCGATATCGACGAGTTTAAGCGCCTGTTGGGTGCGTTGGGTGCAGGAATGTCGGACGAAGAGGCGGCCATTGGTTTTGAAACCATTGATGCCGACGGCAACGGCACCATCGAGTTCGATGAGTTCCGCAACTGGTGGCAGAACCAGTAGTGCATCAATCGTTCAAGGTTCATTGGGGTCTGGATGACATCCACTTCTTGAACCACGGTTCGTTTGGCGCATGCCCCAAAGCGGTTCTGGAATATCAACGGACGATGGCCGACCGCATGGAGGCCCAACCGGTCCGTTTCTATGTACGTGATATTGGGGAGTTGGCAAACGACGCTCGAACCGCGCTCGGTCAATTCGTAGGCGCGGACCCCGAAGACCTCGCGTGGGTGAACAACGCCACGACCGGTGTGAACACGGTGCTGCGTAGCTTGGAGTTCGCCCCTGGTGATGAACTCATCGTCGCTACGCAGGAGTACAACGCATCCCGAAACGCTCTGGAGTTCGTTGCAGAGCGAGCGGGTGCCACGGTGGTAGAAGCGGTCGTACCCTATCCAATCGACGGGCCTGAGACGGTCGTCGCGGCGTTTGTGGCCGCGATGACTGAAAGAACGAAGTTGGTCTTGGTGGACCACGTCGTGAGCCAGACCGGGCTTGTGTTTCCTGTGGGAGAGATCATCCGGGAAGCGAAGGCGAGGGGCATCGATGTTCTGGTGGATGGCGCGCATGCTCCGGGGATGTTGCCGCTCGATCTGAAAGCGCTCCAACCGACGTACTACACCGGTAACTGCCACAAATGGGTATGCGCACCCAAAAGCGTTGCGTTTCTGTATGTGGACCCGGCCAAGCGCACGCAGATTCGGCCACTCGTGATTAGCCACGGGGCGAACGCTCCTGTGCAAACACCGGAAGAGCGTTTTCGTAAAGAGTTCGAATGGGTGGGCACGAGCGACGTGACCGCGATGCTTGCCGTGCCGCGCGCAATAGAATTCATGGGCAACTTATTGCCCGGTGGGTGGGAAGAACTTCGCGCCCACAATCACGCAATGGTGCTGCAAGGCCGTGACATCGTTGCGGACGCGCTTGGAGTCGAACCACCATGTCCAGAAGAGATGGTGGGCTCACTCGCGTCGATTCCCCTGCCGGACGGCGGGCCCAAGAAGCACGATACGCCATTGTATCTGGATCCCGCCCAGACAGATCTGCTTGAGAACCACCATATCGAGGTTCCCATCATTCCCTGGCCAAAACCGCCAAAGCGATTGATCCGTCTGTCAGCCCAGATCTACAACGATATTGGCGATTATTGGGCGCTCGCCCATGCCCTCCCGAAGGTGCTTTAAACCGCATCTTGCCTTTGTCACTCGCACACGATTTGGTAGGGTTTCCGGACCTACTTTGACCGCGAAAATCGTCATGTCCTATTTGGTGCTCGCCCGAAAATGGCGGCCGACACAATTCGAAGATGTTGTTGGGCAAAATCATGTTGCCCGTACGCTGAAGAACGCGATTGAGCAGAACCGTGTTCACCACGCGTTCCTGTTCACAGGAGCTCGCGGGGTCGGCAAGACGTCTACGGCGCGTATTTTGGCCAAGGCGATGAACTGTGAGAGCTTCGACGGCCCAACGACCACGCCTTGTGGGACCTGCGATTCGTGCGAGGCAATTACAAACGGTCAGTCAGTCGATGTATTCGAGATCGACGGCGCCTCCAACCGCGGCATCAATGAGATTCGCGAACTACGCGAGAGTGTGCGCTACGCCCCGAGCCGTGCACGCTACAAGATCTACATCATCGACGAAGTCCACATGCTCACGACCGAGGCCTTCAACGCACTGTTGAAGACCCTCGAAGAGCCACCTCCACATGCGAAGTTCATCTTCGCGACGACAGAACCGCAGAAGATTCCGGTCACGATTTTGAGTCGGTGTCAGCGCTACGATTTTAAGCGAATTGGCCTAAACGACATCGTCGACTATCTCGAGAAGCTATGCGGTCTTGAGAATATCACCGCGGAACGAGCGGCCCTGCAGGTGATTGCTCGGCAAGCCGCGGGCGGGATGCGCGATGCGCTGAGTCTTCTGGACCAGGTCATCAGCTTTGCGGGCACCACGATTTCCGAATCACAAGTGAACGAGATTCTGGGCGTCGCCAACCGCAAACATCTATTTGAGATTAGCGAGGCTGTGCTGGCCCATAATCCGTCGAGGGCGCTGCTCGCGCTCGATGAGGTGAATAACTATGGGTATGACCTTCAGCAGTTTTCCAAAGAGCTGGTGCGGCACTTCCGTAACCTGATGGTTATTGCTGTGGTTGATGATGCCGAACGCGTTACCGACCTCACGTCGTCGGAAATCGAAGCCGCGCGTGCACAAGTCGCGGCGACCGAACCCACGGTTCTTCACCGAGGGTTCAGTATCTTGTCCTCTTGTACGCAGGAGATGGCGCGCAGCTCGTTCCCGAAGATGGTGCTTGAGATGGCCTTGTTGCGGCTATCGCACCTGGAACCGATGGTTGGTTTCGGTACCATCGTGTCGCGTTTGGCAGCGCTCGAGGAGTCGTTCGACAGCGACCTCCCGCCGGTGGAGTTGCCAACTGTTGTGGCGGTCCCACAAGCCACCGCACGTGAAACATCCGCGTCACCAACCAAGGAACCGTCGTCTGAAGACGATAACGAATCCGACCCCGGTCAATCTCCCAGCGAGGCGAGCGAAGCAAAGCCGAGTGCCCCCAGCGAGGCGAGCGAAGCAAAGCCAAGCGCCCCCGGCGAGGCGAGCGAAGCAAAGCCAAGCGCCCCCGGCGAGGCGAGCGAAGCAAAGCCAAGCGCCCCCGGCGAGGCGAGCGAAGCAAAGCCGAGCGCCCCCAGCGAGGCGAGCGAAGCAAAGCCAAGCGCCCCCAGCGAGGCGAGCGAAGCAAAGCCAAGCGCCCCCGGCGAGGCGAGCGAAGCAAAGCCAAGCGCCCCCGGCGAGGCGAGCGAAGCAAAGCCAAGCGCCCCCAGCGAGGCGAGCGAAGCAAAGCCGAGCGCCCCCAGCGAGGCGAGCGAAGCAAAGCCAAGCGCCCCCAGCGAGGCGAGCGAAGCAAAGCCGAGCGCCCCCAGCGTAAGCGACGCCAGCGAGGCAAAGCCGAGCGACGCCAGCGAGGCAAAGCCGAGCGACGCCAGCGAAGCGTTCAGCCCTCCCCCCG
>JAUIBR010000002.1 GCA_030427705.1 bacterium | reverse complement strand
GCAGTTTAAAGACGAGATTCAAAAGGACGTGCGTACGGCAATCTCGTACCTGGATGTCCGCCCGCTCCAAGACGCTGACACCGACGAACTTCGCGCCTCAGCCATTCGTCTGTTGCGGGGTAGCGATATGGGCTTGGACTTTGTCGTCCAGTTGTTCGAGGGCTTTCGGACCCGCCGCGACCGGTTCGGAAAAACGGTTTACCGCTTGGAGCCCGATATCAAGAGTGGACTGGGAGGCCTTCGCGATGCCCAATCTTTGCGATGGGCAGCAGACGTGTGTTTCGACACTGACCCACTTCTGAACGAGATTCCAAACGTCGGCTGGGCTGAAGTGGACCGCGCACGCCTCGAGGCCGCGCTGTCCTGGTTATACAATATTCGCCAACGTCTGCATGTGCGCCACGGTCGGCGCAACGACCGGATGCATTTCGACGATCAAGAGGCGATTGCTCACCAACTGCGCGATGATGGCGATGTAGAACTGCTGATGCAGGAGCACTACCAGTTCGCCAAATCACTATGGCAATTGACCGAACGAAACCTGCGCATGTGGGGACAGCGAACGACGCCTTTTATCTCGGTAGGCACGTGTTTTCGCGTCGATGAGAGCCTTATCTCGCTAGACGCGACAACCAATCCGATGAAGCCCGAGCAAGTGTTTGAGGCACTACGATTGGCGAGCGAGCACTCCGTTCTGCTTGAGCCAGAACTCGAGAAGTCCATCGCGACCTCCGTCGTAAACTGGGACGATACAATTCTTGGTGAATCTGGCGTTGGCAGCGGTCTCGCCGAGGTTCTGACTGACGTGAACATCACTTCACGGACCTCGACTCGACTTCTAGACCTCGGCGTACTCGCCCGAATCGTGCCCGAGTTCTCGCCGCTCATCTGCCACATGCAACACGACGTTTACCACGTCTACACGACCGATGTTCACAGCGTGCGATGCTTGGAGGCGGGGCGCGCGCTCCTTCGATCGTCAACCGAATCCTTGAGTAACCGTTGGCCTTGGGTACAGCACGTCGCGGCCGAGATAAGCGACGCCACCGTCTTCCTGCTGTCATGTTTGTTCCACGACATCGGAAAGAACCGTGGCGGGGGGCACAGCGCGAAAGGCGCAGCAATGATGGTCGATGTCGGCCCAAGGCTTGGTCTGTCGGAAAGCCAAACCGACACCCTGAGGTTCTTGGTTCTTGAGCACCTCACGCTCAGCCAAACCGCGCGACGCCGCGACATTTCGGATGTCGACCTGATTCGAGAGATTGCGCAGACAGTGGGCTCAAAGGAGCGGCTCGACCTGTTGTTGTGCCTGACCTTCTGTGATGCGTTCACGGTGGGTGATGATGTGATGACAGACTGGACCGCATCGCTACTAAACGAGCTGTATCTTCGCGTATTGGCGGAGATTCAAGGAAAGGCCGTCGAGGTTTCATCCGACAAATTCCTCAACCTACTCGGCGAATCCGAGTTTGCGAGCGAGTTCGTGTCAGACATGCCTGATGGACTGCTACGCGGGCTGAGCGATCCCGACTTGCACCGCTACGCGGCTATCTACGCGCAGGCAAAACGCGATGGTGGGACAGTCGTTAGTTTCTCCTCGGATTCTCAGACCAAATCTACCGAAGTCATTGTTGCCACCGACGACCAGCCCGGCCTCTTGGCAAGCATCTCGGGCGCGCTATCCGCCAGTGGCATGGACATCCTTTCGGGGCAGATCATTTCGACCAACGATGGTCGGACGTTCGATATCTTCAGAATCACAAGGGCAGGGCGGGCTGTTGACGACGAACGACGTCTGGATAGCACGAGGCAGCTGTTGACCGACGTTCTGGCCGGTACCTCGGATGTTCGACAGATTCTCGAAACCAAGCGCCAAGAACAACGCTTGCCTCCTCGTGCACGTCCAGCGGTTGCCACGAAGATTCGTGTCGTTGACGAGACAAAGGAACATACGATCTTGGAAGTGAGAACTGGCGACCGGCCCGGTCTATTGTTCGATATCACTTCGGGATTGCAGGGCGAGGGCGTGAACATTCACCAGTCGTTCATCGACTCCGAGGGCGACCAGGTCGTCGACACCTTCTATATCGAAGAGCTTGAAGGTGGTCCGTTGGATGATGCGCGCTCTGCTGAAGTCATCGCTGCACTCAGGGCGCTAATTGACCCAGCTTAGGACGACTTCTTTTTCCAAGAGATTTCAGCGTCGCTTGGCCGAATGTAATTCGGCTCGAGGCTGACCAAGTCATCTGGGCCTGACTCCTCAAGCCGATTCTTGGCCATCATCGCGATAGAGTAGGGCGACGGCCAATCCCAAGCGGGATCCAGTAGCTCAACGTTGCCCGCCCAATTTTGAAGCGAATCATGAGCGCGAAACCCATTGCCGACCAACTTGACGTT
Source organism: bacterium (assembly GCA_030427705.1). Lineage (GTDB taxonomy): Bacteria > Myxococcota_A > Bradymonadia > Bradymonadales > Bradymonadaceae > JAUIBR01. Next base: position 252,858 of record JAUIBR010000002.1, on the reverse strand, counting down.
GGTTGTCTCAGCGAGCGCTTCGATCATTTGGTGCAGTTCGTCCGGCGTGTAGGCGACTTCATCGTCGAGTGGCTGCATTTCGTTATCGAAAGCGACGGCAAACACTTCTCCGCGACGCGCGTCAATTCCGGAAACAATGGTCCCATCGTGCAACGCAGCGACCGGGCGAGCGATGGCCGCGAGTGATGAGACACCCACAATCGGAGCGTCCGCGGCACGTGCGATTGCCTTGGCGTTTGCCATGCCCACGCGAAGTCCGGTGAAGCTCCCCGGCCCCAATCCACATGCGACGAGGTCCAGATCTTGGACCTTCAGGCCATGCTGCGACAGCATTGCGTTGATATTCGACAGCAACGTGTTTGAATGATCGACCCGAACCTTGTGCTGAACGCGGGCAACTTGAGCCGTTCCGATGGTTAATCCCAACACTTGAATCTTGGTCGAGGTGTCCACCGCCAGGATTTTTGGAGACGCCGACATCAGAGTTCGTTGACCCATTGCGCGATATCATCCCACTGGCGTTCGATATCGTTTTTGAACGCGAGCACGACAAGGAACAGGATCATCGTGAAACCGACATAGGCGGCAATCTGGCGAGTCCGGAAGCTGAGCGGCCCACGCTTTAGCTTTTCCAGTGCGAACAGCATCAACTGTCCACCATCCAAGATTGGGATCGGAAGCAGATTGATAACCCCAAGATTGATACTGATCAGCGCCATCATCTGAAGAAAGCGGTCCCACCCGGCCTTGCCTGCCTGTGCTGCCAGCTCACCAATCATAATTGGGCCGCCAACGTTATCGAGGCTGAGCCGGCCTTGTGCCATACGCACAAATCCAAGCACCAGCATCTTGCAGAACTCCCAAGTCTGGCTGACTGAGTATTCGGCGGCGTAGGCGAGACGTTTGAAGAACGGGAAGGGCACCTCATCTGGCTCGATGAGGTCCGGGATGTGCCCCCATCCGATGTCGAGCTTGAAGAAGTCTTGTTGCTCAAGTTTGACGACTTTGGGGGTCAGGGTCGTGGTGAGCTCTTTGCCATCGCGAACATAGGTGATCTCGAATGGAACATCGACTTCAGGTGCCTGCGCTCCCGTCTCTTCGGAGACCTCGACCACCTTCGTGTTTACCGCGTTTGAGATTTGGCGATTGAGGTAGCGCCAATTCGAGATCGGGACGCCATCAAGCTTGGTGACCATATCTCCGATCTGGAGTCCCGCTTTGGCAGACGGTGAGCCATCTTCAATACGAGACACGAACATCTCAGCGTTGTGTACGCCGATGGTCCATTCATCGCCGACTTTGGTTGGGGTGACCGTCACTTCTATGGGGTGCTGCGCATAGAATCGCCCGAAATCCACCGAGATCGGTGAACGTCGGAAGACCTGCATTTTCAGGGCAGTGCCGTTGCTTGAGCGAATCGCTGACTCGATCTGGTCGAAGCGGCGAATATGTTTCCCGTCGATCGAGATCACCCGGTCGAAATGCTCAAGGCCCGCTTGCGCAGCGGGCCCCTCGGGGTTGGTGATGCCAAGCGTGGGGCCATAGGTAGCTGGGTGAATGCCCGTCAAACCGTAGGTTCTGACATTTAGCCCCAGAAAATCGGTATCCGTCTTGGTCTGAGGTGTGACCGAGGTCTCGACGATCTTGCCGTCGCGTTCGAGCTTCAGCTTCACCTCGCGTCCCGGCGCGGTCGTGAGGTTCTCAATCACCTCGTACCAATAACCGATGGGTTCGCCATCAATCTCGACGATCTTGTCGCCAGGTTTCAGTCCGGCGGATGCTGCAGGCATCCCCTCGAAAACGTCGCCGACCACGCTTGGAATCGTCGTGGTGACACCCATCGCAAAGACGAAGTAGATGATGACGGGAAGGACGATATTGAAGACTGGACCAGCAAGAACGACGAGCGATCGTTGCCAGATAGGTTTGCTCATCAGAGCACGTTCACGGTCTTCCTTGGGGAGGTGCTCAATAGATTCGAGGTCACCCCCGAGCATCTGCACGTAACCGCCCAACGGGAGCGCACACAAGGCGTACTCCGTCTCGCCCCTTGTGTAGCTGACGATGGTTGGGCCGAATCCGATCGCGAAACGGAGCACTTTTACGTCGAAGTACTTCGCCACCAGGAAGTGGCCAAGCTCATGGACGAAAATGAGCACCCCGATAAGGATTATGGCGTAGATTAGGCCCATAGCCTCAGCTTAGACAAAGAAGGTCACGCAATAGTAGACCCACGGCGATGCGAAAATCAACGCGTCGATTCGGTCCAGAATTCCGCCGTGACCATAGATAACAGTCCCACTGTCTTTCACGCCGTGTGCTCGCTTAATCAGGCTTTCCGCCAAATCACCGAGCTGTCCCAGAATGTTCGCGGGAATGGCAATCAGCAGCATGGTGCCGATGGAAAGTTCCTTCCAAGCCAGATCGACAGTTAGGAACTCGATGCCGAACAGTTGTGTCGTGTAGCCGTCGCCAACCGCAGCGGCGAAGCCGAGGTTCATGCCGTACACACCCGCGACGGACACGATGAAACCACCAACTGCACCTTCAACAGATTTGTTTGGGCTAACGGCTTCGTACAGTTTGCGTTTCCCGAACGCGCGTCCCGAAAAGTATGCCCCGGTATCAGAAAGCCAGACGATGGCGAGCGTCATTAGAATCCAGATAGGACCGGCCGACCCGGTGTCTCGATTCATGAATGCCAGCGTGCCCAGCAAAACCGCCCCGTAGAAGATGCCGGTGATGGCGGAGCCAATCTCGTGACTGACCTGTTTTTGGTCCCCGTACTTGAACAGGAAGTACAGGAACACCAACACAACGGACCCACAAGCCACGCCGAGCCCATGTTCCGGGGCCCAATAGAAGGTGGAATACGTGCCCACGCCCAATAGGGTCGCCAGTACCACGCCGCCCTTATTGGATTCACCAAAGGTGATGTTGCAGTACTCCCAAACAGACGTACCGCCGGCCCACACAAGCAGGAGGAAGAACATCCACTTTGGAGCAGCGAAGATTATGTAGAGTAGTATCGGGATCGCGACGACTGCTGTGATGAGTCGTGGCACCAGATCAGACTTTTTGTCGGCCATAGATAGAGGATGACCCTAAGAAGACAACTTGGATTGCACGTCCTGAATCGCATTCTGGATCGCTGCATTATCAGGTTCCATGCTCGCTGCGAAGTTCAGGTTCTGCAGAGCTTGAGACCAGTTCTGCCTTGCAATGTCGGATTGGGCAAGCTTGAGAAACTTCTTTCCTTGAGATGTGTCGGCGTAGTCGGCGAGCGCCTTCGGACCAGTGTCCATCCCGGAGGTCTCCTCGGGGCTGAGTCGCAGTTCGCCGTTTGCCAGAGCGGTTTGGTACTTCGCCAGGAGTTTCCGGTCGGTCAGGATGGCGAAGGCTTCGGTATAGGTCTTGTAGAGCTCATTCACCAATTCGTACGTGGCCGCGCCCCATTTGGTATCGCGATGCCTGTTGTATCGATCCGGGTGATATCGAAGGCTCAGCGCGTCGAACACCTTCACAATGATATGGTGCGGTGCGCCCTGTTTTAGTCCGAGCATCTGCCAGTAGGACTGCTCAGGAAGGAGCGCAACCTTCTCTTTAATCTCATTGTAGAAGGCTCTCCACTGTTCGAGATCGGGCCCGTCATCGGCGCTAGGCGCGATGGATTTGAGCGCATTTCGAAACACCGGGCCGGGCACGGGATAGCGCAGAGCCTTCGCGAATGGACCCTGCTGATTCACATTGCCGCTGGTCAAAAACAGAATCTGAATTCCGCTTATCTGAGCAACGAGCTGTTGGCACAAATCCGCGCCGGCACAATCCGAGAGCGTGTCGTGAACGACCGCCACCTGGATGTTCCGGTTCTGGATCTTCTCGATGATTCCCGCGCCTTTCTTTGTTGCGATGGGTTTGAACTGACCGTCAGGCAGATCGCCAGCAATCTTGCGCAGAAGGTCAACGTCACCACATGCTAGAAGAATCGAATCCACGTCGTACCGGTTCGAAAGGGAAGTACTAGTTAACGTCCAACGACGGCTATTTGCAAGAGCTACAACGTATCGAGTTTCGAGAGCAAATAGAGATCTGCCAAAACAAGCGCCGCCATCGATTCAAGTACAGGTATTGCGCGGGGTACGATGCACGGATCATGACGCCCCGCCTTTGCCATCGACCCGACGGTACTTGCTGGCTTAAAGAACACCCGGAGCCGAATTCGCTCGCCGTTCGTGATGCCGCCTTGGATACCGTTGGCGGCGGGGCTGATGCCGGCGTCCTCGCCGGAGCCGCTGACGCCGGAGTGAAACGACTTGCCGCCTGCTGCGGCATCGAGGTGACCCTCGCCCAGCTCAACACCTACGACGGCCCCGACGCTCATCATTGCGCCGCCAAGTAACGCTTTCGCTTTGTTGAAGACGGGTTCTCCTAGACCGCGTGGAACGCCATCGATCCATAGTTCAACGATGCCGCCGCGCGAGTCACCGGCCTCTTTGCAGGCCAATAGTTCGGCTTCGATCAGCTCCGCGACCACTGGGTCTGGGCAGCGCGTCGAATGTTCATCGACGATCTCCCGGGTGAGGACTGCAGGGATGTCGGTGGCTACATGGGTCCCAATCTGCCGAGTGAAACCCACGATTGAAACCGTGTTGGGCAGGATAGTCTCAGCGACCGTTCCTCCGATGACGCGCGCTAATGTCTCGCGTCCGGATGCCCGACCGCCTCCGCGATAGTCGCGGTGCCCAAACTTGTCTTCCCAGACGCGATCGGCGTGTCCGGCGCGAAAATAGCTCGGATCGTAGTCCTTGCTTCGTGCGTCTTTGTTTCGAACGATCACGCAAATTGGCGTGCCCAACGTCTTGCCTTCAAACACCCCACTCAAGATTTCCGGAGCATCGGATTCTGACCGGGCCGTTGTAATGCCCGACTGCCCAGGACGGCGGCGGTTGAGCTGCGCCTCTAGCTTTGCGACGTCGAATTCTAAACCCGCGGGGCAGCCATCGATCAGCGCGCCCAGAGCGACGCCATGCGATTCCCCAAAGGTTGTGAGCGTCAGCGCCCGACCGAATGAGTTTCCGCGCATCGGTGTACCTATTTTGCGAAGGGATAGCCCCAGATATGGCGCTGAGCATCTGCCTGCGCCACGAAGAATGTGTCTCCATTGAGATGAACTCGCACCTCAGGAGGTTCGCGGACGTCGACGTAATGCAGGTCCAGCCAGGCCACGGATTCTGGCGGTCCCTGGTAGACCACATCCCGGTCGCCTGCGGCGTTGACGACGAGGTCAACGCTGTGTGGCGCGCTCGTCCACCCCTGGCGTGCTCCCGCATGGAACGCCAGCGTCCAGCCCGATTCCACGATCACGCGGACAAGTGCTGGACTAACGCCGCCACGACCAATGATTGCGATGGTTCCGGGCGCGATGCCACGCTCTTCCAAACGTTGGAGTGCTGCGCGCATTCCCGCGGAGTCTGTATCCCAACCGTGCCACGAGTTGCCGCGCCAGGTGAGGGTGTTGATGGCTTTCGGAGCGTCGTTGTCGACAACTTCCGCCGCGTGAATCTTAAGCGGCGACGTAACGCTGAGATTAAACAGACCGAGCTGCTTCAAGAGCGCCAGTGCATGCTCAAGCTCATCAACATCAACCTGAACGCGAATGTAACCAACGTTCAAACCCACCCTTTCGGCGGCACGACGATGGTAAATATCGCCCTGACTGTGGTCAGCCGGATCGCCGATTAGCGCGTCAAACCGAGACCCACGGTTGAGCCCAAGGTGCGGCAACCAGTCTCTTAGGTCCCACGGGGGAAGTGTCTGAACATCGCCACGATTTGTTGAGACACCGAGCCCGACGTAGTTAAGAAAGTTCGACCGCAAGCCCAAGATTGGGCGCAGCCAAGCCCAACGCCGACCCTGCGGCAAGAGGATATGCGGTCCGCCCAAACCCAGTTTGCCACGTTGGTTTAGAAGCGTCGCAATCTCCCCAAACGACGTCACATTGTGCGGCGCATACTTGATGATGACCTTCTCAGCCCATTTCGGGAACTCCTCGCGGAACGTGTTCCGGGCGTCAGCGAGGATCGCTACACCCTTGGGCGAGTGGTTCATATGAGAGGACAAGATCAAGGGCCTTGGGGGCATCACGTCCAAAACACCACTCGCCGTGACCTGGTTGATATAGGCCAGATCGATATCCCACATCGCAGCGTCGCCCGCGGACTTTAGCCATGAAGGATCGTCGTGTCGGAGGCTTGCGATGAAAGGCACAGTAGTTTTTGGGACAGCGTCGAAGATGTCGCTTCGAATCTCCAAGCCCGCCATGCCAAGTTGCCGAACTCGGCATTCTGCACGGTGCAGAAGCTCGGGGCTGGGGACGACGATGTAGCTGAGCTTCGAAAGGTCCCCGGTTGTGAGCGTCCAATTCAGGAGCGACTCTAGCTGCACCGCGGCATGCTCAAGCTCGGCTCCCCGTTCCAGGTTGAAAACCAAATCCGCTGCTGCCGCGTATATCGGACTGCGTTCTGAGCGCATTCGCTCTAGCTCTTCGTCGATCGAAAGGTCTGGCCAAACCTGGGAGCGTTCGGTGGCCGCCGCGCTCTCCCAATCCGGTCGGCGCAACCAAATGCAGATGGGTTCATCGGGAATCGGATTGCAGCCGGCACCCACGATGATGATCCGTGGTGTCTCAGATGCCGTTCCAATGATCTCAGCCAGCGTGTTCTGCTCAAGCGCGCGGAATCGCGCCTCACCATCTTCTGCAATGATATCTTCGCAACTGCGGTCGACCGACTCTTCAATCTCAGAGTCCAGATCGATGACATCCCAGCCGCGCTCGGCAAGCGCCAGGCCCATCGATGATTTCCCAGTGCCTCGATGGCCGACGATGATGAAGTCTTTGTTAGCCAATTTTCACCAAACGAAAGCGACTTCTCTGGTGTACGGCTTCATTCGGTAGAACGCAACGTCGCCGACACGATCGACAGGAGTTGCGCCGGCTTTTTTGGTCCATTCATCAAAGTCGTTGAACCACGCATCTGCGAATGGGCCGGTGAGCACTTGAGGAATGAAGTTTGCGTTGGGAAGGACCTCACCCGATTCGAGCTTCCAATCTTCAGAGTTATTGACCCAAAGCGGGACAATTTGACTGCCATACACCGCGCCGTCGCTGATCACGATTCGCGCCATCATGCCGTAGAGCTTCGCACCAACCTTGCGGTGTCTGACGGTGCGCGATGAGAAGACGTAGTTTCCAAGGCTATAGAAGATGAGCCCGTCCTTATACTGCTCCATCGGCTGAATGCAGTGGGTGTGATGCCCGATGACGAGGTCAGCGCCAGCATCGACCCAGGACCGGTATCGGTTTTGAAGGTCTTTTGGCGGAATGTGCTCGTACTCTTTGCCCGCGTGGACACTGACGTAAACGATGTCAGCCTTCGTCGACGCTTCCTTGATGGTTGGGATCAAATCCTCGTCCCAAAACTTCCCGACGTTGGGTGATTTCGAAAACCCAAGGGCGATGAATGCAACGGTGACGTCTTTGCCTTCTGGCTTGATATACGTTGGTTTGAGCCCATCTTCCGGGGTCTGACCCGCACCTGCGTGATAGACGGGCATCCCATGCTTTTTGCCGTACTCTTCAACATTACGAATCGTATCGTCGATACCGGGTTGGTCTGCATCGGCGATGTGGTTGTTCGACAGGCTGAACATATTGAATCCGGCACCCATGTACCAATCCAGACGGCCAGGTGGGGATGTAAAGGCGTACGTCTTTTTAGCGTTGGGCTTTAGATCAGTGACTGGGCTCTCCAAGTTCATGAAGTTCAGGTCGCCGGTAATGAGATGGCGGGTGGGGTCGAAAACGCTGTCCTTTTGAGCATCTGTACGCTCAACCCAGCTTTCGGCCGGCTGCGACACGTCACCGACGGCCACGATGACCAAATCTCGGGCGCCTCGGGTCTTGGAATCATCCAACATTGCGAAAGGGTCTGCGGGACGATTGGCAACTTTTGATGTTTTTGCCGGCTCCTCAGCGGTCGCTTTGGCAGCTTGATCTTGCACCGGTTCGATGGTCTCAGAACCCGAATCCGCGATTTTGGCATCCGATTGTTGTGTCTTGGCCTCAACCGTCGACTGTTCAACCGGAATTGAATCTTGTTTCGTCGAAGGTCCAGAGCAGCCCGTAAATACTAGGGCGGCCGCACTTATGAAGATTATGTATCGGAACATCGTCATACCGATTGGGAACAGGAAACGAACAAACTACTGTTCTTCGAGTGCTTATTCTTGCACGAGTTTAGGCGCTGATTTAGTTTTATTATGCGTTCGATACTCATGAACTCTAGCGCTCTCGACGGGATGGAAGCCACCCGAACTCTCGGAAAATACACGTTGGTAAGACATCTTGCCACTGGAGGGATGGCAGAGATCTGGCTAGCTGAACAGGCTGGCCCCGGCGGATTCAACAAAGAACTGGTCATTAAGCAGATTCTACCGCATTTGGCGCGGGATGAGAGCTTTACGAAGATGTTCTTGGATGAAGCACGATTGGCTGCGCAACTGTCGCACCCGAAGATCGCACAGATCTATGAGCTGGGGCAGGCGGGTGAAGAGTACTTCATCGCCATGGAATTCATCGACGGTATGGATCTGTCCGACCTCGTTGAAACCACTGCATCTCGAGGCGAAGTGATGCCTCTTGGCATCGCATCAAAGGTCATCATCGACGTGCTCGAAGCGCTCGACTACGCACACGATTACACCGACAGGGACGGCACTCCTTACAACCTGGTGCATCGCGACGTCACACCTCACAACGTGATCGTTTCCAACGATGGGATCGTTAAACTGGTGGACTTTGGGGTCGCAAAAGCCAAGGCGAATCAAAGCAAGACGCAGACCGGAGCTGTGAAGGGCAAGTACGCGTACATGGCGCCGGAGCAGATTCAATCCCAAGAGATCGACCGCCGTGTCGATATCTTCGCGGCTGGTGTCCTGTTCTATGAACTGCTCGCCGGGCAAAAGCCATTTGGCGAAGACCTCGCCGCTGTAACGAACATTTTGACTCAGCCGACGCCGAGTGTTTGCGCCGTAAGGACCGACTTGCCAGAGGCGGTCAACGCGGTAATCCAGAAGGCGACCGCAAAGAATGCCGACGATCGGTATATCGATGCGCACGACATGTTGCGCGATGTCGAGTCGTTGCTCCGTGAGCACGCAGGATATGTCGGCGACCGTGAAGTGGCGGCCTATATCCGCCAGGTTCAAGGACTTCCAACGACGCGGCACACGGCCGCACAAAGCAAGGCGCGCTCACAGCCGCAGCCACAACAAGACGATTCTTCGCCGAAGTTTGATCATATGACTCCGGAGCCTTCACCTCATGTGACAGGCACCAACGGTCCGATCCGAGAGAAGACTCAGGAAGAAATCATGTTGGAAAACATCGAGACCGGCGCGATGCCTTCGGTCGAGATGAAACGTCCTGCAGAGATTCGGACGGACACCGTCACTTCTGAGTCCGTGTTGCCGGCAGATGACGGTGGCGGCTCTAACGGTGGCTTGATTGCGGTGTTCGCGATCTTGTTTCTCGTCGTCACCGCGGTCGGCGGCTACCTGTTCTACACCATGGTGTATCTGAAGAAGCAGCCCGAAACCGAGACACCCGTGGTGTCAAAGAAGGAACCGGTGCATCACGATGCGCCGAAAGTCGACCCGACGTTTGATCATGGCAGCGAAGGCGTGATCGTGTCGGTCTCCTGCAAACCGGTTGCCGACGTCTATTACAAAGGCAAAAAGGTCGGTACGACCCCTATCTCGACTCGCTTGCGTCAGGGTGAGTATGAGATCGAGTTCAAATCGAAATCGGTCAACAAGACCAAGACTTTCGAAGTCAGCGCATCCAAGCTGCTGAACCGCGTCACCTGCAAATAAAGATTCGCTGCCAATTTCTTGGCTAACCCCCAATCCATCATACACTGTGCTTCGGACACCGTGATTGTCCTACATCGGATCACACGGACAAACACCGGCTCAGAGGCAGATGATGGCAAAGCAGATTGCAGTGATTTTCGTGATGTTGACCCTGACGGCGTGCTCAACTTCGAGCAACGCTCCATTCCACATCTACAATTCACCGCTCCTAAATGCTCAGAACCATCCTTCCCAACGTAAATCGCGAGAGTACGACCCGTTTGATTCCGCAGGCGACCACAATAAGCCCAAGCGCGTCTACGCGGTTGGCGGTGATGCGACTCCCGCGAAAGCCACTAAAGTTGCAGCCAAGAAGGCGACGCCCAAAAAGTCGAAGTACCCAACTTTGTCTACCGTCGGAAAGATGAACGTTGGTGGAACGCAGAGCGAAGCGCTTTCGTCGGCCTCCAAGTTCGGTGGCTCGTACGAGCCACCCGTTGCAGCCGCGTACATCTGGGATGTCTACAAGGCAAATGGTGTCGAGTTTGGCGCCAAGGCGAAGTCGTCCATTCCTGCGCTGTATAAAGAGTGCAAGGCGCAAGGCAAAGTCTCGCACGACGCCAAACCTCAAATCGGCGACCTGGTGTTCTTCCATAATGTGCTGGATGCGAACGAAGATGGCCGCAACAACGACTGGTACACGCATGTTGCGGTTGTTGAGTCTGTAGATTCTGACGGCACGGTTACGGCCCGCGGCTATGCGGGTGGCGCAGTTTCGCCGATTGTGGTGAACCTCACCAAACCCGCAGACACCCATGTCGGTTCGAAGGAAATCAATTCGCGTTTGCGTGATTCATCGGCGAAGGATGCGCCATTCACGCAGTACTTCGCGAGCCAATTGTTCGCTGGTTACTGCAGCGCGCTGGGCGACAAATCTGAGTTCATCGCTGTCGACAACTGGTCGAAGAAGTAGGCTAGACGCTGGCGCGTGCGCTCAGGCTTGAGGAATCTGCGGCGTCAGCCTGTCCAGGTTCTTCGCGTCGCAAAACCGCGTTCACAGCCACCGAAAGCAAACATACAGCAACGCTACCGAAGATAGCGTAGGTCGCCGTCACGCCTGGGTTTGCGAACCCCCATGACGCGTCGAAAGCGCCATTCATGTTCATCAGGTAGAGAGCGAGGTGGACCCCAAGCCCGGTAATCGCCGAGGCGAATGCCCCAATCTTTCCGAACGACTCGAAGATGATTCCAAACAAGATAGGGGCGGCGCTCGCGGCAATGATGCCGTACACGCCAACCTGACCAAAAATCCCAAGCAACTTGGGTGGGTCGAGGGCGATGATGAAGGTCACGACACCCAACGCGATGAGGATGAGCTGACCCGCACGGTGCGCGGCTTTGAGCTTCGATGGCTCGTCCATTTCCGCGAGCAAGTTGTTTCGGGTCAAGTTAAGGAAGAGGTCGTTGGCCGTGATACTCGACAGGGCGATGAGCAGGCCGTCGAGTGTGCTCATTCCCGCTGCGAGCAAGGCGACCGTGATGATCGCGACCCAAGTTGGCGAGAACGTCTCCGTGATATAGACCGTCATCACCATGTCCTGCCGAAATGCGCCGGTCGCTGCGTCGACGAAGCGGTCCGCCGGAATCGCGGCGAGGTGAGCGTAGAAGCCGACAAAGAGCAGGGCGGTAAAGACGACGGAAACGCCGATGGTGACGCCCAGGTATTTCCAGACGTCACTATCGCTCTCGACGTACATTGCTTTGATCATGATATGTGGCTGCGAAACCAGCGCGAACCCAATGACGAAGCCAGATACGTAGACGCTGAAGAACGTCCCAAACAACGGACTCTCGGGGTTGACGCCCAGCACAAGGTTTGGATTTTGCGCTGCAACAACGTCGCTCGCCGCTCCAAGACCATCAGCCAAAAGTGGGAAGCCGCTTGCCACGATGATGCCGGCAATGACGACCATCAACAGGCCTTGGAACGTGTTTGTGTATGCGTGCGCATACGTTCCGCCCACGAAGATGTAGCTAAATACAAAGCCAATAATAAGGATCAGTGACTGCACATTGGTGAGGCCCAACGTCTGTTGCATCACGATGGAAAGGCCGCCGACGATGAGGACCACAAATGTCACGGTCAGCAGGTTTACCAATGCGAAGAAGACCGTCATCGCACGAGATTGAAACCGTTCACCGAGCCAGTGGGGCAGGGTGAGGGCCTTCGTTTTCACACCGATTCGGCGAAATCCAAGGCTCATGATCAGCAGGCCAAGCACGATACCCAGCCCCGCTGCAACACCGAGGTGCATGAATGCAGAAAGGCCATGAACGTAAACAAAGCCCGGATTGATGACGAACGTCGCGGTGGAAGCAATGGACGCTGCCAGCGTTACGCCGACCATCCAGGGGTTCATATCACCCTTGCCGACAGCAAAACTCTCAAGGTCTTGCGTCTTCTTGTGGCCAAGCCACGCCAGGTAGGACGTGCCCACCATGTAGACAAGGAAGAGGCCCCAAATGAGGGGACGTTCAGCGATTAGATCAATAAGTGTGGTAAAGAAATTCATTTCGCGACCTGCCAGAGTCATTTGTTGTGCGGCGCAACATAACAGGTGGGATTAAGAATTCAAGAGTCTAATCGGAATTTTGTTTCCCCTTATGATATGCGGTCTTGTGCTTAGCTGTGCTGATTACGCAACTGCATCAATTGCTGCAGCAAGATCGAAGTCCTTTTGGGTGATGCCACCGCTATCGTGGGTGGTCAGTTCGATCTCAACGCGGTTGTATACATTGAACAACTCGGGGTGGTGGTCGGCTTCCTCCGCGAGCGGGGCAATGCGATTGATGAACGCTATTGCGGTCAGGAAGTCATCGAACTCGAACTTTCGTTCGATCTTGTCGCCTTTGCGCGACCAACCATCGAGAGCAGAGAGATTGGTTTCGATCGCAGCATCATCGAGCTTGGGGGCAGGCATTTTGTGCTCCGCAAAAATTATCGGGCTTGATTGATCTCTTCTTCCAGCTGGGATGCGGTATCTTCGAGCGATTTGCTCTCGTCCGTGAATCCAAGCTCCTCGTGCAATCGTGCGGTTGTCTGAAGCAACCGCACCGACTGGCGACTGCGCTCGGTCTCGGCGGTTTTGGTCGCGAGGCGTCGCAACAACTCCAACCAAACCAGCTTATCGAGCGTGTAGAAGAATTCTTCATTTCGGAATGTCTCCACGATCCCTTTGAACGCGGATTCCGATTCTGTGAGGCCAGCATAGAATGCGGCATTGGCCTGGCAGAAGAACGTGACACGGTCCGTGCCAAGGTCTTCAGCATCTGCGCGCGCACGGCCAAGTTCGAGGGCTGCAAGCTGCAGGCGGCTCTGGAAGCAGCGCAGCAGGCCAAACAGGCTTCGGGCAACGGCGCGGTCTTCTCCGGTTCCACGTTCATCGACAGTCTGCAGCGTTTCTTCGAGGAGTTTCTCGGCCTCGTCGAACTCGCCCAGCCACATCGCGACAATGGCGAGGTGATTTCGGATGTCGTAGACGGCCCAGCTGGTTCCTAGCGACTCTTTCATTCGACGCGCTTCACGAAGCATCGTCTGTGCCTTCGCGATGTCGCCGCTGTTAAGCGCCAGCTCTCCCAGATTCATCATGCAGTGCGACATCGCAATCTTGTCGCCGAGGCGTTTGAAGATGTCCGTTGCCTTCTGCATTTGCTGCTGGGCGGCCGCGTAGTCACGCATGTACAGGCTGGCCACACCCATGGCGTTGTAGACTGCAGCGGCGTAGTAACGTGTGCCGAGCGCCTCGTGGATCGAGAGGCTCTGCTGGAGCAATTCCTCTCCGCCTTTGTAATTACCAAGCTCGACCTCAAGCTGGCCAAGGTTTCGGTAGGCTTCTGCCACGCCCATTCGGTCGCCCAACGACCGCTTCAGCTCCAAGGCTTGTCGGAACATCTGCCCGGCATCCTGCCAGCGGTTTGGCGCGTCCATCGCGGGGTCCATAAACGCGCTACCCAAGGCGAGCAGGGCGTCCGAGAGACCGGGGCGGTGGTTTACTTGCTCGAATTCCTGGCGAGCTTTCACGAGATAGTCGCGTCGCTTCGTCAGGTCGCCGCGACGGCGAGCCGACTCCGCGAGGTGCATCTGCACTTTGCCGGAAATCTCGCCGCGCGGAAGCTTGGGAAGCATGCCCACAAGCTGCTCAGAGTCCTCTGCTTCGGCAGCCAGATCTCCGTTGATGAGGTGAACCTTTGAGAGGCCGATGAGCGCTTTGGCCACGCCACGCCCGTCGTTGTGTTTACGGCTCCAATCCAGCGCGTTTTGGTACCACTGCTGGGCCTCAGTTTGGCGGCCCTGCATCACCAAAAGGTGCCCCAAACCACGAAACGCGCGGCCCAGTCCCGGTCCCTTGGTGGCACCTTTCTGGATCGCGCGTTTGAAGCGGTCTTCGGCGAGGCCAAACTCACCGAATCGCCATGCGAGTTCGGCCAGTGAGAGCTGTGCGTTCGACCAAAGTTCACCCAAATCGTCACGCGATTCCAACAGGTCGGCGAGCTCGCGATAGCGCTCTCGAGCACCGCGTAGGTCCTGACGTTGCATAGACCGCTGCGCCGCCGCAAAGATCGTATCGCGGTATTTGTCCGTCTCACCCGCCTGTCGCCAGTGCTCAGCGATTTCCACCAGTGGAACTTCCATCCCTTTGGCTTTGTAGAATTCGATCTTCTTTTCGGCAGCGGCGTGGTGCAGCCGTCGATTCGCCCAGCGTTCAGACAATTCCTTAAGAATTGCTTCGCGCAGCAGGCTGTTGTCGAACTCTACGCAGATCAGATTCTGATGCAGCGTTTGTCGGACGATGCCTTGTTCACGAAGCAATCCCAGGTCTTCGTCGAGGTTCGCGGCACTACCACCGACGACTGCGCCCAGCAGTTCGACCGGGGTCCGCATACCCAACGTCGCCAACCACTCGAGCGTTGCCTTCAGGCTCGGGCGATTCTCGTGGGAAGTCGCTTGTTCGATGCGAAGGCGCATCAGATCCATCAAATCCGGCGGAAGATCGATTTCCCGGGGGGAGCCCTTCTTAAGTCCCCAGCGCTTCTTCTTCTTCGCCAGGCTACCTTCGTTTTGCAGGTAGCGAACGATCTGAATCGCATGAAGGGGAACGCCTTGGCTCAGCCAACCGATACGCTCTTTCAAGCGTGGTTCCAGCGTCAGGATATGGTCCAAGAGCACCGACAGGTCCCGACCACGAAGTCGTCGCAGGACGTAGCGGGTGAACCCGGTTCCGACATTGCTGACGATCGTACGCAGACTTTGTTCGAGGTCGCGGTTCGCGGCTCTCTCTTCAGGGCGGAAGGTCAACACCAGGACGATGGGCAGATTCTGCGTGCGCAATGTGACGGCGAAGTACTCTAAAAACGCGAGTGTCGCGCTGTCTGCGTACTGAATGTCTTCGAGCACGATGACGAGCTGCTTTCGCTGTGACAGCCCGACCAGAACCCGCTCGATCTGCGCGTACATAACGCCGGTCTCGTCGGAGCCCAGATCGACCTGCGTCTCTTCCTGTCCTCGCGGACGAAGGAAGTCGACCAATCGATTGATCTCTTCTTCCTGGTAATCGCCAGTCGCGCCGAGGTCTGTGCGCAGCGTCGTGTCGACCTGCATACGCTCTGCGTGACTTACGCCCCAGTAGTCCGCGATCGCCTCACGAAGTGGCTCAAGCGGAATCGATCGTGGCCGGCTGTTGCCGATACATACATCGACGCCCAAGTTTCGCAGATTCGACTGCAGCGCGTTGACGACACGCGACTTTCCGACGCCGTTCTCGCCTTCCAAAAAGACGATATGGCCATCGTTCGAGAAGATGTGCTCTTGCACCAAACTCGACAGGCGAAGCACGTCTTTTTCACGCCCAATCAGCGGCAGTTCGTACCGGGGTTTGGACGCTGGTCGGTCAAGTTGTCGGCGCTCCGCGCTGGCCATGCGCTGCGCGAGCTCTTTGCGCTCGGTCGTCGGCATCGATGCTTTCGTAGGTGCATCAGGGGCCGCAGGAATCGGGGGCGGCATTGGCTTCGTCGGCTTGCTGTCGATCTCGATCTCGTCGACGCTTTGATCCGCACCAGCCACGGGATAGACACCTGGTGGTGGCTTGGTGGCGTTTGGATCGCCCGTGAACCCCTGCGGAGCCGGCATCGTCTGATCCGCCTCCGTCAACACGGCCTTCGGAATGGGTTGCGAAAGCGGTTCGTCCTCAGAGACATCGCTGATCGCGTCGATCCCATCTGGGACAAGCGCGGTCAGGGAGATCTCAGGATGCGTCGCTCCACGTGCTTTCGGGCGAATATTCATGCCACGGAGGGCAAAAACAAACGCTTCCAGCATTTCCGATGCGTCCAAGTACCGATCGGACGGTTTCTTCTCGGTCGCTTTCCGGATGAAATCGCCCAGATGTGTGCCCTCCAATTCCTTGGTGAGCTCTGGAACCGGATCGCGGATCTGCTTGTGGATCACATCCATGCGGTTACGGCCTGTAACCGGCGGAAGGCCCGTTAGCATCTCGAAGATCAGCAGCCCCAACGCATAGACGTCGGTGGCCGGCGTGATCGGTTCAGCGCATGCCTGCTCAGGCGCCATGTACATTGGCGTTCCGAAGATACGACCAGCCTTGGTCAGTTTCTCTTCAGAGCCTTCGTCATCGTCGCCTGTCATCGTCATCTTCGCGACGCCGAAATCCAACACCTTCACGTAGTCTTGCTCGCCAAAAAGCTCACAGAGGAAGATGTTCTCCGGTTTGAGATCGCGGTGTACGAGCCCGCGCTGGTGCGCTTCAGATAGGCTCTTGAGTACTTGGATGAAAATGTGTGAGGCCCGCGGCCATTCGATGGCCCCCTCGTCTTGCACCGTATCCGCCAGACTTGTGCCCTCGAGGATCTCCATGACCATGTAGATCAGGCCTTCCTCGGTCTGGCCGTAGTCGTAAAGGGTGATGGTATTTGGGTGGCGGAGTTGGCTGACGTGGTAGGCCTCGCGACGGAATCGCTCGACATTTACAGGGTCTTTAGCGACGCCAGGTGTGAGGAATTTAAGCGCAACTTCCCGGCCCACGTTCTCTTGAAGACCGCGGTAAACAGTACCGAAACCGCCACTCCCGAGTAGTTCGAGAATGCGGAAACGCCCCGCAACCATGTCACCAGCTTTTGGAAGCTGAGGAAGCTTTGCCATCAATGGCTCCATCACACCTTGAAAGTGAGTGTTAGCATGCACACTTTCTAGATCGCAATACGAGTTGATTGGAATGCCGTTCGAACCGCCTGCGTCGGACAGTTGAGGCGGAAAATTGCACTAATGGCAAGCGTGATTTTTGCGCTAGGGGACGACCGAATGCGTCGTATCCCAAGAAAGCTTGTCGGCATTGTCCCGAGTGTAGTGCTCGACACCGATTTCAGCCTTCTTCTCGTCGTCGAGGTACTCGGCCAAGAACGCCTCCCGGAAGAATTGGAAGGTGCCTTCCTCGATGGACTGACGCGTTGCCCGCATCAGGTCTTGGTAGAACGTGATGTTGTGCAAAGTGGCGAGCGTCGAGCCCAAGATCTCTTTCACGTTCAACAAGTGGTTGATGTAGCCGCGCGAGAAGTTCTGGCACGCATAGCAATTGCAGTTGGGATCCAACGGGAAGGAGTCCGCTTTGAATTTGCCCTTTGTGACGCGGAACCGTCCCCGTCGTGTGAAGATCACGCCAGAGCGTCCAAACCGGCTTGGCAGCACGCAGTCGAACATATCGATTCCCCGCGCGACCGCCTCGACCAGATCTTCCGGAAATCCAACACCCATCAGATATCGCGGTTTGTCGGTCGGCAAGAAGGGTTCGGCGTGGTCCACTGCGTCCATCATCTGAGTGTGCGTTTCGCCAACGGATACGCCACCGATCGCGATGCCTGGAAGGTCGTGGGCTTTGGTGAGCTCGGCCGACATTTGCCGCAGGTCTGGGTAGACGGAACCTTGCACGATTCCAAAGAGCGCCATGTCGTCACGAGTCTGCGCAGCGGCGCATCGTTTCAGCCACCGGTCGGTGCGTTCGACCGCATCGCGCGCCGCTTCGTAGGTGGTCGGGTATTCGACGCAAACATCGAATGCCATCATGATATCGGCACCCAGGTTCTCCTGGATTCCGATGCTGCGCTCAGGTGTCAGCAGCACGGATTTCCCACCCTTCTGGAATTTGAATTCGACACCTTGTTCGTCGAGTTTCACGCGCGGAAGGCTGAAAACCTGGAACCCGCCTGAGTCCGTCAGAATTGGGCGATCCCATTTCATGAATTCGTGCAGTCCACCCAACTTCTTTACGATCTTGTCACCCGGCGCGATGTGCAGGTGATAGGTGTTGCCCAGGCAGATTTCCGATCCCGTCTCGCGAAGGTCACGAGGCATCAGTCCCTTGACGGTTCCGCGCGTTCCCACGGGCATAAAGGCCGGCGTCTGAAACGTGCCATGCGGCGTCGTCACAGCACCGCGACGCGCACGACCATCGGTGCATTTGAGTTCAAAGGACAATGCTGACATTTCGTTCTCGTTCCGTGAAAGGGGCTAGTCCCACTCGAACACTTCCATGATGTTCGTGTAGTCGTCGGTCCAAACGGTCTTGGTCGCCGGACTCTCTTTCCAACGTGGGTCATTCGCCAGCGATTTCAGGTGCGCCTCGTCTCGGGCGACGACTGAGTAGGCTGACGTCATTACATACTTCTTCTTGAGGTCTCGCGGCGGGACGTGCAGCTGCGTTTTGACCGCTAATCCGGCGTCATTCGCAAGTGCACCAACCACCCCGCGCACATTGAGATAACGGTTCGAGACGTGGAACACAATAATGCCGTCATCTGTCAGCTTCGTTAGGTACATTTGCAGCGCTTCTCGCGTCAGCAAGTGGGTGGGGACAGAATCGGAGTTGTAGGCGTCCAAGAAGATGATGTCGTAGTGCTTGTCCGGTTTCTGGCTTACCAATAGGCGTCCGTCGCCGATTAGGACATCGCAGTTCTTGCCGCAGTCATCGAGGTAGGTGAAGTAGTCCCGCGCCATCTCTTCGACCAACGGATCGATCTCGTAGAAATCGAAGTGCTTGCCGTCCTCGCCATAGGCCGCCATGGCCCCGGCTCCCAGTCCGACAACCGCAACGCGCTCATGGGGAATCGCCCGCAAGACCTGCCCAACCGGCCCAATGGGGTGGTGATAGGCGATCGGGGTTTTGCGTTCTTCAGGGTCGAGCGCCTGAGCGCCGTGGCTGGTCGTCCCGTGCGAGAACTTGCGAAGTTTGAAGTCGCCAATATTACGGTCGAACACTTTGTACGAGGCGAAGAACGACCTGTCGTTGGCAACCAGACCGGTGACGCTGATGATCTCGCCGACCGCCATCACGATAACCGCGGCGAAGGCGATGTTCGCCAGTTTGGGACGGAACGCGACGAGGGCGGATGTCGCCAGCAACGCTGCACCGGCAACGGCGATGGTCCAACCGGTACCAAGCCGCACAAACCCAACAGCGAAGAGAAGGTATCCACCTAAACCGAACAAAACGGGAGGTAGAATATAGCGCTCGACTTTGGGGCGAAGCTCGTCCTCTTTGCCGTGGCCAAAAACCGGAACCAGCGCCACTGCCAGAATGAGCACGATCCAGTACTCGATCAGTCGGTCAAAAACTGTAGGGGCGATGAGGGCATTGAACAGCCCACCTAACGCGCCGCCCAACGACATGACCAGGTAAAACTCGGTGAGTGCCTCGACCTGAGGTCGGTCGTCCGCGAGGCGGCCGTGATAGTGCGTCGCGATCAGGAAGAAGAGGACCAGATGGGCCCCAATCACAATCCACATCGGGATTTTGACCATCGAGAGCGCCATCACCAGTAGCGTCAGCGCTGGGATTGCGCGCTCAACATTTTGCGGAGGGCGCAGATTGCGTTGCGAAAACACCAGGATGAACGTCAGCAGATAGATGGCGAGTGGCACCACCCAAAACAGCGGGACAGCCGCAATATCTGTGGTCAGATACTGGGTCGCGCCCAGCATCAAACTCGATGGGATGAACCCATAGACAAGCCATTTACCCCGCCGTTTCCAGTCGATCTGCACGCGCTTGGCCGGTTCGGGTTTCACACCCGCGTCGTCGAATCTGTACATCACCCAAGCGCAGACACCCGTGGCCAGAATGAGCCCGCCGAATCCAAACGCCCAGGCCATGCTTTGTGCCCGCACACCGATTTGTGGTTCGATCAAAAACGGATAGCCCAGCAGCGAAACCATGCTGCCGATATTACTGGCCGCATAGAGGTGGTACGGGTCGCCGGCATCTTTGTGATCGGTCTGCGCGAACCAATGTTGCAGCAACGGCGCGCTGGCTGAGACGACAAAGAACGGAAGGCCCACCGCCAACAGTAGGGTTGTAAGCAGCCAGACGACTGGCGAGACATCTTCAGAGATCGCCGCGTGTTCAATCGTGATGGGAAGCACAACGATCGCGGCGAGCATGAGTGCAAGATGCACCAGTGCTTGTCGGCGTGGAGCCAGCCATCGGGCCCCTGCATGTGCGTAGGCATATCCGCCAAGAAGGAGCGCCTGGAAGAACAGCATGCATGATGTCCAAACGGCGGAACTACCTCCCAGCGAAGGCAAGAGCATCTTGGCGACCATCGGTTGCACCACGAACAAAAGCGCGGCGCTCAGCAGCATGGTCGCTGCATAAATAGCAATCATTATCGAATCAGAATTGAGCCCTGGGCGCCGGTGAGCTCGCCGCCCTGACAGTCGTCGTAAAACATGTCGAAACCACCTGGATACAGCCCTTGTGTGGCAGTATCGGCGAGGTCACGGAAGAAGAATCGGTCAGTATCGCCGTTGTACCCGGTGAAGTTCAGCATTGTGATGTTGTTGCACATTCCGGCTTCGACGCTTACCGCGGTGCCACACCCAGCGGTCTGGCAATCGGCCCAGAAGTTATTGGGCGCGGTCACGATGTAAGCTCGGTCGCCAGCGGCGTTCGTGACCAACATCTCTGTGAAGGGAAAGTCAACCAGCCCCAGTGAATATGGGGTATTCATGTCGTCGACGGACCCGGTTCGGTTTCGCCACCCAAACGAGTTGCTCGTCCCGTTTGGGGCGCTTCGACCGACCAACATCCATCCGCCGCCAGCCGTGTCGTTGTCGCAGTGGACTTGAACATCGTTGTTGTTGAACGAAATCGTGTGGGTTCCTGTGGCGCCGCCACCATCGCGCACTGCAGCACATGATGCCGGAGCTGGCGTGTTGTTCGTGTTGTTTGCGTTGTTGCTGTTCGAGTTGTTTGCGTTGTTGCTGTTGTTCGAACCGTTCGAGTTGTTCGCGTTGTTGGAGTTATTGGCGTTGTTCGACCCGCCCATGTCGTTGTTCGCATTGTTTGCGTTGTTGACATTATTCGCGCCGGTATCGGTGCCCATGTCCTGGCACACCCAACCGTCTGCGGTCAGCCGGCAAGGGCGCTCAGACTCCACTTCCGTGCAGCCCGCGAACACGACCAAGCAGCACGCGACAAAAACATAACGATTCAAAGGTTCCATTTGCTTTCCGAACCAAGATTGGAGACAAGCATTCACGTTTGAAATGAACCTACGTCGAAAGGCCTATGAGTCTCAAGGACCTGTTGAATCTTGGACCTACCACTATCCAGTGGCTGAACGATATCGGAATCACGACCCGTGCTGAACTCGAAGCGGTCGGACCTGTCGAAGCATTCCAGCTGATATCCGCACGCCAGGCTAGCGCCGGATTGAATCTGCTGTACGCGCTCGAGGGCGCGCTGCGCGATGTTCGGTGGGACGAACTCGACATGGCCACCAAAGCTCGACTTCGGCGTGATGCGGGATATCTCAACTAGCTGCGTCTGGCCGTGGACAACAAAGAATACGCAGAAATTTTGGAGGAGATCGCGACGCTACAACGCGTAGTGGGCGACAACTTTTTCAAGGTTCGCGCGTTTTCGAGGGCCGCTCGCCTCATCGAGAATTTTGCCGAACCGATCGACGACCTGGTCGACCAGCGGCGTTTACACGAGATCGATGGGATCGGGGAATCGATTGAAGAGGAGCTGCAGGCGCTGCGGATAACGGGCGCTAGTCCGCGGCATGAAGAGCTTCTAGACCGCATCGGTCGGGACGTGATGGACCTGTGGCATATTCCTGGCCTGGGCATCAAACGCATCCAAACCCTCTACCAAGAATTGGGCATCGCTAGCATCCCTTCGCTGAAACAGGCTGCCTTGGATGGTCGTTTGGCCACGCTGTCGGGCTTCGGCGGCGGCGTTCAAGACAAGCTACTGTTGGAGATCGAAGGGTGGGAGCGCGGTCGCGGCCGTCGATTTCCTCTGCCTGAGGCCAAAGGACTGGCCGAATCCATCCGGTTTGAACTGCTGAATCTCCCAGAGGTTGCTCGGTGTGAGGTGGGTGGTTCGATTCGGCGAGGCAAAGAGACCATCGGCGATATCGACCTTTTGGTCACCACCGATGCTGCGCGCACGGTATCGGACTATTTCAAGTCTCTGCCCGACGTCACTGAGATCATTTTCGACGGCGATACACGCGCATCTGTGCGGGTCACGAACGAGATTCAATGCGACCTTCGCGTCATCGACACCCATCTGTTTGGGGCTGGGTTGCACTACTTTACGGGCAATAAAGACCACCACATCCAGATGCGAATTCGCTCGAAGAAGATGGGGCTCAAGATTAGCGAGAAGGGCGTCATGCATTATGACGACCCGACTGAGACCATCGTGGGTCCAATGGACACTGAAGAACAGGTGTTTAATGCCGTCGGGCTTCCTTATATCGCCCCCGAAATTCGGATGGGGAAGGACGAGATAAAGGCCGGCGAGGATGGCACGCTGCCAGACCTTGTGTACCCACATCATGTTCAAGGCGACGTCCACCTCTCGAGTACCATTTCTGGCGGGCGCGACGCGTTACCAGACCTGATTCAGGCCCTACAAAAGCGCGGCTACAAATGGTGCGTTGTGACCGAAAAGACCAAGACGCTCCACGCCAAAGGAATCGACGACCGCGGGCTCAAAGAACACATCGAACGTGTGAAGAAACTCAATGCGATGATTGACGGTTTCACCGTGTTGTCGGGCGTTGAGTGCGAGATCACGTTCGACGGCATGCTCGACATTGATCTGCGTTTGGCGGCCGAGTGCGACTGGGTCCTGGCGGGCGTGACGACCGACACGGACGTGGATGCGGACACGATGACGCAGCGTCTGATGTGGGGCATGGAGACGGGGGTCGTGTCATGCCTGGCGCACCCGACTGGACGCCATCTGGGTGTCCATGACGGCTACAAAATGTACTTCGAAGAGGTCGTGCAATGTGCGAACGACTTCGGGGTCGCGCTTGAGATTAGCGGCGATCCACAGCGTCTGGACCTCAACGCACAGATGGCTGGACGGGCGAAGCACCTTGGTGCCATGCTTGTTTGCGGATCGGCGGCGACTTCAGTGGAATCCTTGGACCATATTGAATATGCGCTGCAGCAAGCCCGCCGGGCGTGGATGGAACCGAAGGACCTCCTTAACTGCGTGAGCGCTGAAGAGCTGATTTCTCGAACACGGACATTGATTCGATGAACCAAAACGAACTTGCAGCACGATTGACGTCGATCGGTGACGCCGATGACCTAACAGCTTTCACCGACGCGTTTGGCGACGAATATGCTGAAGCTGCGCGCGAGATTGCAGAAGCTGCGCTGCGTGGCGCAGGGCCGACGATCTATCCGTGGGTGCTTCTGGTCGCGGGGCGCTTTGGAGACGACCATACCGTGCATCTGCTCGGCGATTGGGTGGTTCGAGCAACCCATCCCAACGAGCGATCGGAACAGCTTGGTTCACCTGACATCGCAAAACTGGTGGCAGAGACGTTCGTCGCCATTGATTCGATTCCCGCGATTGCCCAGATTCAGCATATCCGCAGCCACTGCGGCCATCATGCGTTTGCAGATGCGGCAGCACGGGCTCTACGGGACCTCGCAGATGCCCGTGCACTTCGGACGTGGGAGTTGGAAGACCAAGTCGTTCCAACCTGCGGCCTCGAAAAGAAGGGCTCAACAGCATTCAAGGTGGGCGAGCGAGAGTTTACGTTGCATCTGAACGAGCGACTGCAGCCCTATCTTCGGGATCGCGAGACGCTGGAATCGCACACCGACCTGCCTGACGGCGCCGATCCTCAGGAGGTCAAGCGCTGGGCATTGGTGCGCGCCAATATCGAGGACACGGTTCCGTACCAAGCGCGCCGGATCGAGCAAGCGCTCGTCACCCAGATGCGCTGGCGTCAAAAGCACTGGATCGAATACCTGCTCCATCATCCCCTGATGGGATACCTCGCCGAGCGTGTCGTTTGGGGGGCTTACTCCAGCACTGGTGGGCTTCGAGCCACGTTTCGTGTCGAAGAAGGCGGGACGTTCATCGGGCCTGACGAAGATGACGTTGAGTTGGACGAAGAGTGGCTAATCGGCGTGGTACACCCAAGCCAGATTGGCGAGGAAGACCTCAATCTATGGGGTCAACAGCTGAGCGACTATGGTGTTGTCACCCTCTGCCCTCAGCTGGACCGTCCGATCCTCAAAGTGCCGAAAGACGAGCGTAAATCGCACGGAGCAACGATCGGTGTGTCCGTTCCCAACCACTTCGCGCTTCCATGGCTTGTGCAACGTGGTTGGCAGACCGAGTCGGCTGACCGTTGGTACTCCGAAATTTCGAAAGAATTCCGAACTGTCGACACCTTGGTGCATTTCCGCGCCAGCGCGAACGATGACCCAATTGAGATTACGGATGTCGGATTTCGCCGGTTCCTGGGCTACCCAAAGACGGACTTTCAACTGCGCGACGTCGACCCGGTTGTGTATTCGGAGGTGCTTTCTGAGCTGAAGCGACTACAGGACGATTGGGAGTCGTCTAAATAGCTGCTGCCGTCGCTTCTTCGCGCGGAACAAGGGCGAGTGCCTGTTGAAGTACCTCGACGCCCGCGCCTTCTTTGACGGCGTTCTCGCTTAGATGCCGGCGCCAACGGCGCGCCCCGGGCATGCCGTTAAACAATGCCAAAAGATGGCGGGTTATATGACTGAGTCTAACGTCTTTGGAACGTTGGGCCTCGATGTACGGATACATTGCTTCGATCGCCGAATGCCGGTCGGTATATGGGTCTGAGGTCTCGTCGAAGTAGCGCGAATCCATCTCTGCAAAGAGAAACGGGTCATCGTAGGCAGCGCGTCCAATCATCACTGCATCAACATGTTTCAGGTGCTCGCGAATCTCGTCGTGGGTTTTTACCCCGCCGTTGATCTCGACGATGAGCTCGGGGAAGTCTGTCTTCAATCGATAGACGTCTTCGTAGCGCAGTGGCGGGATGTTTCGATTTTCCTTGGGGCTCAATCCTTTCAGCCACGCTTTCCGAGCGTGCACCGTGAACCGGTCACATCCAGTCTGGCGGACGACCTCGACGAAGTTCGCCATGTCATCGTAGGCGTCCAAGTCATCGACGCCGATGCGATGTTTCACCGTCACCGGAATGTCGACGGCCTTCATCATGGCTTCGATGCAACGCGCGACCGTGTCCGGCTCTTTCATAAGGCACACGCCGAAATTTCCGGATTGCACGCGGTCGCTGGGACACCCGACGTTAAGATTGACCTCGTCGTAGCCCCAGTCTTGGGCGATTCGTGCGGCTCTTGCGAGCCCTTCAGGGTCGTCTCCACCTAGCTGCAGGACGAGCGGATGTTCCGATTCGTCATAACCCAGCAAATAGTCTCGATCGCCGTGTTCGATGGCCTGATAGACCACCATCTCGCTGTATAGCAGGGTTCGACGGGTGAGCAGTCGCAGGAAGTAGCGGAAATGACGGTCGGTGCGCGCCATCATCGGGGCGACACTGATTGGGTACTTAAAACTCACGACGCCTCCCTTGGGAACCAGGGGAAGCACGGCTTGTTTGGCCGACCTGCGCGCTGTTGTTCAGTTGAATCAAAGGGACAATGCCGGCAACCCGAACCACAGCACGACCCTTGGTCGAGTAAGAAAACCGAGCTCATCACCCAATATCCAGTCTTGGGATCGATATAACCCGGTTCCTCCTCCTCGCAAGCACGGTCATGTGCGGCTATGAAAACTGCGGTTTCGCTCATGAGTCGAGTGGATTGTCCACGCGTTCCAGGTGGTTGGTACCTGCAGCCGCACGCCAGGACGCTCCGATGGTTTCGCTCGGGTCCGTCGTGGTGACGTCATCGATATGGTGGAAGTCCGCCTGCACGTAGTCTTCGTTGAACTCCAACACCAGGTAACCACGTTTGACGAGGTCGAAGTATTTGATGTGTGGATTTTCCTCAACGACGATGTCCTGAATGGCTTCGGGAAGACCGTCCAAACCAGAGGAGGTCACTCCGGGAGTGACAAACTCAACACCCAGAGAGCCACGACCAGACGAAGGATTGTAGACATCGCGGTTATTGGGGTCTTGAGAGAGTTCGTTCGCCCAAGACGAGTGGATATCGCCAGTCAACACGACCAGGTTCAAGTCCTCTTGCGACGCGACGACGTTGTAGAGTCGCCGCCGTGCTCCGCGATAGCCATCCCACTGGTCGACGTTGAGGAACCCGCCACCACCGTCTTCGTTTGGCGCGCCGGATGCTTTGAGCTGGGCCATCATGACTTGTTGGCCCAGGACATGCCACTTCGCGGTCGAATTTTGGAGCTCGCGGAAGAGCCATTGCTCTTGGTCGGCACCAAGCAACTGTCGTTCGTCTTCGAGCCCAGGTGCCTGGATAAGCGGCCGTTCACGTCCCCACAGCCGTGTGTCCAACATCGAGAGGTGCACCAGGTCCCCAAACTTGATGGTCCTCCACAAACGTCCAATCTCGATCTCGCGGATAGGCATCCACTCGAAGTAGGCGCGGATTGACGCTGCCTTGCGCTCAAACCAATCACCTTCGGTGTTGGCGTTGTGGGCTTGCGCCCCGCCGAAGAACGAGTCGTTTGCGGATTCATGGTCATCCCAAACCACGATGAAGGGCACCTTTCGGTGAAGCTCCTGGAGGTCGGGGTCACGACGATAGTTCGAGAATCGGACGCGATAATCTTCCAGCGTCACAACTTCCCATGGTGGCTCGTGGTCTCGTCCCGGTACTTCGCCCCGTGAGCCACTTTCGTAGTAGTAGTCGCCAAGATGAAGCACAGCATCGAGATCGTCGCGCGTCGCTAGGTTACGGTAGGCGTGGAAGTAGCCGCGGCGCAGGTTCGAGCAGCTTGTGACGCCAATTCGCACACGTTCCGCCGAGCCACGTGGCACAGTCCGCGTCACACCTATTGGTGATGTGCGACCCAAAGCTTGGAACCGGTAGTAGTAGGTATTGCCGGGGCGCAAACCTGCGGGGATGATCTTGACTGTG
The DNA here is from genome assembly GCA_030427705.1 of bacterium. Lineage (GTDB taxonomy): Bacteria > Myxococcota_A > Bradymonadia > Bradymonadales > Bradymonadaceae > JAUIBR01. The sequence goes on along the minus strand of JAUIBR010000002.1, from coordinate 225,503 downwards.
TAATCTCTGTCGATTCCTGTCTGAAAATATCCAGCGCCGGCAACGTCTTCAAACGCCTCGTCGTGCGCGACTTGCCAGAAGACCTCAACGTTTTGTGGCTCTTCAAAATCGGTCGTGACGCGCGTCCACAACACCGCAGACGACCCGTTCGGATCGCCAGATGCGACGCCATGTTCGAAGGCGGTCTCGGGACCGACTGGCCCATCGTAGACGTACTCTAGATCCCGCGTTTCCGATTCAGTTAGGTCAACCTCGTCGGCACAGCCGAGGCTCAATAGCGGAAGAGAAGATGAAGCGATGCCAAGTTGCTTCAGAAAATTACGTCGTGAAATGCTCATTTCTTGCCCAGTTAAGACGAGTTTTCTCTAGCAATTTTTGGATGAAATGTCAGGCGTTCAGATGCGATTCACTTCGCCGGACAGGTCTTTCCACGCCGAATCCGGTCGTTTGTGTACTCACGTTGCTTCGGTGTGAGCTGGGCGGTGAGATCAACCGCCTTCGTCGTCAGCGACTTGATGAAGCCGGTAAACCGGTTGGCCGAATCATCGACGTGGGCTTTGATGACGTCATATTTGGCGTCTTTCTTAGCCCATTCATCGCCGATGGCAACGGTCACCTTGTGCTGTTTCTTAATCAACCCATTGATCTCGGTAACCGTGCCGTTGATCTGTCCCCAGATATAGGTTTTTTGCGGATCAGTCGCATCGATGGAGTACAGGACGTAGTCGATCCCCGTCTTCACAATGAACGAGATTTCGAATGGGTCTGGCGGTTCAGCCATCTTGTCTCGAATCTTCGAGCGCTGTTCCGTTGTGAAGGCCGGATGCGCCTTCATGACCTGGTCGATGACCTTGTAGTTATAGGGCATCATCTTGGTCTTCGTCTTGTCGATCATGCCGTGCATGACCTTGACGTCAGGCTTCTTCTTGAGCAGTTCGTCCAGGATTTGGTCGCGCGATCTCTCGCGCATACGCTCCAGTTTAAGTCGGTCGGGTCGCAACTCTTGGGTCAGCTCAGCGACCCGCTCACGTTGGCGATCGTAGGCTTCTGCAGTGTCCATCCAGTCGTCGACGCGCTCTTTATTGCGTTCCTCGATCTTCTCGATCGTACGCTGCTCACGACATTCCTCGCCCTCACAAGCCGTTGAGGCCGCGGCGAGGGCAATCACCATAATGAAGAGTAGTTTGGGCATAGAAATCGAGTCGGGCTTCATATCTTCAACGGTATAGGATGCCAAAGATGTTCCCGAGTCGCGAATCACGAGTCGGCGAGTTCCTTGGCAGCCTTGGTTCGTCTGCCCACAATGCCCAGAAGCTTGAAGGTCGCTCCCAAAGATCCCTGTGCCCGTTCGATAAGCGCATCGCCTAAAGCGCGAAGGTCATCATTGGCGGGGAACCACCATGGGTCGGGGGCGCTCGCTTTGTCGACGATCACGGTGCGTGGTCTGGCGTAGGTGATATAGGCATGGCGACTCAGCGCGATGCCGGTGCCGGTATCTTTGACTCCGGTCCAGGGCGCTTGCGGCATCGTTCCTGTGAACGAGTGGTTGTTCACCAACGCGATTCCGACGTCGAGCTTTCGCGCCAGGACTTCGCCACGCGCGATGTCTTTTGTCCAGATCGACCCGTTGAGCCCATAGTGCGAATCGTTGGCAAGCTTGATCCCTTCGTCGGCATCTTTCACGCGTACAACCGCGATGACGGGGCCGAAGGTCTCGGTGCTGACGACGGTCATTTCGTTGGAGCAATTGTCCAAGACGGTCGGCCGATAACCATACCCTTCGCCCGTTGGCTCACCACCTGCGACGACGGTCGCACCGGCGGATTTTGCGGCTTCGACATGGTTGTGCACGATGTTCAATTGCGCTGCATTTTGCAGCGGACCAAGGTCGCTGTTGTCGTCGGGTGACACGCGTAGCTTGTCGACGATCTTGCCCAGCTTTTCGACGAATTTGTCAGCGATGGCTTCCTCGACATAGACCCGCTCGATCCCCGCGCAGTTTTGACCGCAGTTGTGGATTGCCCACTGTGCGATTCCCAATGCGGTTCGATTCAGGTCGCAGTCGGCCAGAACGATCGCAGCGTCTTTGCCACCGAGCTCAACAGAGCAGGGGACCAATAGTTCGCCTGCGCGACCTGCGACCTTTTTCCCGGTGGCAACCGACCCTGTGAATGCGATGCCGTCGACGCCGCCTTCAAGCAGCCAGGCACCAACATCGCCACGTCCTTGGACCAACTGAACCAGTCCTTTTGGAAGTGCTTCCTCACAAAGTTCGTGAAGCCATGCACCTGTTCTTGGTGTGTGTTCTGAGGGCTTCAGAACCACTCCGTTCCCCGCGAGTAGTGCGGGCAAGAGGTGCTTCATGAAGTTTCCGAGCGGGTAATTCCAGGGGGCGATGATTCCAATAACTCCGCGTGCGACTTGTTCGATTACGCCACGCTTGCCGGGATACTCCAGCTGCGAGATTCGGAGCTTTTCAGGTCGCAATGCCTCGCGAGAAACACGAATCGCTTCCTTAAAATATGGCCCAAGGAAGGACAGTTCGCTCATCAGGCATTCGGTTTCGCTGCGTCCAGTTTCTGAAGCCATGATGGGCAACGATTCCTTGTGCCTCGCAAGCATGGCTGCTTCGAGCTTCTTGATCGCGCGGATTCTATCGTCCAACGACAGTGCTCCCCAGCTGACCTGGGCAGCTCGGGCCGCTTTAATGGCCGCCGCGACGTCGTCTTTTGTGTTCGAATCCACGGGCGCCAGTTCTTCACCTGTGGCAGGTGAAATCGTTCCCGGTTCAGGAAGATTCTCAATTAGGTTCGCTTCAGCCATCGTTCCCTCGTAAACTCATTTAGCGCCCGTAACTTAGCGAAGGACCGTAGGGATGGCTAGGGTTGAACGACTGCAAATTTTCGTGATGCTAGTGATGCTGTTTGGAGCTTCCGAAGTCGTGGCGCAAACGACAGTTAGTTTGTCGAAAGAAGGCGACGTAAAAACTCTGCCAAATAGTGACAAAGTTGAGCTTTATCATCTGAGCTACTTCCCGACGTTGCCAACGACATTTGGACTAATCTTCACCGACCATAAAGGGACGCAGACGGCGACATCAGGGCCCGGGACTTGGTATCTGTCGGGCCGAATTGTACAGGTTGATCTTGATGGTGATGTTGTAAAACTCACGATTGGCAAAGCGATGAAGCCACCAAAGACGTTGGATGAAATGGAGTCGCTCACCGCGATTTTCGAGGCCGCGAAGCGTCAAAAACTGGCGTTTGCGAGCTACACTACAGACAAGATTACGTACGAAAACCGAATCGCGTTTGAGCTGACGCGACTGAACTCCAAGGTTCACCGAGGTTTTGTGGATCAGCTAACCGGTGAGGTCACGTTCACAGCCAAGAACACAAAGCCAGACAAAGCGATGGTTCGATTGTCGGCGACAAAGGTCCGAATCGATGTGATTTCAGCTCGGTCCACCGCGGCCCCCATTCGGTCATACGCGCAAACGTTTCGGTTGTGTGGTCGCTACGGTGACCCCAGTTTGAAACGCCTGTTCTTCGCAGAGAAGGGAGTCGCGTATTCGGCGAAGGCGAAGAAACGCAAGGCCTTCAATAAAGCGAAGATTCGCAAACATGAGGTCGACAAGCGACGAATCAGCCACCGTGAAGGTTGCTTTCGATCTGTCGCGCGCGCAATCGCGAGCAAAGTCCCCAACTACGAGGCTATCGCCGAGTTCGAGCGGATCGAAGAGGATTGGGTGATGTACGTACCGATGCCCGGAAAATTCGTGGGCGGGACGAAGAAAAAGCGGGAGCTTTTGAAGAAGTACTCGACCGGGAAAGAGGCCGCAGCGCCTTAACCGCTCTGCACGACCTTGTTCACACCCAGTTCTTCAATCACGGGTTGAAGTCGTGATCGCTGGTCTCCTTGCACAACCAATTGTCCAGGTTCTGCGGATACCCCAACACTCAGGGACTTCTTGATGGTCGCAGCCAGGTCGTCGAGGGCATCAGCAGGGACATCTTCGAGACCTTGAACCAACGTTACCGTCTTGCCGCCACGACCTTTGCGTTCGCGACGAAGCACGACCTTCGAGACGGTCGACCAATCAAAACCATCTGATTGTACGGTGGTTACAGGGGTGTCCTCTGGTTCTGGTGGCTCTAATCCAAGCGCAGCGGCGAATGGGTTATGCCCAAAACCTTGAGCATCCTCATCCCCACCCAACTTCTTTCGCTTGTTCTTCTTAGCCATCTTCACATCAGATCTAAGCCGCGAGGCAAAGCCGATCTTGTCGCCGCGAGGCAAAGCCGAGCTCGTTAGCCGCGAGCGCAGCGAGCTCAACGAGTGCCCTTGGTGGGATTCGAACCCACACTGGACGGATTTTAAGTCCGCTGCCTCTACCGATTGGGCTACAAGGGCGAATTGAGGCGCGATTTATAAGCCAACATTCCATTTACGTCCACGCGCGCCGCCTATCATTGGCGCAAAAACATGCCGTTTCTTCGCAATTACTGCACATTCGAAGATCTCGCGACGATTCGTGCAGAATCAAAAGCTATGTTGTGTCATCCAATGGGCAGTGAACAACCGGAACACCTCTGAGTTTAATCCATGTCCCTCGAACTGGACCGAGACGCCGCTCGCCGATTGCTGGCAGGGCATGCCGTCACCAAAATGACCGATATCCAGAAAGTGAATTGCCTGGATACCGTCTGGGGGCTTCGAGCAGATGACCCGGAGTGGGAGAACCTCCCGCAGTCTGTCCAGCTTGAGATGTCGAAGTACAAGAGTCCGCCGCGCGAGGCGTCGCATTCCGATTACCAGCCCCTCTTAGAGCTGGTGCCGTATTGGCGAACCGCCGGTGTAAAGAACCGTTGGCTTCAAGAACAGCTGAAGAGCATTGGGGTCGATGCCCGTATCACTGGCGATATCGAACCGATGCGCCCGTGCCCATGTTGCGGCTACCTGACGCTCGAGGAACGCGGCCGCTTCGAGATCTGCCTCGTTTGCTTCTGGGAAGACGACGGCACAGACCAACCCGACGAGGGTGAAGGCCCCAACGGCCTGACGTTGCAGGAAGCGCGGAAAAATTTCCGGCAGTACGGCGCGTACAAAGAGGGTGCGGCCGACCATGTCGTGCCCGATCCTGACACCAGATACACCCGAATCAATTAGGTTTTCCCCTATCATCCGGCACTAACTCGGCGTAGTTTGCCTCCAACGTTTTTCGTTGGAGTACCAATGTCGAAGCTTAACGCTGCTCGAGATTTTGTTCGTGGCTTCGCGCTGCCTGAAGCGGCCGCGAGTTGGGGTGAAGAGAACATCGGCGACTTTGCCGAGCCGGAGGCCCGGCTTTTGTATTGGGACGGGGCCGGTACCCGTTTTCTAAACGATGAAGTCAGCCCAGGCGTATTGGCAGATAGCCTCCAATTTCGCATCGGGATCGACTCGCAACGCGCGCCTGAATCAGAAATCGATCTGGGCTCGTCGAAACTACGTGGTTTGCCGCACCTTCCCGCAGACTTCGATTGGCCGGAAGACCATTATTTCTGCGCGCAGCTTAATCTAGCAGACATCCGGGCAGTCGACGTTACCGAGCAGCTACCTGCGACGGGAATGCTGTACTTGTTCTTCGACGGCGCCGTGGATGGCCTTGCCATTCATTATGACGGCCCACTCGACGATCTACAGGTCACTGAGTATCCCGACGGCGAGTACAGCTACGCGGAACACTACATGGAGGAGTTCCGTGATGCCCCACACAGCGTAGAGCTTAAACCAGGCTTTGTGTTCTACATCGGCGAGGGCGAAGCCTACGATTACGACGATATCACCAAGTACCTTCCAAAAGACTTCTTCGATGGTTTGTCGAAGATTCTGGGGTGCGCACACGACCCGTCTGAGCACGATGAACACATCTTTGGTCGGCCATCATACTGGCAAGGTGAAGACGAGGTTTGGGACGACGACGAAGTTGACGAAGACGATGTCGAATTGTTGCTCTACCAAGAGGAGTTCGGCGAAGGTCATATTCATTTCTGGGTCGAGTTCGACGATGCGAAAGACGGCGAGTTCGATGATGTCTGGCTGAGCTATTCTGGTACCTGAGTGCGGCATGATTGATCTACGAAGCGATACAGTCACACGGCCTTGCGATGCGATGCGGCAGGCCATGTTTGAGGCAGAGGTTGGGGACGACGTCTTTGGCGACGATCCGACGGTTCTGCGCCTGCAGGAGTTGGCCGCGGACATGGTGGGCATGGAGTCAGCGTTGTTCGTGCCCAGCGGGACGCAGAGCAACCTCTTGGGGCTAATGTCGCATTGTCAGCGGGGAGACGAGTACATCGTTGGCCAGACAGCGCACACTTATCGCTACGAAGGTGGCGGCGCAGCCGTGTTGGGCAGCATTCAGCCCCAGCCGCTGCCGTTCCAGGACGACGGCACGCTCTCGCTAGGCATGGTCGAGGAGTACATCAAACCCGACGACTGCCATTTCGCACGCACCAAGTTGCTGTGCCTGGAGAACACAACCTCAGGCAAGGTTTTGCCGCTTTCGTATCTGGAAGATGCGCGGCACTTCGTCGACAAACACGGCTTGGCGCTGCATTTGGATGGCGCACGCGTCTTCAATGCTGCGGTCGCCCTTGGCGTTGACGTGCAAGAGATTACTCAGCATTTCGACACAGTCTCCGTCTGTCTCAGCAAGGGGCTGGGCGCGCCGATTGGGTCGGTGCTGTGCGGCCCACGCGAGTTCATCGCCGAGGCTCACAAATGGCGCAAGATGGTCGGCGGCGGGATGCGTCAGGTCGGCATCATTGCCGCGGCCGGTATCTTTGCCCTCCAGAACAACGTTGAGCGACTCGCCGAAGACCATCGTCGGGCTGCGGACCTTGCGGATGGCTTGCGCGCCATTCCAGGCTTCGACGTCTACTCGGTCGATACGAATATGGTTATGTTGTGCGTCAGCCCGGCCCATCATGCGAACCTGCAAGCGTTTGCAGAAGAGCAGGGGGTACTTCTTCGCGTGGGATACTTCACACGACTGGTGACGCATAAAGACGTAAGCGACAGTGATATCGAACACACCATCCAGGTGTTCTCTAACTACTTTGAACGAGTTGCGGCGTGAGTGACGAGGCTGCTCAAAACGAAGACCCGGGAAAAGCGATTGCGCTGAAGGTTCTCTACGGCGTCTTCTTCCTTTCTGGCATGTCGGCGTTGCTCTATCAGCTGGCATGGCAACGCCTGTTGTTTTTGACATACGGCACGAATTCCGAGGCCATCACGGCGATCGTTGCCGCCTTCATGCTAGGGCTTGGCGTCGGTAGTTTGATTGGCGGTGTGGTCTCTGAAAAGTACCCGGAAAAGCTGATTCCTATTTTTGCAGGTATCGAGCTTGCTATCGGTTTGTTTGGGGCGATTAGCGTTCCGTTGATTATCGGCGTTGGGCAAGCTACTGCGGGTATTTCCGCGCTGGCAGCCGGCGCGATTGCGTTTGGTGTTGTGTGCATCCCGACCATGCTGATGGGCGCAACTCTGCCAGTTCTTGTCACACATATTGTCGGTGAAGATCACGAGGTCGGTGAAGCCGTTGGCGACCTCTATCACTTCAACACTTTGGGCAGCGCGAGCGTCTGTATCCTTGCTGCAATGTTCATCTTCCGGTTCGGTGGTCTCTATGGGGCAGTTGGGCTGGGCGTTGTTTTCAACTTCATCGTCGCCGGCGTGACCTACCTGAAATTCAGGGGGCGCAAATGACCTGGTTTATCGTCCTGGGACTGTCCTTCGCCTCTGGGTTCATCAGCCTCTCGTACGAGATTCTCTGGGCTCGCCTGTTTACCTGGAGCACCGCCGGTTCTGCTGCGGCGTTTCCGATGTTGCTTGGGCTGTTCCTGGCCGGTATCGCGCTCGGCGCAAAGTGGTCGAAACGCTTCACAAACGGAAAGGCAACGTATTCGCCTGAAGCCCTGCGCTCGCTCGCGATGTTCATCGGAGGCGGGGCGCTGGCTGGTTGGTTGGTGATTCCGGCGATGGCATGGCTGGTGACACTCCATGTTGCAATACCCGGGTTTACCGCGCTCTACTTTGTGTTTGGTGCCGCATGCATCTTCGGGGCGCAGCTGCCTGTGTTGATGCACTACGGCATCGCCGCAGACTCGCACGTCGGGTCACGTCTGTCGTACGTGTACGTGGCTAATATTGCTGGCTCGGTTGGAGGCAGCCTCATCACAGGATTCATTTGGTTGGATGTGGCGTCCACGGCCTCCATCGCGATGGTCCTAACGATCATCGGACTCGCCTTGGCGTTTGTTCTATTCGCGAGCACACGCCCCGATAAGGCGAAGCTCGCCGGCGCGGCGGGAGCGCTCGTGGCGTGTATTGCGGTTGTTGTTGGGCTCACGGGCACGGTCTACAGCGGCATGCTCGAGAAGCTCTACTACGGTCCCGAGTACGAATCCCAAGAGTTCAAATACGTCTTCGAGACCAAGTCAGGCTTCATCGCGGTGGACGAAGAGGACGTCGCGATCGGGGGCGGTGTCTACGACGGCACCTTCAGCATCGACCTCATCGATGATGTGAATGGGATCGTGCGGCCATATTCGCTGAGTGCCTTTCATGAAGACCCGAAGACCGTGCTTGTCGTTGGCATGGCTACGGGTTCCTGGTCGCGTGTACTGGTCGAACACCCTGGCATCGAAAAAGTCACGATCATCGAGATCAGTCCTGGGTACTTCGACCTCATCAGCAAATACCCCGAGAGCGCGGTGTTGCTGGACCATCCCAAGGTTGAACTGGTTGAGGATGACGCCCGTCGTTGGATGCACACCAACGATCGAAAGTTCGATGCAATCATTAGCAACACGTCATTTCACCAGCGCGGCTTCTCGTCGACGTTGTTGAGCGAAGAATTCATGCAGTTGATGAAAGACCATCTGAATCCGAAAGGGATTGTGATGGTTAATACGACCGGCTCCAAGCGGGCGTTGCGGTCGATGTTAAACGTGTACGATCACTGCGTCGCGTACATGCGAAGCGGCATCTGTTCCGACCACGAGATCAAGCCCGACACTGAGCGTTGGCGCGGGATTTTGGAGCAATTCAAGATCGACGGAAAACCCGTTTACGACCCAGCGATTCCTGAGCACAAAGCGCATATCGATGAGCTGATGGAAGAAATGAATGCTCAAGAAGGAAACTTCGTGTCGGCTGAGCGTATGAAGTTTTTGGCCAAAGACTACGAGACCATCACCGACGCCAACATGGGCCACGAGTGGCAGTTCGACATGTTGGGCATGTCATCGGATTCCGAATCAGAATGACAATCGATGCGTTTTTGCGATGGCGTTGTATCGCTTAGCGGGTATGCGCGCCTCCTTGGCGAAGCTTTTCCACTCTCCTACAACCTCTCGGACCTCGTCCAGGATTCGTGCGCCCCGTCCTTGGGGCAATCCGGCCGTCCTGGCGCTTGCCACGAAGTCGTCTTTTGTGAAGTCACTGCGCTTGCCATTCATGGACATCTGATGGCGAGCGGTCCACGCCCCCTGCGGGTTGTAGCTGTAGGTCATGTCGTACGCGGGCGAGAGAGACCAGTTTCCGTGTCGGTCCATCAAGTAGGCGATGTTCTTCACGTGGTCGTCCTGGTTTCGGGCCACGATGTTGAAGCACATACGCCGGTAGAGTTTCTCGACGTCGACCTTGGAAAGACCGATGTCACGAGTCACTTGAAAGGCCTGTTCGTAGCTATGAGCTCCGGCGTCGTTGAAGTCGAAGTGGGCCATCGCACACAGGGATTGCATATGCAGCCGATGCCCATCAGGCCGGTCGAACCGGCGGGTGATAAAATGACGTCTTCCGCCTTCTTCAAGCAGGCGACATTCCATCATGTCGATGCCAGCGGCGGTCGCCATAAGATAGTAGGCATACTCTATCGCACCGAAGCCTTTCGGGTCGGCGAGCTCCTTGTCGCGGTTGTTTGAAACCCCGTCGAATTTCAGGAGCCAGTAGCCAAATCCCTCGGCATCGATCTGCCCCGAGCGTACCTCGCCGGTGTCCGGGTTCCATGCGACGAGCGCCTTGGCACGGGCGCCCCCGGCGGATGTGCCGACGCGAAGGATGCTGGACAACGTTGCTCGCATAGCTGGGTCTTCGAACGAACCGGACAGCGTCTCACGTTGCGTGAGAATCGTGGATGCGAGCTCAACTAATTGTGCAACTTCCAAGTGTTCACTTGCGGTGGTTGGACCGACCGCTGGCTCAAACTCCAGCGCGCCAATACCGCGGCTTCCGATATAGCAAAGCCGCTCGACTGCGTTGAAGGACTCGGGTTTCCGGCCTTGGTTTGCGAGCCATACATCGATGAGTCGATTGCCAAACTTGTCGGGCAGTGAGTCGGACAGCAGGCCGGGTAGGCCATTGAACGTCGTCCGGGACAGGGCAGGGAATGTGTAGATTCGGTTGGACAGAGGCATCGAGATTGGCGCGACCTCGATCCCGCTCGCTGCGAACTCTGGCGTGTATTGAAATGCACAGTAGTCGCGGTCGTCTACAGTCGACACCGCGCCGATTTGACGGCCCCAAAGCCGGACTGCAGCCGTGGTCATTCATCCCCCCATGACCATTCGGTGTCGGCCGTGGGCTTGGATTTTCGAACCCTTTGTGGCTGCTCCCCGTCCCGCGCATGCTTCAACAAGGGGCTGACGGGGACCTCCGGAATGGCGACATCGATGTTCTCAAGTAGGTCGAGAGCCTCCATCGTCCTCAGCACGGTCAGAAACTGCGTGGACTTCCCGCTCTCCAAATTCTCGATCGTTCGCTTCGTGACCCCGGCCTTTTCGGCGAGCTCAGCCTGGGTGAGTTGCCGGTTGATTCGGTGTTGGCGCAGACGCTGGGCAACTTGTTGGAGTGAGGTTTCTGCGTTCATAAGTCGTAAATAAGTGCGAGTAAAACGGTAAATTCAGCTTTAATCGTAAATTAATACGAGTTAAATATCAAACACATGTTTCATATAAGTCGTAAATATATGTGAGTTATGGGTAAAAAGACGTGATAAGTCGAAAATATATGCGAGTAGATGGCTCGCTCACCGAGGCATCATCGACTAGCTGTCGCGCCTCCAGAGCGGGACGGGGTCCAGCTCATCCTCATTTCGTGGGCGTGTCAGCAATTTCGTGGCCAAGATACTGATGGCTGCCACGGCGATCCCGCCCCAGATATCGATGACATAATGCGCGCCGGCGGTAACCGCTGAAACGCTCATCACAGCGGTCCAAACGCCACCAATCGCCAGCACAGCCTTGTGTTCATAGCGCATGTCCCACCACAGGATGACGGCAATCGCGACATGGAACGAAGGAAACTGCATAAGCCCCAATGCGTTCTGATGGGTGAGTAGTCCGAACGTGCCGTCCTGCAGTAGCTGCAGCTGCTCTGCGATGCCAACCATCCCGTGAATATCATCCAACTTGTAGAACCAGACCGTGTTCTTCGCCGGCCAGATGGCAAAGATAACCAAGCCGATGAGCGCGGAGATAAACATATTGGAGAGGCACTCATACATCCGGTACCAGTCGCGCCGGACGCCTGACGCATACGGAATGTAGAGGGCAAACTGAAAGAAGAACGCGTAGTAGATTTTCGCCAGCGCATCATCGACCCAGGACTCACGCGCCCAGAGGGTGATGTCGCGGGCACTCATGCCCATCGCTTCGTCAATCGCAGCGAATGTGTCGTCGTAGAACACGCCCGCCATGTGCGGCAGGCAGTAGTGTGCGACCGCATAGACGGTCGTGAAGACCATCAGCAATGCCGCGCCGTTGATGGCCCCGACAAGCGGCTTCTCATCCTGTTTGCGGTACCGAATAGAGACTAGCTGCAGAAACACGACAGCCCCCGCGACCTTGAAAAGGAAGGAGGGCTCGATTCGGACATTGCAGAGCGCCAGAAGTATCGGGGTGGCTATGCAAAGAAACCCGGTCGCGGCGAAAGCCAGCTGACCGGGCGAGGGCTTGCTCATCGGCACTCGCCGTCAACACACTTGAGCTTCTGCTCGGCAGGGCATTCGTCGTTGGCGGTACATACGAACACGCTGTTTTCCCATCGTCGGTATGGAATCACGACGCGGTCGCCAGTTTGAGGTGTGTTTGCGCCGGTGAATGAAACGCGGTTGACGATCGAGTCGTAGTCAAAGCCCTGAGTACGGCTTCGGTTGAGCGGCAGGATCATGCCGGTCGTCGCCGAGCCGTTGATGACTTCGATGGTTGGAGCAATCGGCACACCACGAAGGCGCAGTCCGGATGCGATACCCGCTGTGGCTTCGGCGATGACTCGCAATGTGTTGGTGATATCCGCCTGACAGATGGAGCCGACGGTTCCACCGGTTTCGTTGGCGATGTGGGACACTGCGTGTGCCACGAACGAACCGTTAGGTTGGCACTGCTCACCGGTTGGCCAGACGATACCGAATGCGGTCGCGCCAAGCTCAGGTTTAAGCAGGAAGTTGACCCAATCCGACGTCTTATTCTCGAGCTCCGTCTGCTCGGCCATCGTCAGCGTGATATTGCTGGTGTTGCCGAACGACAGGTCGTCTTGGAAGAACTCGTCCTCTTCGTCGGTGATGGCAATCAGAATAACCGCAGCATCTTCACGGAATTTCGCTGGATTCTGGTTGTCACGAGGCAGCGCGCGGTCGGCCGCGGCGGTCAGGGCAGAAATGGTGTACTCACCTCCGCCCGAGAACACACCTGGGTCCAATCGTCGCCGCAATTCCATTGGGTCTGCCGTGAAGTCGCCGTTGACGAGCTCGCCGGTGTCACCGCCGATGCCTGGGAAGCCAGGAATCGAAATCGGAATCGATGGTCCGCAGCTTGCGCCGCCAAACAGGTTCTGTGCCTCTTGCGACAACGCCGCGTTGCTTCCGCAATCCGGACGCGTCACAGCGGTCCGCCAATCGAGGTTCGAGTTAGTCAGCAAGGTCGTGAAGTCGACGGCGAAGTTCTGCAATGCAGCCTGTTCGTCGCTCATCGAGCCTGAGCCATCGATCGAGATGATGACGTCAACTTTTGGTTTGGCCGTCACGCGGTACGAAACGCAATCGACAGTGAGCATTTCCATGGAGCCTGCGACAGCGGTTCCACCGGTGAGGTCATCGACCCGGATGCCTGAGAAGGCAGCGTCATTTTGGTAGTCAGAAAGAGTGACAACTGCGCCAACGACGATGTATTGCGTCTGGCTACGGGCGATAACTTCGTAGACCAAGAGCGTTGGTTCCGAGTTGTTGCCGTTGAGCGTGCCCGTCAGCGTGTTGCTAAGGTTTCCAGGTGCCTGCCCTGCGAGGCGGGCAAGGATCGTGTCGCGTGCCGTGTGCAGCGCGGTGTTGTTTGGCAAATCGACGATCGCGCCCACGTTGGCTTTGAAGCCGTCATGCGTCGTCACCTGTCGCCCACCGACGCGTCGAACTGCGCTCGGGTAGAGTGCCTGCATTTCGCTGACGATATGGTCATCCAATCGGCTTGGCAGCGTCTCACCACCTGGAGGTGTGAGCGACGCGATGAATCCGGTGTACTTGTGGGTGATATCTTCGAAGACGTGTGCTTCGACCGCACCACCGCTTGATGTAACGACCGACGTGGTCACGCCTGAATCGTATGCCAGTTGGTAGTCGCCAACCATGTTCAACAAGAGGTTTGGCGTGGCGAGGTTATTCGTGTCTTCGGGGCGGCATGCGCGGTACTGCGCTTCATCGACGTCGGGCGTTCCGTCGCCGTCCGTGTCGGCCTGGCACGGGTCGCTTTCACCAAGCGCACAGGTCGGGTTGTACACGCGATTTACGCAGTTGCCGATTTGGCCGTTCAGGTCGCCGTCTTCCACCGAGTCTGGCAGCGTGTCGTTGTCCGTGTCTTCGGAGTTAGGGTCCATGCAGCCGGACGCAATCTCTGCACCATCCAAAACACCGTCATCGTCGGAGTCTTGATCGAGTGGATTCGAGTTGGCTGCGATCTCTTCGCTGTCCGTTGCGCCGTCGGCATCGGTGTCGGCGCTGCGAGGGTCGGTTTCAACGCCTGGGTCAACTGAGCAGTTGCCATTTGCGTCTTCAACGTTGTCGTTCAAGCCGTCATTGTCGGAGTCCATCTCGTAGCTGGACGTGCCCAGAATGCACTCGCAGTCGTTGGTCAGGCCGTCATTATCGGAGTCCAACGCGGGGTCACAACGCTCGCTCACACCGTCGTCCATGCCCATGTCGTTCATGTTGTTGGTGTTGTTGACGTTGTTGACGTTGTTCGTGTTGTTGACGTTATTCAGATTGTTAACGTTGTTGACGTTATTCTGATTGTTGACGTTGTTGACGTTGTTAACGTTGTTCGCCGTCTGCACCGGAATGCACTGACCGGTGATTGGATTCAATCGTTCCCCAAAATCACAAGATTTGGTGCCGGGTTCCGCAGTGTCATCACCGCATCCGATCAAAAGCAACGAAATGAGAAGAGCGAAGAACGCCCGCAACTGGAAGTTCATAGTGTAACCTAAACTCGGCCCTTGTAGGGGGCTTGCATACATCTGAATGGCGCACGCATTCTAATGAATCGTCGATAATGTTCAACCACTACGGACGACCTCGCGAAACGGGTGAAAAAAATTTTGGTTTTTCTCGGAACTTTGTGGTTCGGACGCTGTCTTTCCCCGCAGAACCACTTGACGAGGAAGCCATGCGACATCTGCTACTTGTACCACTCTGCCTGCTGTTTATCGGTTGTGGATATCTGGATGAAGACATCCACCAAACGGACGAAGAGTTTTACGGTAGCCTTGGGATGTCCGGCATCGGTACCAGCGGCTGTGGATGCGGTGGTTTTGGGTATATGAGTGGTCGGCGGGTCCGTTTGCCGCGTATTCACACGGCTTCGCAGCACGAAATGCTCATGGAAGAGATGATGATGGAGATCGACCTCGAAGGCATGACGATCACCGCGTCCGGCAGCGAAGAAACAACGAACACCTTGCCCGAGATCGTTGATCCAGCATCAGGCCTCGCCGCATACGCCGGGCAGGTAGAGGTCCATCGACATAAGATGGTGGACAAACATTTAGAAGATGCTGAGCAGTCCGGTGAGGTCGACCCACGCTGACGGCCAAGGGTCGTTGGAATCCCAGAGCCTGGGCAGCGTCATATCGCTGCCGATGCACGGATAATCCGGCGGAGTCTGCAGCCACTCGCCCATCTCATCCTTCATGTGCGAACGGTCGGATCCGAAGACTTCGACATAAGTATGCGCCTCGATCGGGCGAAACATCGGAAGGTATGGGGGCCGTGTTTGTTCGAAGAACGGAAAGGTGTGCGAGAGCCAATCCTGCAACGACACCGGCATGCCGCCGGTGTGATCGGGGTCCCAAACCTTCCCGTCAGCCGCGACAAAGATCACATGGTAGTCCCAGAACACAGGCTCGCCTTCAGGTGCTGCACGCTGAGACCACATGGGACAGCAACGCAGCTCGTTCGAGATAAACACCGCATGCCCCGTCTCGTCCGCCTTGCATCGATGCCAGGCGTTCTCTTCACAGAAATACGGCGTGTAGGGGAGGGCCGAGCTCACAGCTTGATCTCTTCCCACCACAGGTACGAGCCCCGTTTGATCACGCAAAATACGCTGCCTGAAATCGAGTTCGGCTGCAGACCAATCACACGACCAGGACCCAGCGGTTGGACATACTTGATGCGGTGCAGCGGCAGGTACGGATGGCTCCATGGTTGGATCGGATAGTACTTCTGAAACAACGTTGGCTCTGAGTCCTGCAACCGAGCCACGCCCAATCCTTCAAGCCCGTGTGCCAACAGGAAAACGTCGTCCATCGCCTCGATCTGGCTGGGGACGGCGAGCGTGTCAGACCATTGCACACGATGGAAGAACGTGGCGATTTCGTCGAAGGTGTGGGAATCGAAGACACCAATTTTCCATGCCTTGCCCTCCTTGCTGCGTGTTTCGCTGAGGACGGCTGCATAGCTGCGACCCACCGCCATATCCAACACGTTGTCGTCTACGCCGCTCGGAATTCTGGTTTGAATGAGGAGCTCCGGATCGTCACGCGTAACGTCGTAAACAAGCGCAAGCTTGGGCGTAAACGACGTATCGATCGCGTACAATTTGTCGCCTGAAACAACCACTTTTACGACCGGCTTGTTCACGATCCCAAGTGAGTCGGGCAGGTCTAACGGTGTGAACCGCGGCTTGTTTTGGGTCAGGTCGAAAAAACCAAGCCGTGTGGCAGGGTTGGTCTGAGGTTGGCCACCAACAAAGAGTCGATCACCATAAAATGCCGCGGATCGGACACGCTCCATATCCCTTGGAAGCGCAATGTGGACGGGGGTCCCGGTCTCTTCCTCAAGTCGGTAGACGTGCAACGCCTTCCCGCCCTGACTTCGGACCGCCGCGTAGCTCGACGTCGAACTTACCGCGACATCTTGAACGCCCGGGACCTCGCGTTTCTCCAGGATGGCGTCGTCCTCAGTTTCCAACGTAAGCGGAAACTCGGGCTTCATCATGCCCATGTCGTCTCGGCACACCCAGAGACCACCGGAAATCGGAAGGACAACCCAACGGTTTATCTCAGGAGGGACGGTGGACATTTTACAACTCGTTCCGAACCTTGCTCAGAAACATGCTGCAATGTAACGTCCCGTCCGGCTTTTGGCCATGTTCTGGAGAAATTGAATGAACTTGCTGGCTGCGATTCCATACGACCTATTTACGTTCGGCCCCTGGGAAATTTGGGGACCGCTGAAGATACACTCCTTTGGCCTCCTCGTGGCCATCGGGCTGCTGATTACGTTCCACATGACCAGCAAGCGCGCCGAAGAGAAGATGGGTATCTCAGGCGAGGCTTTCCAAAACTGGGGTATCTGGCTGGTCGTATTTGGCTGGTGCTTTTCACACGTGTTCAACGTGGTCATGTACGAGCCCGAAAAGTTGGCGGAAGATCCCGCGATCTTGTTCAAAGTATGGGGTTCGATCTCAAGCTACGGCGGATTGCTGGGCGGCATCATCGCTGCATTCCTGTACAAGCTGGTCCACGAAGAGCAGGATCTCGGAGCCTGGGTCGACGGTTTGGGCGTATACGGCCTTACGTTCTCCTGGATGTTCGGTCGCTTCGGTTGCGCGTCGGTTCACGACCATCCAGGCGCTGAAACCGACTTCTTCTTGGGTGTTGAGTGGACCGATGGCGTTATTCGCCACGATCTTGGCCTCTACGAGGCAATCTGGTGGATTTTCATTGTCGCCGCGGTTCTTATCGCCGACCGGTCACCAAAGCCACGTGGGTTCTTCGTTGCACTCGTCGCTTTGATGTATGCGCCGGCCCGTTTCTTCTTCGACTTCCTGCGCACAACCCCCGAAATGGGCGGCGATGCCCGCTACTTCGGGCTTACGCCAGCGCAATACATGTCGATTATCTTCTTCTTCATCGGATTGTATTTCGCCAACCTGGTGCGGCAGCGTGAGCCTGTCGAATGGGTTAAGTACGATCCACCCGAGGGAAGTGCCTCCAACGACGACGATGAAGAGGACGATGATGATGAGGAATTCGACAGCGCAGACGCTTACGAAAATCCTGATCAGAAACCAAAGAAGAAGCACAAGGCCCGTAAGAAGCGCAAGAAGTAGCGCGCCATTCTGCGACCTTCATCCCTCGCATAGCATCGAATTGGCGAGGTGAATGATGCAGCAAACAATTCATATTCAGGGGATGACATGCGGTAAGTGCGTGTCACGCGTCGAAGGCAGCCTAAAGGACGCAGGCTTCGAGGCCGAGGTCTCGTTAGAGAAGAATCTCGCACACGTCGACGGCGATGGGTCTTTGGAGGACGCCATCGATGCCATCGAAATGGCTGGGTTTGATGCGTCGCTGGAGCCATTCGACCAAGACGAAGAGGCCAAGGTCGAAGCGGAAGAATCGGCGGAAACCGCCGAAACGCCCGCTGCCCCGCTCAGCAATGTGGATGAGCGCTTCGATATTCAAGGCATGACCTGCGCGTCGTGCGTTGCAAAAGTTCAATCAGCCATCGAGAAGACGCCTGGGGTCGCGCAGGTTTCCGTCAACTATGCTTCAGAGGTCGCGAGCGTCGTCTACGAATCAGGCGGCAACCCGCAATCGGTGATCGATGCGGTCGAAGCCGTCGGGTACGAAGCCAAGGTCCAAGACGATTCGGATTCGACGCGTATCAGCGCTCGGCGAGATGAAGAAGCGAAACACTGGAAGACCCGGTGGATTGTCGGTTTGGCGCTCACGCTGCCCATCCTGCTGCTTCAAATGGGGCCGATGTGGTTTGGTTGGTCATTCACGTCTCGCTATCCTGATTTCGCGCTCGCGGCGTTGACGCTCTTGGTTTGGGGCTACGTCGGCAAACCATTTCACATCGGTGCATTGCGGGGGTTGCGATACTTTTCGGCCAATATGGATACGTTGGTGTCGCTGGGCGCGACCGTTGCGCTCGGATACTCAATGATAGTCGTGGTCGGGGACTTGAAACTGCACGTCTACTTCGATGGCGCAGCGATGATCCTGACCCTTATCTCCATCGGTAAATGGCTTGAGTCTCGGTCCAAAGCGAGCGCGAGCCGGACGATGGAAGCGCTTCTGGATCTGGCGCCGCAACAGGCACACCTGCGAAAAGACGGGGAGTGGACCCGTGTTGATGCAGCCACGTTGGAACCGGGCGATATCGTTCAGGTTCGAAACGGGGAGTCAGTACCCGCCGATGGCGCAGTGACCACCGGGGAAGGGCATCTCAATGAGTCCATGCTGACCGGCGAAGCAGATACCGTTGTGCGGCACATCGGTGACGAAGTTCGCGCGGGAACAACGAATATCGGTAAGTCATTCGAGCTGACGGTAACCCATGCCGGTCGTCAGACTGTTCTGGCTCAGATTGCCCAGCGTGTCGCGCAGGCCCAGGAAGGCAAAGCCGACGCGCAGCGCCTTGCGGACAAGGTCTCGGGTGTATTTGTGCCAATCGTAATCTTGGTCGCGGCTGTGACGTTTGTTGGCTGGTACTTCACAACGTCCGATATCACAGCCGCCGTGCTCCCTGCCGTTGCGGTCTTGGTTGTCGCATGCCCATGCGCATTGGGTTTGGCGACACCGACGGCGATTATGGTGGGAATGTCCGAGGCCGCCCGACGCGGGGTTTTGATTCGAGACGCATCCACGCTTGAGCAGACTAGCCGAATCACTGACGTCGTCTTCGACAAGACGGGAACCATCACCCATGGTCGCTCGGTCGTGTCTAAAGTCGATTCCGAAGAGCCCAAGCGGGCGCTCGCGATTGCAGCTGCACTGGAGGCGGAACAGTCTCATCCACTCGCCGCCGCGATTCGTGATGCGGCCGACGCGGATGACCTCGAACTTCCCAACGTGACTGACGTCGAAACCGTGGTCGGCAAGGGCGTGAAAGGACAGCTCGACGGCACCGTCGTCCGACTTGGATCCTTAGACTGGCTGGGGCAGAGCACCGATAGCGTGTCCTCGGAAACTGTGGTTGGATTGGAAGTTGATGAACAATATTTAGGATCGTTCATCATTCAACACTCGTCGTCCGCACGGCCTGGCGCTGATGAGCTTTTTCGCGTCCTGCAAGCTCGAGGCGCCCAGACTTGGATTATGAGCGGAGACCGGCAGGAAGCGGTCGAAGCCACTGCCGAGGCGGTCGGCGTTTCGCTGGAGCGCGCCATCGGTGGCTTGCTGCCCGAGGACAAGGCTGACCGCGTAGCCGACTTGCAGCGTGATGGTCATGTCGTCGCGATGATCGGTGATGGAATCAATGATGCGCCAGTGCTCGCAAGCGCCGACATCGGCATCGCGATGGGGCAGGGGACCGACCTCGCCAAGCAAAGCGCCGCGATCATTCTGCTATCGGATAGTTTGGACGGGGTTGTGCGCGCAATCGAGGCGTCCGAGGCGATCCACTCGAAGATCAGACAGAATCTGATCTGGGCGTTTCTCTACAACACGTTGTTGATCCCCGTGGCCGCGGCGGGACTTCTGCAGCCGGCGTTGGCGGCTGGTGCAATGGCGCTTTCGAGTGTCAGTGTGGTTACGAATTCGCTGCTCCTGAAGCGGCGAATCAGCCCATCATCGTCGTGATGACCTCGTCGAAGGTTGCGGCGTAGACGTCAAAGTCAGCTTGGGAGAACAACACCATCGAAAGGCGATCAAACGCGCCTTCGTGTTCGGCGATTACCCGCTTCAAGGTGTTCAGCGCAACGTAGGCGGCTTCATCGATCGGAAAGCGATACGCGCCGGTCGAGATGGATGGAAACGCGACAGTTTTCAACCCGTGTTCTTTCGCCAGTAGCAGCGACTGAGTGTAGGCGCGCTCAAGCTTCACGAATTCGCCGTGCTTCCCGCCTTGATAGACCGGACCAACAGTGTGAATCACATGGCTAGCGGGAAGGTCGCCTCCCGTTGTGATCATCGCTTCGCCAGTAGGTAAGCTGCCGTGAGCAGCAACGTAGTCGCGACACTCGTCCAAAATCGTGGGTCCACCTTTTCGGTGTATGGCGCCGTCGACACCACCGCCGCCCATCAACGAAGAGTTTGCCGCGTTCACGATCGCATCGGCTTCGACTGTCGTGATGTCGCCCTGAACCAGGGCGATTGTCGTACCTTTAAAAACATGTTCCATTTCAATTCCTATCAGCTTGGTAGGATATAATGTCGTGCCTTTTTAGCGCGATCAAGTCCCACTTTTACTTGTGTGTGGATCGCGCACCCAATACAAAGGGCATCAACCCATGTTTGGAAACGAATCATGACCAAGAAGGTTACAAAAGCTGTCGTACCTGTTGCAGGTCTCGGTACTCGCCTACTTCCGGTGACGAAGTCAGTACCAAAAGAGTTGCTGCCAATCGTCGACGTTCCCGCCATCCAAGTGATCGTGCAGGAGTGCGTGAAGTCGGGCATTGAAGAAGTCATCTTCATCACGAGTCGCGGAAAAGGGCAGATCACCGACCACTTCGACTACTCCTATGAACTTGAGTCGATCCTCGCAGAGCGCGGCAAGACGCAAGAGTTGGAGATTGTCCGAAACATCGGCGAGATGATTCGTACCGTGGCGGTTCGTCAGAAGAAGCCTCTGGGACTTGGGCACGCGATCCTCTGCGCGAAGGACGTTGTCGGTGACGAGCCGTTTATCGTGCTGTTGCCAGACGACATCATCGATGCCGAAGTACCCGGCGCACGCCAGTTGTTGGACGTGTACGAAAAGTACGGTCAGGGCGTTGTCAGCGTGATGGAGGTGCCCGACGACGAGGTCGACCGTTACGGAATCGTCGATGGCGAAGAATGGAGCGATGGTCTCTACCGCGTTCGGATGCTGGTTGAGAAACCGCAGTTCGAAGAGGCGCCGTCGAATCTGGCCGTCATCGGTCGTTACGTCTTGCCTCCAATCATCTTCGACTATCTTGAAGACGTTCGCGCCGACGATACGGGCGAAGTTCAATTGACGGACGCACTCGCTCGACTTGCCCGGGAACGAGCGCTCGTTGGCTACAAATTCGAAGGCGAACGTCACGATATCGGTGACCGCATTGGCCTGATCACGGCAAACATCGCCTTTGGCTTGAAACGACCTGAACTCCGAGACCGTCTCCAATCCTACCTCCGCGAGATCTGTGACTAGACGCGCGCTTATTCTGACGTTGCTTGGATTGCTGTTTGCAGTGCCCGCCGAAGCAACACCGCCTCCGCTTGATCTGGTGCGCGCCGCTTTGGCGTCGCGTCAGCTCCCTGAAGGCAAATTCGTCGTCACCGCGATGGGGAAAGAACTGAAGGAGTTCAACGCGACCGTCAGCAAAGATGGCGTCATGCTCTCTGACCAACGGTCCGCAACAAAGGACTCCAAAGGCGAGCTGAAGGCACTTTTCATCGCCCTGGTTGCGACGAATCCTATTGACCTCATACAAGCGAAGGGACTCTTGGACCCGACAAAATCCGAGGTTCGGGTTGTCAGTAATGCGTTCGCATTTCGATACGGGACCACTCCATCGCTTACGGTCTCGAAAGAAGGTTTCCACTTGCTTGGGTTTTCATTCTTGGACGGCCAAGACACCTATCGTGCTTCGTTGGAGTACCAAGATGCCAAGCTTAAATCGGTCCAGATCTCCAAGGGAAAACGCTTGGTGATGACGGTTAGGGTCCGCTGAGCGACGCCTTCATTTCGGTCGCAAATGTTCGCTTCAGGGCGGTCATCAAACGCTGCTCGACCTCGGGTTCATCCAAGGGTTTTGACTCCTGCGGGTCCGCTTCGAGGTCGAAAACCAGGCTTCGATTGGTCTTCCAAAAATAGACGAGCTTCCATTTTCCGTCCGTCACCGCGGTCGATGGCGGCGTCCAGCCACGTTTGACGTGACCCAGCCAATTGTGGGCGAGCGGGGCCAGACAAGGGTTAGCGACCCCGCAGCTAAGCGGGTTTCCATGTGCGCGTTTCTGCTGCGTTGCCCCAACTTTGTAGGCCTCGACAAGCGCGGGGATCGCCAACAGCGTTGTCGGTTGTGTCACAACTTTCGCGGCATCACCGGTTCCTGCAACGACCAGAGGCACCGCAATTTGTTCGTTAAAGACGCTCGAAGTGTGAGCGCGATGTCCGTGTTCTTCGAACGCTTCGCCATGGTCGGCGGTCACGACGGTCAGTCGAGGACGTTTTCGGCTGTCCATCAACGTCAGCATCTTTCCAAGCGCGTCGTCCACAACGCCAATCTCTTCGTGGTAACATTCACGGCCACCTTGCGAGCCGTCACGGCAGGTGTACTTGAGCTCCGGTTGTTCGATATGCGGATCGTCGATGTAGACAACCGCGGTGACGGGTTTGTCGCCACATTTCTCAAGCGCCCCTTGGAGCTTCTCGACCGCAAATGGCGCGCCGTGACCGGTGTCAGTGAGTTGGGTTGAAAATGAGCGGAGCTCCGGCTTGGGATAGTAGGCGAATAGCCAATCCGCATAACCGTGGGCTTGTACAATCATCACATCGCAGTCTTCGTCCGAAACATCGAATACCGTCTTACCCTTTAGTAGATCTTCATATTTGTCATTTTCTGACATGGTTTTGATTGCGGCGACTGGTGACTGTCCACTCAGCATCGTCGGCACGCTCAAGAAAGTAGAATTTCCTGGCGCCCAGGCACGAGTGAACGACACGTTTTGCTTGGCGAGCTCCGACAGGTTTGGAGCATGCTCAATTGCATCCGCGCGCATGGCGTCGATGATGACGATCAACACGTCATCGGCGATGGGTTTGGCGTTCGGGGAGACCAATTCAGCCGCGAGGTCCGACCAGCACCCCGTGGCTGATGCAGGATGGATGGAGGCATCGGTGTCGTCACAGTCGTTGCCTCCGACGGCATCCGAATAGAAGCCGTCGCGATCCGCATCATCGAACGATGAAAGCAAGCGCGCAGCGGTACCGGCAGTACTTCTGGTGGAAGTTCCGGCAAATCTGGAAGGAATATCTTGTGAGGACTTCCAACCGCCAAACGCTAATGCAATGACCAGAACAAACGCAGCGATAACCTTAGCCCCAGGAATCTCGCGCCCCAGCGCGCTCACGCCAGTCGCGATCGAAAGGATGAGCCACAGCTTCAGCTGCATGTTCAGCTCTACCAACCAGTTTTGGAGCACAAAAGCTGCAACGGCGGCTAGCAAGAGGCCTGCACCGAGTCCAAGGCTCCGAAGCTTCGGTTGCCGCTCAGCCCAGACCGCAAAGGATTGGACGCCAACGCCTGCGATCCCTGCGAGTAGCGGAAGCCCAGCGGTCGCAGTCGATGGACCCGAAGTCGTGTCGATGGCGTCGTGAAACAAGATTGCCGACAGGACGACCCACCAAACGGTGGGCGCCGAGAAAGCACTCGATTTAGCACTGCCAAAAAATGACAGATTTCTCGCGGCCAAAACGCCAGCAGCCAAACAGCCGAGGGTGATTCCGATCGCGACCACTGGCGACAACACCCCAGATTGAAAGGACGTCAGAGCAAAGAACACCAACCCCAAAAGGGGAGGGCTCCAAAAACCGACAGCGTGCGGCATCTTTGTTCTTGTGAGTGCATGGTCGATTCCGGCCAGTAACAGAATCGGTGCGCCGACCAACAAACACGCTGCGCCAAATGCATTTACATAGTCCGCTGCAGTTCCAAAAGGCGTCACGGATACTTCTGCGACGGCGTTCAGGAAAACCCCCAACGTCACGATCACAGAGCCGCTGACTCCGGTCGCAAAGACATCAAATTTGGGAGGGTCACCACTCACACATGCACTCCATTGAGTGGATCCATTGTCCGGTTCAATCGCCAGATAATGCAACCCTGCACGTCTCCCAGATTGCGATCGACCGGGTGCTCCGTTTTCCCCATAATGACAGACAAACGACGACGAGCGTTGCATGCGAATTGGCGAGTTCATACTTGAGGAGAGGATCGGTCGCGGCGGCATGGGCGACGTTTGGCGCGCCGCGCACAAGAACTCCCCGTATGAGGTCGCCATCAAAACCGTCCGCGGAAAGAAGGCGAATGACACGCGATTCATCGAAGGTTTTGAGCGCGAAATTCGTGCGGTTGCGGGGCTGAACCATCGCGGCATCGTCAACATCATCGATGTCGGCCGAATCCCCGAAAATGTCACATCCGATGACTACAAGCCGGGCACGCCTTGGTTTGCGATGGAATTGGCTGTTGGTGCGCTCCCCGAACAACTGGAGAGTTGGGGGCAGCTCTCACGACTCGTTCTCGACGTGCTCGATGCGCTGGCGTACGCCCACGCGCGAGGCGTCGTCCATCGTGATTTGAAGCCCGATAACATCCTCTTGGGTGAAGACCAGGATGGCTACTACCCGCTGCTGACGGATTTTGGCATTTCCCATGTGGTCGATCCGACGATGACCTTGGATCCTGCTGCATTGAGCTCGTCAACGGCGGGAACCCCTGCGTTCATGGCTCCGGAACAGTTTCGTGGTGATTGGCGGCGGTATGGTCCGTGGACTGACCTCTACGCGTTGGGCTGTGTCGTGTACCAATTGGCTTGCGGTGAGGCGCCGTTTGTGGCCGGGCAACCGTTCGCAGTTGGGATGAAACATCTACAAGATCCGTTTCCGAAACTCGCACCGCTCTTTCCCGTCCCCCCCAAGTTCGAAGCATGGCTGCAGAAGCTGGTGCAGAAAGCCATCAACCAGAGGTTCCAATGCGCGGCTGACGCTGCATGGAATCTGACCGAGTTATGCCGTGGTCAGTGGGTTCCCTCCAAAAGTCTGAACGAGTCGGACTCGATCGAGCCGCGCGACGGGAAGTCCTCTACCCATTTCGCGACTCTGACTTACAGCGACACGCAGCAAATCAACGTTTCTAGACGTGTGGAAGTGCTCAGCTCTGACCATCGCGGACTCCAAGAAGAATCGACGGAACGCGCCCCGTTCGTCGATTGGCGATGCGAAGAACCTGAGCTTCCGACCTTGAGCGGTGTCGGCCTGAATTTGTTTGGACTGCGGCCGCCCCCGTTCGTTAATCGTGAAGCCGAACGAGAGCGCCTGTGGTCTGCCTTAGGTGACGCTCTTGAAGGTGGGCCGCACTTCATGAAGGTCATCGGGGATGCCCAGGTTGGCAAAACACGTTGCATCCAGTGGGTGGCGCGGCGCGCGATGGAACTTGGAATCGTGCATCACGCGATTCGGTCCGGACATACGCAGTCATCCAGTAGCGACGAAGGTATCCCGCGATTGATGCGCAAACTCCTGCCGTGCAAAGGCATGGGCTCGAAAGAGATGTTTGCGTTCGTCAAAGAGTCGTTGCGGTTGTGGGGAGCTGACGTCTCCATCGATGAATTGGCCGCCAGCGTGATGTTGTTGATGGGGGACGAGGTGCCATTATCGGCGCCTGCGATTCAGTTCGAGTCGCCAAATCAACGCCATATCGTACTCGCTCGGGTCCTTGAGTTCGTTTCGGCGCGCAGACCGGTATTCGTGTGGATCGACGATGCCCAGTGGGGCGAGGACGCTGTTGCGTTCGCAGCCCTCTTGGCTCGCTGGCGAACCGTGAACGCATTCGTGGTTGTGTCTGGGCGAGCTGGCGGCTGGGAAGAGTCACTCGATGCCCCAACGCTGCAAATCGACGAGGTCGGTGAATCCGATTTCCGCGACTATCTGACCCGATTGATTCCGTTGGATGAAGGGTCGCGCAATTTCCTGATGCACCGCTCGATGGGGCAGTTCAAAGCGGCTGAACAGCTGGTTGCTCACTGGATCTCGAACGAAGAGCTGGTCGCAACGCAGGACGGATTCCGTGTCGAAAGCGACCAGCTAACGGAAGAGTTTCGAGAACTATGGGAGAACCGACTTCGAGATATCCTCTCTGAGCTTCCCGAAGAAGCGGCGCCTGCATTGGAACTCGCCGTGGCCTTGGGTGGAGATATCTCCAACGAAGAGTGGGGTTCGGCGGCGAATTGTCTCGGAATTGAGATTCCCTCAGGACTCGCGGTGCGAATGGAACTCGAGGGTTTGGCGGTCGTTTTCCCCGACGGTTGGGCGTTCGCCAAATCACCACTGGTGGACCTCATCAAACGTCGTTCGCAGTCCGCGGGGCGATGGTCAGATGTGCTCATCGCTTGTGCGAATGCGGAGCTTGAAGACGCCGCCAACGGCGTGCCTGCTGCGCAACGTCGCGGGACGTTTTTGTACGACGCCGGACGTCTCAAAGAGGCGCGCCAACAGTACTTGCTGGCCGTCGACGAGCTCATGCGTCAGACCGATTACCGCGCCTCGATGCGTTTGTTGGACCGCATTCGTGAGATCGATCAAACCATCTCGACGCCCAGTAACGCCGCTGAGTCCCTGCAAGCACAGACCCGTCGCGTCGAAGTTTTTCGTTTTGTCGGACAGCTCGAAAACGGTGATTCGGTCGCCAAAGAACTTCGCGAGGCTTGCGCAACATGTGACGACAAACAGGCCGTGGCAAACGCGTATCGAGCGATTGCGGGCCTGCTCTACGTACGCGGCGAATACCAGGATGCGCTCAACCTCTACATGACCGCGAAGGCCATCTTCGAGTCGATCGGCGATCAAATCGGCTTGGCCAAAATCCTTCATGGTGAGGGTTGGTTCCGTCTCAACCGCGGAGACCGAGAAGGGGCGGTTGAATGTTACACAAACTCCGCCGAACTCGCAGAGCTTGGTGGCAGTGACATCGACTATGCATGGGCTCTGCAGGGGCTTGCTGACGTGTGGTTACGTGAAGGCAACCCCGACGGTCTGCCATATGCAATGCAGGCCTACGAATATGCGACAAAGGCCGGGTCCTTGTCTGCTGCGGGCATGGCGTTGAAATCGATCGGAGATGGGTTTGCACTCCGCAAACAGTTCGATGACGCGCGCGAGCACTACCAGATTGCCCTACGCTCCTTCATGGACTGCAACTCCAGTTTGGCTGGCTTGGTCGTGGCCCGTCAGGCCGTGATGGAGCTTCGATGCGGAAACAACGATGAAGCGCTTCGGCTGGCGACCCAAGCCTTGGACGAGTTTGGTCCCAAGCTCGCGCTACAGCTGAAGTTGGTGCCCCACCTCGTCATGCTCCATCAGAAGATGGGCATCGGAGAAGTGAGCTCTCTCAATGAGTTGGACGAAATCTTGATGAAGACCAACTTCGTGCATCCAGATGTGCATTGGTTGGTGCATCAGATTCGGGCCGCGGATCCTCAGCTCGGCGAGTGGCTGGACGTGCGATTGCGATCCAAAGAACTTGATGGATTGTAATTGGAATTTCGTACGATCGATCGATAAACTTCGCGCGTCAGATGTAAATTTAGAGGAACGAAATGAGGCTCAGGCCCCTGCTGTATGCCGCGCTGAGCGTGGCCGTCTTCGGATGTTCGGACGATTCAAACTCGAACAACGTCCGAGCGAACAACGCCAACAACACAAACAACGTCAATAACGTTGAGGACATGCAGCGCTCCGACATGGGCGATGACATGGCGAACTCCAATTGCGGCTTTACCCCTGGCGCCGACGAGTCGTTCGCTGACCCGCAGATTTACACGCCGAAGTGGGCGTTTCTGCCATGGATTTCCAAAGACATCTCGGACGGGGCGGACACGCGAGAATTTGTTCAGGGATTCATCGATCGCGACATTCCCATCGGCGTTGTGGTCTTGGATTCGCCTTGGGAGACCGCCTACAACACGTTCGTGCCAAACGAGCAACGGTATCCCGAATTTGCGACCATGGTTTCAGACCTTCGGGCGCAAAACGTCCGGATCGTGCTCTGGACGACGCAGATGGTGAACACGCTGAACTTCGACCTCGAAACAGGTGGTGGTGATACGGCGATTTATCCCAATCCGTCGCCAAACTACGAAACCGGAAGCGAGTGTGGTTACTACATCAACGAGGGCGACGAGTTTACATGGTGGAAGGGAAAAGGTTCCGCGGTCGACTTCTGGAACCCAGACGGTATGCAATGGTGGCACCGCCAACAAGACGCTCTGTTGGAGATGGGCGTGGCGGGATGGAAGCTCGACTTTGGCGAGGAGTACATCACGACAGATTCCGTTCAGACCTTTGACGGCGAGAAGACCTTTCAAGAGTACTCGGAGAAGTACTACCAGGACTTTTATGCATACGGTGCGGACAAAGTCGGAACCGACGAGTTCGTCACGATGGTCAGAGCCTATGACCAATCTTATCAATTTGATGGTCGTTTCTACGCACGTCCCGAACACGCCCCTGTTGTCTGGGCCGGGGACAATCACCGTGATTGGGTGGGACTCGCCGACGCGTTGGACCACATCTTTCGATCTGCGGAGGCGGGTTATGTCGTTCTTGGGTCGGATTTGGGTGGCTACCTTGATCGCGACGAGAACGAAATCAGTCGGATGATTCCGTTCGACCAAGACAACTTCGTTCGATGGACGGCGGTGTCAGGAATGATGCCGTTCATGCAGCTTCATGGTCGCGACAATCTCGCTCCGTGGACGGTGGAAACGAATGCTCAGGAGACCGTCGATATCTACCGGTATTGGGCGACGCTACACACCGAGCTGATACCGTTCTGGTTTAGCCTGGCGCAGGAAGCATACGCAGGAAATGCTCCGCCCATCATCCGTCCTCAGGGCCAAGAGGCTGATTGGACAGACGATTATCGTTACATGCTTGGGGAGGCATTCCTGGTCGCACCGGTCCTGGACGAGACTGGTACTCGCGATGTTGAGCTTCCTGCGGGTACTTGGTTCGATTGGTGGGACCAGACCACCGAGATTGCAGGTGACCAAACGCTGCAGAATTACGACGCCACGGACCAATCCGTGATGCCGCTCTTCGTGAAGGAAGGCGCGATCATCCCGATGGACCTGCTCGGAGACACGAGTGGTATCTCAGCCTTCGATTCCAAAGGAGCGCTGGCGATATTGGCGTATCCTGGGGGCGCGACGACCGCGTTCTCGTTGCATGGAGAGTCGGACACGGTCGATTCTGTATCTTTGCGCACAAGCGAGGTTGTGTTGTCCAGCGCACCGCGTGGAGTGGTGTTCCGAATCCACACTCGCGGTCGCACACTCACATCGGTTACACTCAATGGCTCGGCAATGACTAACGCCAACTCGGCGACGGACCTTGAATCGGCGGATTCAGGGTGGTGGGTTGATGCTGAAGGAACGTTTTTGTGGGTGAAAGTCCCCGCAACCACAGACGAAGTTTCGGTCGGATGGTCAGAATGAAGAAGAACCTCTTATGGTCGTGCTCAATCGCAGTTTTGATGCTGATGATTCCGGCATTTGCCTTTGGTCAGAACAAACTGCGAGACCGCCTGGACAAGGGCGAAATCGTAGTTGAGCTGAAAGATATCAAGGGCTCGGATATTCCCGAAGCCACTGTGACGGCAGTTATCGACGCCGCGCCTGAGGAAGTTTGGAAGATCGTCGGGGATTGCTCCCGATACACCAAGACGATGATTCGGGTGTTGGAGAGCAAGCAGATCCGAAAGAAGGGCGACCAGATTACATGCCAGGTGACGACCGATATGCCTTGGCCGCTTTCGAACCTAACCGCGCTGACGCAGGCCAAACATGTGGTGGGTCCACCGGTTTGGAGTCGTACCTGGGTGCTTATCAAGGGCGATTTCGAGTCGAATCGCGGAAGTTGGCGCATTCAGAACTTTGACAGTTCTGGTCAGCGTTCGCTCGTGATCTACAAGGTTCATGCGGTTCCCGACATGATGGTGCCAGATGGTCTGATCACAAAGGCGCAACGCGAAACGTTGCCGAAGTTGATCAAACATCTCAGAAAGAGCCTGACCAAGAAAAAGCCTGAGTAGCTCGTGGAGCGACTGCTCGAACGATATGTAAACCTCGTGTTGTCCCACACGCGAGGTTTTCTGGCGGCGGTATTGCTGGTGCTCATCGCTTCGCTCGCCCTCTTTCCAACTGCAAATCTTGGGTCTTCCATCGAGTCGATGTTCTTCGGTGAGGAACACCACGACTTTCAACGTTACAAAGAGCTCACGCGTCAATTTGGTAGCGATGAAGCGGTTATTGTTGCCATTGAAGCTGATAATCCCTTCGTAGAGCCAACGCTGGGCAAGCTACAGAAGGCTCACGCCGCCGTTGACGCGATGGAAGACATCGAACGGGTCGTGAGCCCTGTTTCCTTTAGCCGCATGGGCTTGGTCGGCGATTCCATCAAGGAACGAAACTTCAGCGAGATTGCCAGCGAAGACCCAACAAGAGCGGCCGATCTTTTGGCGGAGATTCAGAACGACGACGAGGTCGGAGGATTGCTCGTCGCCAAGGACAGCGGGACGTTTATGCTCATCGGCAAGCTCGTCCCGGGCGACAATCGTGATGCCGAAAATTCCCCTCGAATTGTCGACGCCATCACGGATGCGTTCGTCGCGTCGGGCTTTACACGCGAAGAAGTTCGTTATGCCGGCATTACGCCGGTGCATGCCGAGATTGTGCGCCAGAGCCGGTCGAACCTGTTTAAGCTTTTCCCGTTCGTCGTGGTGTTGCTGCTGATTTCGGTGTTCCTGATGTTCGGCCGATGGTGGCCCGTGTTCGTGAACACAATCTCGGCGCTCATCGCGGTCGCGATCGCGATGGCGTTCTCGATCCTCTGGAACCCGAACATCAATATCATGATCACGTTGGTGCCGTGCCTCGTGATGATCATCTCGTTCAGCGATGTGGTGCACCTGTGTAGCGCATATTTGCTGGAGATTGAGCACCGCGAGTCGAAGCACGAAGCCATCGTCGCTGCCACGGTGGACGTGGGTCAGGCGTGTTTCCTGACGTCCGTCACGACGGCGGTTGGCTTCATCTCGATGATGTTTATCCCGACCCCGGTGTTCATCCAACTTGGCGCCGTGTCAGCGTTCGGCGTCTTCGTCGCATACGTGTTGGCGATGACCTTGGTGCCGATACTGTTGGCCAAGATCGAGACCCCGAAACGCTGGCGAGAGGGCGGCAACCGCGCGATGCAGTCGGCCATCGACCAATTGCTTGATCTGTGTGCGTCCGTTTCAACAAAGCGTCCATGGTTGGTTATCGTTGCGTCGGGGTTAGCGATTGTCTGGTGCGTGGCGGGGGCCTCGCAGATCACGTTCGAGACCGAGTTTCTGAAACGGCTGGGGCCATCCAGCCAGGTTCGCGTCGATCAGGACTTTTTTGCCGAGACGTTCGCATCGACTTCAACGGTGGAACTGTACGTCGATACCGGCAAGCCCGAGGGCGTGCTGGATGCCAAGACGTTCAATGCGATCGCTGCGGCTCAAGCCGAGATCGAGGCTCATCCACAGGTCGATAAAGTCGTGAGCATCGTGAACATCATGAAGGCTACGCATCAGGCCATCGCGGGGGCTGACGTCGAGTTTTTGCCGCTGACCCCCGAGGCCATCGCGCAGATCTTCGTGGTGCTGGAGATGCAGGGAATTGACGCGTTGGACCCCTATGTCGACTTCAGCCGTCGCAGTGTCCACATCACCGCGTATATCGACGAAGGTGGCATCCGCGCCATCTACAATCTGGGCCAGGATTTTGCCAAAATCCTGCGTAAGCATGTCCCGGACGCCAAGGTCGAGGGCACGGGATTTCAGTCGCTGATGGGTGATTGGGTGTCGGACATCGTTGGTGGACAACGGCGAGGGCTGGGTTTCTCGCTAGCGATTATCGCGCTGCTGTTGGTGATTGGGTTCCGCTCTCTTCGCACTGGGCTAGTTTCGATGATTCCCAATGTCTTGCCACTATTGGCGCTTGGCGCGTGGGTGGGATGGTTTTGGGACCTGGTCGATACCGACACGTTGATCATCGGAATGATCGCGATTGGAATCGGCGTCGATGACACGATTCACTTCATTACCCGCTACAAACTTGAGCGCACACGCAAGGACACGGTGGACGAGGCCATCCGGGCGACCTTCCATTTCTCGGGTCGTGGCATCTTCATGACGACCTTTATTTTCACCGTGGGCTTCGTTCCGTTCGTGATCTCCGATTACCTAACGATCGCGTTCATGGGGTACCTGCTTCCGTACTGTTTCGTCGTGGCTGTCGTCGCGGATCTCCTCTTAGTTCCAGCGTTGTTCAAAGTTGGCGCGATGAAGTGAAGGTGAACACTATTCGCACCTGACGGCGCCTTTCAGGCAGCATGCAGGCGCAGGTCCGCAATAGTGTTGAGTTTGGGTGCGTTTTCGGGCAAGGTGTCGACCGCCACTACATTGAGAAAAATCTTAAAGGGAAATGGTGCAAAGATGCGAAATGCATTCTTGATATTGGTGATGGTTCTGTTCGTCGTCGGTTGTGGAACCGATGACAAGCCGAAGTCCAACTCGAACAACGACAACAACATTAACAACGTTAACAACGTCAACAACGTCAACAACTCAAACAATCAGAGTGACATGGGCGGTGACACCGGTCCGGCCTGTGATGACGCCGTGCAAAACGGTGACGAGTCAGACGTGGATTGTGGTGGAAGCTGCGACGCATGCGAAATTGGTGATTCATGTGGTCTGGACTCGGATTGCGACAGCGGACGCTGTGCCGATTCGGTCTGCGCCGAACCACTGCGTGAGAATGGCGAAACCTGCGTTGCAGGCGACGAATGTGTCAGTGGCGAGTGTGGAACATTTGGTGATGAGCAGTACTGCACCGAAGATTGCGTCGATGGTACGTGCACCGGCGGATTTGCGTGCTACACCGATAAATGTGTTCCAAACGACCTGTGCATCGACCCAGATGGCGACGGATTTGGTGACGGACCAGGCTGCCAGGGTACGCCCTGTGACCGTTGTGATTCGGACGCCACCTGCGTGGAAGACGCGGGTGAGTTCACGTGCGTTTGCAACTCCGGCTACACCGGCGACGGTTTCACCTGCGACGATATCGACGAATGCGCCACGGACGCGGACAACTGCGATACCAACGCGACCTGCGTAAACCTCATGGGCAGCTTCCAATGCAATTGCAACAACGGCTACTCGGGCGACGGAACGACGTGCGCGAACGTCGACGAATGCGCTGAAGGCTTGGACTCATGCCATCCCAATGCCATCTGCACTGATGAGATTGGAACGTTCAGCTGTGCATGCGACACCGGCTTTACTGGCGACGGATTTACGTGCGCAAATGTCGACGAATGCGCGACCAACGCTGATAACTGCGATGTGAACGCATCTTGCGCAGACAACCCAGGCTCGTTCACGTGTACCTGCAACTCTGGATATCAAGGCGACGGCACGTCGTGCTCAAACATCGACGAGTGCGCCACCAATACCGATAACTGCGGTGCGAACACGGATTGTACAGATAATATCGGCTCTTTCGTATGCAGCTGCACCTCCGGTTATCAGGGCGATCCACTTGTGGGTTGCACAGATATCAACGAATGCGCCACGAACGTAGACAACTGCGGTGCAAACTCTAACTGCACAAACACCCAGGGCGGGTTCACATGTGCCTGCGCAACTGGATATCAAGGCGACCCGGTCGCCGGCTGCACGAACGTTGATGAGTGTGCGACGAACACAGACAACTGCGGTGCAAACACCGATTGCACGGACACAGTCGGCTCATTCACGTGCGCATGCGCAGCGGGTTACGAAGGTGACCCAATTGCTGGCTGTACCAACATCGATGAATGCACAACCAACGCCGACAACTGTGGCGCAAACTCAGTCTGCACCGATACCGATGGTAGTTTCACGTGTTCATGTGCCAGCGGTTTCGAGGGTGACCCAATCGCAGGCTGCACCAACATCAACGAATGTGCATTGCCTGGCGCTTGCGGTGCGAACGCAATCTGCTTCGACACCACGCCTGGTTACTCGTGCGCTTGCGGTCTGGGCTACGAGGGCGACCCTTACAGTGGTTGCACCGACATTAACGAATGCTCGCGCATGACCGACACGTGTGTCGCAAACTCGGATTGCACCAACACGCCGGGTTCATTCACTTGCGCTTGTTCTTCCGGTTACACCGGAAATGGCTTCGTTCAGTGCGATAACGTCGACGAGTGCGCGGCAGGGGACGACAACTGCAATGTTAACGCAACCTGCACGGACACCGACGGTAGTTTCATGTGCGACTGTAATGCGGGCTACACCGGCGACGGCGTCACCTGTGACAAAGACGGCGATACCTGCGGTTTGCCATACACGATTGGTGCGCTTCCGTTCACGGGCGCTGGAGACACCACAAACAGCGCCAACGACTACGCGTACTCCGCTGGCTCGTGCCCAGGAGAAACAAGTGGTTGGGGCGCTGGTTCTGTCGATGACGCTTGGGTCTTTGTGCCGCCAGCCACCGGCAACTACGAAATCAACCTCGACGGGACCTTCGATTCAAACCTCTACGTCGTGACGGATTGTGGGGACGTGAATGGCACCTGTTTGAGCGCCAGCGAAGGCTTCGGCGTTGAAACCGTCAACGTCTCGCTAACTGGCGGACAGAGCTACTTCATTATTGTCGACGGCTTCGGCAACACATCCAGCCAGGATGGTCCATACACGCTCACCGTTGACGTTGACGAGTGCGCAGATGGCACTGACAACTGCGGCACCAACACAACCTGCATCAACACCCTGACAGGCTTTGATTGCAGCTGTGGAGCGGGCTTCGAGCTTGATGGCAGCAATAACTGTGTCGACATCGACGAATGCACGGAAGGCACCGACGACTGCGACACCAACGCTACTTGCACTAACACCACTGGGTCATTCACGTGTGCATGTAATCCTCCATTTACGGGTGATGGCACCACCTGTTGGGACGCAACCGTCCAAGGTGAGACTTGCCAGAATCCGTTTATAATTGGTGCGCTGCCGTTCTCCTCGCTCGGTAACAACACCTCGGACTCCAACAACGACTACGGATACTCAAACGGTGTCTGTCCCGGAGAAACGGGCGGATGGGGTGACGGATCGAGCGATGAGGTTTGGCAATTCACCGCTCCTGCGGACGGGACGTACACGTTCCAGATCGACACCACTAACTTCGATTCAACGATCTACGCCGTGACCGACTGCGCGGACGTTGATAACACCTGCGTTGCAGGCGACGAGACTGCATTTGGAACAGGCACGGAGTCCATCAGCGTAACGATGTCCACCAATGACGTCATTTTCGTGATTATCGATGGATTCTCGAACTCAACGAACACAAGTGGCCTCTACGACCTGACCGTGACCGGTCCTTAGGTCGCATCTTCGACAGGCTCAATCGCTAATCGGGGCAAACTCGAAATCGCTGTGAAGTCCAAGAACTTCCGGGCGGTTTCCAGCAGCCCCTTGCCTTCAATCGCGGCAATCTCGCTGAAGTTCTCTGCGATATCGCGCAGGACGGCCTCATCCGCGAGCCTGTTCACGGCGTGCACGAGCTCGGGTGTAAAGGCCGTAGCATGTCGCTCAGCTGCGATTGTGCGGCCTTCAAGCTCTTCGAGCCAGAGCTTCATCCTGGCTTGCTCCTCGGTCATGTGTTGCGCGTGAATTCGGTCCTTGAGCTCGAGCTGTTTGACCACGACGGTTTCTCGCGCCGCCAGCTGTTCGATCTCAGCCTGCCGCTCCAGCAATTCAAGCTCCACGGTGTGCTGGCGTTTTGCCATGGCCGTTTCATGGATTTTTGACGCGAGCATCGCTTCCAGCTCTTCCTTCAAGACCGCCGTTGCGTGGGTTTGCTGGAGCAACTGTCGCTCGATCTCAGTCAGGCGACTCTCGTCGTGCAGCTCCTGCTCGCACGCCACCACGTTAACCGCTCGTTCGATGGAATCGGTGCGAACGGCTCGCAGAAGGTCGGCGATTTCCTCGTCTTCGATACGGGTATCCAGGACTTCCAGGTCGTACACTCGCATTCCGTTTTCGGTGAACGCGCGTCCAACGCGTCCTTCCTCAGTTTTCGGGCCCAACACAGCATCACGCAAGATGTCGGTAATCTGGGCGCGAAGTTCGCGGATCGGAAGCTCCCTTGCCGCCGACTTGATAAGCGACGTGCAGTGGTCACAGACCAATTGCACGTAGTCGTCCACCGCAAACCACTTCCCCGGGTCATCGCCTTCGAATTGCGCGCGATACGCGACCATCACGTCCATCTTAACCAAGTCTGAGCTCTCGACTTCGATGACATCGCTCACCCGATTCCCTGCGACTTTGAGATATGCCGTGGTCAATCGGCGAGCCGACGATTTAGGGGTCCCTGTCGACAACCGCAGTGGTGAGAGTTCTTCGTCGTACTCCAAGAGGATCGACGCTGGGCCCACCTCCACACGGCGCTCGCCTGCACAGTTCACAACTTGCACGGCGTAGCCCGGCCACACCTCGACCTTGATCGCGCCCTCAAACTTGTTGTCCAACGTGATGGAGCGGGGCGGGACGAAAGAACGGTCGAGGTGGCGGCTCTGCGTATCGTCGACAATCTCAACTTTGCGACGACGCGTCTCAGATTTCGGGAGGTCTTCCAGCCACCCGTTGGCTTTGAGAACATCTTCGTTTCCTGGGTAGAGGAGGTCGCAGGTCTTCTTGCTAAGTCGTCGCTTGGTGATGACCTCGTCTCTTGGGTCGGCAAGGAACATTGTGGGACCTTGGACCAGCCGTATCTCGCCGGTCGAGCGGCTGAGCACGTAACGCCCTTCGCCCTTTGGGATAGCGACCGCGTGATGCACTTCATGGTCGCCGTAGCGGATCAACGCATGCTCCGCCCGGGGAAAGTAAAGACCGTCTTTGCCGGTAATGAAGAGTTCTTCGCCTTCGACGTAATCGCGACCACCCTCTGAGTAGGGTGCGATGACCTTGACGTGAACGCCGACCGTTTCGCTGACCTCTGTCGCGCGGAACTGCTTTCTTCCACCGCGCACGTAGAATC
Source organism: bacterium (assembly GCA_030427705.1). Lineage (GTDB taxonomy): Bacteria > Myxococcota_A > Bradymonadia > Bradymonadales > Bradymonadaceae > JAUIBR01. The sequence goes on along the minus strand of JAUIBR010000002.1, from coordinate 188,147 downwards.
GTTCGCTAGGCTCGGGAAAGACGACCGCTTCGCCGCGGATGTAGCGTTCGGTGCCGTTTTCGCCAACCAGAATGCAGTATTCCAGCCGCTTGAGGGTCACCGCCGAACGAACAAACTCACCCGATTGCTCAGGGATAACCTGTGCGCCTGTTGGTGGAATGAAGAACGAGGTGTCGGTGCCCCGGATGATAAGTCGGTCGCCAATCGTGAAGGATTCCGGTGGAGCAACATCCGTCGCCTCTGCCCAGCTCGCTTCGGCCGCTTTTGCGTCGTAGATTTCGACCAGCAGATATTGATTTGTTCTCAGTTTGTGGCCGTCGAATACGGTCGCAATCTGGCCGGGCCACAACGGAAATGACGCTGGACCGCGCACGACCTCACGTTCGCCGGTACGCAATTCGACCATCGCATTTGAAACACCCAGTGTCGGGTGCACGGCGTTCTTTGATGGGTTGTGAAGTAGGATGTACCCCGCCGAGGTCGCGGTCGGAAACAGCTGCGTCGCATCGCTCAAATCCACGGCGTGAAACCGTTGCTCAAGTTCGTCGAAGATGACCGGTTGGTCTGTCTGAGCCAGGCTCGTCTTGTTGGGACCAACGTAGCAGTTGATATGCCCCTTCGTGGTATCCAAGACGTAGCAAAACTCATTGGGTGCCAGCACCAGTTCGCGTTCTCGTTGTCGTCGTTCTTCCATCTGAACCTCCTTGGGTAAGTCGGAACAGATACAATTCAACACCCGTGCCGAGATATTGCTCGGCGCTGAAGGCTAGATTTTATGCGGGATTTCTTGGTTGGTGCTGAATTTGGGTGTTCCAATTTGGAACGGCTGCTGCCCAAATCTCGATCGCTACATGAACGGAGACGGTCCAGAATCGCCGATGGACAGCCGTAACTGCTTTCTCAACTTGAAGTAGTCCGTGCTGATGGCGAACAACGTGAGCTCGCGCAGCTTCGTATCATCGTCCGCGCTGCCCATTTGGATGGGTCCATATCGAACGCACGACCCCGCGAGCGCGAGTTCCCCGCACATGATGAAACCAAATCGTGTGGTGGTGTGGTCGACGGCGTTGAGCCAACCCTCGATATCAACAGGGGTGCCGCGCTGAAGGAACTGCCGGACTGACTTGGTCAACTGGATCTTCGCGGCGTCGGGAAGCTTGCGTAACTCCTTCACCGCGCGGTTGAAGTTCGCGTCTTTGATCTGCTTTGAGACCTTCAACGATGGCTCAACGGACTCAAGAGCCGCCATAAACAACGTGTAGATGGCTTGAGGCGGGAAACCGCAGGTCGCCAGGTAGTGGTCCGGGCGCATCCCACACAAGAGCTTGCCAAGATAGAACGCATTCTCGCGGTCATTCTGCGAGTTCAAGCGGTCGGTGCCAACCAGCACCGCAGGCCCCTCGGCATTTAGATTCTTCAATCCGCATGGATCATCGGCTTTGAACAGTGCCGGCGGGGCAGGGTTGGCTAGCGTGCGGGAAACGTAGTCGTATAGCTTTCGGTAGACACCCTTTGAATCCTCTGCAATCACCTGCTTTTTGGGATTGATGCCAAGACCTTTGATGGTGTTTCCGTAGATTCCACGCAACGATTCGGCAACGTACGACAGGATCAAACCTGTCAGAACATCCTCATCTGGATGGTAGAGAAGGCGCCATAACTCTGGCGTGACTGAAGCATGGGCAATCTTTAGATTGCGACCCAAGTACTTTTGATACCAGGACTCCTCGCGTGCATTCGCGGACCGCATGAAGTGCAGGGCGCCGGACATGCACCAAGACTCATCCCATTTCCCAATCGCTTGATAGACTTCGAAGAGCGCATGATAGCTCTCAACGCGCATGGCGTTGTCCGCGATCATCCGCCGGTGCTCACGAATTGCGCCGTCCGCGTCGCCAGTCTTTTCATAGAGTTCAGCAAGGATGAGTGAAATCTTGAGGTCGTCAGGGCGCAGATTCTGAAGGATTTGATAGGCGTTAACCGCGCTCTCAAAATGGCCCAAACGGGACCGGTAAATCTCGCCCAAACCTTCCCATAGAAGCCTCTCGATATGGCGGACATCATCTGGGTCTGGCGCTTCGGCGATGCGCTTGAGCATCTTGCGATATGAACGTTCGAGCTCCTTCCATTCACGTGCTTGAGTGAGCAGACGGTCGATAGCTTCGAACGACTTTAACATCTCCCAATCGGAGTCGAGTGCGGCCTCGAAATGCCGCACGGCTTCCGGACCATTTCGTACATGGTCGCGATAGATCACGCCGGCAGTGTAGTGCAGGTTCGCTTTGCGCTTCGGGTTTGTCTCTTGCTGCAAGAGACGTTCGATCACCTTCGCGGCCAGATCGAACTTGTTTTCCGACGTGTACAGCGCGAGGAGGCGACGCAGCACGACGAGGGAGTTTGGATCGATGTCAATCGCGCCGCGGTAAGCCTGCATCGCGAAGTCAGGTCGGTTCAGACGCTGACCCCAAACCTCGCCCAAGGTCACAAACTGACGGAATCGAACGAGCGGCTCCGGCTCGACCTCGACAAGCTTGGATGCGTAGTTCACGAAGTTTGGCCAATCTTCCTTGTCTTCGAAGAAATCAGCGAGGTAGCGCAGGGCATCTCGATGGCGAGGGTTGATGTCTACGGCCTTCTTGAACTCCGGCACCGCACGGTCGATGTCGCCGACGTTGAACAGGCATAAGCCCCGCATAAAGTGGGCGGCACAGACAGAGCCTGGGTCGAGCGCCTGCCGGTGTTGGTCCAACAGCGTGGTCAGAATTCGGTATGAACTCTCCCATTGTTGGTTGTCGAGCAGGGCCTTGCCGAAACCTTTAAGCGTTCCGACATCCCGGGGATTGATTTCATACGCCGCACGGAATGCGTCCAGCGCTTGGCCGGGGCGGCCAGTTGCCTGACAAGCCTGCGCAAACTGAAGGTTGCGCATGTGTAGCCACGCAGGTGAACGGCGGTCGTCCGCGCTTCTCAGGATTGCTTCCAATAGCGGGGCGGCCTTGTCCCAGCGGCCTTCGGTGATGAAAACGTCGGCGAGCGGTTCGGCCGCGTCGACGATTTGCGAATCGATGGCGAGCGCTTTTTGGAAGTAGTGGTGGGCGCTGAGCGTGTCGCCCAGGTCGTTTGCATAGATCTTGCCGACCTCTGCCAAAAGACGACCACGGTCATGCTCCGACTGCACTGACGATGCTTCGTGTTTGAGTGTATCGATCAGTTCTTTTGGCGATGCACTCGCGTCTCGATACTGTCGAATCGCCTCGTCCACTGCTCCAGCGCGCGCAAGTACATCCGCTAGACGTCGCTGGAGCGCATTGAGCTGCTCAATATCATCGGTGAGCGACTCCTGAATCTTGAGAATGCGAACCAACTCATCCCAACGCTCACTGGCCGAATACAAGCGGTCCAAGGCGACAAGGGCGCGCGGGCTGTTTGCGACCTCAACCGCGCGCTCGTAGCAATCGATTGCCTCATCACCCCGATCCATCGACTGTTCGTACAGCTCTCCGGCTTCACAAAACAGCGTCGCCTTCTGACCAAAATCTGCGGAGGCTTCGCCGCGTGCCCGCAAAAGCTCTGCGCGACCGGCGACGTCCATGCTGTTTTCGAAGATTCGCTCAAGACGCTCGATGGCTTCGATTGATTGCGGGTCGCGGTCAAACGCAGCTCGGTAACGGGTCTTGGCCTCGTCCAGGTCGATGTTGGACCACCAGTCGCCGCATCGCAGGGTCAACTCGACCCAGTTGGGAACATCGGGCTGTGCCTCTAGGACGGCCTCGACGGCCTGTGCGGAGTCAGCCCATTTTCCAGTCTTCGCAGACAATCGTTCGATTTCGGGCAAGACCGATTTGATGTTGAGAACGTCGGTTCCCAGGGCCGTGAGCATCACAAGCAGTGCGCCATCGGGCTGCTTGAGCTCGATCTCAAACACCGCAGCGCAGGCCATTCGCGCCGCCACGTAGGCGTCGAGGTCGTCCGCGTTTCGCTCCGCACAGTCTAGATAGAGGTTGGCGAGCGCCTGATAAGCTTCGGGCGTTCCGCGTGCCCGGTATAGGTCATCGAGCTTGAGCTCAGCCTGGTCGACCAACTTCTGGTCTTCGAGCTGCAGCATGAACTCATAGATATCGATAAGTTCATTCTCGAGGTACTCGCGGCGCGCCGGTTCCTCGACGGTCGAGACCCAACGCTCGACGACCTCAGCAAGCTCGTCCCACCTTTCCTGTGCCCGGAACTCCGCCTTTAGTTCGCGAAGAACCTCAACATCTTCTGTAAACATCTGCGCTCCGAGCCAACAGTATGGCCCAATTCACCTCAGAATACCTTCTTGATGTCGAATGAGAACTGCGCCTTCACGTCTCCATCAAGATTCACGCCGATTGGGTAGTAAGCGTCGATCGCAAAAACGTCGAGAATCATGAGGGAAAGTCCGGGTCCCATGACGAAGACCATGGAAGGGTCGACGAACGCATCATCCGGGGTGAGCTTCGAATAGCCAGCCACGCCAGCGATAACGTTTAGTTTTACGAGATCTCGATACACCGACAGTCGAGACTCCGCACCCACTTGGGCCGTTCGCGGCGTGAAGCTGACATCGCCCGGAACCACCTTGATGATGTTTGAACCTAACGTGATTTCATCCTGCCAACTTATGCCTTCCCCCAACAGCGCGACGATCCGGCTACGGAAAAACAGGTCGTTGTAACCAAACGTAAATGCCTTCTGGTACCGCAGCGTCGACTTGAGGATCGTGTTCGTTTGGATGATGTCGTAGTTGGTGAACGTAATTCGGAGGAAGTGGGTTTTATCCAAGCGAAGCACACCCGGCTCAGGAAATCTGAGGTCGATGTCGAGCTGAGTGAGTCCGAATACCCGTTCTTCTGCGTTCACATAGTCTGGCGTCTCTTCATTCGTATCCAATCGAAACGCATTGTCGTATCGAACGCCGACACCCAGAGAAATCACGCTGTCCTCACCAAAACGCAGACCCATCCGACCCAATTGAATCGTTTCGAAGAGCCAGTATCTATCGAGGTCCAAGTCTCCACGAGAAAGCCGCGTCAATTTGGCCTGCGTCTTTACGCCGGGAACAAGCCAATCGCCGACGATGGGCGGACTTTGCCACTGTGCATCCGCGGATGCGCGGGTGAAGCCAGAGTCGACGCCTCCTGACAGGTTGCCACCAACCTCGAACACGTCATCTTCCAGCAACAACGTCTTGTCCCGATAGCGTGTGTAGAGTTCCAGACCAAAAGGCGGAAGGACGCGCAATCCGTAGCCGAACGACGTGTCAGGTCGTTCGGTTCGGCATCGCAATACCAGATCATGCTGGTCTGAAAGCTGCTTCAGCGCCTCTTCAAACTGATCGTCCCGAGTCCGCTCAAGCCCTGGAGCAAACTGATGCAGATTGAAGAGCATTTCCCCGCGATGCTTGGAAACGACCTCGAAATCGATCTTTGTGAATCCGTACTTCTTGGCCAGGCGCTCTGTTTCCTTCGCCACCTGAAAACGATTGTAGGTGTTCCCTGGCAGCTGGAATTCGTAGCGCATGTTCAGCGTCGTGAAGTCGCTTGCGCCTACGATAACCGTCTTGTTGATTTTGCCTTCGGCGATGAGCACGACGAACTCATCATCGACAACCAGGCCTTGCGTTTGCGCCAACACGTAGCCCGCGTTCCGATACGCCTCCAGAATTTGCTTCGCAACGATTTTGGCGTTTTGCTCGGACACCTCCGCATTTGTTGGCAGGCGAACGGCCGAACCCAAGACAATGGACGGGATGAGTACGTTTCCCTCGAAGCGAATCGACTCATGCGTCGGCGGCGGCTGATACGTCACCGAAAACTCGGAGACCGCCTTCGCGGCAGCCAACCCTTCAACGACCGAGCGTTGGGCGCGTTCGACGGTGGGCATCTGCGCGGCTGCTGAACCGCAAACCAAAGACAATAGTGCAATCAGCAGCGCCTGCACCAAAGGTCCCCGGATAAGCGTTTTCGAGAAACCCATAGTCGGACAATCCCGCAAAATTCGAAATTTCATCGCACAAAATCTCGCGAGCGTCCCGACGAATGTTGTTGAAAGCATGGAAACTCAACGCGAGGTCAAGATGAAGACGAAATGGATAGTGGTTGTAATGGCGATGTTCCTCTCAATTCCCAGCATGGCGAGCGCCGACGAATTGAACATGAATGTGCAAATCAACGTGGACGAGACGGAAGCTGAGCCTCCTCCCGTACGATTCTCGCTTGGGTTTCGAATCGGTGGATACGGATTCAAGCACCTAAACGAGAAGGGCAACACGGACTGGACCGCCTGCCGAATGAATGGCGTTGGAATCTTCGGGACCGTGGATGTCGGGCAGCACTTCTTCACGGAGCTATCGTTGGACGCCTATCACACGACGTCCGAACCCGAGAAAAATGGAATTGAACGCAAATCGGCCCATACCCAATTGGCTGTCGGTGCGCGCTTTTTCCCTGACTGGTTCATCACGCCCAATATCCACGCGGGCGGCGGAGCAGAGTTCACATACGCCGAAGTCTACGGAGCCGATACATTTACGGTGGCACCCGTTGGCTTCGTAGGCGTCGGCGGTGAAATCAATCTGGGCGACTTCAAGCTAGGCATGGCGCTGCGAAGCTTGGTTATGCCCATCCCAGAATATGATTGGAACGCCGTGAACACCGGCGTTGTTGATTGGGAAATGGAGTTCGCAGGTCAGGCCTTGTTTACGGCCCGCTACGTCTTCTAGCGCTTCTTATTGCGCTGCGTGGACGTCGGAAGTGGCGGCGGTCGAACGACGACAACCTCGTACATGTGTTGCTCGTAAGCTTCCACGTCACCGCCAATCGCACCAACGACCTGTTTGATGTACGAGCTCTCGGCCAGGTCGTGAAGGCTGTCAGCCTCGGTCACACGCGTCACCAAGGCAATTAGGGCTGAACGCTGCGCATCCGTCGAGAAATTCAGCGCGTCGCACGACTCCTGAACCGAGAAGTCCTCGACCTCAAACTTCGCCATCTCCATCGACACTGCCGACGGTACGTCACCATCGAACACCTCATGCAGGATGTCGCTGATCTCGCCAGCTTCCAGCCCGTCGAACTCACCATCTGCCATCGCGGCGCCCATCAGAAGGCGCACGAGATGGACCATTTGGTCTTCGTTTAGATCCAGTTCCAACATGTCGAACTACCCGCCGTTCGAGTTGTTCGAGTTGTTCGAGTTGTTCGAGTTGTTCGAGTTGTTCGAGTTGTTCGAGTTGTTCGAATTGTTCGAGTTGTTCGAGTTGTTCGAGTTGTTCGAGTTGTTCGAATTATTCGTGTTGTTCGAGTTATTCGCGTTGTTCATGTTGTTCATGTTGTTCGCGTTGTTTGCCGACGGTCCATCGCAATTGAGGATGGGAGGAAGCGCAGACCAATCCGCGTCGTTCGTCGTTGGCAATGTTCCGAAGGTCGTGCCGGCGAGGTTCAACGGTGTGGGCTCGTAAGCCTGACCTTCAGCGCTTCCGCACCAATCGGTTTCGGATCGAACAACACCATTCAGTTGAATGTCCGCCAGGATGTTACCGCCCGTGATTGGGTTGGCTTCACCAGGAACCGTCACCATATCGAGCGAAACCGTAAACGTGCCGTCTTCGTTGATTTGAGACGGGCCGGGAATGATGAGGTCGCCGACTGGCATGCGCGGGTCAGGTTGTTCATCGGTTCCGAGCGGTTGGAATTCGAAGTTCGCGACGAAGTTCTCGTCCACCTCGACATTGACCAAAAGGTAGATGGGAACCGTCCGGTTCAACACCGTCGAAAGGCCAAGAAGGTACGTGCCCGAGATGTCCGCTTGTACACCGTCGCCAGTGTCCATGTCCGGAATCTTACGGTCCTCTTCGGTGCGGCTTTCAAACGCCTCAAGCGAGGCCGCTGGATCCGGGCTGGTGCAACCGACGCCTGCGCCAAGGGCCAAGAGACCCACGATAGAAGTTTTTAGAAGTGTTGATTTCATCGTATCGCCATGTGCTTCCTGAGGAAGCTCAGTATGTTTGATTTTCAGTTGCGAATCTAATTGGGCCTAGAAGTTCAGGAAGAATCCCGTATTCACGACCAGAATATTCTGGTGGTAAATCCCTTCGTTACCTGGCTGCCGCGAAGGCAGCTCTAGATCGCTGTTATCAGCTGCGCCAGTCGTGTCACGCTCCATGTAGAAGATGTTCGTCGCTCCGATCTGGAACTTGAACCACTCCGTGAAGTCGTAGACGACGAAGAGGGCGGCGCTGAACTTGTCCATGTCCATGAGAGCCGAGTCGACGTGAGCATCCGGGATGGCGTTGCCGTCGTATCCCGCGCCCAACTGCAATTCGAGCTCTTTCATGAACCAGTAGGAGTATCCAAGGCGGATGCCCCATGCGTTCTCGTAGTTACGTTGAAGCGATTGAACGATAGGCCCTGCGTCAGGGTTTGCGGCCGAGCCGTCTTCGTTAAGTTCGCAAGCTGCTTCAGGGTCATCGACGTCAGCGCCGTACAAGCATTGCTGCTCGAATCGGCTCCAAAAGGTCACATCGCCAAACAAACGGAATTCGTGGCGAATCTTTGGTCGAACACGAATACCCCAGCGAAGGATATCGGGAAGTGCAGCATCGACGCGGATTTCCTCGTTGACGTCTCGCTCGGCAGCCGTCGCCAAACGGTTGGTCAGCGTGCCTTCGTACGTGTATTTGCCCGTGAAGTTTGGTGCGCTTTGGTAGCTCAGGCCAATCCAAGCCTTGCGACGCCATGCTTCCCACAGGATACCGGCGCCCAGTCCGAAGTCGACGCTCGAGACATCGAGCCACGAACGGCCTTCTTTCAGTGCGCCAGCCTCTGTCAAATCGTCCGTGCCGTCTGCGTTACGAGCGCGGATCGTGTTGATCGAGCTGAGGTAGAGGTTACCCGTAAGGCCCAACGAGAGACGCGGTCCTTCGAGCTTGTAAGCGCCGCCAAGTGCGACACCCAAGGTCGTGATGGAACCCTCGATCGCGTACCAACGCTGTGGGCCGTCTTCGGCGCCTGGGTAGTCAGCCGAAGCTTCCGTTTTGTCCCAGACCGTCGAACCACCAAATGGCACGAAGAACGCCGCGCCGATCTTCAAAGGCATGTCGATGCCGAAGTCGGTCGTCACACCTGCCATTGGCGCAACGATGATGTTGCTTGCGGTGCCCTCACCGGTATTGGCCGCAATCGCGTCCGCATCGCCGGGATTATCGATGGCGCCTTCGGGACGGGTGTATGTCGCCGAGCGAATCGCAGTGTTCACGTCCAGATAGAAGTGCGTTCCGTCCGCAAAGCCAATCCCTGCTGGATTGTAGTACAGCGCTGTCGGGTTGGATTCGGTTGGGTTTCCGCGCTCGCCACCAAAGCGAGCAGCAGCAAAACCGGAGGCGGCGGCGTCACTAGCTACGCATAGAGTTGCGGCAATCGCCAGCAAACCTACGCACGAATTCCGTCGATGGAGCATTATGGCCCTCACGTGCATTCAAAAAGGTCAATGTCTACAGATGTAAAGGTGATAGCGCTGTTGCTGTGGTTGCGCAAGCCGATTCAACGGCTGTGAAACGCCGTTCTTGACAGCATGCCTTGGGATCGATGGAATGGGGGTTCACAACTATGGAGCAGATATGTCGAACGACTGGAACCAACCACCGGGGCCGGGGCAAGATCCGTTTGGGCAGCCACAGCAGCCACAACAGCCGCAACCGCAACATGATCCCTTCGCTGGGCACGCTCAGCCGGGTCTGGCTGGCGGCGTATACGACCCCACGTTTGATGACGTGGTCGAGAACATCAAGACGGTGGCCGGACGCTTTCTGGGCCCAATCCTCGCGGTTTGGGTGGGTATCTTTGCCATCGACTTCTTGTTCGTGCTGTTTGCGATCGTTGTCTCGGCAGTTTCGTTCGAAGGCGTGTTTGGTTCGGCTACCGAGTTCGTCTTCTACGGATTGACGGGCGTGAACGTGATTCGGGGCGTGATCATGACGGCGCTGCGAGCGAGCCTTTTTGCGCCGCTTAAGCAGATGTTGGTTCAGGGACCCCAATCGGTGGACGGCATTGGCGGCGTCGCAAAATCGGCGCTAAGTCGAGCGATCCCGGTTGCGATTACGTCGGTGATCGTATCCGTCATCGTTGGTATTGGCGTCGTCTTCTGCGTGATTCCCGGCTTAGTCGCTGGGTTCTTGCTGATGATGAGCACGTTCTACGCGGCCGTCGGCCATAATCCGATTGAAGCGCTCACCGAGTCGTTCGAGTCGGCCAAGAAGTATTGGGCGCTGCTCTTGGGCGCAGTGGCTGTGGTCATCTTCGTGACGGGACTGATCGTCATTGGCGGTTCGATCACCTCGGCCATCAGTATCGCGATTCTCAAAGAGTACGCATTCATCGGAATCCAGCTTGGTAACTGGCTGATTACGGCGCTACTTGGTGTCGTGATTTGGATTGTGACGGGCGCAGTCTTTGTGACGATCGATACTGCCGAGTCTGGCGAAAGCATCATTCATTAGCCGCTTCTTCGTCGATCTTTAGGGCCTTGGGTTCCGCGTACTGAACCATCAGAACGTGGCGCCCAATGCCAACTTCGACGACGTACTCACTGCCGCGTTGGGCCAACTTTCGCAGGTCCACGGGCTCACCGTCGAGTTCGACGACCTCGACGCCTTCTCCATCCCACGTCTTTGGGAACGCGACGCTCGGAATCGACCCCGACTCGATCGAAATGGACCGAGCACCGAGTACGTTTGCGCTGATCGTCAGCTTGCGCTGCTCCTTGCTGAATTGGCTGGTCAATACCGATCGGCGGCGAACCGAAAGGAAGTCCAGAAGTTCGCCATGCTGTGCCACCCAATGGTCATGCTTGCGAGCCAGGTCGAACGCATCTTTGAATGCTAGCAAGACCCCTGCGGACGGGGCGCGCGCCATGACATCGCTCGGAATCGAGAGAACCAGAACCTGGAAGTCGCCACCTTCGCTTCGGCCCAAGAGTGACTCCAATCGCGGGCGGCTCAAACTGGCACCAGACATGACGAACGGCGACTCGAGCATCGGGAGCGGAAGTCCGCGATCGTCCAGCGGGTAGAACGGGAAACCCGTTCCAAACAGATAGCCCCATTGGTCGCGTTTGGTTGGACCCAATGTGGAGCTCATCCGAACTCGCGCGGCCGCAAGCTGGCGGAATGTCGACGCCCAGTCGGGTTGCATCATCGATTCTTCTACCCGGCCAAGTCGTAGCGGTTCAGAATCCGGCAGCGTGAGATTTAGCCGCGTGAATTGTGCGTTTAAGTCCAACTCCGTTGCGACAGGGCGCAGTCCCCCGATACCAACCGATTCTGTCACGAACGGTCGGTTCACGCCGCGAACCCAAGACAACCCAATCTCGGCCCCGGTCTTGCGCGCGAGCGCGGCCTGCGTGTCATCAAGCCGATCGGCGGCGACGTAGATGGTCGTTGCGCCTTCGCGTTTCTTCGCCAAATCTGCGAATGACAACGCGCTGGCGAAGTCTTCCGGCGCATCCAGAGTCATGATCATCGCGCCCGAAAAGGTCGATGGGAAGTACCAGAATCGAGGCGTGGGGCGGTCGCGCGTTACGCGTCGAAGGATCGCACGGTCCAGAAGGTCAGCGTGCGGGATGCGATTGCTCAACTCTTCGACGTGAATCGAACGCTCCGCTGCCGAACTACCCTTGAAGGTCATCGACTCCGCAGCTGGGCGCCCCTGTTGTAGCGCCAAAGTCGCGCAGCCGTGGTTGTAGAGGAAGCTGAAGACTTCGCCTTTTTCGATCTCCTGGCGCACGATGCCCGCTTGCCCGTCTACCTCTAGCAATAATGGACCGTCTGGGTACGGCTCCATATCGGGCGCAGCGGTCATCAATCCGGTCAGCGGCACGGTGAGAAGGTCGTCACGAATCGAACCCCGCAGTTCTAGACCTTCCACCGACGTGATTTGCCTGGCGTGTCGGTCCTTGCCCGTCGTGAAGACGGATGCCAGTGAGGTCCATTGTTCGTTTGGACGCTCGACAATGAGTTTGCCACCACGTTTTACAAACGATTCCAGTGCCCGAACGCCATTGGCTGGCATGTCACGCGCGACACGTGCAGGCACGATGACTAGCGTGCGGCCCGCTAAAATCTCGGGGCTAAGGTCGCGGGTGAGGGCGGTCGCAAACGAGCCGTACTCTTGCCACAGCGTATTGAACCAGCTGTACGAGCAATCGAGCTCATTAATGTGGTTGGCTTCAGCACTTGGCGTATCCGGCAAAAGCAGCAGGATATCGCCCTCTGTGCGATCGGGGGGACGGCTGCCAGCAGTGAGTTCGCTTGGCGTTTCACGAACCCGCGTCTGGGACAACCAATCGTAGGTGACCACGAGGAACGTCAGGATCGCGATTGCGGCGATATCCCAGCGCAGTGCGTACAACACTGAATTTCGTGTACGACTAGCCATCAGCGATACACCACGTCTATCGAGTTAAAGCCAGAGTCCAATGGGATCAGCGCCATTGGATACCCAACATAGCTGACATCGCGCACTTCAATCTCACCGCTGACCAGCTCATCACCTACACGATTCGCGGCTCGACGAACTTTGTAGAGTGGCTTGTTGAAGATGTTCTTCGGCACCATCAAATGCATGCCCCGACGCTTGGCTTCCGCTGTGATACGCAGAATGCGGGATTCAGGCTGGTCGGGTTGGTTTTCAATGACAATCTGACTGGTGATGACACCAGCACGACGGGAGCGCAGGAAGACGTCCAGGCGTCGAACGCTCATGATCGAGTGATTGTGGCGCTTGGCGGCCTCAAAACTATCAACCCAGGCGTCGAACCGTTGCATTTCTGGTAGCGACGAGAACGACGAAGGACTCAAGCTCCAGCCAATCGCTTGATGGTGTCCGCCCCGACTTTTCTCAAGTAATTCCTCGAGCTCAGGCCCGGTCGTCGCTCGCTCTGGAAGGATCACGGGTTGTTCGCGGATCGACAGTGGAAGGCCGCTGTTGTCCAAAGCCAGGTAGGGCAATCCAGTCCCAAAACTATAGCCACGCGACTCACTGGCGTACGAGACATCGGTTCGAACCCTCTTGGTCACCAACGCACGAAATGGTGCGCTCCAGTCATCCGACCACCAGCGCTCGTGCGTCATCCCGGTGAACAACGCTTCGGATGGGCTCGTTTCCACGACCGCTTGGAATTGGTTCTCAAGGGATGCTGCGCGCGCAAACGGTTGCAATGCGCCGACACCAAACGACTCAAGTCTGGCGGAAGGTGAGTTTTCGACTCTCCATATCAAACCGAGCTCACCGCCAAGTCGGTTGGCGACGGCTGCCTCGGACGCTGTCATTCCGGCGTCGAAGGTCGTCAACAAGGTTGAGGTTGCTTTGTGGGTGACTTCGTGTCGGAGCATCCACGTCGCTTTGTCACCCAGCGCATCGTCAGGGTGGATCGGGATGACCGCACCATCGGCGCCATTGGGAAAGAGCCAAAATGCGGGCAGAGGGCGGTAGCGACCGACGACGCCATGCACGATGAACCGCTCAAGCAGGTCCGCAAATGGGACATCGCTGCCATTGAGCGTCTCGTTCAGCACGAGGTCCGACGTCTTCGGCCATTCGCCTTTCGGGTGCACCGAAAAGTCATCGCTGGGCTTGCCTTGCTGCAGCGAAACAAGCGCTTCACCAAGGTCAAAATCAATTGTGATGATCGTGCCCTTGCCGATCTTCTCGGCATAGATGACGGGTGCGCCGTCGATTGAAAGTAGGGTTTCTGAACGCTCGCGCGCGGTCGTAGACCCGAGGTACTCGGTCGACAAAGGCGTGGCGAGTAATTGTCGATTGAACGGTTCGGGCAAATCTCGCGCGAACGTGAAACCATCAGCACCCTGCGAGCCGACCTTGGCATTTGCTCCAAATCGGTCGCGGAGCTCACCCTTGGGGCGCTCTTGAACCAACAACATCCGGTTGTCTAGCACGCGCTCGCGCAGCCGTTTTACAAGAGATTCCGGCACGTCGGACGCACTCGAGGTCAGGACCAGCACCTGCGCCTTGTCCAACATCTTCTGCGAAAGCGAACCCGGTGTCGCGATCGTCACAGGACCAATTTCTTGCTCAAAAAGGTTGATCCATGCCGCGCTGAAGTCCTTTTTTGAGAACTTGTCTGGAGAAGACTTGATAGCTTGGTAGTCCAAAACGATGACGACATCGGACTCCGAGTCGCGCGTCAGCTCGACCGGATCGGCCGATGGAATGTCGACATCGACGTCGACTGGCCGGTTATCCAACAAGCCGATCGCGATGATACAGCAAACCCCAACCCACAGTGTGATACGGTGTGGAAGAAAGCCCCGGCTTTTGCGTCTGGACTCCATGGTCGAACTTCGCCTTTCAAGTCTGGTCATCAGTAACTAACCTCCCGCCCAGCGTAAAGCCACGAGCGAGGCGAAATGTCAGAGTATCAACTTCGAAAAGATGGCCCCGTGGTGCTCATCGAGGTCAGCAAAGCCGGCCGGCGAATGCGCGGAGTGAAGCGCTTTCTTCAGGTTTTTCCGATAGTTTGCGTTGGCTTGGGCGTGCTCTTTGGGATCGACTGGATTGGGCGGCGTCACGAAATTGGCCTGGAAATCTATGCAGGTGTCGTGGTTGGTGTCGCGGCGTTAATCGCCTTGGCTTCGTCGATCGGTAAGGCGTTGCGCACGGAGTTGTGGGCGTTTGACCCAAATGAAGAGGTCGTTGCGTTCGAGACTAGTCTGCCCTGGGGCGGCGTAATCTCGCACTCCGTGGGCTTTGAAGATGTCGAGAAGATTCGATACGACGCCGATTCCGGGGCGACCATCCTCGTGGTGCAGGGCGTTGAAGAAGTAGTCGCTCGAAACGGAACAATTGAGTTCGCCCTCGCGATAAAGGAACTTTTCGACCAAAATAAGGTCGAATTCCTCGAAACATAGGCTTCTGGAATTGTTCGCCATCTAACATCGGTTCTTGATGGTGATGTCTACTTTCACGGCTTGAACCTTGAAGAAAATTACTCTTCTCATCCTGTTCATCTCCTTTGGAATCGCGATCCCCGCGCAGTCTTTTGCGCAGGACAAATGGTCCGTCAGCGACTCACGCAAAGCCGAGATCATCAAGCGATACAAGACGCTCTTGGAGCGCACCCCCACCGAGGGGTTAGCGTTTAAGAAGCTGCTCGACTATGTCGGCAAAGGCAAAGGCCTCGATAGTCTCATCAAGGAGTACCAGGGCAAGGTCGAGAAAAAGCCCGACCGCGTCAGCTACCGGTTGATTCTTGGGCACCTTCTGAAGGCAAAAAACGAATACGATCCGGCGCTCGAGCAATACAACGAGGCAGTTCGGCTCGACCCAAAAGACCCGGTCACATGGCTCAGCCGCGGATCGGTGCACCTATTGCTGCAACATGGCCCAGAGGCGACCTCAGATTTCGAGAAGGCCCTTAGCCTCGAGAAGGACAAAAGCAAAAAGCAGGACATCCTACGCAAGCTCGCAGACCTGGCGTTCAACCAACGAGATTGGGAGGCGGCACAGAACTACTACGACCAACTCGTCCAGCTCGACCCGCGAAATCAGTACTTGCGCCTGGAGTACGCGCAGGTGCTCATCAAGTATAAGCGCTACGAAAAGGCGGAAGAGCAGTACAAGGCGCTGATCAAGCTGGCTGGCCGAGACACCAAGGCCAAAGCCACCACGATGCGTGACCTTGGCGACCTGTACGAGAAGATGGGCAAGGAAGACAAGGCCATCGAGACCTATCGTGACGCGATGAAGCTGGTCCGATCAGGCAACTGGTTGCATCGCGAACTTCGTCAACGGATCGTCGGGGTGTACCGTCGCATGGACCGTTTGAACGAACTTGTCGAGGAGTACAAAGGTCGTTGGCGTAATCCGAACTATGACCAATCGATGGAGCTCGCGTCGCTTTACGACGAAGTCGGCGACGAAGAGAACGCGCTCAAATACTACAAGCGTGCGTCGAGCAAGAACAGTCGAAGCGTCGACCCTCGCATCAAGGTTATTCGCATCTTGGAGCGCCGCGGAAAAGACAAAGAGGTCATCAAGGCCTACGAGGGCCTGATTCGCGTCGCGCCTAGCCAGCATCGCTTCCAATTCGAGTTGGTTCGTCATCATTTCCGGCTGGGAAATCGGAAAGCTGCCGAGAAGATGCTCAAGCGCATCGAAAGTCGGTTCAAGCGCGACCCCGACGTCCGGGTGACGCTCGCCGACACGTTCATGCGCTATCAAATGCGTGAAGATGCCCTGCGGGTCTACAAACGGCTTCTGCGTATGGACCCTCGAAACGACGCATATATTCTGGGTCTCGGCGAGTTCTATTACCAGAACAGCGACGTCGACCTCGCCGTCAAAACTTGGGAAAAACTGCTGAACTCCAACCTCGGAAAGGCGGAGAGCAACGCAAAACTCGGTCAGGTCTTGGCCGAACACGGGATGGTTGAGAAAGGCCTTCGCTACTACGAGAAAGCTGTCGAAATCTCACCCGACGACCCCAGCATTCAACGGGGACTTGCGCTCGCGTACGAACGTGCTCGGCGATGGGCCAACGCGGTCAAGACGTGGCAGCACATTTTGGATACGACCGACCAATCGCTGACGGCCAACGAGGCCCGTGGTCGCATCATCAACATCTACCGTCGCCAGAATCGACTTCGTGCCAAGATGCGTGAGTTCCAGCAAGAGTTTGCGTCCAAGAACGACACAAACTCAGGCTTCTTCCTGGCGGAGGCCTACGTGAAGCTTGGTGAGTTCGATGATGCCGAGAAAGTCTATGTGAAGCTCTCGGAACAGGGCCGAAAGATGGGTGACGACCAGGGCAAGAAGGTCGAAGAACAAGCACTCGTGTCGCTGGAAAAGCTCTACGGCCAGATGAACAAGTACAAGAAGGCAATCGCGACTCTGCAGCGTCTTGCGGAATTGCGACCCATCAATGCAAAGGACTACTTTCACCGCATCGCCGAGCTTTCGCTGAAACTGTACGAGTCCGATCAGGCCGTGCAATACGCGACGATGGCGGTCGAGAAGAACCCAGATGATGCGCGGGCACAAGCGCGTCTGGGCCATATCTACCACGAGATGGGCCGGTTGGAGTCGGCAGTTGAGCAATACCGGGCTGCCATCGACCTCGACCCGCGCGCATTCGACATTCAAATGAAGCTGGCAGAGACGCTCGTTGAGCTTGGCCACTTCTTAGAAGCGGAGCGGATTTACAGGTTGGTCACGAAGAAGGCCAACGACGAGGGACTGATTTTGCGCGCGGCACGTCGCGCGATTTCACTGGCTGAAATCGATGGGCGCATGCAGGAGGTCGAAGGCGACTTCTTCCCGCTCGTTTACCGGACGCCACCCAAACCGGTGTACCGCAAAATCATGCTCGAGATGTATGACCGCATGACCCAACCGCTGGTTTCGCGTGACCGTTACGGGGTTGCGACGGAACGTGCGGCTGCAGAACGCGAATTGGACGAGATTGGTCAGCGGGCGTTGCCGGTTTTGGTGGACGCGCTGCAAAGCGATGACCTCAGTCAGCGTGCCACCGCTGTGCGGTTGTTGGGAGACTTTCGTCAGGGCAATGGCGCACTGCCGCTGTCGCGAATGGTCGATGATTCGAAAGAACAGCTGCGCATCTTGGCGGCTGTGGCCGTGGCTCAGATCGGCGACGAACGCGCGGCTGGTCCGCTCGCTCGAGTGACCGAGGACTCCGACCCGACGATACGTGAAATCGCTGTGTGGGCACTGGGTGGTGTCGGTGGCGATGTCGCGATCAAGAAGCTGATCGAGATTCTCGCGAAGGGACAAAGTTGGCGGGAGCAAGCGCTGGCTGCCTTGAGCCTTGGTCGCATTGGTGGACCAAAGGCAAGCAAAGCTATCACCGAGTTTTACGAGAGCCTGGGGTCAAGCCGCTACGCGGACTACATCGCAATCTCGGTGGTTTGGGCTATGGGGCGGACAGGAGAAAAACAGGCGATTCCGACGCTTCGTACGATTCTGGCAACCGGCACGGACCGCGTGGCCGCCGTGGCGGCTTGGAGTCTGGCGCAGATTGGTGGGCCGCAAGCACTCGACGCGTTATTCGAAACCTATTGGGGACCCAACTACCAGCTTCGTGACCGGGCAGGGCGAGGAATCTCGCTGCTCGCAACCCTGTCTCAGACCGATGCCGTCTCCAAAGAACGACGTCGGTTGGAGGAAATCCGATTGGAGGCACGTCTGATCAACGACCGTGAGCGAAACATGGATGTCGAGCAGATGCTTGATAACCTTGAGAATCAGGCGAACCACGTTGATGTGGTCGACACGTCTCCATTTGTTGAGGAGAACGCCGGCGTCATCGCAGGTATCATCTCGAAGACCCTGAAGTCGGACAAACGCTCCACGATGCTGCGCGACCTCGTCGATCCAAGCGGCTACCTGCGATTGGGTGTGCTGACCTTATCGACCGACCCCGACAAGGCTCATGAAATCACACGCAAACTGGTCACTCCGATTCAGAGCGAATTCGCCACGGTTGCAACCGAGCTCGCCAGACCATCTGACGCGCTCGCGCTGGCGGTGCTCTCGGCTATCGGTGACGCAGGTTCGGTACCGATTGTATTGAAGCACGTGTCGTCCAAAGACCCTGATGTTAAGGCCGCAGCAATGCTGGCGCTGGGCGGGTTCGACGGGAACTCGCAAGCTGCCGATGCAGCAGAAGCCGGCCTGAAGGATTCAAACTTTGAAGTACGGCTAGCCGCGGTGACAGCTTACGGGCGGATGCATGCCGGCTCGAAGAGCGACCGAGTATCGTCGCGGGCGTCTGCGTTGCTGAAAGATGACTATCGGTCCGTGCAGATTGCGTCGTGCCGTACGTTGGGCATGGTGGAGTCTCAATCTGGCGTGAAGCCACTTTCAGACTTGCTGATTAGTTCCCCAATCCCGGTGAAAGTGGCCGCGATCGACGCACTTGGGCGCATCGGCGGAGATGAGGCCCAAAAGGTGTTGAAGAAATACTCGAAGCACCCAGACCCGAGAGTCCGGCGCGCGGTGGCGAGTCAACCTAAGAGTTGATTTCGACCCGCATCAGCTCAGAACCAAACACGACATAATCGGAGTGGTTAAGACGAACTTCGTCTTTGATTCGCACGAACGTGCCGTTGCGCGAGTCGTCGTCGGTGACGAGGACTTTGCCGTTCTGCCATGTGAGACGGCAGTGCTTTCGCGAGACGTGACGGTCGTCCGGGAAGTTCATATCGCAGCCTTCGCGGCCGATAAGCACATCGTTGTTCACCGAGCAGAATGACGCGCCTGGGCGCCCTCCGCGGATGACTTGAACGACGCGGAACTCGTAGTCTTTTGGAGGGCTGATGTACATCAGCGTCTCTTCGCGCATCGGGTATTCGCGTCGCAGGTTGAGGTGCTCGATTCGAAGGATTTGCTCACCGACGCAAATCTCGTCGCCATGTTCGAGCAGCGTTGGCTCTTTAATGCGGACGAATGTGCCGTTGTGGCTGCCTTCGTCACGCAGGTACAGGACGTTGTCGCGATACAGGAATGTCGCGTGCTTCGGGCTGAGGTAGTTGTCCTCAGGGAAGAGGATTGCCCCTTGTTTGCGTCCGGCAACGTGCTCAGTCGCATTGAGGTGGTAGCTCAACCCCTCGAGGCCCTCGCCCTTAATCAAGATAAGTTTGGCTCGTCCAGGCGCCTGCATCGCGCCGAAGAACATCGTCTCGTTTGGCGAGACGGTCCCGTCACCAACGTACTGTGCGCCGCAGCGTCCACAGTAATGATGGCCATCGGGTACGATAGCGCTGCAATTGCCACAAATCTGAGCGTTTGACATTGATCACTCCAACCGAAGATGTCTGCGAAGATACGTCTGATCCGACAGGTGATCAAGGTAGCGCACAACGAAAAAAGGCAGGCCCCTGCCTACCTTTTTTCGAAGTGTGTTTTGGGTGGTTAGTTCAAGACTTCGTCTTGCCGCTGAACGTTCTCAGCGTGGTAGCCTTTGTCCCCGTTGCATAACGTGAACTCGACTTCCTCTCCTTGTCGGAGGGTCTTGAATCCATCACCTTCAATCTGGCTGTAGTGTACGAAGATATCTTCGTCGACGTCGCCTTCCTGGGTGATGAACCCGAAGCCTTTTGCATTATTGAACCACTTTACCATTCCCCTAGCCATACTGTTCCTCCCGAGTACCACTGGTTTGACAGTTGGTTACGTACACCTACCTCCACATACCTCCCCTGAGGATGTGGTATGGAATACGACCACTAGCATGACTTAAATAAAGTGAACGAGGCGTGTAGGGTCAAGCGATTTCTTGCTTTTATTTTCTGGGGTTAAAGTTCCAGTATTCCTACAATCGCTTAGGGCGAATCAGGCTCCGCCGTTTTTCTGCGCAAGCTTAGATTTGAACACACGAAGCATCGTGTTGGCTCGGCGCACATAAGGCCCTTTCGGGTCCTTTTGTAAATACGTCTCTAACGATCGTATTGCTTCGGGGTATCGGTCCAAAGCCGCTAATACCCACGATTTGTTGAGGTAGCTCATCGCGAAGTTTGGATCGATCCGGTGTACATTCTCGTACATTTCGTAGGATTGCTGGTACAGATTCTGGGCTTGTAGCACCAACGCGATACCGTGCACGGGGCGAGGGTCATCCGGGACGAGCGAACGCGTGTATTCGTAGGTCTGCTTCGCGTTATCGTACTGATACATAAACATATACGCTGACGCCAAATTGATGAGCGTATCGACGTGGGGTTTGTCGGGCTCTTGGGCCAGCGCCGCGCGATACGCGTCTACCGATTGAGGGTACATCCCGCGTTCCTGGTAGACGTTTCCAAGGTTGAAATAGCAGATGAGCTCTTTGTCGCCGCCCAATCGCAGCGCTTCTTCCATCTGGTTGATGGCTTTCGTGAACTTGCCAGCGCGCGAGTATGTGATTCCCAGGTTCATCGCGATATCCCATCGTTCCGCGTGATACTTCCGAGCACGCCTGTACTCTTTCACTGCGCCTTTGTAGTCTCCCGATTCGAGCTTGGCATTGCCTTTGACGAAATGTTCTTGGGCTACCATGCCGTTAGTACGAATGGGTTTCTCGTCAGACTTTCCATCCGGACCGCTCGAGCACCCAACGGCGCCGAGGAAGAGGCAAATTGAAAGAAGTAAAACGATTCGATGAACCACGGTGCACCTCAATGTTCGGGTGGAAAACATCCCGAGAAGTATTGATGAAATTAATGATCCGAAACTATCTGGCATGCCTAATTCTGACAACCGCTGTCCTGAATTCTGGATGCGGAGCATCGGCGTCCGAGATTAAGCAACGACAGAAGGACGCACCGAACGAAGTAGAAATTCTCTACAATTCGATATTAAACGAATATCGGGACCGCGGATTGCCCATCGCGCTAGCGGATGAGGACCGTTTGGTGGTGGCTTCCGAGTTCATCGCGCTCAACACAGAAGTTCGACGTCGCTATATCTCCCGCATCATTCCTGCGCCGAACGGCATCGCAGTCAATGTCACGGTTGAGATTCAACGTTTGGACCGAACCGGACAGCAGCCCATCTGGATGTTGGCCGATGACGAGATCTCGAAGCACCTGGCCACCAAAGACGAGCGCGAGTTGGCCATCGCAATTCGGGACCGTTACGGCGAAGACACCAAATAGCCGTGGTCGAACGAAACGTGTTTTGATGGAATCCATCTCTTCGTTAGAATCGCTCGGCCTTTAGGGACGCAACACGATGCTAAACCGATTTCGGTGCTTTCTAACAATCTGCTTTGCGCTCATCGCTTCAAATGCTGAAGCGCAGAGCGGCGTGGAAGTCGTGTTCCACGGCGGCATCGATAGCCTGCAGATTTGGGTGCCAGACCAAGCGGGCGGGTCGACATTGCAGGGCGAGCGGGTCTTCTCTGACGAGCTCACGATCGCTTCCGATGTCCGGGTGCTTCCTGATGGCGGAGCTTTGGTTGGGCAGGCGTCTGGCGAAGGGGCCGTTATCTACGGGCCTGAACGCGACGTTCGGTTTGTCCTCGATCCCGCGGCACGATACCGGCAGGTCGACAGCGTCGCGGTTACAGCCTACCTCGCCGGCGGCGAGCCTGCGCGCATCGCGATCGCGGACTCGTTCGGATCGGTGGTGACGGTTCGAGATCTCGGTACAGACCAGGTCGTCTGGTTCCAAAACATGGCATTGGTCGCCGGCTTTGCGCAAATCCCAGATGTCATTGCGCTTCCCAACAACCAGATCGTAATCGCCGCAAACTACGAACCCGTAGGCATTCGAACCTTGGATCTGTTCGACTTCGGAAATGGAATCGTGGACCGGCGACAATATGCGAACTTCGAACACGTCGAGGCGCCGCCCGAGACGACAGTTGTCGAGGCGCTTTCGCCATCACTGCGGTCAGTGTTCGCAGGCCCCGCTGGAGACGAACTCATCGTTGGGACGCAATACACGGTGTTCAGCATGGCGCTTGATGGAACGGTGAACTGGGAAGTCGATGTTTCGGCGATGCCATCCATCGGAGGAGAGGTCGCGGACGCAAAGATTTTGCCCTCGGGCCTCGTCGCGTTCGCAACTTTTGAGCCCGGTCTGTGGACCCAAACCAGCGCAAATCATCGCATCCACTGGTACGACCCGGTGCAGGACGCCATCGTTGCTTCCACGGCACCGTTACTACGTGCCCCAGTTGGACTTGAGGTCGCCGAAGGCCACGGCGGGACGGGAACATTGGGTTACGTCGCAGGGTTCGACGAGCTTCCGGGAAGTATCGATGATCTCATGGTCACGAGCTTCCAACTCGGTGGAAGTGAGTTTGAACTGGGTAGTATCGTCTCGACTGAGGCTGTCATCTTCAACCTCGGAACGATGACGGTCGAAGTTGCATCATTAGTAGTTTCTTCGGCGCCGGGCACGTGTGCCGAGCCGACGGGAGAGCCAGTGACGTTTGCCGAAGAAGCTGATGGCTTTGGACTTTTCCCTTCGTCCTCGTTCCGACTGACAGGCGAGATAGCCATCGCGCAGGCCTTTGAACTCGGCCCGTGGTGCGCTCGGCTATTGGTGACTGATGTCCTGGGTGTGCAACACGAAATGGCAGAACCGCTGGAGTTCTCCATCATCAAGTCTGGCGAGGGCTCCAGCTCGAATGTTGTGATCGAAGATTTGAGGTTCGAGGACCTGTCAGACACCGACCTCGACATGGGAATACCTGATATGGGGCAGGAGGCACCGCCGGAGGACGAAGGTTGTGCCTGCAACAGCGTTCAGACTTCCCCACCATGGCCTGTTGCGTTTCTTCTACTCTTGGGGCTGATGTGGCGAAGAAGGCAATAATCGCCTTGGCGATCTTCGCCCTGACCGCGTGTGACGAAGAGGGCTCCGGCCCAGCAACCGTTATCGATACGGCCGGAACGCCCATCGATCTTGGGTTCGTGGATGCTGGCGCGACTGACCGTCCCGTCCCGTCGTTGTGCGGTCCAGGTACGCGTCGTTGCGTCGCGGAAAACAACCCAATCTACGAAGAATGCCGAGACAATGGCAAAGGTTGGGCCCGCAAAACATGCGACGCTGGAGACATCTGCCAATCCGGTCGATGTGTGGCGTTTAGCTGCAATCCCGGGCGCGACCTATGCGTCGGGGCCGAGCGCCGGGCAGTCTGTGATGCTGCTGGAACCGGCGTGACGAATCTTGAGACCTGCCCATCAAACACCGTCTGCAGGGCAGGGACGTGTTTTGACCTCTGTGCCGCGGCCGAAGCCTCAGATAGCTATATTGGGTGCGAATACACAGCCCACCGCAATCCCAATTATTACGATCTTTTCCCGCAGGGAAATGATACGGACAACGCGCCGTTTGCAGTGGTTGTGGCCAACCCAGACCCACTCTTGCCCCTGGAGGCCGAGGTGAAGGTGGGGGACCAGCCTGCGAAAGTCATATCGTCGGTTACGCTTACCCCTGGCCCGTTCTACGCGTTCTCCGAAAGGACCACAGTGCGCTCGCAGGTTCTGCGGCCTTTCGAGTCGTCGTTCGCAATCCGCACTGGGGAGCCAGCGTTGGTGCCGGCCATGTCTGCGGCAGTGTTCTTGCTCGATAGGCCAGCGCAGACGTTCAAAGTCACAAGCACACGACCGTCCGTCGTTTCGCAGTACAGCCCGTATTGCTGCAATTTCACGGCTACAAACGACGCAAGCTTGCTTTTGCCAGACTATGCATTGGGCCAACGCTATCGCGTCGTCGGCTATCCATCGTTGCCAGACTCGGGATTTCGCCCCTACGTGCGGGTCATCGCCAACGTTTCCACGACGGTAACCGTGGAGTCCCAAGTTCCCGTCCTCTTGAACAACGCCGACCGCTCCGAAGTCACCATTCCCGCCGGTGGCGTCCTGAGCATTGAACTCAATACGCCGACCGATAGCTCACAGCAGGACCTGACAGGACTCCAGATCACCGCCGACAACCCGGTGGCGGCATTCACCGGCCATCCATGTACATTTGTGCCTCAGGACCAATGGGCGTGTGACCACTTGGAGGAGCAGTTGCTGCCGGCTGAAACGTTGGGGCGAAGCTACATATTGGTGCCG
The DNA here is from genome assembly GCA_030427705.1 of bacterium. Taxonomy (GTDB): domain Bacteria; phylum Myxococcota_A; class Bradymonadia; order Bradymonadales; family Bradymonadaceae; genus JAUIBR01. The sequence goes on along the minus strand of JAUIBR010000002.1, from coordinate 163,546 downwards.
ACGCGGCAGCGCGCGGAGCAGATTCGCGACAAGACCACGGAAGCGACCTATTGGCGGATTGTCGCGGACGAAGACGCCGTGATCACGCTCGACCCACCGTTGGAAGAGCTCAACATCCTGCCACCCTCGAATACGTTTACGGCAGACTGCGCAAGCCGTTTGGCGGGAGGGGCCATACAGCTTCAGGCCGGGGCGTTCTGCGAATTCGGAACCCGGCAACCTACTACCGTGTCGTCCACTGGCGATCTCATCATCGCCGGCATTATCTCGGGACACGAGAGCACCGGCGTGCGCGCGTACGGCACACAAGCCGGTGACCCGTCGATGTTTATCCTTCCGCCGGTTGAGCAGTTTCGGCGCGATTACAGCTTCGTCTCACCGCCAACGTTCAAACGATCGTACGTCTCGCTGGCGATTCCGACAGACGCCGCGGTGGCGTTGGATGGCCGGTCGCTCGATGAGTCCGCACGCTTGGAGCGACGCGAGGTCACCTTGGATGGTCGGAGCTATGAAGTGTTCAACGTAGCGGTGGACTCAGGCGTCCACAGGATAGAGGCAGACGCCTCATTTGGCATCGTCGTCTATGCATATGACGACTACGTCTCCTACGCCTTTACTGGCGGGTTGGACTTGGTGCCGAAGGGATCTAACTGAGGGAACGAAGCGCGTACGCTAGGTCGTGCGAGATCGACTTCCAGAGCAGCTGTCCGCCGTATCCAGTCCACCAATACCAATGGGTATCTCGGTCAACTTCGACGGCCACAATCCCTAAGACTTCGTCTGCGAACGTAATCGGCACGGCCAGCGTGGCATACGCGGAGTCGCGCGCCGGTTTGTAGTATTCGGCAAGTTTGGTCCAGGTTCCACCCTTGCCAAGCACACGTTCACCGCCTGGTGTTCTGGCGTCGACCAAGTCGCCGGTTTCTTCATTCACAAACAGGTAGTTCTTAAACGTGTCTTCTTCGCCTTGTTGGCGACCGGCCAGAACAAGCGTTCTGTTGATCCGCGCGGCGAGTGCAGAAACGCCGGAGTCGTCTCGGCTACTTGGGGGTTCGAGCTCGAGGTCAATCGCAACGAAGTCCGTCCATCCGAAGGACGTCTCATAACGAAGCAACTTCGGGTCCGTGTCCGTGATGTACCCGACCGAGAACGCTGGGACGTCCGCGTAGTTTTGCACAATTTCACAGACTTCGTGCAGCAAAGCCGAGCGCTTGACAGCGTTATCCCCCGGCATCGCGATGGCTTGCTCACATCGACTTCGGATCTGGTCAATCATCCACATCTTGCGAGCACTGAGCGTGTAGATTGCCGAGTGCCTCAAGTGCGTAGCCAATCGCTCGCTGAGGACCGTGAGAGTGTTCACGGTAGCCGCAGAAATCGTGCGGTTCTGGCGATATGCGAGTGAGAGGAAGCCAATCAACTCCGAGTCGACTTCGTCCTCCAAGAGCAACGGCACCAAGATGACAACATGCTCATCGCGTTCGGCGATGTGGAACGCACCGTAGCTAGCATCGAGATGCGTCCAAGTATCGTCGTCTTCGTTTCGGCTGAATTTGTGCACTGCCCGATTGCCGGAGCGCTTCTGCGAGCGGACGGCGGCACCCAAAAAGGATGACTCATCCGCAGAAAGCCACATGCCGACCAATCGGTCCACGTCTTCGCCACCATGGAACAGCCGCTCGGCCATCACGTGGAAGTCGGCAGACCCGCTGGCGTCCAAGGTCAGGGCATCCAAAGAGTTGGATAGAATAATCGAAGCCGAGCCGTCACATGCGGTCCACTCCGGCATGTGTTCCAGCATGCCATACAACACGCCCTTGATCTCGTTGTGGGTGCCCTCGTCGAAGTAGAGGCGGACGGCGTTGCGTCTAGCTGCCCGGATGGCTTCGGCCGCGTGCGCTTGGAGCTCATCGAGGTCGACGTGGGATGCAACATCGTCTTCCAATAGGGCGAAGCCGATGACGACGGCGTGCTCACGGTTTCCGAATTCGTGGTCGAGGAGTGGAACTACACGGAGCAGCGGCCCCTCGTCGTTGTCGCCGCTCAGCCGCAGCAACCCATCACCATGTCGCCATGTCTGGAGCGCGTCTTCGAAGGTCCAGGCCGTCTCGACAGCTTTTGTGCCGGATGCATTTACCTCAAAGGTCTGTGACGGAGCATTTGAAGCCTCAAAGCCGACAGCGACGCTTAGTTCGTCAGCGTCATTGACCTGCAGCCAGGGCGCCAGAAAGCGGTGAAAATGAAACTCAAGGACTTCACGTCCTGAGTTCGTCATGGTGGGGGGGCCGACGTATCGGATGTCGTCGTAATCAGACATCAGCGTTCTCCGAATTCGATAACGCCGCCAATATGCATGAAATCAGGGGATCAGGCTAGGCCTACTGACGAGTCATCCGGAACTCGCCGGAGGTTTGGCAGCGAAATGGACCGTTCCCAGTGAACTCGCCCTCAATCGTGTTGTCGTTCGAGAACTTGCCCTCCCACAGCATGCTTTGATCGCTGTCTCCGGCGGTTTCTTCCGTATTGAACGAAATGCAGCTGCCATTGACGCTACCGTTGGTGAGCTCAAATCCAGCAGGCAGACCGTCGCCAACCTCGAACGTCTCGGTGTCTGCGTCGTACGAGATGGGAATACTCAACGACGAAACACGAAGGTCATCGGAGTCAAACGACTCGCGTGAGCAGTCCGTGCGCTTGCCGCTTCCTTCGATGACCCAAACGCCGGTTACGTCCGGGGCATCACCTCCGCAGGTGTTGCTTGGTGTATAGTCGAAATCGAAGTCGTCAGGCGAGATTCCGCCACATCCAAGGATTGCCCAGAGAACGAAGGCGCCGGCGACGTAGAATGGTGTGTAGTTGTTCTTCTTCATTGCCTGCTCCTAAAAGACGACGTTCACGCCAGCGAGGACAGCTTGTTGGAAGCCGTCGTCGTTGAGTTTCAAAAACGTGATGCTGTATTCACCGGTGATCGAGATGCGCATCGAATAGGTTCGAAGCATCAACACACCAGCGCGTCCGTACATTGAGAAGCCCCAGCCATCGTCCTCGAGCACCGTTTGGTTGCTCGTTTGAATGACGGTACCGACCTGACGAATCACCTCACGATCTTCATTGATGTAGCGCACGCCAGCACCACCGCCGAGCAACGGGGAGAAGTCGCCTAGCCCTGGAATCCAAAACACGCCGACATCGATCGGGACTTCGAAGTAGGAATTCTGGAACTCCTCGTCCGTGTCCGCATTGAATCGAAAGCCCACCCGTGGGTGGATTGCGAACTTACGGCTCTCGTACCAATAGCCGAGGTCAATCCCGATTCCGACGTTCTCGGAATCACCCGTATAGCCATCGATTGGAATGAGTGCACCCATGCCCAAGATGAAGCCGCCGTCGGCATCGCGACGGGTATCGGGTTTCGCTTCTTCGGTAGTGACCGTGCCAAGCTGGGCTGTGTCATCGGTGTTTTCATACGAAGCGAACGCTTCGGCGACGCGGGCCGCGACCTTGTCCAATTCCTCAACGCGGTCGACCTTCATTTGTTGAGAACTTTTGGTCGTTTGCGTGCTCAGGTCATAGGCCGTCACGGTCACAAAAACGGCGGAGCCCAGCGCGGACAACGTTCCCGTGACCCCAACATCGGCGCCCTGCGGGCTGTTTTGGGTCACGCATTTTACGTCGCCGCAGATCATGTCGACCCGAGAGACGGTCACACCGTTTCGTTTCGTCAACTCAGACTGGAGCAGATCACGAAAGGTCGCGGCGTCTCCCTCGGAAAACTGCCGATTCTCGATCTGGAAAAGCACCCAGTTCTCGGCAGCTGCGTTGGATGCGACCAGGGAAGTCGTGACCAGAATGAGCGCAGCCAAAAGCATGCGAGCATTAAAAAATCTCATTAGTTCACCTCTATTCAATCAAGTTCGGGCCGGTACTACGCAAATAGAGTGCCAACTGGTTTTGACTGAATTCATAGGTCTTGCGAAGGTATCTGCGCCTATTATGGAGTAAATTGACTCCACATGTCAGACACGAATGTCATTTCAGATCCGGAAGTGCAGAGAGCCCGTGAGGTTCTTGCCAATGCACGGCGCCCCTTCGCGTTTATCGGCGCGGGACTGAGCGCTGCCAGCGGCATCCCAACGTTTCGGGGACCCAAAGGAGCTTACAGTGACCCTGCGATCGTCGATTGGGTTCATGTGGAGACGTTCGAAACTGGCGATCGGGCTGGCATGCTGCGTTGGTATGAAGAACGAAAGGACGATCTGAAGAAGGTCTGGCCGAATCCCGGTCACTATGCGCTCGCCAGGCTGGGCATCCAGAACAGCATGTCGGTGGCCACGCAAAATGTGGATGGCCTCGTCGAGCAGGCCGCGTTGGAAGAGGGCGCGATGGTCGAAGTCCTCCACCTCCACGGCACCCTAAGTGAAGCGCGGTGTCACAACTGCCGAGCCGTCTACCCGGCGTCTCGTGTGGACTATAATGACTCGCCAAAATGCCGAATGTGCGACGGTCCCTTGCGGCCCAATGTGGTCTGGTTTGGCGAGGAACTCCCACATCATGCTTGGGAGGACGCAATGATTGCCGCAGTCCACTGTGACGTATGCCTTTTGGTGGGCACATCGGGATTGGTCTATCCAGCGGCGCAGATCCCGGAATCAGCAAAAGAGCGCGGTGCCACCGTGATTGAAGTCAATCCGGCAGAAACCGCGCTCAGTGAGCTCGCTGATATACGATTGGTGGGAAAAGCGGAGACTATTCTTCCGTTTCTCGTCGCCGACGAAGGCTGAACAAACCAACCAGCAAGAGAGCTGGCGTCAGCCAGTTTGGCGTCGCGTTTGTCGAAGAGCAGCCATCATCGGTGGCTTTGCTTCCGCCAGCGCGTCCGTCGTCGCCCCACTGAATCGAGTCGGACTCGTTCGAGAGGTTCTGGCCAGTCGCGGCTTCCAGACGGTCCGTGCCTGCGACACCAGCGTCGGCCCAACCTCCGTAGCCTTCAGGCGCGCAGAATGATGGGTTGGTGACCGGCTCTGGTGGGAGTGGTTCGTCGCAAACTCCGTCAGAATCACATGCGATGTCGACAGCAATGTCGCCGCCACCGAAGTCTTCGCACACCAACGAACCGGAGCAGTCTGCATCCGTGTCGCATGCGACCTCGTTCAACTCACAGTATTTGTCACCGCTAGGCTCGCACGAGCAGTCTTCATCAGGGTCGACAGAAGGTGTGTCATCGGTGCTTGTGGACCCATCACTGTCGACAGGTTGCCCGCCCGAGACGGTGCAGCTGCAGATCTCGATATCGTTACACGAGAAGCCCTCGCCACAATCCGAGTCTTGCTGGCAAGGCGCGATGTATTGGGGCACGCAGTAGCTTTCGCTGCCGCTCGTGCAGGTCACCGGTTCCGGATCGACCTCAGGTGGCAGACGGTCACCGCAGTCTTCGCCTTCTTCGCAGGGTGCGACAGGGTCTGTCGAACCGTTTCCGGTCGAGCCAGAGCCGGACGAACCACTGCATTGTTCGTACTGATACGTGACGCAGACTTCGTCGGTCGCGCAGTCAGCGTCGCTATTGCACTGCTCCGGAGGAGGCGGCGAGCAATATCCGTAGGTGCCGCCACTTGGGCATGGAGGGCACTCCGTTCCGTCGTTTGGGCACGGTGCGCAATCGATCGCTGTTTCGTAAATCTCGCAGGTGAATCCTGCAGGACAATCCGCATCGGCAACACAGTCACCATCGCTGTCAGGTGTCGAGGTGTTTTGTGCGAACGCGGTCGCGGACAAACAAGTGAGAGCGGCAATTGTCAGTAGCTGTTTAATTCGCATTTTGGGGCTCCTTTCAGTGTTCCCACAGACATCGTGCATGTTTTGAACCAAGAATTCCATTTATCTGTAAGTGTCTGAATTCACTAATTTTTGACGACGGGCGGTGGGTGTCTTGTCTCGGACTTCTGAGGCTTTCACAGGACGTGGCTCAGATTTTTGAGGCTGTTTTGTGCATCGTTGAAGGTGCGCGGTTCGTGGTACGAGAACCAGGTCCAGAAGTTTGGTGGACTCATGGGTGAATTGGCAGCAGTAGGGGCCTCCGTATTTTGGGCATTCGCCAGTCTGGTGTTTTCACAGCTTGGCCAGAAGACCCCGCCCATCGCGCTCAACGCCCTCAAGTGCTCGATCGCGCTGGTTTTGATGACGGGTTCGCTCATCATTCTGGAGGGCATGATCTGGCCGGCCAGCTTGACAATGACGCAGCTGGGATTCCTCGCCGCTTCAGGCATCATTGGACTTACGATTGGTGACAGCGCGTATTTTGGTGCGTTGATTCGTCTCGGACCTCGCCGTGCATTACTCTTTACTTCCCTTACCCCTCCGACGACCGCGCTGCTTGCAGTTCCATTCTTGGACGAGCCCCTGACGCTGGCCATGGGTGGAGCGATTCTGGTGACCGTGATCGGGGTGACCTGGGTCATCATGGAGCGCTCGGCGGAGTCATCGGGCGCTAAGTCTCTGGACCTATTCGGGGTCGGTCTTGCGCTCTTGGGCGTACTTTGCCAGAGCGGCGGGAACATCCTTACGAAGTTGGGCGGCGAGACCATTAGTGCGCTTAGCATCAGCGTGGTGCGGCTTGCATTTGGGACGCTGACCCTCGGAATTTTGATTGGCGCGATCGGTCAGCTTCCGAAGTTGAAGGGCGCGTTCGAGAACCGCAAAGATGGGATGTTGCTCTTCGTGGCGACGTTCCTAGGCACGTACCTGGGCATCTGGTTGCTCAACGCCGGCCTCAAATACACGTACGCAGGCGTTGCCGCGACGCTAAGCTCCACGAGCCCAATCTGGATTCTCCCGTTGTCCCGAATTTTCTTGAAAGAGAAGATCAGCGCACGAGCCATCGGCGGCGCGTTCATCGCAGTGATAGGCGTGGCGCTGCTGCTATTCTTCAAGCCGTAAGTGCCAGTCCATCGGGACGTGGTCGATCTCGGCTTCCATGAAATTCTCGCCGGAGCGCACCCATCCGAGGCGTGCGTACCAGTCTTCTAGATACGCTTGGGCGTGCATGTACGCTGGGCGGTCGCCAATCCACTCTTGCAGGTGCTCCATCATCACCGTGCCCAACCCTGACCCTTGAAGGTCGTTATGGATAGCGATGCGACCCACACCCATCGGTGAGTTGTGATGGAAAACACGCGCGGTGCCGACGACCACGTCCTCTTTGTAGAACAGGACGTGGGCACATTGTGGGTCTTCGCCGTCGATCTCGGGAACGGCTGTGATCTTCTGGCCGTAAACGAACACGATATCCCGCAGATGGAGGATGTCGTAGAGCTCTTTGGTGGTGAGCTCCTCGAACGGTTTGATCTCGAACCGCGTACTCATTGTGCGTCAGGCTGCTTGTCAGGGTGTGCGGCGGCAAACGCCGGGTGGGCCAACGCCCGCTCTTCGATCGCGGAAATCTTCTCCCACTGCGACACGTCGACCTCAAATCGGCGTGCGTTGTAGAGCTGTGGAATCAAGCACAAGTCAGCCCAGGTCGGTGATTGACCAACACAGAAGTCTCCGTTGTGCTCCAACGTCGCTTCAAACGCGGCCAATCCCGCGATGATGGCTTCCTGGCACCACAGCTTTGCGTCCCAGCCCTGCGCCTTGAACTTCTGAATCACCAGGAGGTTCTGCAACGGCTGCGTGCCTGAGTTAATGATCTCAGCCAGCTGAATCGCGTGAGCACGCATATAAGCGTCCTCGGGCAGCAGGGTGGGGTCTGGATGGCGTTGCTCCAGGTAGTCCAAGATGGCCATCGACTGAGACAGCGCGATGCCATCGACCTCGAGCAGCGGAACCTGTTTGGCCGGATTCTTCTGCGCGAACCAATCGAGGCGCTGTTCACCGCCATCCTTCACCAGGTGGACCGGGATGTACTCGTAGTCCAACCCTTTGAAATTCAGGGCGATGCGGACCCGCCAGCTCGACGATGAACGCCAGTAGTTGTAGAGCTTCATGCCTTTGCTACCTTCTGGCTGATCGTGCCGAAGATGTTGTTACCGTCTTTGTCCAGCATGTAGATCTCAATCGTGTCACCTTCTGACATGAATGGTGTCACAAACTCACCGGTGTCGATCTTCTCGAGCATGCGCTGTTCAGCCAAGCATGAAGAGCCCCGAGCGCGATCGTCGTTGGAGATTGTGCCCGAACCCAAGATGGTGCCAGCCGTGAACGGACGGGTTTTCGCGATATGCGTGATGAGGTCTTTGAACGAGAAGTGCATCTCTGGACCTGCATCTGGATCGCCGAACTGCTCGCCGTTGTAGATGCTGTAGAGCGGGAGGTGAATGCGGCCGTCCTGCCATGCATCGCCAAGCTCGTCTGGAGTGACCGCAAACGGTGAGAATGCAGTCGAGGGCTTCGAGTTGAAGAACCCGAAGTTCTTTTTCAGCTCGGCAGGGATCAGGTTTCGGAGCGTGACGTCGTTTACCAACATGAGCAGGCGGACGTGGTCGAGCGCGTTTTCCTTAGGCGTTCCGGCTGGCGTGTCGTCCAGGACAACCGCGATTTCAGCTTCGAAGTCCAATCCCCACTCAGCGTTCATCATTGGGATGTCCTGCGTTGGGCGAAGGAACGTACCGCTTCCGCCCTGGTAGATGAGTGGGTCGGTTTCCAGCGTCTCTGGAGGCTCAGCACCACGTGCTTTGCGGACCAAGACGATGTGGTTGATGTACGCCGAACCATCGATCCATTCGTAGGCACGAGGCAGCGGCGAATGCAGCTTCGCGATGTCGAGCGATTGATGCTCGATCTCACCAGCGTTCAGTTTTTCGGAGCGAGCCAGAAGTTTGGCTTCAACGTCATTCCAGTTATCCAAAGCGGACTGGAGCGTTGGGGCGATATCCGAGGCGTCAACGTATGCCTGACCATCGCGCCGCGCGATGATGAGCTTTCCGTCTCGAGTTCCGTCGTTAAGTGTTGCGAGTTTCATGCGTTCTCCGAAAAAGGGCCAGATTGGTGGTCTAGCTCTATTTCGCGAGCGCCTCAGAGTCAATCGTGCGTCGAAGTTGCTTCGCGAGATTGCGAACAGCGGCTGTCGGATGTGTCGACTGAACCGTGTCCAGAACGCTTTGGCCACGTTTTCCGAACTTTGCGACGGCCTCGACCGCTTGATCTGCAAGAGGGTCGACACTGTTGGCGATGGCTGCCACGGGTTCAAAAAGCTCATCAATCTGCAAATCACCGATGCTGTCGATCGCGTAACCGCGAACGTCTGTGCGGCGTGAGCGCAGGTGTTTGCTCATCTCGTCGACCGCGTCTGGCTGTCCCAGGACATACAAGGAACGCGTGGCTTCGACGCGCAGAAGCGGGTGCACACGCCAACGTCCAGCAGATTTACGGATCGCCTCCGCGCTGTCGGCGTCTCGCCAGGCCGCCAGACCTTTGAGCGCTGCTGCCATCGTCTCTTCTTTCTTCAATGCCTTACGGATTGAATCCAAGATTTCGATCTTCAAATCTTCGTCAATAGACGCACCGAGGTTGGACAGTTCGCCAAGGCTCAAATCGACCTGAAACCGGTCTTCGGAACGTACGCGACCGCGGCACTGCGCCAGGGCAATCGATAGCTTAAGCCAACCGCGTTGTGCGGCGATCTGACTACCAGCCACAATCACGCCGGCGTCTGTTTCGGAATCCAACAGCTCCCCGAGGACGTCCTGATAATCCTCATCCTGTGCAGCCTTATGCAGGCCGAGCAGGGCGTGATAGCGGACCTCGCCTGATTCATGTTTCAGAGATTGCAGCAAGAACCCGCGTGCCAACGCTGAGACGGACTCTGAAGCCAAAGCGAGACAGATTGCGCCCAAATGCTCAGGTTCGTCCGGCAGGGCGATGTCGTCGTCTCCAGCAGCGATGGCCAGGAGGCGATCGCTGAGTGGCTCCGACATTTGGATGGCAGCAAGCTCGGCCGCTTTCCGTCGAATTGGTGCGTACGGGTCGGCGAGGGTGGACAAGACGAGGTCGTCTCCACCCTGTGGCACAAGGCGCAGAAACTCGGCCATACGCGCGTCAACGTTGTCGATTGGCGCGAGATGCGTGGTCCAAAGCATCAGGAGATTCGTGTGCCTGGCGCGACGTTGGCGCTGTATTCAGCCAGCTCCAAGCCGCCGTCAGCTGTGTCGACAGCCAACAACATCCCCTGGCTCAGCACGCCAAAGACCTTGCGTGGCTTGAGGTTTGCGACCATTGCGACGCGCTTGTCGACCAAGGCTTCTGGCTCGTAGCTCTTCGCGATGCCAGCCACGACGGTTCGCGTCTCGTCTTCGCCCGCGTCGATCGTCAGCTTCAGGAGCTTGTCAGCGCCCTCAACACGTTCTGCCGCCTTGATGTGAGCGACCTTGAGCTCAACCTTCAGGAAGTCATCGAATTCGATGATGCCTTCGTTTTTGGGCTTCGATTCCTGCTTCGGTTTCGATTCCTTCTTCGGCTCTGGCTTGGCCTCTTCCTCGGGAAGTTCCAGCTTCGTGAACAACACTTCTGGTGCGTTGATCGGTGTCTGGTTAGCCAGGCCACCCCATTCCAGCGTGTCGTACTGTGGATACTCATCCTCGATGCCAAACGCTTTCAAGATGGCTGCAGCTGCGCGTGGGATAAAGGCGTGCGCCATCACAGCCACCCAGCGAACACCTTCCAAGAGGTGGTACATCACGGCGTTCAAGCGCTGCGTCTCGCCTTCTTTATTGAGTTTCCATGGCGTCGTCATCGCGACGTACTGGTTCAGGTCGGCGGAGAAGCCCATGATGAGCTCCAGCGCGCGATGTGTTTCGCGGCGGTCCAAGGCCTCTTCCACTTCCTTCCGTACATTTTCGGCGTTGGCTTTCAGGGCAACATCGACCTCAGCCGTTGTGCCGATATAAGCCGGTACTTTGCCGTCGCAGAACTTGTTCGTCATCGCCATCGAGCGATTGACCAGGTTCCCTAGATTGTCTGCAAGCTCACTATTGTTGCGGCCAACGACACGTGCCTTCACGAAGTTGCCGTCGGAACCTAGCGGAATCTCACGAATCAGGTGATAGCGCAGGAGGTCCAGTGGGTACTCGTCGGCGAGCTCAAACGCGTCAAGGAAGTTACCCAGACTCTTGCTCATCTTCTGACCTTCGTTCATCCACCAACCATGCGCAAAAACCTGCTTTGGTAGTGGAAGTTCAGCGCTCATCAAGAATGCCGGCCAGTAGACCGCGTGGAATCGCAGGATATCCTTTCCAATCAGGTGACAGTCAGCAGGCCAGAACTTGTTGAACATCTCGTCGTTGGTGAACGCACCGACGCCGGTGATGTAGTTCGTCAGGGCATCAACCCAAACGTAGAGCACGTGCTCAGGGTCGGCCGGGAAGGGAATGCCCCATTCGAAGGTCGTCCGGCTGATGCTCAGGTCGCGAAGGCCGCCGTCGACAAACGAAGCAACCTCGTTTCGTCGCGCGTCGGTCTGGACGTGGTGGTGATTCTCTTTGTACCAGTTCAGCAGCGGCTTTTCGTACTTGCTGAGGCGGAAGAAGTAGCTCGCCTCTTCGACCCACTCGACGTCGGATCCAGACGAAATGGCCTTGCCGTCTTCAATCTCATCTTCGTCGTAGAAAGCCTCATCGGACGCCGCATACCAGCCTGAATACGAGTCCAGGTAGATGTCGCCGGCGTCTTTCATCCGCTGAACGATATGTTCGACCACGTGTTTGTGGTCTTCGTCGGTGGTTCGGATGAATCGGTCGTGCGTCAGCTCGAGCTTTTCAAACAAGCGCTTGAAGCTGTCCGAGTTTCGGTCGGCGAGCTCTTTGGGCGTGATGCCCTGGCGCTCAGCCTCGCGTTGCACCTTGAGACCATGCTCGTCAGTGCCGGTCAGAAAGAAGGTGTCGTAACCGCGCTGTCGGTAATGCCGAGCCATCGCATCGGCCACAATCGTCGTGTACGCGTGCCCGATATGGGGCTCGCCGTTTACGTAGTAGATTGGGGTGGTGATATAAAAGGTCGACATATGGCGCTCCGGTTAAGCTAACAAGCGCCGATATAACCCGAGAGCGACTACTCGTCCACAGAGGCCTGCGCGATTCGCCGTCGGCCTTCGGGAGTCAGCTCGGCCCAGAGTGTTTGCCCGCGATCGACTGCTGGCAGGACTCGATTGATGGCGTCGTCGTTGGCGAAAACAACACCCAGCCAATCAGTGTCAAAAATTCGCAGTATTTCAGCCTTCGCCATTTCCTGCGGTGAGGACATGTAGATCTTGTGCATCATGTCACCGCATCGATGGACCCAAACCACCGGACGTTCGCCACGTCCGTGGGTGTCCAAGATGGCTTTCTTCGTGTCTTCTTTGGATTCAGGTTGGACGCCTGTGAGCTTCTGCGTCGTGCGGATGGTTTCGCGGAATTCTTCGTCCGTACCGCGTGAACTCTCGATGTCGCGCATGATCATGCGGTACATCCTTTCTACGAATTCGCGTTCGCCACTGATTTCGAGCTCAATGTTGCCGAGACTAAACTGAAAGTGAGTCGTTTTTTTCTCGGACATGGCATATCCTCAGGGGCGCAAAACTTCAGGAATGTTGTGACACTATCTTGCCGTTAAATCGGTGAGTCATTCAAGTACCAAACCCAAACCGTTTCTATTGCGTGAGTAAGGGTTGAGCGTTCGGCCATTCGATATTGTTGGCGTTATTGCGGTTGGCGCGTGGCTGACCGTCCTGGGTCTCTATGTCTACGAGGTGAACTTCGCCGAAGAGCAGCGCGCCAGCGAGCAGCCTTCGGGGATCGTGCTCACCTCGGGCGAAAGCTGGATGATTCTGACGCGCGACGACGAACAGGTCGGCGTGATTCACGAAACTCGCACCCCTATCGAGGATGGGTGGTTGCTTGAGTACGACCTGCTGATGAACATCTCGAGCCTTGGCACCGAGCAGCTGCTCGAAACCTCCATCAAAGCTACGGTCGACAAGGCAGCGTACCTTCGAAAGGTCTCGGGGCGAGTGCAGACTGCACTCACTGCTTTTGACCTGGCCGGCACCGTCAACGGCAACGAGGTCGTGCTCAGTTACACAATCGACGAGAACGAACGCGAACGGCGAATCCAACTGAAGGAGCCACCCAGATTGTCGAGCTCGGTGTTTAACCAGCTCGCAGCACAGTCCGGCTCTCTGACGCCTGGAGATGTCTTCGAACAGGAGTACTTCGACCCTATGGTCATGGGGATGACCAATATGCGCTTCGAATACGTTCGGCAGCATCAGGTTGAGGTCTACGACACCGTCGTCGATACCTACCACTTCAAACAGCAAATCGCGGGGACTGAACTGGACGTGTATGTCGATGCGAAAGGGGATGTGCACATTCAAGAACTCCCACTTCGAATCGTAGCCGCGCGGATTCCCCCGGCGCTTGGGCTGTCGCGGTCGAAGGCGCTTCGCTCCAAATTTGAAAGCGCAAAGAAGAAGGGCGCCGCGGAGATTAGTGTCGATGAGGCCGTGGGATTCATCCGCGGAGCCGGAAGCATCACCTCACGCTCGAAGTACAAGCTCACCAATCTGCCTGAGGGTTTGGCCCTAATCTTGGACAGCGGCGCGCAGAAGGCGACCAGCAAGACCTCCACCAGCGCCGAGGTCGACACTGCCGAGCGCGCGGGCCCACAGCTGCAAACCGAACAACGCCTTGAAGAGTACAAGCTCGCACCTGCCGACGTATCCGAGGAAGCGGCCGCGAAAATTCTTGAAGACACCGATGAACTTAAAGGGGTTCAACTTGTCGAGAAGATCGCGCGGAACGTGGCCAATGCAATCGAGTTCGACGGCGATTCGGAACACGCCACAGGTAACGCCGCTTTTGCTTCTGGCAAGGGCACCAGCTCGGCCATGGCTGAACTCACCGTCGGTGTGCTGCGAAAGAAGGGCGTGCCGGCCAGGTACGTCCTGGGTGCGGAAGAAATCGACGGCAAATGGGTGCCACGCTACTGGGCTCAGGCGTGGAACAACGACCGGTTCGTCGACCTGGACCCCACGCGGACGACCCTGATTCCGGGCGTTAACCAAATTCAATTGAGCGTGTCAGAGGTGTTGGATCGGGAGACGTTCGAACCACACCTTGAGGCGTTGAAGATCAGTCGCGTTGAAGTGACTCCAGAAGCGGATTTCAACTGATGAGTGAATCAGAACCGATCGTAGTCTTGGACAATTTGGTGAAGCGCTATGGCAACTTCACGGCGGTCGACCACATTGAACTTTCCGTTGAGCCCGGCCAGATTTTTGGCGTGTTGGGACCCAACGGTGCCGGCAAAACCACGACCTTGCGCATGATTACTGGGCTGCTGCAGCCCACGGAAGGGACCATCACGATCGATGGGCATCGCACCGATCTAGAACCGATTGAGGCGAAGAAGGTTACGGGTTTTATCCCCGACCGGCCCTACGTCTACGACAAACTTACCGCGTTTGAGTACCTGTCATTTGTGGGTGGGCTCTACCAGATGAAGTCCACGACGGTGGCAAAGCGCATCCGCGAATTGTTGGCGACATTCGAACTGGCAGAGTGGGCCGATAGCCTGATCGAGAGCTTCTCGCATGGCATGAAGCAGCGGTTGGTCTTCGCGGGCGCGTTGCTCCCAGAGCCAAAGCTGTTGGTCGTCGACGAGCCCATGGTTGGCCTCGACCCCAAAGGCCACCGGCTTATCAAAGACCTGTTTCGCAAGCTGACCCATCGCGATGGGATGACCATTTTGTTGTCGACCCACACCTTGGAAGTCGCTGAGGAAGTGTGCGACCAGATCGCGATCGTGAACCACGGCCACATCATTGCTCGGGGAACCCTTTCTGAGCTTCGGATGGAGTCGGGCGCGAACGATGGTTCGTTGGAAAACGTGTTCCTGCGCCTGACACAAGAGTCTGAGGAAGAGCGGGCCGAGAAGGTCGCTCAGCGCTTCGCCGGCGGCTCAAGCCCGTTCGATTCGACCGGCGCCGACGGCCAGGTCGACGAGAATGACGACGACGAAGAGGGTGCGGCGTGATTCAGAAGCTCATCGGAATCAAATTCCGCATGATTCGCGGATCGATGCGCTCCGAGCAGGATGGCAAGTACCGCATCCCTGCGTTCACCGCGTTGAGCCTGATTTTCTGGGTGATGCTGTTTCGTTCCAGTCTATGGATCGTGACCGAGGCGCTGACCATCGAACCCGTGGGTGAGCTGCTAATCCAGAAGCTCTTATCCATCGCGTTCCTCGTCTTTTTGGGGCTGCTGGCGTTTTCAAACATCGTGACTGTGTTCAGCACGTTCTATTTGGCGGATGAGCTCGAGTTCTTGATGAGCAAGCCGATACCCAAAGATATGCTGTTTGGCGCGCGATATCTTGAGTCGCTAACGCAGAGTTCATGGGTCATCTTTCTGTTCGGTATGCCGATCTTCATCGCGGCTGGGGTCGGCGTGGGTGCGGGCCCAAGTTACTACGTGATGTTGATCGCCGTGCTGGTCCCGTTCGTGGCTATACCCACAGCATTGGCCACCCTCGTCGGGCTGTTTATCACCAATATCCTCGCCGCAAACCGCACCCGGGATGCGTTTTTGTTCCTGGGCGTCGCGGGATTCGCGATCCTATTCACGGTTATCCGCGCGCTACGACCTGAGCGACTTTTGAACCCCGAGTCGTTCGCGTCGATCGGCGAGATGTTGAACCTGCTGTCGACCCCAACGACTTCGTATTTGCCAAGCGATTGGGCGATGGGAGCTCTCATCCCAGTACTTTACGGCCGGACGTCCATTGACCCTTGGCCGCTGCTGCTGCTCTACAGCACGCCGATTGCGCTGTACTTCATTGCCACCTGGTTCCACCGACCTTGGTACTACCGGGGATACAGCAAGGCCCAAGAGGGGCGACATGGCCAGAGCCTGGTCACGACGTTCCGCGATTGGATGCTGAAGCAGACCACGAGCTCGATCGATACGCTTGAAGAGCGTCTGGGCGAGCTAGAGGCCCAAGGTGACCACGTCACCTCGATGTTGCGGCAATTGATTCGAAAGGATCAAAAGATCTTCATCCGGGATGCCGCGCAGTGGTCTCAAATCCTGGTCGTCATCGCGATCATGGTCATCTACCTGGTCAACTATAAGTACTTTGAGATTGCCGCAGACGAGCGTCTGCTAGGCGACGTGGGTCTGTTCTTCTTCAACCTTGCCGCATGCGGCTTCGTGGTCGTGGCATTGTCTGGCCGATTCTTGTTTCCAACTGTCAGCGTTGAGGGGCGTTCATTTTGGATGATCCTGCAGGCTCCCATCACGCTCGAGAAGTTTCTCTGGGGCAAGTGGCTCGGCGGCCTCGCCCCGGTACTCATCGTCGGACAAGCACTGATCTGGGCCTCTAATCTCTTGGTTCTTCAAAACATTGCCTATTGCTTCCTGGCGAGCTTCATCATCCTGATTATCACGTTGGGTGTGTCGGCAATGTCCGTTGGATTCGGTGCGGTTTATCCGCAGTTTCACAACCCCAATGCCGCCAAAATCGCGTCCAGCTTTGGCGCGGTCATCTACATGATCTTGGGGATGTTCTTGGTCCTCTCGGTGTTGGTTGGATCGTTCCGCGTAACGATGTATCTGGGAAGCCTCTTAGAGGCGAAGACGATGAACCCCCCAAGGATGGCAAACTATATCGCGGTGACGATCGCGGTCTTGATGCCGGCCGCGGCAGCATGGGGTTCCATCAAACTCGGAGCTTCGTCGTTGCGAAAACGGTTGTGAGTTGAAAGCCGACTTCAAAACCAGATTGGTCCTGTCGATGGTGGCCGCTGCAGGTGCCGTGATCGCGGCTAACCTCGTGGTGATTCCCAATAGTGACTATTGGTGGCACCTCGCGATCGGCCGGCTCGTTGAGCAACTTCAGGCCATCCCTCACGCAAACTACTTTGTGTACACATCTCCAGCTCAGGAGCCTGTCTTCTATGAGAGCTGGCTGTCTCGTTGGTGGCTTTTCAAAATCCACGGAGTCATCGGCGACGCTGGGGTTGCGACCGTAAGGTCGATCCTCGCAGGTGCCGTCGGGTTCATGGTCACCTGGCCGAAGACCGAACGAGGTCGAACTGATATCGCGGTGTCCGCGGGCATCCTCGCCTCAACCGCGACGTGGTACGTCGGTCCGTCGATGTTTGGGGCAGTTCTGATATCCGTTGCCGCTCTAGTCATCATGGCCGTTCGCTATTCTGGTGCATCGAGATACTGGCTTCTAGCCGCCATCGCCATGCCGTTCTGGGTGAATGTGGATAGCCATTTTTGGGTTGTCCCAGCGCTATTGTGGGCGGTCTCACCGGGCGCAGGCGAAGCGAAACGTTGGTTTTGGGGAGCAGGGATTGCGTCCATCTTATTGGCGTTTGCGAATCCCGCTGGCGCGCTCGTCTTTCCCACGCTGGCCTCGTTCGAGTTTAACCCGTTCGGCACGTTGATCGGAGTTGGCCTGCTGGCTCTCATTGTTCATCGCGTACGGTCCAAAAACTCCGCCTACGACTCTATCGCCGTTGCCATGATAGGCACGGTTGTTGCGGCTTTTTCTGCGGTCCCTTGGCTAGCTGCCGTTGTCTTTCCGTGGGCGTTCCACGCAAGTGATACGAAAGAGACTCCGTTCTCAAAATGGGCGGTGGGTGCTGGCTTTGCGGCGATCGTCGCGATTGTCACAATGCCGCTTTTTTCCCATATGGAGACGGTTCGATTGTGGTTTTCGGATGCACGGAAAACGCCGCCCGCGGTTGCACTCATCAAGAGCAACGTGCCGGTTGAAGAGGCGCAGCTCATCGCAGGGTGGGGTCGTTTGGAGCCGGTGTATCACCCTCCAGAGGCAGCTGGCGTCTTAGCCTGGTATCTGTCTGAACGAGCGCCACAGCGTGTGCTAGCGACTGCGCCCAATCCGGCATTGAATGATGAAAAGTCCGAGGTGATGCATGCCGCAGTCCGCATGGGTGATACATGGCGCGGCGTGTTTCAACAGTACGGTATTCGCATCGCGTTGCTGAACAAAAAGACGGACTACGAGTTCGCAGCAAACATCGCGAGTCACCCGGATTGGCAGGTTGTTCGCGAACGTGGTGATTGGATTGTGCTGAGCCACCGTCTTGGGCCAGGGGCGTCTAAGTGAGACGGCTTCTCGCGGCGTTGGCTTTTGCGCTTGCGGCACTTGCGGCAACGCCTGCATTTGGGATCGATGATCCATCGCTCGATTACTACACCATCGAAACCCCGCACTTCTATGTGCACTACTATTCGGGGCTCGAGGCGCTCGCGCACAAGGTCGCGGTTACGTGCGAAGAAGCGCACGAAGCACTGGTGCCCCTTTTCAATTGGGTGCCTCGAAACAAGACACATGTAAACGTCATCGACCGCATCGATTCTGCCAATGGCTCTGCGACGACCTATGGCCGCAATCGCATCAATATCTACGGGATGGCCCCCGAACCGTCAGGTGTGCTGGGATTCTACGACGACTGGATTCGCGTCGTTGTTTACCACGAATACGTTCACATCCTGCACATGGACACGGTCCTGGGCATCTCGCCGTACATCAACTACGTCATCGGTAAACAGCTCTCTCCAAACCAAACCTCGCCCCGTTGGTACATCGAGGGTCTGGCCACCTACCACGAGTCGAAGCGGACGCGGGGAGGGCGTGTTAATGGAGCCATCTGGCAGATGTGGTCGCGTGCAGCCGCATTGGACGGCGTGCTGTTTGAGCTTGGAACGGCCACGGGCACACCCGTTAACTGGCCATTTGGGTCCTCCGCCTATCTGTATGGCAGCCTGTTCTTGGACTACGTATTCGACAAGCATGGCGAAGATTTCGGCATGCAATTCAACCATATCTATGGCTCGCGAATTGTGCCGTGGAGCTTGAATCGCACGTCGAAGGAAGTGTCGGGGCAGACGTTAGAGCGGCTTTGGGAAGAGTGGATGGCAGCGGCCACAGCGAAGGCGCATGCAGAACGTGTCGCCGTTATTGCCGGTGGTCGGACGAAGCTGAACTACATCACGAAGATCGGCGGCGAGAATGGCTACGCCAGGCAGCGGCCCGGCACAGACGATGTGGTCTTCTACGCCAATGATTTTCACAACACGCCCGCCTACGCCGTCCATGACCCCGACTCAGGGAAGACCAAGCCGTTTCTGGACATCCAGCCTTCGTTTGGCCCCAGCGCGTTCTCCCCAGACGGCCGCTACCTGCTGTACAGCCAAGCGACGCCAAAGCTCAATGTTTACAGCTTTCAGGACCTGTATCGGTACGATTTTGATACCGGTAGCAAGATTCGAATGACCAACGGCGAACGGGCCCGTGAAGCCGCGGTGTCGCCCGACGGCAAGTGGATTACCTATGTTCGCAACGTCAATGGAACGATGGAGCTGGTGCTGCGTCGTTGGGACCATTTCTCGGGGGACGAAGTCGTGCTCGTCGGTGGCAATCAACATCCGGCGAAATCGGATGCGCGGTGGCAACAGATAGCAACGCCTCAGTTCAGCCCCGACTCAACCCGAATCGTATTTAGCTGGTGGACGCTTGAGGACGGCCAGCGCGATATCTGGATGTACGACATCACCAAGCCGCAGAAAGAGGCGCTCAAACCCCTGACCCGCGATTTTGCGCAAGACTTGGATCCCACGTTTGACCCAATCAGCGGCAACGTGCTGTTCGCAAGCGACCGAAACGGCATCTTCAATATCTACGAGGTTGACCCGGGAACTCTGAAGAAGCGACGAGTCTCGAACGTGGTCAACGGCGTTTGGAGTCCAGAGCCCACGCGTGACGGCAAGTGGATTTACGTCACGTCATACACGTCAAAAGGCTACGAGATCGCGCGATTCAAGCGGCCATCAAGCCTGCCGGACGCCTCCCAGAGAGCTTTGCAAGACAGTCTGGTGGAACCGAAGTACCCAACGGTCGATACGGCCGAGTTCAAGTACGGCGACTATCGTCCTGTGAAATGGCTGGCACCGCTGATGCTCACGCCAGACATCGGCGTGCTGACGTCGGGCACAGCGTTCTCGGCGACGTTGTCTGGCGAGGACCCAGCGTCGCGTCATATCTATCAATTGGCGACGGCGTTCACATACACGAACGAATTGGAAGAATCTTCGGTCCGCGCCGGCGGCTTCTACGCCTATACCGGTGGGCCGGTGGATTTCTCGGTGTTGGGTCGAATCAGTGACTTCCCGTCAGGGCGTGCGCTGTTCGTGGGAAGTGAGTTCGAGACGATTCAGCGCCGCGAGTATTCGGGTCGCGTCGCGTTGGGATATCCAATCCTGGATACGCGGGATCAACTTAGCATCACCACGGCATTCACGTTGGAGTACCTCACGGTCAATGACGAGCCGGTGGTTCAGCAGGACCCTGGAGACCTTGAGCCGACCAAACCTGAATCGTATTTCACAAACGAGCTGCTGTTTTCGGTCTTCTATTCGAATCTCGAGCGATACGCGCGCTCAGTCAGCACAGAACAGGGCATCACGGCCGATGTTGGATTCTCGGTCCAAGATCCCACCATCGGCAGTGAGTTTGAGCGTTTGACCATGACCTATCGGGCCACGGGTTACCTCCCAAATCCATGGATTGACCGACATGTGTTCGCCCTTGGCCTGCGTGGCGGCATGTCCGCGGCTGCGACGGGACCGGGTTCTGTCTTTTCGGTTGGCGGGGCGCTGCCGCAAGATGTTCTTTCAAGCATCATCTTCCAAGAACCCACGCGCCGGCAGGTTCTGCCGGGCTATCCACCTGGAATTCAGCGAGGGTCGACCTACCAATCGATCTCAAGTCAGTACCGGTTTCCGCTCTTGGATTTTGACAAGGGCTTCGGCACGTTGCCGGTCTTTTTCAGACAGCTGAAAGGGGCGGCTTACTTTGACACAGCCACGGCCTACAACGGCTTCCTTGGTGACGCGGAATACCTGAAATCGGCCGGCGCCGAGGTGTTGTTATCCACAACATTCGCCTACTACTTCACAGGCAATCTTCGCATGGGATACGCGTACGGCTTCGATACCGGCGGAATCCATGACTTTTACTTCGTTTACGGCGGCGGTTTCTAGTCGCGAACGACCGTGCCTGCCTTTGTCTTCAACTTTTCGGGGAGTTCATCGACGGCGATAGTCGATGTGAAATCGGGTGCGATCCGAGCTTCGTACTGAAACGAGCCATCTTCAGCGAACGTGAGCCAAAGTAGACCTTTCTGGCTCTTCTGCGTGTGTCCGGTGAGCGGCCGTGGTCCTGTGCCAAGACACGGCGCCCCCAACATCAAGAGCGATTCATCACGAGCCGGGTAGTACGCGTGATGATGGCCGGTGATATAGGCATCTACCTTGTACCTGTGCAGAGTTTCACGAAGCTTCGCATCGCCCAGCACCTCGCGTCCTCGCCCAGCTGCGAACTGCACCAGGGGGACATGACCGTAGACAATCGTCGATTTGAATTCGTCGCTTTTGGACAGGATGCTCTCAAGCCAAGCATGCTGCATCGGAGACAGCTTTCCTGGGGTAGTGGCGTCTAGCGATATGAATAAGACGCCTCGCTTCTGGAATGCGTACATCAGTGGATAGTGCTCGTCGCTAACGTACTCCAAGTCAGGTTTTCGGGGCTGCCACTGGTTAACGAACTCTCGGCGTTCAACGGCGAACTTCTCTTGCTTTGCACCGTCATGATTGCCCGGGGTCACAGCCAACGTCAGTCCAGCTGACAGGACTGGGTCGGTGAAGGCGTGGTGAAACGCCGACCACATACCGGGGTAATCCAAACCGCGTTTCTGACCCGCCACCATGTCACCAGCGCTAAGCACAAGATCAGGACGGCTTTGCGCCAGATATGCCGCGGCTGCATGGACAGCCGGAGTGTACTCGTAGCTGCCGTAGCTAGAATTCAGATCAGCGACGATCGCTACGGTGAACGGACCGGGTGCCGCCTTGGGTTCTTCGACCACTACCTCTTTCTTCGGAGGTGGCGGCGGCTGCTCTATTTGAGGCTTCGGCGTGGGTTCGGTCGTTTGAGCTGCAGTGGTACACGCAGTAATAAATGCGATTAGTGCGAGACCCCACCAGACTTTTTGCATCTCAAACACGTTGGCGACCTAACATGCGGTCGTTGGAAAGTAGCGAGGGTCAAGATATACCTCAGCGGTCCGAAACGCGAGTTTCTCAAATGCCAGACCTAAAAACCCATTCGGGGGCGTCCATTCACTACGAGATTAGTGAATCGCCTGGGCGACCATGGATCGTGCTTTTGAATGGGATGACCCAGTCGACAGCACACTGGAAGAGCCATATCCGTGCGCTTGGGGAGCACGTAAACGTGCTGTCGTATGACGCACGGGGGCAGGGGCAGAGCCCTATCGGTGACAGCAAGCCGACGCTTCGCGGTCACGCTGCCGATTTGGAAGACCTATTGGAGAGCCTTCAGATCAACGACCCGATTTTAGTTGGGTTTAGTCACGGCGCGCGCGTGGCACTTCAGCACGCCGTCGATTTCGATCGCGCATCTGCACTGGTACTGACATCAGCCACCGCCCGTCCGACTGCGCTGGCAAAGACGATCATTCAAAGTTGGCGCAAGGTGCTTGAGCTTGGCGGGATCGAAGCCATGTCGTGGTGTGCTATCCCTGACATTCTTGGCGCGCAGTATCTAGAGGACAACCAACGATTGATCGCTGGCATCGCGAAGGCGTCGGTGCAACGAAACGACCCCAATGGCGTGTCCGCGTTGCTGGATGGCATGTTGGAGTACCCAGACTTGGCCTCCCTCGCGGAGCAAGTGAGCGTACCGACGTTGTGCATTTCGGCGGATGAAGACCTGTTGGTCACCAAGTCCGGGGCGCAAGAGTTGGCAAGTCTCTGTGGTGGCAACCACGTCGAAGTAGTAGGTTGCGGTCACACAATTCCCATTGAGAAACCCGAAGAATTTCGGTCGCTTGTTTTAGAGTTCATTTCACAACAGGAGAATCCATGAGCACAAAAGTCACTTGGTTAGGTCACGGTACATTTTTGTTCGAGTCCGGCGGAAAGTCCGTCTTGGTAGACCCGTGGTTGTCCGGCAACCCTTCGTGTCCCGAACAATTCCATGATGTAGCGCCTGATGCGATCTTGGTGACTCATGGGCACGGCGACCACATCGGAAATCTGTTCGACACCGCCGAGCGCACGAGCGGCCCAATCGTCGGCATCTTCGATTTGACCTCTTGGGTTGGCAGCAAAGGCGTTGATGGCGACCGCTTGGTCGGCATGAATATTGGCGGAACGGTTCGATTGGACGATATCGGTATCTCCGTCACGATGGTCGAAGCGCGGCACTCCTCGTCCTTCACCGAAGAGGACGGAACCGTTGTCTACTTGGGCGAACCGGCGGGCTTCGTCGTGAAATTTGATGACGGCAATTCGTTCTATGTGGCCGGCGACACCGCGCTGTTCGGTGACATGGAGTGGATCGCACGATTGCACGAGCCAAACGTTGCAATCCTCCCCATTGGCGACCATTTCACGATGGACCCCAAGGCTGCTGCGTGGGCCTGTCAGCTTACCGGCGTCAAGAAGGTCATCCCTGCTCACTTCGGTACCTTTGGCCTGCTAACCGGCACACCGGCCCAACTCAAAGCTGAGTTGTCGTCCCTCGATGTCCCAACGGAAGTTGTCGCGCTTGAACCCGGCGGTTCCGCAGAGTTCTAGTTCAGAAAATCAAACTCGAAGACACATTCGAATTCGCCGACCTCTGCAAAGCGAAACAGCTTTGCTTGGTCGGCTTTCTTGTGTTTGACCGAAACCACCAGGTAGTCGACGCCCGGGAACGCTGGGGACTTCGTGCCGGGAAACGTCGCTCCAGCGATGTCTTCGTCGCTGAAGTACGCGTCGGCGTCGACATGGCTATGCACGATGACACAAAGCGCCTCGCCCGTCGTCTCAAGCTCCAGGACACGCATCGGGTCGATCACATACGACGTTCGTGGGGAATCTGCTGTGTTATCGCACGCGATCCAGCGGCCACGCTCGGTAACAAGTCCGCACCCTTCGTGCGGATACTGTGATTCCACCCAACTCTTGATTTGAGGCCAATTGGCAGCGAACCAGGTCGGTGTCATCCCAGGTAGCGGTCGGCATGGTCGCAGATGATGGTGACGATAACGCCCTCATCCAGGGTTTTCGCAAGCTCCAAGGCTGCATGGACGTTGGCACCCGCGGAGTTTCCGGCTGCGATGCCTTCTTCATTTGCGAGCTTCGTGGCCATCCCAATGCCGTCGTCGCAATCGACAAATATCATCTCGTCGAGCTCTTCTTCGTTGAAGATTCCTGGGGTCAGGCCTGACGCCATGTTCTTGAGGCCTTCCAGGTTATGGCTGCCCTCGGATGGTTGGCAGCCAATGACCTTGATTTGTGCGTTTTGCGCCTTGAGCCCTCGGCTGGTGCCCATGATGGTGCCGGATGTGCCGGTCGCCGCGATGAAATGCGTGACTCGACCCCCGGTTTGCCGCCAGATTTCGGGGCCAGTGGTTAACTCATGGGCCTTTGGATTTGACGGGTTCGAGTACTGATTCGCGTAGAAGTAACGGTCTGGGTTTGCCTCAACGATCGTCTGCACATGCTCGATGGCGCAGTCGTCATCGCCGTCGCAATAGGTCACTTTCGCGCCATACGCGGTGACTAAGTTTCGGCGAGCCTCCAAAGCTCCCTCCGGCATCACGAGCTCAACCTCGATTCCCAATGCTGCACCCAACATCGCGTAAGCCACACCGGTGTTTCCGGTAGTTGCGTCGATGAGTGTCTGCCCTGGTTGCAGCACGCCGTCTTTCATTGCGTCGATGATGATCTGACGGGCTGTGCGGTCTTTGATGGAGCCACCCGGATTCATGAACTCAAGTTTCGCCCAAATCTCCACTGACTTCGGTAGATCCTCAGTCACGTGCCGAAGTCGTACCAGTGGTGTGTTTCCAACCAGCTCAAGCAAAGAGTCCACGCGACGGGCAGGGTGGACGGCAGCAAACTCATCTGTAACGGGAAACGTAGGCATCGCTATGTCCTGAACAGAGGTTTGTTTTCCCAGCCAAGGTAGCGCTGCCCCGAGTCCGGATTCAGCGCAACCACCGCTTGACCCGGTGGAAGCTCCGCCGCCAATTCGACCGCACGTTTCACGCATGCGACGCCTTTGGGGCCCAGCAGCAGGCCTTCGGTTCTGGCGATCTCGTCTCGAAACTCCCAAATGTCTTGGAGCGCGATCTGGCCGATGAACGGGTTCTCTTCAGCGGTCGCGAATTCGTTTTCGATAATGCGCACGCCGCGCACCTCAAGATGCGGATTCGTTCGCCGCAACACACGCGACACCTCACGAAATGTCGCCCCGGTTGTCACAGACGTGACAAAGCCCCCAAGCGGTATTCCTTTGAGCGCGGACAGAATCTCCGTCCCGATGCCCTGGTAGGAATCGCGAACAGCGGAACGGCGATAGCCGTCAACGTACATGCGGTCTACCGACTCCCGTGCCCACTTGGCAGCGTGTTGAACGCAATCATCAAGAGGGTGGTCATCGTCGCTAATCGTCACCACACCGCCATAACGCTCGATGATCGGGACCAACCGCGTCGAGGTGTCCAACGGGGCAAACACCTGTGTGTTCATCCGAAGAATCGAGCCGATGCACGCTGCAGACACCGCCGAATCATTGATCCCCGCGAGTACAATGGTATCGCCCGCCACAATCTGCCCCGCACGCCGCGCACGGCCTAGAATCTCGGCGATGTATCGGTCACGGATCGAGCCGCTAGGGTTGGTGTTTTCTAGCTTTACGTAGACAGGGTTATCTTCGCTCCCATGGCGCGAAAGGCGCAGCATCGGCGTGTTTCCGATTAGCTCGTCGAGCCCCTCAACCTTTGGAAGTTCGGCAGGTAGCTCGCCGATCTTCAGGTCATGGATGTCGTACGACATGGGCGAGTTCCTTGGGTTGTCCACCATTGTGATAGTGAAGTCAGTTGCAGGTCAAGCCTGTAGGGGGTTGCCACCCTCTAGAACGTCCTTCTTTGTCGGCGTCTTTCATCTCGATTTTGGCGGCTTGCGTGTAGAGAGCGGTCAACCGTCCATCCATCAGTGCAGAGGCCACGGTGATGCCACAACGGGCTTCTTTCGTGCGGGCTTCGCACGATTGTCGATTAAGCAACTTCTGCTCGTTGAAGGCGAGATCAGGGGGCTCAAAACAGCCACTGAGCTTCGGCGCTGAAATCGCCTTTTTTGTCGCACACCACGCAGTACTCAGACGTTGAACACTCTTTTGGGCCTTACACACCACGGGCACGTACTCCTCGGACGTTTTGGCGGTTGAGTCGACCATCGCCAGAATAATGGCGCCGGACTTGAGTGCCGATGTCACCAACGTGTCTGCATCGTCCGCCCCGTCTTTCGCGCTATTGTGCTCAACATTCGCTCACCCAGTGAGCCTTCGACGTTTCCGGTCGTCGGATTCAATGCCCACCAACCCGCGCGCTTTCCGCCATCGAGGTCTACCGGGCCACTTGGGGTCAGCACCACAGCACCGCGATTGCGCACCTGATTCTCCAACGCGCCTCGAACTTCTTTCGACAAACCCAGGCGCCGCGCCTTACTCAGATTCTTCTGATGGATCGTCGTCACGCGCTTCTTTGTCTTGGCTGCGTGCACAAACAAACGGTCAACACTGATGACTTTACTTCCCGAGAGGTTATGAAGCAGCTCGGCCTCAAGCTGGTGCGCCATACGCCCATGGACGGAAAGGAATCCCGATGCCGCAGCCGCGGGAACACCGAGCTTCGGCATGGCTTCCAGGGCGTTTCCGCGAGCGCTAATCCGGTAGTCGTAGCTGTCGTCTTTGCGCAGGATACCAGTCATGATGACACGCGGTTCGTGCAGAATCGGCGTCACACCCATCGAGTACGCGAGCTCACGCGTCAGACGGTCCAAATGCGTTGCATACATGGACGAAATCAAGAATGCGTAAGGCCGGTGGGTTTCGTTCAAGGCCATGTCAAAGTTCGCGGTCGTACCACCGCCCGCGGCGTTTTTCGTGAAGTCTGCGAGGGCTTGTGAGCTTGCACCGACGTAACGAGCTGTGGTGATTCTCAAGAAATCAGGCGGCACCCAGCCGGGCAGAAGCGCGATGCCCCAGTACGTTTGGTCGTAATCAAATATGGAGTTTGGCTCGCCGTCCTTGTAGAGCGTTTCTGCAAAACGGTCTTCGATTCGCCCGCGGCGAACCGCAAACTCAACGCGGAGCCAATCCAGTTCTTTGACCGGAAAGACTTCACCTTTCTTGGATTGCCCTGCGACAGACAGAACAGGCTGCAACTGGCCTTTCAGCATCGGGCTCTGCTCGAACTCCAACGCGATGTTCTGATAGCTGAATTTGTCGATTCGACCGAATACCGAGACCAACTCTTTATCTTGGTCGTCTTTGAGGCGGGCCCGGACTCGAATCCGGATGGTGCCGCCAAGCTCGTCGAGCAGTTTCTCGCGAACATCCGTCCCTTTGCCCAACGTCGCGCCAAATCGTGTCGCGAACACCGGATCGGCGGTCATCCACTGGCCTTTGTATTTTACTTCCACCCAAACATGTTGAGTGACGGGCTGTTGATAGCGAAGTTGGTCGGCGGCGACATAGCTGGTCTTCGTGAAGTCTTTTCCGACCGCGGCCTGAGGCGAGATCAGTGTCGCGCTGCCGTTGATTTCGGCGAGCAGCGTCTGGGCGTCCTTCGCATAAATATCGCCGCTCACAAATCGAACCGAGTGTCCTTGCGCGACGTAGATTTCCGAGAGGAGGGCTGCCTGGTCCACGGCATTCGCCTTTCGGGCGAGTAGAGCGCCGCGTGCGCCACGCAGTAGGCCGCCGTAGGGCTCATAGCCGATATTGTCCCGCACCCACTTCCATGCTTTGCTTGGAGGGCTGGACTTTCCGATCTTGCGGACCACCTCGTCGACGGAGGTCTCCACTTCGATGCGCTGCGCGTACTTCTTTGAGGCCCGTTGGACCTTAACAGCTTGGCTGTTTAGGTACTTCCAGTCCGCCTCAATCTCTTTCGGCACGGGTGGAGCCTTCTTTTTCACCTGCGCTTTGCCGTCCTTTGCTTCTTGAGCAACCGCGGGCGCAGACCAAGCCACCACCACAAGTAAGGTTAAAACCCCGAATATTCGCATGTTGTCCTCCTCGGCCCCGAAGCTAACAAACTCTTGAGTTTCGGTCCAAAAAGGAAATCTGGGAGGGGAGACGGGGAGGCCCTCCAATGAGGCTCGGGGGCTCGGGAAGGTCTATTCTTTCTTTGAGCCGCCCTTATCTGAGCCGCCTTTGCCGGACCCGCCGTTATCGGATCCGCCTTGGTTTGAGCCGCCTTTGCCCTTGCCGCGGCCGCGTCGCCGTCGTCGAGACCCCGATTTCTTGGCGCTGTCGCCCTGCTTGGAGTCCTTCTTGGCGTTGTCGTTCTTTTGGTTCTGACCCTGACCCTGCCCCTCGGACTTATTGCCGGATCCCTTGCCTCCGCGCCGCCGCCGCCGATTACGTGATTTCTTGGGCTTGTCTAAGTTGTTGTCCGAGCTCTGCGTCTGGTTCGACTGCTGGTTCTGACCGTCGCTGCCCTTGGATTTGCCACCGCGCCGGCGTCTGCGCCGCTTTTTGCCCTTCGATTCGTCGTCAGACTTCTTCGGGTCGAGATCGTCCCAGAGGTAGTCAGACGGCGGCTCTTCCGCCTTTGGCGTCTGCCCACGTTTGGGGTCGTGGAGCATCACATCCGCATTCTCATACGTACGACGGTTGGTGTCTTCGAGTTCCACGATGACACGTTGGTTAATGACATCGAGCTCCAGGACTTTGCCTAGACCGTCCGGGGTCTCAACGCGCTGACCTGCTCGCGGAAGGCGCTTGCGCATCCGTCGATAGACCTGTTGCTCATAAACCAGACAACACATCAATCGCCCACACATGCCGGACACTTTGGCTGGATTGAGCGTCAGCCCCTGGTCTTTCGCCATGCGAATCGAGACAGGCGCGAAGTTCTCAAGGAACGTGCTGCAGCACAACTCGCGACCGCACGGGCCGATCCCACCAATCATCCTTGTGCCGTCTCGCACGCCGATCTGGTGCATCTCGATGCGGGTACGGAATCGGTGCGCCAAGTCCTTTACGAGGTCCCGGAAGTCGATGCGTCCGTCCGCGCTAAAGTAGAAGACGATACGCGACCCATCTTGCATGTACTGGGCGCGAATGAGCTTCATAGGCAGCGCTCGTTCGCGAATCCGTTGAACCGCGAAGTGATGTGCCTCGACTTCAAGCTCTTCGTTCTTATCGGCGCGTTCGATGTCCTGTTCGGACGCTTTGCGGACGACGCGCTGCAGAGAGTTTGCTTTGAGGACCTTTCGGGTAACCTGGCCCGTCACCTTGCCAATCACCGGACCTTTGTCGGTCTCCACGATCAGCTGGTCGCCTGGATGCACCAAGAGCGATCCCGCGTCGTACTCCACCTTGATGAAGTTTGTTCGAAGTTGAACAGGTACGACGTTATAGAGTCGGCGTTTGCCCTTAAACGGTGCGCCCGACAGCTCGATTTGTGGTTCAGCGCTCATCTACGTGCGAGATCCATGAGTAGGTCTTCAGCAATCATCATCGGGTTCACATTGCGCTCCAACAGATGCTGGGCGCGTGAGACCAGATTGATGCGGTTCAATACATCATCGGCCGATACTTCGCGACCCCAAGTCTGCGCGAGCTCGGAAAGGTCCTGATTGATAATGCGCTCAGGGTGGTCTGGAACCGCCTGCAACA
The DNA here is from genome assembly GCA_030427705.1 of bacterium. Taxonomy (GTDB): domain Bacteria; phylum Myxococcota_A; class Bradymonadia; order Bradymonadales; family Bradymonadaceae; genus JAUIBR01. Next base: position 133,783 of record JAUIBR010000002.1, on the reverse strand, counting down.
GTGCGACATCTCGCAAGAACACCTTCAGGATTTCAAGCTTCGTCCCAAACAACGACCGGTCTTTCGAGAGACTTTCTGCGGCGGTGCTAAGCGTGGCGGTGTGCTTGGCATCGGTATTCAGGATCGTCCGAATCAACTCAGCACGTTCCGCAATCAGGCCGGACTCGGCCAGGTCTTTTGCTCGTCCAACAGACCCCTCGCCGTACCCCGCGGCCACCTGCAATTGGTCGGGGGCCATATCTGAAAGTTCGTGCGAGAGAATCGAAGACACAATTGACGATGAGAGCGGGGCGAAGCGAAGCAGCTGGCATCGGGACCGAATCGTGTCGAGCAATGATGCTGGCTGGTGCGAAATCAACAGGAGCTTCATCGATTCCGGTGGCTCTTCGAGGGTCTTCAACAGCGCGTTGGCCGCCTCTTCCGTCATCTTGTGACAGTCATCGATGATGATGACCTGATAATCACCCTCATAGGGTCGTGTGGCCGCTGCTTTTTGAACGCTGCGGACCTGATCGATTTTGATTGAGCGACCTTCCGCTTCAATCACGCGGATATCGGGATGTTGCATCCCCTCGACTTTGCGGCAGCTCGGGCACTGGCCGCATGCAGGTTGAAATCCGCTTCCTGAGTTTCCAGTGCAGTTTAGTGCCGCCGCCAGCGCCAAAGCAGTAGCGCGTTTCCCAACGCCAAGAGGTCCGACCATCAGGTATGCATGGTGGATGCGACCCGATTCTACCGAGGACTCCAACACCTTCTTGGCGCGGTCCTGACCTTGAATGTCATTCCAATTCAGCAACGAATTTGTCCCTTTGGTGAGCAACGCGAACGGTAGTTGGCATCGCGCACGCGTGTCAACGCGTTCAACGCTCGAAGGCGACGTACACGGTGCGACCACCGCGAAGAATCTTGTACCGAACGGTACTGCCGAGCTTGATGTCTTTCATCGTGGCCGAGAAGTCGCCCGCGTCCTTGACCTTGATATTGTCGATGAACGTGATGATATCTCGACGCCGCAGGCCTGAGTAACGTGCAGGTGATGAATCACTGATCTTCGTGACCAACACACCGCTCGACGATGGCGCGCCTAGCTGACGCGCGAGCGATTTTGTGACGTCGCGCACCGTGATACCCAAGTCGGACTTGGTCGTGCGTTTTGATGCCGGTTGGATGACCACGGCAGGCGGACTTTGGTTGGGAAGTTCCTCCATATCGACGGAGACGGACTTAGACAGTCCGCCGCGAACGTAGGATATCTTCATCTTGCTACCCACGCCCGCCGTCGCCACAAGCCACGGTAGCTGGTCACTATCGCGAATCGCGGTTTCGCCAAATTTCAGCACGATGTCACCGGACTTGAGGCCGTTTCGCTCCGCAGGGCTATTCGGGACGACTTCGGTCACGAGCGCACCACGAACCGACTTGAGGCCAAAGCTGCGTGCCAGTGCGGGCGTGATCTCTTGCACCCGAACGCCCAACCATGTTCGAACGACGTAGCCGTTCTGGTGGAGCTGAGGGACGAGCGCCTTGACGATATTGATTGGAATCGCAAAGCCGATGCCTTGCCCCTGCCGATTCACAGCCGTGTTGATGCCGATGACCTCGCCCCGCAGGCTAATCAGCGGACCGCCGGAGTTACCGGGGTTAATCGATGCATCGGTTTGAATGAAGTCGGTGAAGACGTCCTTTCCGCCCGGGCTGAGATTCTTGCGACCCAAAGCGCTGACGATGCCGGCGGTCACCGTGTGACTCAGCCCCAATGGGTTTCCAACGGCCAGGACATGTTCTCCAACGTGGACGGTATCGGAATCGCCCAAGACCAGCGTCGGGAGCTTCTTGCCGTTTTTGATTCGCATCAACGCGACGTCGGTCTGTGGGTCAACTCCGACGACCTCAGCATCGAGCTCACGCTCGTCCATCAACCTGACTTTGACCGACTCCGCGCCTTCCACGACGTGATTATTGGTGAGGAACAAGCCCGACGGGTGAATGATGAATCCCGACCCTTGGCCACTGCCGATGCCCCAATCACCGCCATTTTCCAGCATCTGAGCCAGCCCGCCAGAACCCTTGTAGGTAACAATCACGTTCACCACTGCGGGACTGACGCCCTCTGCCAGTCTCGAAAACGTTGAGAGCTTGATCGGGGGCTCCTTGCCCTTTTTGGTGTTCGTCTTCTCAACCCACAACGAATCCTTGGACTGTGCGTAAGTCGGAAGGCCCCAAAGAAAGCAGGTGAGGGCGGTCAGAATTGCCAGGCGAGTGGCGGTCATCGTTCAGTACCTTTCGTGCGGCATCGGCTGGCGCGGCGCTCGATAATAGTGCACGGGCGAGTAGTTAATGAAGTTCGATACCCGGCTTGTATAAAGACAAGCGTAGTCTTCAACTTGTTCCCCAAAGAGGGTGTTTTCATTGGCCAGGCGGAATACCAATCCCCAGTAGGGATTGAAGTTAGATTCTAGGAGATGCTCCGCATTATCAAGGCCCTCGATGAGTTCCTTTCGGAGCCGCCGCAACTTGTCCTTCGATTTGTTCAGCTCTTTGCGCGCAGTTTGCAGTCGCTCCTTGTCGACATCACCCGCCCGATGAATCAAATCTTCCAATTGATACAACAGGTTCTGCTCATAGGTGATGCGCTCCGATATGCGCATGATCTCCGAATCGACTTCATCCAGATGGTGAATCTCATCGCGAAGATCCTCTGCTTGATCCAACTCCGCTTCCATTTCTTGGACGATCATCACCGTTCGCCAGGCGCTAGACTTCTTGCTGCGCACGATATCACCGTAGATGTGGTCCCCAACGTAGACGACCTTTTCGCCGCCCATTCCGGACATCCGCTCGAAGTCGATGAGGTTACCACCCTGATACAGCGCGCTGCGCTGAAACCCTTGGTACTCCTCGCCGCTCACCGTTCCAGTCGCATCGACGCGAAGGAATGGATTACGTGACGTGAAGAACGTCGGTTTCGACGCCCCGGTGATGATGATCTCGAAGTAGTTTCGCCAGCTGGGATACTCTTGCAGCACACCGTCCAAAATGTGCGACATGACGTGGTTGGAGTACGTCGGATAGCTGTTCGTCAGCAAGAACACGCGCTTTCCAGCCGATCGAATACGGTGCAGCGTGAGTGCGAGTTCCTCGTCCTTACCGGGGATGAACCGCTCCGTATCCGTCATGATTTCGTCTTTGATCGAACCATCGCGATGGGCGAGGTCGATGCAGTAGCGAATATCGTCAAACAGCCGCTTCCAGTCGTGTTTTTTCTGAGGCTGAAGCGCCTCCAGATAATCCACCAACGCCGCGTACATGAACGCCTCGGGGAGGGCGTACAGTGTGTCGATCAGCATGAAACGAGAGTTGGTCTCGTTCAGACGAATCGTGATGTCGCGGTACTCGTGACGCTCCTCGCGGGTTAGCTCGCGCAACCCGTGGTAGCCCTTTCCGACATGCCGATGCGCATCCATCTTGAGCACGTTGCCTCGCAGCGTATCCACGACAAGCCCACGGATCGCGAAATTGGAGATGCTCTTGATGGATTTGATTTCCTCGGGATAGCCGCGCTCTGTGACGAGCCGCTCCAGGGTCAACTCCACGGACAGTGCGTCCAGCTCGTCCTGCTTATAGCGGGCGAGGGTGTAGTCCATGTCGAAGCCGACAGCCTCGATCTTCTCGAAGTTCAAATCACGATTGCAATAAACTTTGCGCGCCCGCTCTACCGCAACCTGATGGTCAGCTCGAATCGCATCGATCAACGCATCGATTGGGCTGGGGCTCCAATGGCCAGCTCGGTCCATTTACGTCCTGAGTTTGTGGGGAAGAACCAGATTATCAGGATTAGATGAACCGATACAAGTTTCCGAGATGTTCCAAGAAATGAAAAAGGCCGCCCGAAGGCAGCCTTTGTTCGCGAGCAGCGTGTGAATTATGGAGCAACGAACGCGTTCAACACGTAGTCGCCATTTCCACCACAGCCGTTGCTGGTGTCGCCTTCGCAGTATGGTTCAACGGCGATGAAGTAGGTGCCAGCCGTCGTAGCCGTGTATGCGGTTGCCGAGAAGTACGAGTCCGCTTGACCGAAGTGGTCATCATTCTCAGCGACGACCATTCCTGCCGAGTCGTAGATCTTCACGATCGTGTCCGCATCAGCCATTTCGTCACCTGAGGTCGAGGTGTATGCGACCAAGATGTCGCCCTGTGCCAGAGTAACCGAGGTGTAGTCAGGCTTGACGTCGTTCTCGTCCACGCCGTCAACTGCGCCGGTGATGGCTGCTGGCAACGTGCCGGCATTTGCCGTCGAGGTCGTGTCGTTTGGTTCGGTCTCGGTAGCTGCGCCGAAGGTGATGCCGCTGGTGTCGACAGCCTGAAGCGAAGCGTCGAACGTGTAACCCGTTCCACCCTTGTACTCGCGGTCACGAACGCCGAATTGGAGCGTCGTTGCTGCGGCCAGTGGGAACGCCATTGGGCTTTCGAATGGGTCGGCGGTGCCGAACTCATTGATGACCGCAAGGCGAGCTTCGAAGTCTTGGTTGGTCGTCGTGACCGTACCGATGATGAACGAGTTCGCTGGAACCATGGCGTCGTACCAGACGTAGTTTCCGACGTCGGCAATCGAGCCAGAACCAGAGAATGGAAGCGTCTGCGTGGTTGGCGTCCAGGTGACGGACGTTGCTGCGAGGGAGTAACCGAAGTCAGCACCACCAACGTTTGCTGGCGTTGCGTTTTCGTCTTCTGGAACGTTGCGGATGTCGTCGACGAACACGAAGTACGTGACGGGATCTTCGCCGCCATTGGCGAATTCAACAGCCGCGTTTCCGTTCACGCCAGCGCCCGATGCGAAAGGAATGATGCCGAAGAACGAGTTCGTTGCGATCGTAACGACCGGCTGAAGGTTGGCACCAGTGCCCGTGAGCGCGACGCGGGTCGTCGCGCCAGCTGGAACTTCAATCGTGAAGTAGTCGGTGTCGAACTCGTCACCGTTTGCTGCGTCGATGTTACCGGTCAGCGCTGCGCCGCCAATCTCAAGTGAGCGTGGCGCCGAGATTGCGTCGTCAGTTTCGGTCGTCACCAATTGATATGGCGCGTTTTCTGCCGTTTCGTACGCATCGACGACGATCCAGTATTCTTCGTTCGCTTCAGCGCGGAAGACCACTGCCGAATCGCTGTTGCCGTTGTCGAAGTCGATGTCGTCGTTGTCGGTCACGTAGCCATTGGTTGCGCTGTAGACCAACACGACCGAGTCGAGGTCGCCACTTGCAGGAGGGCGAACCGCGAAGATCTCAGCGTCGACAGCCGTTCCAGCGGTCGAAGTGAAGCTGTAGACATCAACGTTGTTGTCATTCCAATCGGCGGTCACTGGCGAACCAAGCGTCAGAGCGGTTGGCGTTGGCGTGACAACCGATGTCGTCAGAACGTAGGTCGACGTTGGGCCGCCGTGTGCAGCGTTGCCGAGACGCTCGTCGATAACGATGAGGTCGTACTGTCCGTCAGCAGGAATGAACACCTGGCGGCTCATCGCGCTCGATGCAGCAAGCTGGCGATTCACGATGCCGGCTTCGTCCTGAACGATGACGACAGGCTGGACGTCTGGCGAGACTTCGGTGAACTCAACTTCCAAGATGGTTCCGCCGGTGAGCGAGACCTTGAAGAAGTCCACATCACCTTCGTCTGCAGTGCCCGGAGCGATAACGCCGCCGAACGTCTGGCCAACTTCGATGGCGGTCGCGATGTCCGTCTCGTCGTTGGGCTCGGACTCAACCACGTCAGCGTTGATGACAACGTTGTTCACGTTGTTGGTGTTGTTGACGTTGTTCGTGTTGTTGACGTTGTTGGTGTTGTTAACGTTATTCGAGTTGTTAACGTTATTCGTGTTGTTTGCGTTGTTGTCGTTGTTCGTGTTCTTGCTGTCGTCATCGCCGCCACAAGCAGCCAACAACGAGACACAAACCAATCCAAAAAGTAGTCGTTTCATCCAATAACCTCCCAGTGTTCCCAGTCATCAATTCAATTGGGAACGAGTAGACAGTTCATTTCGAACGGGGCTGACTACCACATTTGCCTACACGATTCCACTACTCACGATTCATCGAGTACGTTCGCTGGCATCAGGGTTAGACGGGGACGGCGACTGGGCGGCCACGCTTGTCGGCTTCGACACGGGCACATGCCATGTTTGGATCGTGCTCGAAGACCAGAATCCAATCGTGGCGCATCGCTTCATAGAGGAGGGCACGTTTCTCTTTGACCGTTTCCAACGGTTGCAGGTCGTATCCCATCACATACGCGTCCTTCAGATGAGACGCGGTGGGGATCAAGTCGGCACAGTGCACGTAGATCCCATCAGGAGTCGTCACTTTGACCAGCTGCATGCCAAAAGTGTGGCCGTGGCAGGGGATGACCTCGATTCCAGGCAGAATCTCGTCGATTCCATCGACATGCGTCATATCCGGCGCATCCAATCCCGCCAGGAAACCAAAATCTTCGTTTCGGTAACTGCCACCATCCCGAGCACTCGGCGCGTGAGCCCAAGCCCAGTTGCGGCGCTGTACCCAGTGATGAGCGTTGTTGAACACGGCTTCCGAGGCACCGGTATCGTCCGACCAACGGCTCAATCCGCCCGCGTGATCAAAGTGAAGATGGGTCAGGACGACATGGTCGATATCGTCGGGCGTGCAGTTAAACTGCTCTTTCAGCGCCTTGGTAAGGCCTGAGTCCTGATTGTCGATCTTGTAGATTCCACGCTCTTTCTCGGACCATTTCGTGCCGATTCCGACGTCTACGAGGACACGCATGCCATCGTCGTACTCGACGTAGAGACAACGCGTCGCAAGGTCGATCCGATTATTGTCATCAGCCGGGTTTGAACGCTCCCAGAGCGGGCGAGGGACGATGCCGAACATCGCGCCACCATCAAGTCCAAACGTAGCTTCCACAATGGGAACGGCCATTTTAGGTGTCGTCATCGCGCAGCCTCAGATCTGATAAATCGGGTGGAATTCGCCAAGAGGGTCCTCAGGGACAGAGTCGGCGATGGATTGAATTGTGTAGGTCTCAAGCACTCGAATCTGTGCATCGCGAACTTCGGTCCATACAGGCGTGAACGCCTTCTGCCGCTCCGTCATGTCTTCGCCAGAGGTTCGGTCCTCAAATCGGGCCGGGGCGACCGGTCCGTCAAGATGACGAATGATATCTAGGATTGTGATTTCGCTGGCGGGCTTGTTCAGGAGGTATCCACCACTGGCACCACGTCGGCTTCGAACGAAGCCACCACGTTTGAGGTCGGCCATGATGCCTTCAAGGAACTTCGATGGAAGGCCTTCGCGCTCGGCGATTGTCTGGATGCTCATAGGGTCTTTGGTCCGGGCACCTGCCATCGTGACCAACGCCCTGAGTCCGTACATTGTGCGAGCGCTTATTTCCATCGACTACACCTCACAAATATCGCCAATCCCGTTCTGGTTCTGGTCCAGCTGGTCCGGATTGAAGATGGAAGCGCAATTGTCGCACATATCCGGATGCCCGTCACCGTCTTGATCGGGGCCCATGCAGTCACAGACGTCACCGATTCCGTTCTGGTCAGTGTCTTTTTGGTCCGTGTTGGGGTTCATCGGGCAGTTGTCGCAGCTGTCGCCAATGATGTCGTTGTCGGAGTCCAGCTGCTGCGGGTTCATGACGTATGTGCAGTTATCGCATGCGTCGCCGAATCCATCGCCATCGGTGTCAGTTTGGTCTTCGCTTTGGACGCGAGGGCAATTGTCGCATTCGTCGGGCACGCCATCGCCATCGGTGTCGACCGAGCTCATGTTCGCCATCATCGGACATGGGTCGCAGACATCGCCCACGTCGTCACCGTCCACGTCCATCTGGTTGGCATTGGCGGCCTCAGGGCAGTTGTCGCATTCGTCGCCTAACCCATCGACATCGCTATCTAGCTGGGATGTGTTTACGACCGTTGGACAGTTGTCGCAGGCTGTTCCCACATCATCGCCATCGCTGTCTCCCTGGTTGGGGTTGGCAACGACGGGGCAGTTATCGCGCACATTCGGGATTTCATCACCGTCGATGTCGGAGTCGCACACATCACCTTCGCCATCGAGGTCTTCATCGCGTTGGTCAGAGTTTGGCGTCTGGGGGCAGTTGTCGCAGATATCGCCTCGCCCATCCGAGTCTTCGTCCTCTTGCTCCGGGTTCGCCATGAACGGGCAGACATCGCACGCATCACCTGGCCCGTCTTCGTCCGTATCTTCCTGATTCGGATCGAAGTTGTCCGGACAGATATCGCAGATATCGCCGCGACCATCTTCATCGGCGTCTTCCTGACCAGGATTGGACAGCTCAGGGCAAACATCACATACGTCACCCGCGCCATCAGAATCGCCATCTTCTTGGCCTGGATTTGCATCCGATGGGCAGTTGTCTACGTCGTTCTCAAGTCCGTCGTTGTCGATATCGGGGTCGCAGGCATCGCCGAGCCCGTCGCTGTCGACATCACTCTGGTCGGCGTTTGCCAAACCCAAGCAATTGTCACAGGCATCGCCGGCACCGTCATCGTCCTCATCTTCCTGACGCGGGTCGCTGTCGTTCGGACAAATGTCGCAAACATCGCCGTGGTCATCGCCGTCCGCATCACTTTGGTCGGGATTCTTTATTTGTGGACAATTGTCTTTGGTGTCCGGGATTCCGTCTTCATCGAAGTCGGCTCCGTCGCAGCCGAGCGAGAGTACGAACAGGGCCAGCACGATGAGGATCCATCCTCTTTTCAGTCGGACCATCTTGGTCTCCGGTGCTACTCGAGCGCAAAAAGCGGTCGAAGTTCGGCGTATATCGCCTGATAGTCTGCTCCAGAGTTAACAAATTCGGATCTCCGAAGCGACAACCAAACGATATTCTGCTCCTCATCGTACTTATCGGCGAGTCGATGAAGTGCCGCAGGCGTGAAATTTGTTGTGAAACCGACCTCTAGCTCATCCGGACCTTCATCATAAAGGACCTGTAGACTGCTGAACTGTCGTCGGACAGAAGCGTCCGGCTCGTATCCAATGACCAAGCCGTCTTCAATCGCTTCCCAGGCTGTTGGTTTGAACCCGAACTGCGTCTGCAGGACATGGTGGATTGCTCCGCCCACGACCGACATCTCAACACGAGCCTCCACTTTCTTACTGATGACATCGCCACTCTGCGGCTGCAGAAGCACTTCCACGTGCCAGCTAAAGCCGGGAGCGGTCGGCACAGCTTCAAACGGAAGGATTAGCTCGAACTCACGGGTGACCGTCTCGCTCGCCGCAAACGAAGCCCGCTCCAGCAGGGCGAGCTCGTCCAGAATCATCTCGTCGAGCATGTGGTCAGCGTAGAATCGATGGATCAGGCGTACGCCCAAAAGAACCACGTTCACGTTCTTGTTGGCTGTAAACGTGACCGTTCCCTCAAGATTGTCACCAAGGTTGGAGCGTTCTGCGACGACAACATCAAGCGAGCCAAGTCCAATCCCCAGCGCCGATTTAACGTTGTCGAAGATTCCCATTAGGCGCGCCGGCGTCGGACGAACATTCCACCGATAAGCAAGAGCAGGCCAACGAACGGCACACCCGCATCGGCATTGATAGTGCGGCAGGCGCATTCTTCACGCGTCGTCACATCACCTGTCTGGAACTTGAACAGGGTCATGTTGACGTCGATGTCTTCGTCTTCAACCGTGATTGCGTATGAAGCTGGCAAGAAGCCGTCGAGCTCAACATCTGCGGTCCAGGAACCCGTCTCAAGCTCACCACTCCACTCAACAACGGTGCCGCCAGCGAGGGGTAGAGACTCGGTCACTTGACCGCGTTCCGAGGTGAGGGAAATTTCGACAGTATCTCCGTCGCCTTCTGCAGGTGCCTCAGCGAGTTCAATTTGAAGGGTGACCGTCGCGGAACCTTCTGGGTAGAGGACAAAACGTCGCGTTAACTCCCGTGAAATCACGAGTTCTTCGGAAACGCTTGTGTATCCGGTCTGGCTAACCTCAAGCTGATAGGTGCCAGCTGGAACTGCCTCAAATCGAAACAGGCCGTTTGCGCCGGTAGTGGCGGCGAAAGCATCCGTGTCGCTAGTCAGCGCGATGAGGGAACCACTCCAATCGGGTTGGTCGCGCAGTTCAATCACGCCTTCAAAGACAAATGGGCCGTTGTTCATGTCGGCCATATCGGCGTCAGGAGCCATGTCTCCGAGGTCCGCGACCATGTCTGTTGCCATGTCGCTGGGTGCCATATCGCTCATGTCGGCCATGTCGCCGATGCTCATGTCCATATCATTGGCGCCCATGTCGCTGACGCTCATGTCCATGTCGCTCACGCTCATGTCCATGTCGCCCATGTCAGCAAAAGCCAACGAGGAGGCGAACAACGATGCGACGACAACAAGGTATGCAAATCTATGCATTTACCGCTTCTCCTTCGGACCGCGAGCGGCCTAACCATGTGAACCCGGCGACGACCGCCGCGCCCAACAAACATGCGACGATGGCGCTTATGACCGTTTCATCAAACTGCGCGGGCATGATGTTCTTCGCAACACCGCTCGTCTCGTCTCGGAAAGGCCAAATACCGCGCAGACAGCCAACCATCAAGCCAACAAGCACGCCCAATGTCAAAGGCGCGTGCTTATCCAGTAAGTAGCTGAGCAGTCTCGCAAAGCTCAGAATGCCTATCAAACATCCGGCGCAAAACACAGAAACATATGCCAGGTGCACCGTCGAAAACTCCCCACTCGCCGCCAGAGACAGGAATCCCTTGAGCGAGTTGAGCACGAAGAAGTACACCCCGAAGATCAGCAGAATATACGACCCGCTGATGCCCGGCAGGATCATCGCACAGATGGCAATGAGGCCCGCTAAGAAGACAAACCACAGAGTGGGTTGTGGCATATCCACCGGCGTGCCTTTTGGCACGGAGACCGTCTGATACGGCTCGCTGCGTGCCTTCAGCGTCTTCTTGTCGAAAGCCGGTTCCTTGTGCTGTTCCTTGAGCACGGCCAGTTTTGCAAACGTTTCTGCGTCATTGGTCTCGACGGCGTCGCGCAGTGCGGTGTTCTTCTCGTCCCAGAAGACTTGCTCCGCAGACAATGAGCTTGGCCCACGACGAAGAACGTCTTTCAGGGGCATCGATTCGGCAGGCGTTACGGTCGTCCAGGTCCGACTGGAGCTAAATGAGTTCGCGGGATTGGAGATGACGAATCCTGCGGCTCCGCCCAGGGCAGCCATCAGCGCAACGGTCGCGACCTGAGGTGCGCTACCGATCTTAATCATACGAAATGGGACAAACACGCTGGCGGCGATAAGGCCAAAGAACAGCGCGCGCATCGCGACTGGGTAGCTCTCCATCAGCGATGGAATGATGACGCTGCCCACCACGATAGCTGAGACGATTCCTGTGCCCAGCGGCACCAGGAACATGATATTCAGGCGGTCGAACTCTTCCCGGATCTTCTCGAAATCCTCAGACGTGCGGCCGTTTTTCAGCCAGGTGAGGCAGAGGAACAAGATGGTTGGCGACAGACCTTTGATCGTGTCTACCAGCTCCTTGTAGATGCCCAGGATGAGGGCAAGCGTGCCGCCGCTGACGCCTGGGATGACGTCGGCGGTCCCCATCGCCATCCCCTTTAAGATGAGCGTAATTCGCTTCATAACTGCTCAGTCAAAAAACCAACGCAGCTTCTAAAGGATTGCCGTGATCGTGGCAAGCTTGGCGGGCAGGGCGCCTAGAACTTGGGGTGTGGTTTGTAATCGGCACGGAGGTTTTGGCCGATATACAGTCCGTCGTGCCCTTCGTAGATTCGCAGGTAGAGCGCAACGAATCGCGACACCTTCTTCGCGTAACCACGCGCTTCGTCGAACGGAATCGTCTCGATGAACTCGTCGAGCGTCATCTTGTCACCGCGCATATCGAGCCAGTCACCGACGCGGTGCGGGCCACCGTTGTAGCCGGCAAAGGCAAGCAGTTCTTGCCCGTGGAATTTGTGAAGGAGTTTTCCGAAATAGAACGCACCGTGTTTCACGGCGTTCTCGGCTTCGAGCAAATCATGTGGACCAAAATTCGTGTCCCCAAGCATCAATGCGGTCTTCAGGCCGGTTTTCGGGATGACCTGCAACAACCCGAGCGCGTCGGCCGGCGAGACGCTGTCAGGATTGTACGAACTCTCGACCGTCATCAGGGCCCAGAGGACATACGGATTCAGTCCGTTCTTCTTGGCTTCGCGCATGACGAGCTCAGGGAAGGCTCGTGGGTACGCCTGCATCCAGCTTGGCCGAGATGGGCCAGTTGGGTCCCGTCGGTACCAGCCACCCGTGCCGAGCGTCATCTTACGCACCATGAAGTGGTCGCCGATTTCTTTCAGCGCGTTCATGATGATGGGTTTGTTCTCGACGCGTCCGTCGTAGATCGCCTGTTGACGTGCCAGCAACTTCGCCTTGGCTTTGGCGTTCTCTGGAACGGGGTATCGAAGTTCGTCCAGTGGCAGGCCCCACATTCCAGCTTCGTCTTTTCGACGATTGTCGATGTAGTAAGACCATCGCTGATTATCGAGCGCGTGTGGTTGTGCGCCAGCGCGCCAACGCCGGCTCAGCTCACGGAATTCGATGGAAACGTGACGAACCGCCCAGCGGGCTTCGCCGTGCATGCCTGCATCGTACAGCCATGCGGCACGAACAAGCTCGGGGAACGTCTTGCCAAGTTTCTTCGCGGCGCGATCGATGCCGCCGATATAGCCTTCTTCGTCGTAGGCTTTGATTTCCTTTGGCAGCGGCCCGAACAGCTCACCTTTTCGGAATTTCGCGAATTCGACGGTCGAGCCGAATCGGCCATTCCAGTGGATGCGTCCAGGAGTGGTGTACTTAGTTTTTTGCAGTGATTCGCCAAGTGGGCCTGGTGCGCCAAGGGGTACCGACGGCTCAGGTCCAACGTAGCTGTCGAGCTCTGGGATGTCGTCGTTGTCTGCAGACTGCGAGACTAGCTCTTCGGTTCCCAATCCTGCGGCGAGTACGGAGCCGACTGTGGTTGAGGACGTGAATGCTGCACGCATGACGTCGATTGCAGGTTCGGGTAGGTCTCCAACTTCCATTCGGCAGAAGTCGACCTCTGCCTGAACTTCCGCCTCACATTGAGAGATCTCGCGCGATGGCTTTTGGATCGTAACCTCGCGATTGTCGCGTTGTTGTGCCCGTGGGTCTGACTCAGCTTCCGCGCGCGAGGCACCAAGCGCGAGCTCAGCTTCATCCATTGCATCCAAGACGTGGTCGGCCGCGTTTGAGAGTTGCTCGGCGTTAGCAAGCAACGGTTGTTTGGCGCGCCCTTGGTCGACGTCGAGAATGCGATTCTTCGCCTGGAATCCGTAGTAGCGACTGCCATGTGACTGCGCCAGCTCTCGGTACAGTTCTTTGGCCTCGCGGGATTTGCCTGCGTTTTCCAAGGTTCGGCCAGCCCAGTACAAGTACTTAGCTCGTCGTTGACCCGAGCTGCGCTCGGCAAGCTGCATGAGATTCTCAAACGCGGCATCGTGCTGACCGGCGAGGTACAACAGCCACGTGTGTGACCAACCACGCTTCTGCCCAGCGCTGCGCAACTCGTCGTAAATCTTGAGTGCTGCCCGGAACTGCCCGTGTTCTTCCAGGAACTCGGCCTTGGCAAAGAGCTGTGAGCGTTGGCTCTCGCGGGCGTGCTCCTTTTCAAGAGCTTTCATCGCCTCGTCGACGTTCCCCATGCGGGAATGCGAGCGGCTGAGGTACTTGTAGACACTCGGCAACCAGATACCATCAGTATTGCCGGCCTCATACGCTGCCACCAACCCATTCAGGCGCTTGATTGCACTCGTGAACGCCCGACTTCCGTAATCGTTGAGCGCCAACTGAAATGCAATATCGTGCTCAAACTCTGAATTGCCTTCGGGAGTCGCATGGTCTTCGGCAAGTTGCGTAAACAGTGCCCGCGCGACGTCCCAATGCTTGTTGATTCGAAGCCGGCGGTATCGCTGATAGAGCTCGGTACGCGAGTACATCTTCGATGGTGCCGTCCCGGCTTGCTGCAGCTCGTCGAGGCGCACCTTGGCCAGCTTGCCTTCATTGCGATATGGGAACTCAAAATGCGTCTGCAAATAGGCATCCGCCGCGTCCACATCTTTCCCCAACTTGTCCAAAGCTACGGCGTGCTCATAAAGCGCCTGATGTCGCCGGGGATAGTCGGGATAGGTTTGCACAACGTGGTTCAAGCGCTCAGCCGCGTGAGCCCAGTTGCCAGCGGCAAACAGCTCATGTGCGGCATGCACCGTGGCGTGATGTTGGATTCGCGTATCGAGCTTCACGATCGCTTCAAACACTTCAGCCGCGGCAGCATGTTTGCCCTGTTTCGAAAACGCACGTGCACGAATCCAAAGCACGTAGTCATTGATGGGCGTGCCTTCGAGCGGCAAGGCCTTCATCGCGCCCTTCGCGTCGCCTTGTTCCAGCCGCGCGTTCGCGAGGAGGATACGTGCTCGCTGCCCAAGCTCTTTGATTTCAGCTGACTTCGAATTCTTTTCGCACTCTTGCACAACCGCCGCGGCAATCTTTTCGGCCGCGGCAAACTCGTCCGCTTCAAAACGGTCGCGAGCCATCGTCAGGGCATCGCGTTCGGATTTGGCGATAGTCTGTACATTGGCCAAATCTGTCGCCGCATTCAGCGAGGTCGATGTCAGCGCAATCACCCCAGGAACGGCCAGTTGTGTCTGTACTTGGGTGACGGCGAGCGCGTCCAAAGGCACGGCCCGTGCGCCGATGCCAAGTTTGTCCATCTGCTGAGCGACCGAGGAGGGGACCACCGTAGCGATCGCAACGAAGCACAACAGGCTCAAGTACGTTGCGATAACATGGCGGTCTGAGGTCATTCGGGACCCATTGCAATTTGTTCGTAGAACGGTCGATCCTTATTATGCACGAAGTCGCACTTTGATGCCAGAAAGCGGCTGAATTCGCTCGCGATCCGATGATCAGCCGATCTCAAGGGGGTGCGTCATTTCGCTATTGGGTCGAACGTTCGTCATGTCGGATTTGTTCCCCTGTTCAACGATGGGGCAATCCACTAATCTGCTCGTTCTTAATTGTTGGAACTTGCGAGTAAATTTCATGGCTGAATCTGGCGTCCTTGCTCGGTTCAAACAAGGCGACTGGGAATCCCTCAAATCGTGGCAGTTCAATGCGTTGGCGTTGGTGTTTGCGGTCTATTACACCGGCCGTGAGTTCTTCCGCGACCGGGCCCCGATTCTGAGCGCTAGCCTTGCTTTCACCACAGCAATCTCGATTGTCCCACTGCTAAGCGTGGTGACTTCTATCTTCGCCGTGTTTGGCACGTTTGAAGAAGAAAGCCCTGGAATTGAGTCGTTCCTACAACAGGCATTTCCCGCCGTGGCGGCAGAAGTCGCCGACTACCTCGCCGAGTTCTCTACCAGTGCGGCGACGCTCGGGTCGGTCAGCGCCGTCATCTTCTTGGTCGTCGGAATCCTGCTGTTCATGGAGATGGAGTCGGCGTTCAATGTGGTCTGGGGCGCGCCGAAGGACCGCAAGTTCTTCAAGAAGCTACTGAACTTCTATTTCGTCGTCACGATCGGTCCACTCTTCCTCTCGTTGTCGGTTGGCCTCAGCGCTCGAGCGCAATTGGTCCTGAGCCGCATGGGGCTTGAGTCGGGGTTCTTCCTGAACACCTTCGTCCCGTATTTGCTGGTGTTTGGGCTATTTACCCTGATGCATTGGCTCTTGCCGCACACCAAGGTGCGATGGCCCGCGGCGATCGTCGGCGGTCTGTTCACTGCCTACGCGTTCAAAGCCGCCCAATGGGGATTCAACCTCTACGTTAACGAGGTGATTTTCGAGTCGTATCGCACCATCTACGGCGCGCTTGGACTCATCCCCATCTCGCTGTTGTGGATTTATGTCTCGTGGATCTTGGTCATGATCGGTGCTGAGCTCGCCTATTGCGTGCAGCATTTACGGACCTTGGTCGAGGTCGATGCGGCGCAACAACGCCT
The DNA here is from genome assembly GCA_030427705.1 of bacterium. Classification (GTDB taxonomy): domain Bacteria; phylum Myxococcota_A; class Bradymonadia; order Bradymonadales; family Bradymonadaceae; genus JAUIBR01. Next base: position 117,763 of record JAUIBR010000002.1, on the reverse strand, counting down.
TCCGTCCAAACAGAAGGCTAGCATCCACAACCCGTTGGTTGGACTCGAGGTACTGGCGCCGATCGCGCGTCACTTCAAGGAAGGGCACGGAAGCATTCCTGAAAACGACCTCATTCGCACGCTAGGCTACAACGAAGTATTCCTCCGCTCAGTAGTCTCCGAACTGTCGGACATGGGAGCCGTACGTTCGGTCGAAGACCCTGAAACTGGTGAGCGTGGCGTGATCCCCGCAAAGCAGCTGGACGACATCGCGCTCTTGCCGATTGCGCGACACTTCTTTGATGTGCCCGACTCAAACTCCCTGCCCATGAATGACCTTGCGTTGGGTTACCGCGACCTGATGAATCAGGTGCTGACCGGCAAGAATGCCTTGGGATTGGTCGCCGAAAACAGCGACATTATGCGCAGCTTACAGGACGACCCGTGGAAGCCGGTGAAACGCGGGGATGAACCCACGAAGGTTGACCCTGCACAAGCGGACGAGCCAGTTGGCTATGACCTTCCAAGCGAAGTTGAGAAGGAAGAGGAGCCGTATCGCGAGGCTACGTTCCTGGACATTCCTGACATTCCCGACGATGAGCCCGCAGACGAGCCCCCACCGGGATTAAACGGTGCCTCGGATGCGGAGCTGACGCCGAAGATCGACGCCCCCGACGCGATTTCCGCGTCCGAAGAATTGTCCGACACGCTCGATGCTGGGGAAAACGCGCCGCGCGTAGGCGAAGACCCTCCAAGCAAAATTGGGATGGCGCCGTCTGACTATTCCGAGCCAGCGATCCCTGTATCTGACGACCTCGTCGTCGAAGAAAGCGAGGCGTTCGAGGATGAACACGACTCAGACGACGACCTGGGCATCAAATTGGCGCCCGGTGACGAGTCATTGGACGCCATCCTGAGTGAAATTTCTGAAGTCGAAGTCAATGACATCGAAGACGATGAAGAATCCGATATTCCCGAAGTTGTGTCCGGTGAGGATGTGGATCAGAGCATCGACATCGACCTGGGCGATGACTGGGAGGACTTCGATGTCAACGACGCGTTGTCGGAGGCGGAACTTGAGTCCGAGCCAGACCCTGCGGAAGAGCTGAAGAAACGGCCACTTTCGGGCATTTTCAAGAAGGCGCCAGCGATCACGAAGGTCAATCCAAATGCCGAAGGTGATCTAAAACAGACCGCCGATGTGGAGCTCACCGAAGAGGAATCTGAGAAGCTCAAAAAGCTGCGAGAATCAAGCAAATCGCTCGACCCATCCGTCGACGATATGTAGTTTTTGAATCCCAGAATTCCGGTGATTCGTTGACAGTTTAGTCTCTAAGTCGCTATCTTTGTTGGCCGACGAAAAGTCTATTGAAAATCAGCAACTTGAAACCTAATGGAGGTTCACATGCTCAAGCGGTCTTCACGCGCATTTCCGTTCTCCGACGACATTTCCGTTCTTCGCGAGCAGCACGAAAGTTTGAAGACAAGACTGAGCCAGCTGGATAGACAGAGGTCGCTTTCGCCGACCGAGCAATACGAGCGCCAGGTGCTGAAGAAGCGCAAGTTGGCGCTGAAAGATCGAATGCTCCAGATCTCGTAGTTACACCAAAACTCAGGGTGGGAAAGCCAACTCCTTGACATCGCGGTTGTGTTCCTCTATTACCTGCGACCCTTCGCCACGGATTGCAGATTTCTGCGGTTTGGGGCTTGAAGGAGCGGCAAACGCCGAGAGTGATGCAACTCGGTTTTGCGACAATCGAGATTAGACAGCGCACTTTGCGTGTGTAGGAGAATAAAATGGCTACGAAGAAACCCGCAAAAATTGCAAGTCAGAAGAAAGGCAAGGCTTGGAAGCGTTCCTGCCCAAGCTGCGAAAATGAAATGGACATGGCACGTGTACTGCGCGCTAACGGTCCAAGCGGAATGTACTGGCTCTGCCAGAACAATTCCTGCAACACTCTCGTCACGACCGCAGGTGCTGTCGCAGGCACGCTTGATATCTAATCAAGTTGCTCAGCCGAAATCGGCTGCGAACGTGATAATTTAGAACCCGCAATCGCGGGTTCTTTTTTTTGTCCGGCGTGGTACTGTCCGCGCGCGCAAATGCACGCCTGTCGGAATTCCCGACCACCTCATATCGGTTGAACCCGTGGGCGTTTTGAGGATCAAGATTAGGTGATGGAATGATGCAACGACCCGTGATCGCAGCCTTGATTGCTGCACTTGTCACTTTGACGATCAGTTCGTCGGCCGCCGCAGATGCGGGTACGGTCCGCTACTCATACGAAAAAGTTGAGATCGACACGACCACACAGTGGGTCCTTATCCCGAAGGCCGAGATTTCGCTCAAAGGCAAGCCGACGGCCACGCATATCAAACGTGCGTTCACGCTCCTGAAGAAAGCAAAGCGTGGTACGTATGGCGGCTCGGCCATCATCGTGAAGGGCAACAATCCAGCGACCGCCAAGGTCACGGTTAATATCTCGCCCAAAGTGTCGAAGTACTCGCTGATTATCATCGCCGAAACGGTGTTCACGCTGACGGAGCTTGGTGTGAAAGGCGTGGATTTCCCCGGTTACACGACCGGTCCGATGTCGCGAGAAGATGTGCCATTCCCACACTACGCGCTTCAGGTACCACTGTGGCGCGCGATTCCGTCTCTGAGCACGCCACATGCGCAGGTGGTGTTCCCCGACGGCAGCATCCACCCATCGACAGAAGTCGCCGCAAAATGGCGCAATAAGGACCCTGAGCTGGTCAAGGCCCTGTACAGTTACCTGAACGCAAAGGACGCCTACACAGTGACGAATGTCGCAAAGGCGCTGCCAACACTGAAAGTTCCTTACGCGGAGCAAGTCGCTGCGCTTTTGAAGGATAGCCGCGCAGCCGTTCGTGAAACGGCGCTGGAGGTCTTGGAACCTGAGCGAAACAACACCGTTGTCGCGGACGCTGCAGTTGCATTCCTGAAGGCCGAGAAGGACGCCAAGCTGGCCGCCAAAGGCGCGGAGTTCCTGGGTAAGGTCAAAGATAAGAAATACAATATCCAGAAGCCTCTCTATTACCTCGAGAAGGGCGACGAGAAGGCATCACTCGCGGCGGCCAAAGAACTTGCAGGTTACAAGGACGAGCGCGTCGTCCCTGCGCTTGCCGACCATTTGACCGATAAACGCCTCAAGGTGGCATTTGCCGCGGCTGAGTCGTTGGAGAAAGTCAATGCCGCTGCAGCGCAAGAGAAGGCCCTGAAGGACTCCAAAGTCAACGCTGACGTTCGCCTGCAGATTGCGCGCGACCTGTCCGAGGACAAGACCGTCCCACAGAAGATTGCGGGTCTGAACTACCTGGTCCTGAACGCCAAAGAGGACGAGGGCACCAAGGCAATCGTCGCGATGAACAGCGTCAAAGACGATGCAGCACGCACCACGCTTGAGTCGTATATCACCAGCGATACCCGCTGGACTCGCCGCACGACGGCGGACGAGCTCGTGAATCGAGGCGATGTCAAATCTGCAGCAGCGTTTTCGCGGGCCATCAAGTCGAAGAAGGACGCCGAATACATGGAGAAAGCTGGCTATGAATTGATGGTCAAGCAGCCATTAAAGGTCGTTCTGGAGCAGACCAACGTAAAGGACGCAAACGTGAAGCGGGCCGCATACAGTGCGGTTGGTGAGCGTGCGCAGAAAGAGAAGAAAGCCAACGCCAAGACATTCAAGGTGCTGACCGATGGGCTCAAGAGTCGTGACCCGCTGATTCGTGGTGCGTGTGCTCGCGCGATCGGCGTCTTTGCTGACAAGCGTGCCGCTACGGCGCTCAAGACGGTCATCAGCGACAAGAGTGATTCAGTGCGTGCCGACGTCGCAACCGGGATGGGCAACTTCAAGGGCGCCGAGCTTCTGGAAGAGCTGACGAAGTACCTGGAAGACAGCTCAGCTGAAGTACAAGCTGCGGCAGTGACATCGCTTGGAAAACGCGGCGAAGCCGGCAAGTGGGACAAGTTCAAAGCACTCGCAAAACACAAGTCACCTGCCGTCCGAGCGGCTGCGATGACCACGCTCGCCCGACTCGTGTCTCGAGACGACAAACAAGGCGTTCGTGAAGTGATTTCGCTTCTGTCTGGTGGTGTGACCGATGATGACTTGTCCGTCCGAATCGCCTCCGTGACCGCATTGGGCACGTTCAAAGACGACAAGGCTGTCACGGGTATCGCCCTGCAATTGAACGCCGACGAAGAGGACATGCGGTTGGCCGCCATCGCCGCACTCGGAGAGACGGGCCACCCTAGCGCTAAAGAACTGGTACTGAGCGTTGCAAACGACCCTGATAAAAAGGTTCGCCGCGAAGCCATCATCGCTATGGGCAAATTGGGCGCGACGCCACTGCTGAAAGACCGAGCAAAGAATGAAAAAGACGCTGACCTTCAAGCGCTCATTAATCAAACGCTTCGCGGTAAGTAGTCTGCTGCTGCTGGCCCTGACGGCCTGCAAAACGGACCAAGAGAAACAGCCGGAACCGCCGGTTGCTCCCGAACAGCCGAAAGAGACGCCTAAGCCCAAACCGGTTGAGCCAAAGGTCGAACCTAAAAAGGACCCGACCGCGCAAAAGGACTCGCCCAAGCCTACCGAAGAGGCCAAGGCCTGCCGCGATGACCGCGGCTGCCGTGGATTCCTGCGTTGTATCGATGGCTTCTGCAAGACTCCACCCGCCATCACGGGCGAGCATGATGAATCCACGCCTTGGGTCGAGTTTCAGACGAGTCCTAAGCCCTCGCGTTTCTTCATGGAGACCGCCATCCCAGACTACGAACAAACTCGCGGTCTGATGTTCCGACGCGAAATGAAAGACGACTGGGGCATGATTTTCATCTACCCGACCGAGGGAATTCGGTCCTTCTGGATGAAGAACACATTGATGCCTCTGGATATGGTGTTCGTAGGCGATGACGGAAAGGTCGTCAGCTTCATCGAGGGCGCCGAACCACTGACCCTGCAAGGGCGGCAGTCCGAAGGTCCGGCTCGATACGTCATCGAGCTGAAAGCCGGCTGGGTCCAAAAGCACGGCATCAAAAAGGGGCAGGTGATGAAGATGGGCAACTTCGACGCCCAGTACATGCCCCGGTCCAAGTAATTCATGAAGCTCGCGTTCGGCTATCTGCTGCTGGGGCTGATTTGTTGTTTTGTCCCACTGTTCAATATTGTGGGTTACGAATCGGCGGCGCTATTTGCGGTCATTGGCGGGTTTGCGTCCGTTGCGCTAGGTCATCGCTTCTGGACTGAGCGCTGTCCGACATCCTTCCAAACGCTGGACTCGCCTTGGGTTCGCAGCCTTCAGCTATTGGCCTGGCATCTGCTTTTACTTTCGGGGCCGTTGGCGTTGCTGACGCTGAACGGACTTCGTGTCGAGAACTGTGACCCAGCCACTGGATTGTTGTTCTGGTTGGTGCTGGTCGTGCCCTCGTTGCTCATCGGGCAAACTGTGGCGCTTCTGTCGGTGGGCGGATTTCGGACGCGCGGCGTGCGGATCTTGGTTTCCGTCGCCGCTGTCATCGGTTCCATCGCGTGGTTTCTAGCCCATTTGGCACTCCAGCCGCCGATCACGGGCTTTCAGTGGTTTTTGGGCTACTTCAGTGGCTCGATCTACGACGAAGCGCTGAGCGTGCCGTCGTCCTTGGTCTGGTACCGAGTCATGTGTTTGCTAGGCGTGGCGACTGTCGTCAGTGCCTTCGATGCTCGCTGGCGGTTTCGCACAGGGCGACCCCACGCCTTGATGGCTGTAGTTGCGGTCTTCGCGTTTGTTGGGTGTGCATGGATGTTCACCAACCGCGTCGACCACGGCATCGACATCGACCGGGCACACATTCAGAAGCAGCTTGGTGGACGCGTCGAGACCGAGCACTTCATCATCTATTTCCCTGCCAACGCGCAGTTTCGAAAAGAGATAGAGCACCTGAAAGACGACCACGAGTTTCGCTACCACGAAATGGTCGAGTTCTTCGGTTTGGACCCCGTGAAGGACGGCGGCGATAAGCTCGAGAGCTATGTCTATCCCAACCGGGAAGTGAAGGGCCAACTGATGGGCGGGCGACGTACCCTCGTCGCGAAGCTATGGCTTGGAGAGATGCACATCATGTGGCGCAAACCCGGCGACCACTTGCTGGCACACGAGCTTTCGCACTTGTTCACACCATCTTTCGGAACTGGCCCCTTGCGCTTGAGCACCCGCTACCTTGTGGGCATCAACATGGGGCTGGTCGAGGGAATTGCCACCGCCGCCGATTGGCCAGCACGCAATATGACGCCTCACGAGGCATCTGCTGCGCTGCGCGCCTTGGATAGAGCACCTGACATTCGTCGGCTTCTGAGTGCGAGTGGATTCTGGACGGCGAGCTCTGGGCGCGCCTACACCTTGGTCGGCTCGTTTATTCGTTACCTGCGCGATACGTATGGAATCGAGAAGATCCGCGCCGCATACGGCCATGGTGAGTTCGAGAAGGCTTATGGCAAATCCGTGGACGAGCTGGTGTCGGAATGGGAAGCGTTTATCGACACCGTGGAATTGTCCGAACGGCAGAAGGCGCAAGCCCGCTTCGTTTACGACAAACCCAGCATATTTCAGAAGAAGTGTGCGCGAGTCATCGGCGAGTGGCGACGTGAGGCGTATCTGGCGTTGGACGCATCCGACGTCAATCAGGCCGAGGCGCTCTTCCAGAAGATTCTGGGTTATGACGACAATCCTCGATATCAACTTGAGTATGCCCAGTTTCTCTTAAAGGTTCAGCGCTTTGATGAAGCGGCGGCAACCGCACAGAAGGTCATCGATGCTGATTTGGGGCCGTCGTTCGAGGCGCAAGGCCGTCAACTCTTGGGCGATGCGCTCTGGGTCAAGGGGAGCTTGAAGAACGCTGATGGTGAGTACTCGCGGTGTTTGGAGCTTGGGGTTCCGCTCGATACACATCGGTTGGTGACGGTGAAACGCGGGACGTTGCGTTCGACGTCCGGACCGACCGCCGAACTTGGGCTCGATTACCTGTTGCGTGAGCCGGACTCCCAGGTCGCGTTGTTCTACCCAACCGATTGGGTGCGCCGAAATCCTGATAACCCCCTTGCTAACTACTTGATCGGACGTCGGCTATGGGGGGCCAATGAGTTTACGCGGGCACTTCCATTTTTGGATGCTGCGCGCGGCCGAATGGGCGATGAAATTTTGGAATATGAGACGGAGCTAATGTACGGACAGGCGCTCTATTGGCTGGGTAGAGACGAGGCCATTGAAGTGTTTGAACAATTGTCCAAAGCGAAGTCTAGTCCGTATGCGCAAGCTGGCGAAGAATGGGCGAATCGCACACGTTGGCGAAGCGGTCGGAATACGGTAGAAGCGCGCTAGGTTTTGCCCTGATGTTAACGTTGGTCGCAAAACTTCCAGTCAGCCGTTGAACGAGTTAGACTGCGAACGAACAAGAGCTTGAGAATTTGATGCGAAACATCCAACTACTCTTAATCCTCATCCTTACGACGGTTCTCGCGGCTTGCGGGCCGCAGTTTCTTCGCAAAGACTCTAGCGAGTCCTGGCAAGAGGCGGACGGCTTCCAAATCGATGAAGCCGCCGAGATTGTGGACACGCCGGAACATCGGCAACTCGTCGATCTGTTGGTTAAGTATCGTGAAGCGATGGTCGAAAAAGACGTCGGGCAACTGAAACGGTTGGTGGCCAGCGATTACTACGAGAACGCTGGCACGACGGATACGACCACCGATGACTACGGGGCGAGCGACCTCGCGAGCATTTTTGAGATGGTCTCGAAACATGCCTCGCAGATCCGCTATGATGTCACTCTGAAGAACATCGAAATCAAAGGCGACGAAGCGTCTATCGACTACGAATACCGATACGCATACCGCTATGAAGTCGGCGAACAGCAAACTTGGGATGCTGGCGTCGAACTAAATCGCATTGAGCTCGAGGACCGTGACGGCGAATGGAAGATTGTTTCGGGACTCTAGGTTATACCCGAGACACAATTTTCCAGGCGCTCCATGTCTCGCTTTATTCTGACAACAATCTTGGTGATGCTGACCACGTCTCTGGCGTGGGCGCAAACACCCCTCCGTTCCGCTAAACCCGACACAAACGACCCGCTGACCACGTGGAATCTTGGCCACGTCGAGTTGGCCACCGCGATGTCCAAGACGCGCGACGACGCTCGTGCGCTTGCGGTTCGCGCACACGCGGCGCTGTATGCGGGCAATCTTAAGTCGGCGAAGACGTTTGCGGAAAAGGCTGTGGCCGCGTCCAATTCGGATTCGGATCGCAGCGGTGCTGTGGCAGTCCTGGCGAAAGTGTTGGACCGAGAGGGCAAGCACAAGGACGCCGAAGCGCTCTTGCGAAAGCAGCTGGGCGCAACCCCGACAGCACATGATGTGCGGCTCGCGCTTGGCAGAATGTTGATTGAGGCTGGGCGCAAAAACGAGGCCGAGCTGTTGCTTGATGCGTTCTCGGGCTTCTACAACAACAACCTATTGAAGACCTCACATGAGCTAAACATTTTGGCTCAGGCAATGCACCTTCTGGGTAGTTTTCAAGACGCCAATCACGCATTTGAAGAGGCCGTGGACTTGGACCGCGACAACGTTGCGGCCCTTACGAACTGGGGCTTTCTGCTATTAGAGAAGTACAATACAGCAGATGCGGGACGCTCGTTCGAAGACGCATTGAAGGTTCGAAGTGAGCATCCGATGGCGTTGATTGGCGCGGCGCGCACCGAAATGGAGCTGTCGACGAACTTCACGTTAATGCGAGACCAGCTTCAACGCGCCGAAAACGTCGCACCCGGCATTCCGTTGTTGTGGCTGACCCGGGCTGAGTTAGCCATCAACGATTCGGATTGCGAGACTGCCCGCCAGCACGCTGAAAAGGTCCTGACCTTGAACACGGACGACCTTGGCGCGCTCACCATTCAGGCGGCGTGTCACTACCTCGATGACGACCTGAAGAAGTTTGAAGCGACCGTCAAACGGGTTCTGTCGATCAATAAGAACTACACACCTGTCCTGACCGAGACGGCCAAATATGCGGTGCGCGTCCATCGGTACGATGAGGCTGTCGAGCTCAATCGCCGTGCCCTGAAGATTAAGGAGTCAGACGGCACAGCGCTTTTGCAGCTAGGAATCGGGCTTTCCCGCATCGGAAAAGAGGATGAGGCACAAGACACATTGAAACTGGCGGCAGACTACGACCCGTACAACGTGCGGGCGTTCAATATGATCCAGCTCTACGAAGAAGTGATGCCGGAGTACGAATTCACGGAGTACGACGGGTTCCGCATCCGTGCCCATCGCCCAGAAAACGAGATGGTTAACGCATTGATGGCCCCCGTCGTGAAGAAGACCATGCGGTCCTTTGACCAGAAGTACGCGATGGATACCCATCCGTATCTGGCGGTTGAGGTCTACCCCTCGCCGCAGACGTTTGGCGTGCGAAGCGTGGGGCTACCTCACGTTTCCCCGCATGGAATCTGCTTCGGAAAGGTGGTCACGACTCGCAGTCCGAGCGAAGGCAACTTCAATTGGCGTCAGGTGCTCATTCACGAGATGGCGCATGTCTATCATATCCAGCTGTCCCGCTCCCGCGTGCCACGATGGTTCACGGAAGGACTTGCGGAGTATGAGACCAATGTCCTGGACCCATCTTGGATTCGCCATCATGACGTGGAGCTCTCCCGAGCTTTGGCGGCCGGTACTCTGCGGGGCGTCTCAACGCTGGACAAGGGATTCACGCAGGCGAAGACCTACGAAGAAATCCTGCGCTCCTACCACCAGGCGAGCCTTGAGATTCACTATATTGTCGAGACGTATGGCTTCGAGCAGATCCCCGAGATGTTGAAGGCGTGGGCGAAATCCAAGTCGACGGAGCAGGTCTTTAAAACAGTGCTGAGCACGTCGATTGAGGCGCACGACAAAGGGTTCGAGAAGTGGCTCTCACGGCGTTACATGAACTTCTACGACCAGCTCGCGATCGATATGACCTCGCAGACGCCGACCGAGCTTGAGGAGAAACTGCGCACCAATCCGGATGACGCAGAAACGCTGGCGAAGCTGGCGATGCTCCGTGCAAGCATGGGTGATGTCGAGGGGGCTGAAGAAGCTTTGGCGCAGCTCGCCTTGATGGGTGACGTCGGGCCGAAAGCAGCGTTCATCATGTCCTATATCAACTTCCGAATGGGCAAGACTCGACGGGCGCATGAACTGGGTCTGAAGGTGCTAGATGCGGGCGAAGACTCCTATGATCTGCGCATCATGCTTGGAGATGCTGCCCATGCACTCGAAAACCTGACGGAGGCCGAGATCCATTACCAGGCCGCGACTCAGTTGTGGAAGGATGGCATCTCGGCGTGGCAAGGCTTGAACCGTATCGCGAAGGTGAAAAAGGACCAGGCGCTAGAGGACAAGTCGATGGAGCGTATTTTTGAGCTCAATCAGAACGACCCTGTCGCTGCGCGAGTGTTTGCGGCCCGGATGGTCGAGAAGGGCGATATCAAGCGCGCTGAGCGTGCCGTAAAGCGGTGGCTAGATGTTGCACCGTTTGACACGCGTTCGCATGAATTGGCCGCCGACGTGGCGTTGATGCGAGGTGACGACGCTGCAGCCAAAGAGGCGTGGGCGATGATGAATCGGCTGCGTCCACAGGACAAAAAGTCCAACCTGATGAATGCCATCAAAGCCGCGCATGACCGCAAGCGGACCGCGCTTGTCGATGAACTCAAGGCCGAAGCCAAGAAGGCCGGTATCCCCGAACAACGAATCAATGACGCGCTGAAACGCTAGCGGCGGTCGAGGTCATCCCGGCACGCCACAGCGGCGTTTCGTGCGGTGTCGGCATTGGCTGCCGCCGCGACGATATGCCCCATCTTACGCTTCGGGCGAGACGGGCTCTTCCCGTACAGAATCACATCCACAACGTCTTGGTGGGCCCCCAGAGCATCCAGTGGAAGCTCTTCGTGCTCTCCCCAAATGTCGCTCAATAAGTTAGCCATCGAGAACCCGCCCGCATGCAGTTTGGGCTCGATGAGTGGCAGATTCAGTAGTGCTCTGGCGAGGATGTCGAACTGGCTCAATGTACAGGCGTTGCGCGTGACGTGGCCTGAGTTATGAGGTCGTGGTGCGAATTCGTTGACCATCAGGTAGTGCCCGTCGACCTCGATAACCGGGCCTTCAGGTTTGGTCTTGGTGACGAAGAACTCGGTGGTGAGCAGTCCCGAGATTCCGAGCTCTTTTGCCGCATGCATCGCAACCCTACGTGCTTCAGATTCAAGCGCCGCCGGGATATTCGCCGGCACGGTCGTCGTGTCCAAGATATGATCTTTGTGGTCATTCTCGAAGACTGGGAACGACACGAGCTGCCCGTTCGAATTGGCTGCGATGCAGCTGTACTCCGCGTGAATGTCGAGGGCTTCTTCGACGACGATTCCTACCGCGTCGACATGGTCGCCGAGCTCGTCGAGGGCTTGGGCGAAGTCAGCCTCTGACTCCAGGAAAAACTGCCCACGCCCGTCATATCCGCCGAGCGCAGTCTTTAGCACTCGTGGGTAGGTCATGTTGGAGTTCAACAGGGCTTTGGCCTCAGCCACAGACTCGCACAAGTGAACCTGCGCGTGAGGTAGGCCCGCAGCAGCCAGGAAGCGCTTTTCGTGGATGCGGTGCTGGGTCGTTCGGATGCTTGCAATCGAAGGTCGCAGCTGGTCTGCGAAGGGGGCAAGCGCGTCAAGGTCGACATGTTCGACTTCGATCGTAGCGACGTCGACTGTGTCGAAGAAGCGCTTGAGCAGGTCTGGGTCGCTCCACGAGCCGGTCATGCAATGGCGGACGCGGTCGGTCGCGGGTTCGCCGTCGCGACATAGAACGATAGGCGTCCCGCCGTATTTGATGATGGACTCGGACAGCATGCATCCGAGCTGTCCGCCGCCCAGGATGCCGATCTTCATGACTTGCCCTTTATCCGAGCCTGCACACGCTCGTTCCCTTGCAGGGCGCCTTCGGCCTGTGTTTTCCGGAACTCTGTGAGGCGTGTCGCCAGTGCTTCGTCGTGCAGCGACAGAATCTGCAACGCGAAGAGGGCCGCGTTCTTTGCGCCGGACTTGCCAATCGCGAACGTTGCTGTCGGAACCCCGCCTGGCATCTGGACGATCGACAGGAGGCTATCCATGCCGTCCAGCGCGCGCGATTGCACCGGGACGCCCAAGACGGGCAGGGTGGTCAGCGCTGACACCATGCCCGGCAGGTGCGCTGCGCCACCGGCTCCGGCGATGATGACCTGGAGGCCGCGCTCGCGCGCAGTCTTCGCATACTCGTACATGACGTCGGGTGTGCGATGGGCCGAGACGACTTGAATCTCATAGTCGATCCCGAACTCCTCCAAAATGTCTTCCGCGTGCGAGAGCGTGTCGTAGTCCGACTGGCTCCCCATGATGATTCCAACGTGCGCCATAATCTGCCCCGGGCGTAGTCTGGGCGGAACCTACAAAGAGATGCCGGAGATCACAAGGGCATTAAAAAAGGCCGACGCTTAGGTGAGCGCCGGCCTTGAGTCATGGTCGTTTCCGACTATTTGCGTCGTCGGATTCCGATCAGACCCAAGAGGAACAGGCCAAACATCGTTGCGCTGCTCGAAGCGTCGGCGTTGGTCGCCGAGCATCCGCCGGATTGACCGTTCTCGCCACCGCCAAAGTCGATTTGGGGCTGGCAAGCGTCGCCAACGCCGTCACCATCACTGTCGGCTTGGTCGCCGTTGTCGATAAGTGGGCAGTTGTCGTCTGCGTCGTCGACTCCGTCATCGTCGTCGTCGGTGTCGCATGCGTCGCCTTGGCCATCACCGTCTGCGTCAGCTTGGTCAGCGTTTGCATCCAGTACGCAGTTGTCGTCGTCGTCGTTGGTCTCGTCACCATCGACGTCGGTTTCGCAAGCGTCGCCTTCGCCGTCGCCGTCGAGGTCAGCCTGGTCGGCGTTTTCGACGTCGGGGCAGTTGTCGGTTCCAACCAGAACGCCATCGAGGTCGAGGTCGTCTGCTGGAATCTCGCTGACGCCGTGCGTAACCCAGAACGGAGCGTCGTAGCGGCCTTTCTCGGCAGCCATTTCGCCAATCTCACGCATCCATCCAGACCAACCAGAAACGGCCGAGTAGACCGAAGCGCGGCAGCCGTCTGGTCCACGTGATAGGGCACCGATGACGCGGCCTTGTGCGTCGAGTGCCGTTCCGCCGGAGTCGCCCTGGCAAGTGCCTTCCGTGCCCAAAAATTCGGTCGTTTGAACCGAACTATAGGCAGGGCAAGAGCCTGCCGAGCAAGTCACGCTGCGGTTGTCGATGCGGCGGCGAGTGCCAGAACCGTATCCATTTCCTACGTGTCCATAACCGATTGCGGAGTACACCTCGCCTGGCTCAGGCTCGATATCGATTCTAGGAATCGCTGGTGTCGCAACGTCGGGTGGAACGTTTTCGTCCAGAATAATCAGGGCGATGTCGAACCCGCACATATCATTCCCGCCTGGAGGGGTGTGGACCTCTAGACCTTGGTGGAAGTAGGCGCGGCGGCTCAGTCGTGGAGCCGTCGTTGCCAAGATATTGCGTGGGTTGAGTTTCGAACCGAAGCCAGACTCACCGCAGATAACGTATTGTGACGTTACCTGGGCGACGCAGTGTTGTGCGGTCAGGACAAGGTTTGGCGCGATCAGCGTACCGCTGCAAATACCGCCGGCATATCCTTGAGCTGCATACAAACCAACTGCGAAGGTGCTTTCTTCGTCTTCGTAACCACCACTGATTGCTTGAGAACGGGCTTGGATTACTTGTTCTTCGTGGCCGCTGTCTGTCGTGTCAGCGCAGGCAGTGAGTCCGGCCGCGATAAAACCAATACTAAATAGTCGTCCAATGTGCCGTATTGTCACAGGAACCTCGTGTCGCTCGGGTAGTAAGAAATTACTTCGTGTATGTGTGGCGGCCGGAAGATAACAAAAGAGGATCGGATGTGCCACACTGTCCCACATTTCTTACATTGTGGGTTCGTCCAAATTTCGAGCATTTTCGATGCGGCAGGTTCTAACTTGTTGCAGTTAAAAGCACTTTTTCTGCCACGCAGACTGCAGGCGAGCTGAAAGAAAGTGATCACTTTCATGCGTGTTAACGAATTTTTGCATCGTTAACTTAGGGTTAATAGCCCTCGGCGGCGCCAACCGAGAATCAAAGCGAACAGGGCAACTAAGATCCCTCCAGGGGTTGGAGATTGCCGAGTTATAGAGCAGCCTTCGGACTGCGGCCCACTGCCATCGGCGTAGACGACAGGGCGTCGTGCGCCATCAACCAGAATGACCTCGTTGGGGGAGATGCAGTTTGGCGCTCCTGGAAGGTCTTCAATGAACGTTGCGTCATCGTTTATGCAAGTGAGCGGACCATCCACGTTCATTTCATCGACGCGGCTGACAGCGGCGTATCGAAGGCAAATCTCTTCGGCTTGTTGTTCGTGCCATGCGGCCTCACTTGGTCCGTCGGCGCTCGGAAACTCAACCACTCCACCTGAATCAAAACGCAGTTCAAATCGCCAATAGGTGCGCGATAGTTCGCTCTCAAGGTCAACCGGTTGCCTGCTGCGGACTCGAAAGTAGCTCTGGTATTCGTAGACTGTATCATAACAATACTCTCCGCACTCATCCCCGCCGCAGCATACAGGGTCGGAGCCAACCGGCTTCTCGAAGTTCGTGACCACAGGCGGTGGCATGTCAATGGCAGGAGGCCACAAACCGGCCACGGTTTTGAAGGTGAGGTCTCGTTCGTACCCATCCCACATGACCGTGACGACGATGTCTTCCGGCAAAGTTGAGTCAGGCTGCCAGACGAGGACGAGCTCCTGATCCACACCAGAGGTTTGCTGCCCCGGCAATTCATTGCCAGCAGCGTCCTTAACAACGAGCATCGCATCCGGCGCTGGTTGGTCTCCGTTGTCTGGTGGTCTGAACGCGACGACGACCGGGCCCTCAGCCGCCATTATGGCATTGTTAGAGGCGTCAAGCGTCCAGCTTGGCGAACCGTATTCTCGTTGTTTGAGCAGGCCCAAGTTGGCTGCAGGCCAACAAACAAAAATGCAATCACGACAACTAATGTGGCAATCTTTTTCGAGTTTTTGAAATGCACGGTTCCCCCGATCTTGACTAGGTTGTGGCTACTCTAGGCAAACCAGATCGCCGATTCAAACTTGGCGTCATCTTCGGAAAATCTAGAGGTTTTCCAGAAACTTATCGATGGCTTCCCCGATGAGGCCTGGATACTCCATCAGTCCCGCATGTGTGGCGTTGGGTAGGAAGAGCATCTTGGCGTCGGGAATGACGCGTTCCATGTGCATGCTCATGCGGCTGGGAGTGAACACGTCCCGGCCACCAGCGACAATCAAGGTGGGAACGTCGATGGTAGGTAGCATATCTTTCGCGGAGTGCTCCTGGCAGGCGAGTCCCATCGCTGCCCAGGTCGGGCCGTCGATGTCTTCGAAATGTTCGTAGAACGGTGCCATCGTCGCCTTATTAATATTGGACCCAATCATGCCACTGAACTGGCTCATCTGATGCGCGTACGGCGAGGTCAACGCGTGATGCGTGAGTTTGAGCCAGGTATCAGCCGCCGGCGGAGCGAGCTTTCCAAAAACCGAGTACGCAACCTGTCCAATCTTGGGATGGAAGAGTTGGTCAAACGGGCGCTCGTACGTTCCAAGCACCGGCACAAGCGCCGCAACGCGGTCTGGGAACAGCCGATAGGTCTCCAAGATTATCTGCGACCCAAGCGAGAACCCCAGCAGGACTGCTTTCTCAACGCCGCAGGCATCCAAAACACGAACCAGGTCGTCGGCGCTGTCGGGAATCGTGCAAGCCTTCAAGTCGTGCGCAGGACCGGAACGACCATGACCTTTCAAGTCCCAGGTGATCTGCGCCATGCGACCATCGAATCGCTTGAAAATCTCCCACCAATAGAAGTGAGAGGTCGCGAATCCGTTGGTGTACAGGAGTGCCGTGTCGCCTTCACCCATGCGCCAATACGCAATGGATGTGCCGTCTCTGGATACAAGGAATTCGGGCTCGGACAACATTAACAAACCGGTCCAAAAGGCCCCAATAACATAGGTGAAACAGCGTTTCAGGAAAACGTTGATCGACGGTCTTGCGTTTTACGTTTCACTTGGTTAGGTTGCGCCGCCTTTGAACGCTACGATTGGAGGATTGATTCATGGCTTCGATTAATGATTACGTTGTATTCCACGACAAACAACTCGAGAAGAAGTACGCATCTCGCCAGATCCCTATGGCGACCCTGTATGAGGCATACTTCGATGGTGCTTTAGATATCCCGGGCGATATCTGGGAATTCTTGGCTAACCGCAACTTGTTCGTGAAGTACACGCTCACGCCGGAGCACTTCAAATGGGCAGTCACCAACTTCATTCCTGAAGTTGCAATCCACTCGCAAGAGCAGGACGAGCGCATTGTCCGCGACCACTACGACCGCGGAAACGATTTCTTCGGAGCATTCCTTGGTGACCGCATGGTCTACACCTCGGCTTTCTACGAAGACCCAGAAAAAGACACGCTTGAGCAAGCTCAAGACAACAAGCTCAACCTCGCATGCCAAAAGCTTCAGCTTAAGCCTGGCGAGCGCATCCTGGACATCGGATGTGGTTGGGGAACGTTCACCGCACACGCTGCTAAGTACTACGGCGCAGACGCTACCGGCGTCACCATCGCGGAAGAGCAGACCAAGTTCGGTATGAACCGAATCAAAGAGTGGGGCGTTTCGGACCGCGCACGCATCCGTTGCCACGACTACCGCGATATCCCCAAGGACATGAAGTTCGACAAGATCGCATCGTTCGAGATGGTCGAGCACGTCGGCGTCAAGAACCTCGTCGCTTTCTACGAGCAGTGCTACGACCTGCTTGAGGACGACGGAATCATGCTGCTTCAATGGACGGGTATCCGTAACCTCTACATGCCAAACAGCCCAACGTCGGCTGCTACGCTTCGTCCAGAAGACCTCATCTGGGGCTTGTTCATGAACAAGTACATCTTCCCAGGTGCAGACGCTTCGCTTTGCCTCTCGCCAATGCTCAAAGCAATGGAGAAGGGCGGATTCGAAATCCAGACCGTCGAAAACGTCAGCATCCACTACGGATGGACGATTCGTCACTGGCACCAGAACTGGCTGGCAAACAAGGACCAGATGCTCGACGCGTACGGCGAGCGTTGGTTCCGTATCTGGCACTTCTTCCTGGCATGGTCGGCAATCATCGCCGAGCAAGGCAACGCAGCTTGCTTCCAGGTTGTCATGAACAAGAACCTCGACCACTTCCGACGCGATCGTTGGGTTGTCGACAAGACCGTTACGGTTGGAACCGGCCGCGCACTGGACTTCCCAGAAGCCATCGACGCAGCTGCCGAATAACGGTACGCCCGACGCAAATTTAAAGCCCGTGAACTTGACGTTCGCGGGCTTTCGTCTTTCTTGTGCGTTTTATGTTCTCGGGCTGGCGTCGCCTTCGGCTGGCGTCGCCCTTCGGGCTGGCGTCGCCTACGGCTGGGGTCGCCCTTTGGGCTGGCCGCTAGCGGCGTTCGCGGGCGGATTGACAGCCCAGGCAGACCGGCGATTCCGGGCGTGCTTTCAGGCGGCGGTAACCAATGGGTTCTTCACACTGCCGGCAATAGCCGTAGTCTTCATCGTTTTCGATGGCTTGAATCGCCGCCCTAGTCAGCTGTAATTGGGAGCGAGCACGGTCGCGATTGGCCTTGGCCATTTGTTGCTGCTGCATCGCTTCCATGCGGGACAGGCGCCCAATCGGCTCATCCAAATCGACGGCCTTGGCGCCCTCGGTGGTCGCGGTAAGAGATTTCTCCAACTCCGACAGCTGCTCCAAAAGCAAGGAATGCAGCTCTTCGATTTGTTCGTCCGTCAACTCGTCCATCCGATAGACTCTACTCGCTTACCCGCAAGCCGCAAGCCCTCTAGCCCCGAGCCCCCGAGCCGCTAGCCCCGAGCCCAAGATTCCACATGGCACGATAGGGCTCCGTTTAGTAAGTATCTGTCTGAATAATGACGTGGGTCACAACATGCGTGAGCTGACATTCTACTTCGACTACCTTTCACCGTACGCGTTCTTCGCGTGGCTGCGGGTTGAGGAGTTTTGCGAGGCGCATGATCTGAAGTTGGTGCCACAGCCGATGTTGTTGGCCGCTGCGCTCAACCACTATGGGCATCTGGGTCCTGCCGAGATTCCGCCGAAGCGCATCCACACGTTCAAGGACGTGCTGCGTTATGCGAATCGACACGGGATTACAGTGCAGTTCCCCAAGTACCACCCGTTCAATCCGCTGACGGCGCTTCGTGCCTCGCACGTGGCGGTGGCTGGGGACGACCAGGTAGGCGTCATCCACGCTCTATACAAGGCGTGTTGGAGCGACCACAAAGACATTGGGAATCCTGAAGTCGTAGCTTCGGTTTTGACTGAGGCAGGCTTTGATGGTGCAACGATGGTTGCGCAGACGCAGGAAGGCTCGGTGAAGTCCGCGTTGAAGCAGGAGGTCGCAGCTGCGGTTGAAAAGGGCGTGTTTGGCGTACCCACAATGCAGATCGAGGATGAACTCTTCTGGGGTAACGACCAGTTCGAGAACATGGCATTATACGTTGCCGGTGAAGATGTGTTGGACGCGGATTGGATGGCGGCCCTTGAGCGGGCCGAGAGCGCGGTTACGCGTCCCCGCAAGTAGATGGAGAGATGATGAAGACAAAGATTGCAGTACTGGTCTCGGCCTCGTTTCTAATCGCCTGCGGCGACGGTCCTCCCAAGTGGAACCCAGGTCAGAAGCTTGAAGTCACGGACGTGACCGGAACGTCTGCCAAATTGAATTGGAAGCTTCCAGAAGACTCCGACGGTCTGTCGACCATTCGCATCAAGAACGGCGAAGAAGTCTTGGCCGAGATTGGTGCCGGCAACGAGAGCTATATCGCCGAGAACCTGAAGGGCAACACCGAGTACAACTTCTCGGTCGACGTCTCTGACATGAAGGGCAATTGGTCGCCTGCCATCAAAGCGACCGCCAAGACCAAGGACTCGACGCCACCAAAGTGGGCCGAGGACGCGAAGCTCGAAATCGATGTCGAATCAAAAGGCATGTTGGGCTCAAAAGTGACCTTCACCTGGTCGCCCGAACCCACGGATGACGTCGCGGTCACGCAATACAAACTGGTCAAAGAAGATAGTCTAGAGCCTGAGGAGATCGAGGTGTTTGCCGCGACCGAAAAGTCGTTTGAGTACCAGTCCGTCGACGCGGGCGGCACTTACGTGCTGCTTGCAGGCGACGAGGCCGGCAACTGGACTGAATCTGGACCCAAAGCGAAAGTTTGGGTCAACACAGGTATGAACAAGCCCGGCATCATGCCCGGCGGCTCGGGAATTCGTCTCAACACGGGATTGCAGCTTCGATAGTCAATCCCATTCCCAACGTCACCACTTCACGGGACACCAGTCACCAACAAACTAGGACGTTGTTGGAGATGATCCCACAAACCCCATTGTTGAGCATCGTTGAAAACTGCGTCACGTTTTCGGCGGTGAACGGGTAAGGTCCCCAACACGTCAGCACGTTTTCTGGCGACAATGCGCATCCCCCGTCATCTTGGAACGCAAGCAACTGGGCCGTTTGAGGCACATCATCCGTGTCACTGCCGACGCAGGAGACGTTATTGGCTGCGTCAATAGCGCAAACCGCGCCGGATTTCACGGCCGCGCTCTTGTACACGCCAGCAATTTGTGGGGCGTCCGGGCCGATGCATGTCAGCACTCCGTCATTGTCGAGAGCGCATAAGTTGCCATCGCCCATGAACACCCGCTCGAAGTCGCCAGTCAGGATCGGGTCGCCAGGCTGGTTGTCAGGGGTTCCCGGATACCAGCAATAAACGTCTCCTTCCGAGTCGACACCACATGCCTGGGCGAAGTTGGCCTTGATGTCCTTGAATTCAATCGACGGTGTGCGCAAATCACGGCTTGGATTCCAACATGTCACCTCACCTCTGATATCGATCGCGCAATAGAATTCGTGGCCGGCCGTCATCTGAACAAACTCCCCGCTAGGGATGTAGCTATCATTTTCACAGGCCACTTCTCCGGTCGTCTTGAGCCCACACCATTGGTTCCCGGCATACGCAACAGTTTGAAATCCAAAATCCAAGCCTTGAATGCGACGTGGTTGAACAAGGTCAGGCAACCCGCAACCAGATGCGCGTCCGTGAGGCAAAGGGCTTGGTATGCAGAGCGCCCCTTCAGCCATTTCAGTACATGCTGTCGAGCAGACGGCCTCATCGCGTTCGAATGTGTCATTGAATCCGAACCCCGTACACTCGACTCGAAGCATGTTGTTTTGGTCGAGTTGAATCATTGTCGGCCACACATGAAGGACTTCTTGTCGGAAATGACCAGCTTTTAGGAAGCCGCCAGAAGTCTGCCACGAACCCATATTGATTCGTCCGTCGCGGGGGCTTTCTGAGAAGCCGTCGTGCGGCGACAAAACCACTTTCATTTCACCATTTGGTTGGAGTCGATAGACTGGCTGAAGACTGTCGATCAGCCCCAGGTTGAAAACCCAGTCGCCTACGAGGTCGACGCTCAAGTCGCCGGTTGGTTTGGATGCGACTGGTCGGCATTCAACAATGTCAGGGCGTTCCGCGATTTCAGGAGTGTCAGGAGAGTCGTCCATTTCGTTGGCCCCATCCCTCCCGAGATCGGCAACATCATCGACGTCTCTCTCGGGTTCTGAACACCCAATCGAGAAGACTAAAACTAAAACCAACCACAACCGCAATATGGAACCTCCGCGTCGAGCGCCGATCGTGCAGAAAAACCTCGAGAAACTCAACCGGAACCCTCAAATCACCGCCGGCCGCGCAACGCAGTTACTCTGCATTCTGCGAAGCAATCCAGGCGTTGATATTCTTCTCCAATAGCTCCAACGGAACCGACCCACGCGAGACGACCTCTGTGTGGAACGCTTTTACATCAAAATCAGGGCCGAGCTCGGTTTCAGCTCGTTTACGTAGCTCCTGAATCTTGCGGCGGCCAACCATGTAGGCCAGCGCTTGGCCAGGCCACGCGATGTAGCGGTCGATCTCGTTGACCACTTCGTTTTCCGTCAGGGCGGTGTTCTCCATCAGGAAGTCGATGGCCTTCTGTCGGCTCCAGCCCATGTGGTGCATACCGGTGTCGACAACCAGGCGAACCGCGCGCCACGCCTGATAGTTGTACATTCCGAACTTCGTGCGCGGTGACGTGTAGAGTCCCATCTCGTCCGCCAGAATCTCGGCGTAGAGAGCCCAGCCTTCCGTGAAGGCGGTCTGACCCGCGCTCTGGCGCCACTCATGGGCATCTGGACGCTCTTGCGAAATGGCAATCTGAAGGTGGTGGCCGGGGTTGGCTTCGTGAAACGCCAACGCCTCCAAGTTGTAGAGCGGACGAGTCTTAGGCTCGTAGGTGTTGCAATAGTAGATGCCAGGGCGTGAGCCGTCCTTAGGCGCGCCGTTGTAGTAGGCCGCAGGCGCACTTGGAGCGCGGTGGGCTTCGATGGGGCGAACCTCAACCGGCGTCTTCGGGATGGTGTTGAACATCGTCGGCAGCGCATTCGTCGCCGCCGCCACTACAGCGCGATTCATTTCGAGCAGTTGTTCTTCGCTGTCGATGAAGTTCTCGGGGTCCTTGGTCATCGCCTTCATGAACTCTTGCGCGTTCTTGGGCTTCTTCCCCAGGTCCTTGGCCACCTGCATCATGCCGTCCTGCGCCCATTTCAGCTCTTCGAGACCAATCTGATGCAGCTGCTCCGGCGTGAATCCAGGTCCGATATAACTTTCGATTCTGGCCTGGTAGCACGACTGACCCTTCGGGATATTGCTGACGCCGACCTCGGTCCGCGCTACCGGCAGCACTTTGGTTTCCAGGAACTCGCGATAACGCTTAAGGGCAGGGCGAACGACCGTCTCGACCGCGTCACGAACGCCGGTGGTGTCGAATTGTTGGTCCTTATTCGGCATGTTCAGCTTCAGCATCGGGTCTTCTTCAAGCGGTACCTGCTCGGCGTCTTGAAGCTGCTTCAGCGCGCGCTCGACGTTGACCTTCGTCGGCGCATAACCGGAATCGAGTCCTTTTTGACGATTCGCGATGAACGCGTCGATCTGCGCACCCGTCGCGCGATAGCGCTTCTCTAGATTGGCCAAGTCTTCGGTGTTCCGGATGGGGAAGAAAACCGGCAGCATCGCGTAGCGAACGTTCGGTCCTTCCAGCCCGTTCACCGCCCAGAGATGGTTCGCGCATTTTTCGGTGGACTCGTTCATGTTTCGCACAGCGATGGCGACCATGGCCTGTGTATCTCGTGAGTCCTCACTGAGCTTCTGCGGGTCGATCACGCTGACATACGTTCGGGCAATGAACGCGTACTGCTTCTGATACTCACGCAGTGCCTCGTCGCTGACATCGTTCAATCGGCCATCGTAGCGACGATCGCCACGGTAGGTCGCCCATTGTGGGTAGAACTTCATTTGAAGCTCCCACAACGCATCCAAGCCTGCATTCAGTTGGTCCTCGGGCGGCAGACCTTCGAAGTTCTTGAGCAACTCCTGCGTTTGCTGCTGTTCTTGCTGCATACGCTGCGCAAGCTCGGCGTCCGGGTGATGAGCCTTCATGCCGCAGCCGGCCGTGACCAAGAGTCCGATATAGAATAGATTTTTGAGTCGCATTGGATGCTTCCGTTCTGAGTTTGTGATACTGCGTCTACAACGGCTCATGTCTTGGGTCAAAGCGATACGAAAGGGCGGCCATGGCGACTGAAATCGAAAAACTTCGGGCACAAATCGAACTCGGTCGAGAGATCGACGTCATCCTTGAGTTCGCCATGCGCGCGCAGGCTTCCTTGTCCGAAATCATGCCGCGAATGTTGGATACGCTGCATCAAGCCACCGGTTCCGCCGCCGTCGTATGCCGCAGCCGTGATGAAGAAGGCGATGCCCAGCAGTGGTTCTTTCCAAACGACCTGCCATTCCACGAATTCGACTTGGATGGTGCGGCCCGGGAAGTCGAAGACGCGAACGAGCTCGTCGCGCAGATGGACGCGCACACGTTTGTGGGTCAACGACTGGATGTATCCGACGAAGTCGTCGGTACGCTTTTCATCGCCACGACCGATGACGATATCGAGCAAACCCAAGCACTCGCCGAAACCTGGGCAGAGCAGGTGGACAACTACCTGGGCGCCATCAACGACGCGCGACGTCGGCAGCGGGCGTTGTCCGAGGTCAGCGACGCCCTGAAAGCCCCGATTCTGGAAGAAGGTTTGGACCACGCGCTGAACGTGCTTTCGAACTACGTGCACTGGGACGAGCTGGTCTTGGTATTCATGAGCGAGGACTATTTGGACCGTCGCTCGCTGACCTATCGCGTGTTTTCAGGCGGCGAGTGGGCGTACAGCTCGTCGGATGAGATGGACGAGCGGGTCGAGTCGCTGCTTCGCGACGCTGCCAACTCAATTCTGAACTACGCGACCGAAGAAGAGACCTTCCGCGCACTGCGCGTAACCGCACAGCATATCGAGGACATCGCCATCTTTGGCCAGGACTCGAACAGCGTAATTGGTCGCTTGATTGTGGGCACACACAACGGGCCGTTGACGCCGTTTGGCCGCACCACGATTGACCGATTTGCGGACTACCTGCGCCAGCGCGCCGTCGACTTCTCGAAAGAGTGGAAGCGTCTGAGCCGCAACTTCCCGCAGCAGTATGTGAAGCGCCTGCTTCAGGAGCCCAACTACGTTCAGAACTTCTTGGTACCCACGCATCAACACGTCGCGATTTTGTACACAGACATCGCGGGCTTCACGCACTTGAGCGAACAGGTCCTTCAAGAGCCCGAGCGCATCGGTGCCCTGGTCGACCGCTGGAGCCGCCATGTCGTCGAGATTGTCTGGGAGACCGGCGGTGTCTTCGACAAGATGGTCGGCGATTGCATCATCGGTCTTTGGGGCCCACCGTTTTTCGAGATGACGGGCCGCCAAGCCTGCCACGCCGCCGCCGACGCCGCGCGCCGAATCGTCGAATACACCGAGCGCCTGGGCGACAGCGAGGACTTCCCTGAGCTGAAGCAGCTCGCCGCGCCACTAACCGTGGCAACCGGCGTGAACTACGCACCACTGTTCGTAGGCTTCTTCGGCCCCAGCGAGGACTACACCGGCTTCTCATCCGGGATGAACAACACCGCTCGCCTGCAAGGCGTCGCGTCTGCCGGCGAGGTCCTGTGCATGGATCGCTTTGTTGAAGCTTACGGCGATATGGCGGAATTCGGGCCCAAGGCCGAGGCGCTAGTGAAAAACGTCAAAGACCCGCTGCGATTCCGGCCGTTGAAGCTCAGTTAGGGGAAATCAGTCTGCTGAGCTATTCCTCATCAGTAGGCACATTGTCCATCAAGCTCTCCAACTCTTCACGTGTCCACGGCTCGATTCCTTCGTCCGTGAAATGATGCAACGTAGAGAAACTCGCCACAGATGCCGAACTGCCCCATGGCATCGCATAGTCTCCGTTCTCCGGTCGAAAGTAATGTGGCCCTTCGGTCTCCACACCATTTATCTCGTTCAGTCGACTGACGATATTCTTGAGAGATATTGAGACCATTTGCAGCCCCAAACAAACGTCACGAAGAGACCAGTTTATCGATGTCTCCCGCACAGTCACGTGTGGGTCTTTGCTCTTTTTCCTTCCTGTGTCCTCAGTTTGTTCAATCGTATAAAATGTGGTCCCAGTCTCGCTGTATCCCATTGAACTCATGTTTTGAGGTGGAGCAGGAACACCCGGCGATTCTTCCAAACCTACGGCGAGACCAAAACCGCCAGGCTGTGCTCGGAATCCGTGCTTAAGTGAATTGTACTCATCGATGTTGTATGGATTCAGAAATTCGCGCGCAAATCGAGCCCACATCGAAGCAAAACCATTTACTGTTTGTTGATCAGGCTCAACGAACCATTCTGAGTACCTCAGCACAATCTTTGCTACATCCGTCCAGCCAAAGACATCGGTGTTCCAACGCGATGGGAGTTTCTGCTGTGTATTAATTCGTTGAACGATCTTCCGAAGCTGCGTGGTCTTACACAAAGGCACGTACGCAACACACGCATCTGGTGCTTGAACGATCGCCGCGATCAAAGTGAACAATGTCTCTAATCCGTGATGAAAGTTTGTTCGTAGTAGAATAGACGCTGGACTTACCTTCTCCTCCTCAACGTCGTTCAAGGTCTCGACTATGAAGGTCCAGTAATCGGTGTCGAAGGTTCGAAGGAACTTACGCGTCAGCCCCAAAGGGTCTGGGTGCCAGAAACAATATGGGTCATCTAGAACATAGAATGGTGTTGGTTTCATTGCAGATTTCAAGTCCTTCTCCGTGGAATGGGGGTTGACTCGTTCTGAGCGAGATTCATGCCAACCAATGAAACCGAAGAACTTTCGGGTGTTTGTATCAGTGTTTGGCGGCAGTTTTTATCTTCTGAGATACTGTATTATGTGTTCGTATAGGCTGGGGCCGATTGGCGTGGCTGGAAACTCACCGACACTCCAAGCGTTTCTTCGTGGTTTCCAAGCCAAATGGAGTAGCTTCTTCTCCCTGATTTCGGGCGATCGATCCACACTCCGGAACAAATGACAGAAAAAGCGAGCTGAAGAAACGCGTGGTGAGGCCGAAGTTAATTAGCTCTCTTGAGTCGGACGGATAAACCTCGTCTTCCAAGAGGATGTTATGGTGAAATGGAACAGGAAGAACAAAAAGAACAAGCAGAAGAGCGACGATTATCATGATTTCTATTCCGGATATGAGGGTGAATCAGAAATCAGGGTTGTCGTCATTAGAGATGGGGCCAAAGCGGTGGTGGTAAGCGCATGGGAGGCTTGGTTGAACGCTCTCATGAAAGTCTACACTCCCCCTTCAGGCGAGTTCACGGGTTTTGCTCTATTCTACCACACGGATGCTGGATGGATTGAACAGTGGACCGATCCAAATCCGCCGGAAACGTTGCAGCTGTTGCGCGATGGACTGAGCGCTATCAGGGATGCGCGGGCGAATCCCGACGTCCCTGAGATGAGGATGGTTGTCGCTCCTGAAACGCTCGCATTTGCCCAGACAATGGTGGATGTGTACGAGCAGGTAGTCGAGCACGCTTACGAGGTGACATGGTTCTGGGAGTGAAGTGCGACTAACAAGCCGAAAATTCGGGCCTAACACTGAGGCTTCGGGTAAGAATCTGAAAAACCATTGAACCTCCAGACGGCACATTAATCCTCTCTTCACGTAACGCTGCTGAAGGTCTCGTCGTCATGGCCGTCGGTCGTTGAACGTCGCAGTCGATTCAAGCGGACCGCGATACAGAAGCCTCGCCGGCCGTCGCGGAATCTCAAAACTCGCAGGTTATCGGCTTCTGGTTTACTGGCGTGAAAACAACAGGTTTTGCCGTGCGAACCGCCGCGTTTCTGTAAGTTAAATCAAATCGTGCGCATTCCGATGCAAGTTCTGTTCGATATTCTACCACTCCCGAGGCAACGAAGATGGTGAAACTTGGATCTGCGACGTGTCCTTCATGAAAGGACAAGTCGGACCGTTTTCCATCTTGCACAAATACCGTGAACTCGACCAATTCTGGTCCACAAACAAAAACAAGCTCGTTTTGAGTGAAGGCTCGGACCTCACCCTCGACGCATTCGAACTCCCGCCCGATCTCATGATCTCCGAGGCCAAACCGAACATGTATTGCACGACCCGTAACGCGCCGCGGAATAGGCAGGTTGCCATAGGTTCGGACGGGACACCGATTTGGATCTTCGGCCACACACTTGGCAAAATCTATCGTGGTAGTCCCACGCGCCGGAGACACGTGAGGTGTTTGCTTCCCGGCACATCCGACGAGGGCTACAAGAGAGATTGCCATGAAATGCAAACAGTTGAGTTTAAACACTTCTCACCCGTTATCCTGTGAAGCAGACAGGTGACACTGCCACTGAGACCCTGACATGTCCAATGACGACGCGCGAAACACTCCAAGACGTGCTACACAAACAAACTGCTTTGAGTTGGAGTGCGCCTTGCGCCTTAGCATCCTGATATTTGTGTTTCTGTTGTTCAGTTGTTCTTCCGGAGAATCCGATGACTCCACCGATTCAGGTCTGGACTTCGGAAGCGTGGCTGACATGGAGGTACATTCCGACATGTCAGACGACGTCACGACACCCGAGGGCTGCGGTTTCGGCGAAAGCTGTCCGTGTGACCGTGATACCGACTGTCCGCGGGGAGAAAAGTGCAACGCATTTGATGAGTGTTACTCTTCAACCGGTTGCGGACGCATATGGAATGAAGACGACCCGGAGTTAGCGTGTTTCTTTGACCACGATAGAGGGCCGCTTAATGAAACAGCGGGCACATATACCTGGCCAGAATGCGACCTGGACTCCGAATGTGCTTCAACGCCAGAAACCCCCTTTTGTGTACGACGAGTTTGCCATGGCGCACCAGCATGTGAGACTCAGGATGACTGCAGCGCCGAACAAGTTTGCTTCTTGGATACGATTTGCGTTGCTCCGGGGCGCATTTAGTCGCTTTTGACTTCGATGGTTCTTCACGTTCTGTCCTGCAGCCCGAGTCTTGGACTCGATGACAACAGCGAACCATACTTTCCTTGTTTTTCCTGAAATATTGGTTTTCTCAACTCGGAAAATCTTTAAAACGGGAAAATGGCGTGGTAGTGTTTTCCCATGATTGGTGTTTTCTCGTATGGGAAAATGTTAGTAATGGGAAACCATGGAAGTACAGAAAGCAGTTCGAATCTTCGAGGCCGCGTTAACGGAGGAGCCTGAGGACTTCTTAGCGCCCCTGACCATCGATCCCAAGTCCTTGACTCTTACTGATGCAAAGGGGGCATTTGACATCGTGTGGCTGGGGCAACGTCGAAGGATTGACTTCGAGATTCGTGCGGACGTGGGGCCTAAGGAACTCAGAAACGAGTTAGTTCACGCGAATTCCACGGGGCAAAAGGGAGACTTGCGGGTTGTGGTGGTCAGATACCTCACAAGTAGTGTTATCGAAGTGCTCAGTCGCTACGCCGTTGGGGTAGGAGCCGTTGATCTAAACGGAAACTACATGTTGGTAGGAGACGACTTCGTCGCAGTCAGGCAAGACAGGCAAAACAAGTATCCCAATTCGCGCGCCATCAAGAACATCTACGCTGGTGATACATCGATGGTCGCAAGGTTGATGCTGCTGAACGAGAACACCTACAGCAGTGTCTCCGAGGTCCAAGAGGCGCTCAACCGACATGGAGGAACACTCGCACTATCGACTGTTTCCAAAGCGCTTAAGGCGTTGGACACTGATGTGATGATTGAAAAGAGCCGGGACGCGATTTCTATCCTTCAGGCAGAACGATTGCTCAAAACTCTCGAGGAGCGTTACCAGCGGCCTCGTGAAGGAGAGAAGCTTCGTCTGAAGATCAATCCAGACGAATTGGATGACCTATTGAATCGGACACTTGGTGCAGGAAACTGGGTGAGGGCGCCGGAAGACTCTTCGGCTCGATACACAGCAACAAATCCACCTTTGGAGAACAACATCTACGTAAAGGCGGACCGATGGCAGCAAATAGAGGAGCTTGAGTCCCTTGTCGACGAGCGGTTTTACAACACCACGCTCATCGCGACGCCTGACAAGTGGGTGTTCTTCGACCAGAAGGACGGATGGGCTTCGGCCTTGGAGTCTTATCTCGCGCTCAGAAACCGAGGCGGAAAGCGCGAGTTGGAAACTGCATCGGAGTTACTACGTCGCCTGCCAAGCCAAATTGGAGGCTAGGGTGTTTGATTACCTGACCGATGAGCTGGCCATTTTGCAACAGGCACTCGACGAGGCTGGCGTGGAGTTTCTTCTGGCCGGGGGAATGGGGCTCTATCTCCGGGACATCTCTTTGGATCTTGCCGGGCGTTCGCCACGATATCCGAAACGCCCGATCTCTCGCACCACATCGGACTTGGACGTCATGTTGACCGTAGAAGTCATTGTGAGTGCGCCGCAGATGGAGGCTTTGAAGGGCGTGTTACGCGACATGGAGTATCGGTCGATAGCGAAACACTATCAATTCGCCCGCAAGGTTGCTGATGACATCGAGGTTAAGGTCGATCTTCTTGCGCCAAAGCCGGTGGATGAGCGGCGTCAGGTGAAGATTAATGGACCGAGAATACGTCCTCATCACGTAAGTGGGATACATGCGAGAGTCACCGAAGAAGCACAAGGAATCTCAAAATTCCCCGTGAGTCTGGAGTTTCGGTCGGGCGTGAGTGTGAACATCCCATCGGCGATGAACTATGTCATCTTGAAGCTGCATGCATTCGAGGACCGCAAGGATAGCCCAGATGAGAAATCCGATAATGGTCGCCATCATGCGTTGGACGTGTTTCGTGTCGTGACTGACATGCGAGAGGAAGACTGGGAGGCCGCTATACAGCACGTGCAAGACGACAACGACCAGGACTATCTCCAACGGGCCGCGAATCTACAACGTCTGAACTTTGGCACACCGACTAGTCCGGGGATACTGAGGTTGAGGGAGCACCCTAGTTTTCAATCTGACCCTGAGTTCTCAACCTACGTTCCCCAGTTCATTCAGGATCTGAGCGAGTTGTTCGCAGCGTGTTCGGTGCTGCAGGACTAATCCGTACATGAAGACGGAGCCGGATCACAGCCTTCGGTCGTTGGCAGGCCATTCGTATCTGGATCGCAGCTGCAACCGACATGTTGATAAACTTGGTAACCAGGAAGCGTCGAGACACCTTCGGAAATCACAATGCATTCCCCATCCGGACCAATGATGGAAGCTTCTGTATTGCTTTGGACGGTCGATTCCGGAACGCACATGGTGTCCTGTGAACCGTAATCAATGCAGTTATCCGCCTCATTCCAGGTGTAAAGCAGCAGCGACAAGCATCCGGTCTGATTTCGCGCAAGACATTCCTCTCGGTCTAGCTCGTAGCACGACACGACCATATCAGCGGAGTCCACCAAATCGCCTTGATCTGGTGCGGAATCCTCGATTGCCATGTCGGGCATCGGCGAGGCCGATTCAGGTTCTGCTGCGCACGAAGTCAATAGAGCGAAAATAACAAATACTTGGGTGCATTTATTCACAGTCACATGGTCCTGAATCTTACTACGGTCGAAGCTCGGAAATCTGGCAGGCATCCCCGACGTCGTTTGTGTACAGACCGACGAAGAGTGAACGGTCATATCTCAATTGAGCCGCCCTCGGCTCGCAGACCTCAGTGGGTGTTGGGTTGCCTTCCATTTGAGATTTGAGCTCGCCGAGCGTCTCCGGCAGTTCGACCGTGAACGGCGAATCGTCAATCGGCGGAGCCACCGACTGCACTGAAGAAGTCAGTTCTACCTCTAGCGCGACAGCCGAAAAGAAATTCTTGTTGTCGACCACAATGCTGGTCAGGAAGGTCCTGCCTGGCTCGTATCCCAGGCTGTGTTGAAAGCCCAACTCAAACTCCTCCACCCCAATCGGCCCGCTCAATTCCTCCACAACTTCTACTTTGACTCGATGGTGAGTGACGTACTCGCGCGCCGTGCCGTCTGGGCAGCCAACGTATAAATCAAGAGGCTCTACTACTCTGACGATAGCTATCAGGTCTGCGTTGGTGAATGAGCAAAGGTCATACACCGCCGTCTCATCGGACATTGGGTCTCTGGTTTCATCGACGTTCGGCGCTAGGTACCGAATAGCGTTTTTCGTGTCGAAATCGCCTTCGGAAGCCTTGGTGTCGGTTTGTGGGGAGTCCACGCAGCCAACCAAAGAAAGCGCGATCAATTGTATCGAAGCAAGTCGTTTCACGAGTACGCCCAACATCAGTCACGGATTGAGAAAGGGTAGCTTCGACAGAGGAGCGAAGCAAACAGCGCCTGTGGATGCTGTTCATCCGAGAGCCAAGATCTCTTCGCGAATGAGAGCTGCGCACTGCTTCAGACCCAGTTGCAGCTCTTTCATGAACTTCGCGGGCATCATTTCAGCCGCTTCCCACGCCAACATGATATCTCCAGGACGGTCCTCCAACAGCACTTCGAGGACCAACTCAGCCTGGCGAATGTCCTTGGTCGACTTCGTTGCAAACGCGGCTGGTCGCCGTTGTGAGACAACGAGTTTGTGTAGCGCGAATCGGGCAGGGGATGGCACCTGAACCAACACGCCTTGTCGCACTGGAACAGCGGCTGGCTGTGTGTCTTCAAGCAGGTAGTCCAGAAAACGCAGTGGTTCGGCCATTGTGCCAAGGCCAGGAATTGTGATTGGCGAGCCGTCGGGTTTGCCTCGCATCGGCGTTAGCACGCTGACCGAAAGCTCCTCGCCGCGAACCTTGAACGATGTCGATGCGGCCTTCCGGTTAAGCGACGGTACTGGAATGAAGCCAAGCTCCGTGGCGTCCAATGCCTGCGGTAGGTCGGCCGAGGGTACGTTTACGTGGATCGTGTAGTCCTTGGCGATATCCACATCTTGAGTGCGCATGGCGGCCTTTTCCCAGCGAACCCCCAACATATTGCCCATCAGCGCGAAGGCGTGCGAGCCAACGAGCACTCCGCCAACGGCAAACACTCCTGCTTGAGCCAGTGCTTCAAGGACGCGCGCATGTCGGCCGGAAATCTCAGTTGCACCACCGGCACGGACCATCGCGACCAGCTTCGCCCGCGCTTTCGCGTCAGGAGCGTCGTCGCTCCAGTTGGCTTTCATCGTGTTGATGAGCGCCGTCAACTCTTCATCGGCAGGTCCCAGGTAGTAGGCATTTCGCTGCTCACCCAGCACATAATCCATGTACCAATAGCGATTTCCATCCACCTCTTTCGTATGGAAGGAGACGCCGCGTTTCGGGTTCGCTGCAACCAGAAGTGATTGCAGGAGCTCGGCGTAGAGTAGCTGTGTTGGTGACGACAATCGCTCCATATAAGCAGTTTAGGTGAAACTGCTTATAGGTCAAGGTATAAGCAGTTTCAGTTAAACTGCTTATAAGGGTTTGATCGTGGGTAAACTCCGTGCAAGCGCAGCGTGGCATGGAATTGGCTTAATCATCGACCGTTCGTTTTTGAACGGAGAGCCATGCAGTACCTACCAATCTTCCTATTCGCACTCTTCGTGACGTCGTGCGGGCAGGATACTCTGGAAAAACGTGTTGAGCCGCCAGAGCATGTGCCGGACATAGAGGTCGACCCGATTGAGTTTGTTTCCGTCGATTCAAGCTATGATGTTCAGTATCCTTGGCCGTTCGCAGACAATGTGTGTGGCCCCTCCGGACCATTCAGAAGAAGCTCATCAGTTTGGTTTGATTCGAAGCACTTGGTTTTGGGCGATGAATCGGGTTTGGTCGTAATGGACTTCGAATCTGATGAGCCCACAATAGTCTGGCGAGATGTCAGCTTCCCGGTCAACGAACTGCAGCGTTTTGATGATTACGTGGTGACACGGATAGATTTTCAGGGTCACGTCCGACGCTCAGGAACCACCACCAGACCCGAAAGACAGCTGATTACCTCGGTGTATCACTTGGCTACGCCGGAGGAACCGAGACTTGTCTATCGCGAGCGGGAAGACGATCGATGGTGGCAGCAAGCTCGTGATGCGGAAGGTCGATTGTGGGTATCGATGCCTCAAGGGGTTCGTGTGTTGACGTTCACGCCAGCGGGACTCCAAGTCCAAGAGATTCCTGCCACTTTGAATGGCCACGTGTCTCTCAGCGGAGACCTGATGTTATTGAGCGATAGAAATGTTGCTCAAGTCTGGGACGTGTCCGACTTAGAGCAGCCGAGACTGTTACATGAATTCGCACTGGACTACCGATGGAAGGTCATCGAGTTCGTCGACAGGTCTTCGTATGCGGCAATTGTGACTGACAGGGGCGTATCAAGCATCGACGTTTTGGACGGTACGATCTCGTTCCAAGGCTTCGAACAGGTCAAAGGCGCGTGGGTAGAAGACGATTCTTTGATTGTTTTCGATGATGGGGATTCAGGAGTGGTATCCAAATTTCGATTGGAAGAACAGATGTCACCACCGAATGTCGAGCCGTATGGAAACGACGTCTATTCCTCGTCGAATGTCGGAAGATTCACCGTCATTTTTGAAGCCGCCCCGGACACGGGAGAAACCTCCATTGTGGTCCTAGACCGCCACGGCGAGCTAACGCCACAGACATTGAATGCGCCTACTCGACTGACGAAGACAGTTCAGCATTCGTATGACGAGTTTACGGTCATTGGGTTCGACCCGCTAGAGAGCGACCTGCTGTACGTGTACAAACTGCGCGATGGGGTGTTCAGCTTTGCAGGTACGATCGACGGCAACTTCGATCACATTGGCTCGACGCGTGAGAGTGTGCACAGCATAGACACTTTCGGACAGGAACCGAATAGCACGTTGGATTTGTACTCGATCCGGGATGAAGTGCGGTTGACCTCGCGCACTTCGATGCCAATGGTGACGCGTCACTTGCGCCGAGTCGGCGACCTCATTGTCCGTGGAAAGGAACCCTACTTTGGATGGGCAAGCCAATGGGACGTCCTCGAATCTGGGGCGTCTCCAGATGATGGCGAGTCTCGCGTGTTTCCCTTGTTGGGCGCGAGGTACTACATGACTGGCGATGGCTCGACGATTAGCGCATGGCTCAAAGACCCGGCTGTCGAACCTAAGCTTTTCCAACTCGAATACGCGTCCGAATTCCAATTTTCGTCCCTCGATGTGCCGGCGTTTTCTCAACGTTACGATTCCTTTACGTATGTAAACACGTTTCAAGACCGCACCGTGCTGCACTACAGAGATTCCAGCGCAGGCCAGGTCGCATTCCACTTCGCGGTCTTGAGTCCGACTGCCTCGCCGATTCGGCTTCGAACTCCAGTTGGTGAAGGCTGTACATGTTCTGAGTTCTCAGGGAGGACTTTTGGTTGTGACCCGCAAGAAGGTTCCGGACGTTGACGGTATCCCACACCACGCTGTCTTTGTACGCGAGCTGACGATGCAAGACGGGGCGGTGCGATTTGGAGATGCAATGAACGTTCAAGGGTACCCAGTCTGGTACGACGGCGATGTACTAGTCACACAAGGTCACTCACCGACTGACGACAACTTCTTCGACAGCGTGATTTGGCGCATGCGGCGCCAATCAAACGGATTTCGCCTGGAGTCGAGTCATAGGTTTGCAAACCGTTGGCTCGACCCCGTACAGGTAGATGCCGAAAACATTTACGTCACGCATTCCATCGATGGCGACTTTCGTGAAGCGACAGGACTGTCGCGCAACTGTGAGGAGTGTTCACGCAAGCTGACTGTGCTTCGCAATTCTCCGGGTTTGGAGATGTATGATGAGTTTCCCATCAATGAACGCTCAAGACTTATTGGAGCCGGCGGAGACCGGATACTGATGTGCGACCAAGGAATTCTCGTCTACGACTCAAGTTCCACAGACGGTGTGTCACTTCACTCGTTTTACCCACGCGACGCAGTTCTTCCGTTTTTCGATGGCAGGGATTGGTGGTTGACCGGTCCAGTAGTTCATAAGCTCGAACGGGAAGCCCCGCTAAACCGGCTTCCCTGAGACCTGTCTGTGGGATTGACGCCAGTACCGGGCTTCGCCTGAAAGATCCTAAAAGCATGCCGCGGAACGCTTGATTTACGGCGCGTTTTGCTGTGAACTCCGCACATCTCTGGAGATGTAATGAAGCGTATATATCTACTCATTTTGATGGTCGCGGTTGGGCTCTTTGTTGGTTGCGGAAGCGATACCAGCAAGAACAAGGGCAAGTCGCCGAATACAGGCGGGACCTGCGGGAACGGTGCGTTGGACCCCGGCGAAATCTGTGATCCAAGCATCGAAAGTGGGGAGGGCGCTTGCCCCAACTCGTGTTCTGCACCCGCGTGCAGCACGGCTGTCTTGGATGGAGACGCGAACGCCTGCACTGCCCGCTGCATCGTCGAACCCATCGCGTGCGCCAACGGCGACGGTTGCTGCCCCACCGGGTGCGACTCCACGACCGATAGCGATTGCACAAACACCTGTGGGGACGGCGTCGTCGAAGGTCCAGAGACCTGTGATGGTGACTGCCCAGCGTCCTGTCCATCACCGGAAGCTTGCAGCGAAGGCGTGGTCAAAGGCAGCCCAGACACGTGCTCGGTGCGTTGTGACTTCGTCCCCATCCAAATCTGCGATGACGGCGACGGATGCTGCCTGCCAGGTTGCACCGTCGACGACGACTCGGATTGCAGCCAGGTCATGGGCGATTGCGGAAACGGAACGATCGATGAGGGCGAGACGTGTGATGGAGACTGCCCAACCTCGTGCGCCAGCCCGAATGCTTGCGTGGGCGCCACATTGGTTGGAACAGCCGACTCATGTGACGCTCGCTGCGAAACAACGCCGGTCCAAGTCTGTCAGGGCGGCGACGGATGTTGCCCAGCAGCATGCACACCCAGCAACGACTCAGACTGCTCGGGCGCTTGTGGAAACGGCCAGCTCGACGGCATGGAGACATGTGACGGCAACTGCCCCACATCGTGTAACGACAACGTCGCTTGCACGACCGACACGCTCATCGGCTCGGCCGACAACTGCAACGTTCAATGCATCTATGACACCGTGACCGTCTGCCAGGGCGGCGATGGATGCTGCCCGTCAAACTGCTCAAGCCAAAACGATTCGGACTGCAACTGCACGCCACGAACGTGCGCTTCGCAAGGCTTCGAGTGCGGTCAAGCCAACGATGGTTGTGGCCAAGCTTTGGACTGCGGCGTGTGCCCGTCCGGCGAAGGATGCACAGCAAACAACACCTGTGACGCGGCAGCTGGTATCGGCGCGCCATGCGCCTCGGATGCTGATTGCGGTGTTGGCGGAGGGCTCGGGCTCGCGACGTGTGAGCTCTCGGCGCCCGGCGGCTACTGCACGACGCTTTGCTTCCCAATGGGAGGCACATGCCCGGCCGGTTCGGTCTGCACGTTCAACGCTTTCGCCAACTCACCGATCACGTGCACGAAGTCATGCACGTCTGACAACGATTGCCGCAATGGCTATAGCTGTCTGCCTGACCTATTGAGTGGCACGATGAGCTGTCTGCCAGGGCTCTAATTGTTCAGCAGGCGATCTTCGATGCAGATGTTTGCAGCGCAGGTTGTGCCAGCGGGACATACGGACGCATCGCCCGTGCAGTCGATGCGTTGACAACGATTCGACGTGCTACAGCCGTAGAACGGAATCGGGCAGACGTCATTCACACACAGCGCCGCACCGCAACGCCCAGCTGACGTGCATACCAACCCAGGTGGGCAGTCATTTTCGTCGCTGCAGGTCGTTACACAGGTTCCAACGAAGCACGTGTCATCACAGTGGTTGTCATCGCCACATGCACCACAACTTCCGCCCGGAAGCAGGCGATTGCAGAGCTTACCGTTTGGATTCTCAGGGCAATCCGCAGACACAGCACACTGACCCAATGGACGTCCGGCATACGGGTCCGCTCCCATATCCATGCCAGCATCTGACATATTCATGTCAGCACCCATGTCGGCGACCGTATTGTTCGCGTTGTTGCTGTTGTTCGCGTTATTGCTGTTGTTCGCGTTGTTGCTGTTGTTGACGTTATTCGAATTGTTGACGTTGTTCACGTTGTTCACGTTGTTCACGTTATTCGAATTGTTAACGTTGTTAACGTTGTTGACGTTGTTCGAATTATTGCCGTTATTCGACATATTATTTGCGTTGTTGCCGCTCTCGTCTTCGGAGCAACCGGCCAGAACAACCAACAAAAACAAAACTAGAAATCGCATCGGCTACCTCAAATCAAGTCGTAGAGCGGCGTCTTCACTTCTCGAGGCCGCGGTGGGTGCGTTTTGATGAACTCAACGATTGTAGCGGGTTCATCCAAAAGCGTCAGCATGTCGCCGTAGACGCCCTCCATATTGCGCTGTTTCACGAATCCCTGGATGAACTCAAACAGCGTGTCGAAGCGTTCCGTGCCCAGAAACACCATTGGGCTACGGACCTTAAATGTCGCGTAGTGGTTCTGTGCGAGGTCCATGAAGACCTCCTGCAGGGTTCCTGCGCTGCCGGGAGCAAACACGACACCAGCATCTGCGATGGCCAACAAACCGTCTTCGCGCAGGCTGTTCGAGAAGTACTTTGCGACATGATTCCCAAACAGGTTTGTCGGCTCGTGTCCGTAGAACCAGGTGGGGATGGCGAGGCTATCGGCGGGTTGATCTTTCTCTCTGTTCAGACGTTGCGCGACCTCGCCAGACGCGTCGCCAAAGAAGTGCTCAACAACTCCGCGTGCCACACGGATGTAGTTACGGATGGCCTCCAAATACTCCGGCGTGCCTTCCTCTTGCCCCCCATCAAACTTGGGCGCAACAGACAACATCTGGATTGCCTCATCAACTGCCGATGGGTTGGCATAGCTGGCCAAGAACGCTCCCAGATTTGCCGCCTCCATGATTCCGGGGCCGCCGCCGCTAGCGACCAAGAACCCGTCACGCGTCAATTGCCAGGCCAGGTGAGCGACCTTTGCAAAATACGGGTCATTACGCTTGGTGCTATGTCCGCCCATAATGCCAACGATGCCGTTGCCGCGATGGACAGCAATCGTCTCTTCAAGCCCGTCGTCGATAGCATGGTCATGTACCCGCTGGGCGAATGCCTCACGGACAGACACGCCACTGGGGTGATTGCGCGCCCGGTCGAAGTGTTCGTAGATCTTGAAGTCACAGCTGTTGGTATAGCCGCCTTCTTTGTATCCTTGCAGCAGCTCGTCAACCGAATACAGTCCGGTGCGATACGGGTCATAGGGCAATTCGCCCAAGGGTGGCAGGACATGGCCGCCACCGTCCAAGATTGTCTGGTGGTGTGGACCGACGTTGCAGCCCAAGAACAATGTGTTCTTCAGATTGACCTGCTTAAGGTCGACACCATTCAGGTCGATGCCTTGAATAACCCAGTCCGAAAGGTCGCGTCGTTCATTGGCTGCAGCCTGAAGCTCTTCCAACGAATCGATTTCCTGTCGTCTCTGCCCGCGCTCACTCATCGTAACTACCTCGTTTGGGCACAAAAAAAGCGCCGTGAAATCACGGCGCTCTTTAGCTGTAATCTCGGGGAGATTACTTAGCTTCTGCCTTAGCAGCAACCTGCTCTGGTGGCATAACGACTGCGTCGATGACGTGGATAACGCCGTTCGTGCACTCGATGTCGGTCTTGACGACCTTTGCACCTGCGTAGGTGACCGTTCCGTCTTCAGCGACGTTCACAGCAGCCTTAACGCCAGCAGCCGTGTCAGCTTCCATCGTGGTGACGTCAGCAGCCATAACTTTAGCTGGGACAACGTGGAACTTAAGAACGGTAGCAAGCTGCTCTTTGTTCTCTGGCTTCATGAGCTCAGCAATCTTCTCTTCACCAAGAGCTGCGAAAGCGTCGTTGGTTGGAGCGAAGACGGTGAAAGGACCTTCGCCCTTGAGCGTTTCAGCAAGCTCAGCAGCCGTGACAGCTTGGACGAGCGTTGCGAAGTCAGGGTTTGCAGCAGCGGTGTCGACGATGTCGAGCTTCATAGCTTCTGCAGCCTGGTTAGCCGCATCTTCTTCCATCTTCTTTTGCTCTGCTTCAGCTTCCTTGGCTGCTTCATCCGCCATTGCGTCGGCGTCTGGCATTTCAGGAGTTCCGCTGCATGCGAACGAGAACATGGCGAGGACCAAAAGGATTACAAGTTTCTTCATTTGATTTTCCCTGTAGTTGTTGCCGTGGAAATACCTTTCCCAAGGCGAACTTAGTTAACAAAGTTGTGGAAAACTTCTTTAGCAATGCACGCCGGAATAGTACGGCGGCGACAGGAATGTCAAGAGAAATGCCGAGTTAGTCTTCGGAGTCGGCTTCCGATGCCTCGCTAACATCGCTCTCGCGATCGATAGCTGGCCACAGGTGATTGGGATTCCCGATGGCGGTGTTGCCACCTCCTTCAGCGCCGGGTTTCTCGCCGGTAGCTGCGAATTCCCGGACAGCGTCGACATCTTCGTCTTCGCTTTCGTCTTCGCCCTCGCTGACTTCGAGTTCGCCCGTTTCATCAGGATCCTCATAGAGTTTATGGAATCCAGAATCGGGCACGACGGCAGCAAAACTTCCACTGCTCTGATCGGTAATTGCAGCGATATCGGCGATATTCACAATCTGAACGCCGCTATATTCTTCGTCGGGTTCGGAGTCTTCGCGGGTGCCAAGCGATTGTTCCAGGGCTTCGGGTACCCCGAACTCGTCTTCGGGCTCTTCAGCCTCGGCCACGCTCGATTCGGCCTCGCTGCCTTCGTCCTCTTCAACTTCATCATCGGATGCTTCGCTCTGGTGGAATTCCTCCTGAAGCATCGTCAGCTCATCGAGCTCTTCTTCGATGGCGAAATCGTCGACGAGCTCGGTCACTTCGACCTGAAGCTC
Organism: bacterium; assembly: GCA_030427705.1. Classification (GTDB taxonomy): domain Bacteria; phylum Myxococcota_A; class Bradymonadia; order Bradymonadales; family Bradymonadaceae; genus JAUIBR01. The sequence goes on along the minus strand of JAUIBR010000002.1, from coordinate 78,223 downwards.
TTCGTAGAGACCTTCTGAGTCCAGCATCTCAAGCAATTGCTCGAGCATTTCGCGACCACGAGTCGCCTCGCCGGCACGCATCGCGCTTCGGCCGGCATTGATTAGAATCTCGACGTGCCATGACTCGATGGGGCGGTCGAACTGCAGAGCTGATTCAACCAGGTCGTCCCAGTCATCCCATTCTTGCTGTCCCGCGGCGATGGCGAGCAGGAGGTCTGCGGGGTGAACGAAGATGGCCCGTGCGCCGCCTTGCAATGCCCGTTGCAGCTGAGAGGCAATTGCCTTCGCTTCATCGTAGTTACCGAGCAACACCGCACTTCGCGCCATGAGTTCCCATGACCGCTTTCGAGTCGTGGACCCATCGCCAGTCATCTCGCGAATCTCAAACGCCTGCGCGTGTTCGTCGTAAGCTGTCTGGTAGTCGTCTTTCTGGAATGCAATATGCCCCAGGACTTCATGGACTACCGCGCACGCGAGCTTGATGTCGTGCTGTTCAGCCTGTTGCCGGCCTAGCTCAAGCAGTGTTTCGGCCTCATCAAATCGCCCCAATCGCCAAGCACAGGCACCCAGCTCAACTTGTGCCCAAACCGCTGGAATCGAATCAGGCGCTAGCGAGAGGGTCTCTTGGAGTGCTTCTTCGGCTTCCGTGTAGTCGCCGGTGACCAACTTGATATGACCCAATGTGCGTTTGCACGGCGCCAGCATGCTGGTCTTGTCGCCGGAGAGCTCGATGGCTTCGTTGATTTTCTCTAGCCCGTCTTCCGGTGAGTCTGACAACGCGGCGGCCCACGCTTGTGCGCGAAGAATGCTGACCAGCTTCTTGTTGTGGCCAGCAGCCCGGCTTGCACGTTCGGCCTTGGTCAGAAGGGAAACACCGGCGTCGAAAGTCTCCTGATCTTCGGCGTAGATCATTGGAACCCCGCGACGCACCCAAAGTTCTGCCCAGCGCGAGTCCGACGAATCGATATCCATCTCTTCGTAGGAGCGCTCCAGCAGTTCTAGAATCGCGTCGGTCTCGCCGTGTTCTGATGCGCCATGCGCGCGTTGATAGGCTTCTTCCAAACAGGTGATTGCCAGCTGATAGGCCTTTGCAGCAAGGAAGTGCCGTCCGACGCGCTGTGCGAGGCCGGGTTGTTCCGTGTCATAAAGTGACGTCAATACCTGCGCGCACTTCATGTTGTGGCTGACCCAACGCTCGTTGTTTTTCGCGGAGCGGATTAGGGCTTCCCACAGCTGAATATTGATGAACGAGAAGCCTTCGGTCTCGGGCAGTGGGGTGGCCATGCGAAGGCGAATCATCTCGTCGACGATGCCAACCACGGCTTTGACACGTGCTCGGTCACAGACTTCGAGCCACTCTTTAGTCACGACATCTCGGCCCAGCGCTGCCGCCAATTCGAGGCTGCGTCGTGCGACATCAGGGTCGACCAGAATCTGGATGCGCGACTCGTTCGAATCAGGCATCGAGAGCTGTTCGACCAGGAAGTTGATTCGGCTCTCCCACAATGCTGCCAGGTCTTGCGGCAACGTTGCAGTTTCACCGCGGCGCACGACGAAGTGCTGACCATCGGTTTCCAAAATCCCGCGTTTGACCCAGTCCTCGACAAGCTGAATGGCAAAGAGGGGGCTTCCGCCGGATTGCTCAGCCACGTTTTCGGCGAGGTCGTCAGGCAGCCCAAGGTGGGCGCGCACAAGGTCTGAAATGTCCTCTTCGCTAAGCGGGTCAACGAACACTTCAATCGTTTCTGGGCGCACCAGAAGCTGGGCTAGGGCACGTTGCTCGTCGGGTTGTTCGACGAGCGCTTCGTCTTTGATGGTGACAACAAAGAACACCGGATGCTTTTCGTCTGCTTCGAGCACGTCCTTGACGAAGCCCAGCGAGTCCCAGCTCCACTGCGCGTCGTCCAAGATGCAGACGACAGGCCGGCGATGACTCGCGCGCTCTAACACCCGACGGATGAAGCCGTAGCGATGGGCCATGGACTGGAACGCCATGAACTTGGACGTCCGGTCAGCCTCGACCAGGTTTGAGCGCATAATCTCGGTTAATGCGCGAGTTTCTGTTTGGTCACTGACGCCTTCGCGGTCCAGATACTCGTCGACACGCTCGCCCATGTCTTCGGCGGTCAATCCGGCGCTCCGGAAGTGCGTTGTCAGCATAAAACTGAGCCCGTGCGTGGGGCCACCTGTTGGACTGTGGCTGGCAACGAACACGGTTCCCGCGCCGATTTCCTCGGACAGTTGGCCAATCCACTCAGCCATGCGTGTCTTGCCGGTGCCGGACAAGCCGCGCAACACGACGACGCGTGGCTCACCATCGAAGTATACGCTCTTGAAACTGTCCCACAGCGTGGTTCGAAGGCCTTCGCGGCCGACCACTGGGATTGCTCGCAGACCTAGAAGTCCCAAACCCGCGCCCAGCATCGAAAGCTCAGCCGTTGGTGGTTCAGCTTCTTCCCAGGTCAATGGCATCGCGGGAGCGTCAGGGTAGTCCTGAGTCTCGGTCTTACTCATCGTGAAGACGCGCAATGCTTCGGGCGGAGCGAAGTCAATTCGGGTCGGAAGCATGTCCGTCGAATCGTCGAAATCGTCCTCTTCCTCGTGTTCACCGGCGATCGCGCTGAGTTCGCTGAACAGCAGCGCCGAGTCGTTCAACTCCATCAGACCCCATGCAGCATCAGCTGCGCTCTGATAGCGGTCGGTGAACTTCTTTTCGCACATGCGATGGACCCAATCTTCGAATCCATCTGGAACGTCGATGCGGGGTTTCAGTGCAGGGAAGTCGTTGTTGATGTGCGCCATCGCCAACATCATGAAAGTGGCGCCCTGGAACGGCAGCTCTCCGCAAGCCAGGTGGTAGGCCATGATTCCGACCGAATACAGGTCGGTCCACGGACCGTAGTCGCGCCATTTGCCCATGAACTGCTCGGGCGCCATGTAGCGAGGCGTACCCGAGGCTTCCTCGGTACTTCGAGACGTGAATTCCATGGCATCCGTTCGCGTCTGCGAATCGGTCGCGTGCGCCACACCAAAGTCGGTGAGGATGATGCGCGGCGGCGTCTCGTGGTAGCTGCCCAAAAGCACGTTGCCCGGCTTAATATCGCGGTGAATCACGTTGCGGGCGTGGGCGTGGGACAACGCGCCGAGCACCGATACCAAGATGTTCTTGAGGTCGCGCCAGTTCAGCGGCTCTATCTGGTTGGCCAGAGACCCGCGGCTGGCGTACTCCATCACAAGGTAAGGCGCGCCTGGCACAAGGTCCGAGCTGATCTCCGAAACTTCCTCGGGAAGTACGCCGTAGTCGAAAACCTGCACAATGTTTGGGTGGGCGAGGCGCGCGACGGCTTGAACTTCCCGGCGGAACTCTTCCTGATATTCTGGCACCAACGCATTCGGGCCCGTGATCACCTTGATGGCCACAGGGGTATCAAGACCGGTGTGCACACCCCGGTAGATCTCCCCCATGCCACCGGTGGCAAATCGAGACTGAATCTCGAATGGACCCAAATGGACCTTCATCGAAAGGTTCCGTGTGTTGCGGAAAAAAGTGCCGATATTCGGTTACAAGACCTTAGCACGCAGCACCCAAAATTGGGAATCGAAACAGCAGGATTTCGACGTGAGATCTAGCGGCGGAACCAAGGCGTCAGATCGTCGCCTGCGGTGAGGATTTCGTAGCCCGATTCAGTGACCAGAACGGTGTGCTCAAACTGTGCGCTGAGCTTCAGATCGCCCGTCACAGCCGTCCAATTGTCCGGCCAGATCCGGCAGCGCCACGTGCCTTCGTTGATCATCGGTTCGATCGTGAACGTCATGCCGGGTTCCATGCGCTGATTCAGCCGGGGGCTAAAGTAGTGCAGAACCTGAGGGTCCATGTGGAAATACTTACCGATTCCATGCCCCGTGAAGTCGCGCACAACTGAGTATCCGTCTTGCTTTGCGCGCTCTTCGATCGCCCGGCCGATAGCGAAGAAAGGTTGCCCGGGTTCGACCAGCTTGATGGCATCCATCATGCACTCATACGTCGAGTCCACCAGCCGCTTCGCTTCTGGCGAAACCTCGCCCACAAACACGGTTTCTGAGCAATCGCCATGCATCCCGTTGACGTAGACCGAGATATCGCAATTGACGATCTCGCCCTCGCTCAGCACACGGTCATCGGGGATCCCGTGGCAAACGACCTCGTTGATCGAGGTACAGATGCAGCGGGGATAGTTCTGGTAGTTGAACGGCGAAGGGTAGGCGCCCAGCTCGATGGTCTTCGCGTACGCAAGGTCGTCCAATGCTTCGGTCGTGATTCCGGGTTCGACTGCGGCGAGCACGGTGTCCAGCACTTGGCGTGCGACGTCACATGCTTTGCGCATCCGAGCAATCTCGTCATCGCTGGTCTTCAGACATGATTCTCGCGTCGGCGTAGGACGCCCGGTGTCCGCGTACTCAGGCCGGGCAATATGGCCTGGTACTGGCGGAAGTGAAGTGACGTTTCCTTTGAAGACCGTCTGCTGTGCCTCGGCCGGAGGACCGCCCTTGGCTTCGTCCTCTCGCATATGACACTTCTTGTATTTTTTGCCGCTACCACACCAACAGGGATCGTTGCGGCCTACTTTTTCGCGCATCTTTTTTGCTTCCCTTCAACCTTGGCTTTGTGCTTAACGAAATATCGCCCGTGGGCCAATACATTTTGGCCGTTTTATTCGGAGAACGCACAAAATGCTCGAGTCATTCGATGAAATTGAGGACCTCAAGATTCTTTCCTGGAACGTCAACGGATTGCGCGCCGCAATTCGGAAGGGGTTTATGGATTGGTTGGCCGACGACCCCGGTCACATTATTGGTGTCCAAGAAATCAAGGCGCTGACCGAACAATTGGACGACGAAATCGTCGAACCTGAGCGCTGGCACGCGTACTACCATTCGGCGGAACGCAAGGGTTACAGCGGTGTTGCGATGTTTAGCCGTTTCAAGGCGGACGAGGTGGAAACGGACCTCGGCGAGGCGCGGTTCAACGAAGAAGGACGTCTTCAACTGGCCAAATTTGGTGAGCTAACCGTGGCCAATGTCTACTTCCCTAATGGCAGCGGTAAAAACCGAGATCTGAGCCGGATCCCATACAAGTTGGACTTTTACGATGCCCTACGCGAGCGCTTGCAGCCGCTTGTGGATGAGGGTGAGCGGATCTTAGTGATGGGCGATTTCAACACAGCGCGCGAAGATATCGACTTGGCGCGACCGAAACAGAACGTCAAGACCAGCGGATTCCGCCCGGAAGAACGCGAGAATCTTGAACTCTGGTTTGAGGCGGGTTGGGTCGATTCATTCCGCCATATTCACGGACCAGTGGAAGAACGTTATTCGTGGTGGAGCAATCGCAAGGGAATCCGCGAGCGTAACGTTGGCTGGCGGATCGACTACGTCCTGGCGTCCCCAGGTGCATTGGAGTTTGTTCGCGATGCGGACATTCACCACGACATCATTGGCAGCGACCATTGCCCGGTGAGCATTACGCTGGATCCGAAGGTCACCGGCTAGACCAGTTTCAACAACGTTTCGACTTCGTGCGGTGCGAGTGAAATCTGTGACTCAAGCATCGCGTCGTGGATCCATTCGCGGACGCCATCCACGTCTCTAGTTGCGGCCTCTGGTAATTGCTCTACGAGGGCTCGCCAGAAGTTGGCCCGAATATCTTCGTCATCACGGTCGTCCACAACTGCTCGAAGTGCGCCGAGGATGACAGCTGCCCGTCCCCAGCCTGGATGAAGCGTCTCCTCGAGGTGCTTGCGAAGCGCCTTTGACAGTGCCGGGCTTGAGCCTTGTGTATCGATGGCCAGACGCAATCCACCGAGCTCAACCAAGGCTGGCAGGGAAAAATCGCCCGCTTCGGGGGCGTTGACGACACTCACCAACGCGCCAACTTGATGACCATGTTCAGCGACCTCGAAGTTCGTCGCTTCGTCGTCGCTGGCCGCAAACACAAGGGCTGCACCGTCCAAATCTCCGCGTTCATATTTGCGACGCGTGATCGACAACTTCCCTGCGTCTTCCATGGCTTCGAGCGGCTCGGAGCACTCCGGACTGACAACCACGACGATCGCGCCCGTGTTGATGAGTCTTGCGGCTTTGCGAGTTGCGACCGTTCCGCCGCCGATGACCACAACGCGCCGTCCACGAAGTACGAGGTTGATTGGGAAGTTCATATGGTGTCTTTTGATGTGAGTTCGCATCTATTCTGACGTTCTGAGCGGACTTTGAAAAGGGCTCGAATGACGCAGCACTCAACAAAGCAAATCACCTTGGTTGGCCATGGTTGGCCGGATCTCGATGCCGAAGACAATCCTGTGCTGTGTGCTGCGGCTCGGCTGCGTGATTTGGGTTGGACCGTCGACGCGGCCTTTCTGAAACAAGAACCCGTGTTCGATGGCGCAGACGGTGTGGTCGTGCCATTTTTCATGTCCGACGGCTACTTCACCCAGAAGGTACGAGACATTGCGGGCGACGCGATTGTGACCCAACCCGTTGGTGTCTCGCCATTGATGGACTCCGTTGTAGACGTCGCGCTTGAAGGTGTTGAAGGCACCATCGTGTTGGCGGGCCACGGCACGCCGAAACACAAGGCGTCGCGGGATTCCGTGCTGAGACACGTCGAACGACTTCGGGAGCGTGGACGAGATGTTCGTGCTGGATTCATCGACGATACGCCAGGTTTGGACGAGGCAATTCACGATGTGTCGGGTGGCGTGACCATCCTTCCATACTTCGTTGCCCCCGGTCCTCATACGCTTGAAGACGTGCCCGAGATGGCTAAACGCGCCCGCCCCGAGCTTGAAGGCGTCACTTTCCTGTCCGCGATTGGCTTGGCCGAATCGGTCGACGAAATCATCGTCAGCCTCATCAATGAAAGTCTCGGCTCTTGACCTTTTCAGGGCGGAAGCTGACGTGTGGCGTCCAGAAATGATCGACGATTAAGTGTGTGACGTTTTGCTGGTTTTGGATCTTTCCCGACACGCCAGCGAACGCCAACGTCTTCACCAACAAACGGTACTTCTCGTAAACCTTGGGCCAGATGACGGCGTTCACAAACCCGGTCTCGTCTTCAAGGGTCATGAAGATCACACCCGATGCCGTGCCCGGGCGCTGCCTGCAGATGACCATCCCTGCGTAGTGTCGATACGAGCCATCTTTTGAGTCCTTAACCTCGATCGCGGTCGGCAGGCCTCTTCGTTCGAGCTCGTCTCGAACCGTCTGCAGCGGATGGCCGCGCGGGCTGTGGTAGGTCGTCTGGTAGTCCCAGGCGATAGATTCAAAGGCATTGAGCTCAGCAAACTCGGGTCGGCTATCCGGGGACTCAAACGGCAAGGGAAGGGTGCCGGCGCTGAATCCCTGAATCTCCCATAGAGCCTCACGCCGCGAGACGTCGAAGCCGTCGAATGCACCGGCTTCGGCGAAGCGGTGCAAGATGCGTTTGTTCACCTTCGTCCGCGTCACAAAATCTCGGATCGACGTAAATGGGGATTCTGCACGCGCAGCTTCGATCCGCTCCCAGTCGTTTTCAGAGATGCCCTTGATATAACGAAGCCCCATTCGTATGGCGAAATCTGTGCCAATAGGTTGCATGGTACAATCCCAATCACTGATCCGAATATCGATGGGCAAAAAGCGCACGCCTAGCCGTTTTGCGTCATCGATGATGGTCGCAGGTGTGTAGAAACCCATGGGCTGCGAGTTCAACAGCCCGCAGAAAAACTCGACGGGCCAATGACAGCGCATATACGCGGTCGCATACGTAATCAGCGCGAAACTCGCCGCATGACTTTCGGGAAATCCGTATTCGCCGAAGCCCTGGATCTGTTGGAAAACACGTTCGGCAAACTCGGGTTCAATACCCTTGGCGATCATGCGCTGCGTCATGCGTTTGTGGTGGGTATCGATGCGCCCCTTGCTGCGCCATGCCGCCATGTCACGACGCAGTTGGTCGGCTTCGCCCGGTGTGTAGTCCGCAGCAACGACGGCAAGTTTCATGACCTGTTCTTGGAAGAGCGGAATGCCGAGCGTTTTCTCTAAGACAGGCTGCAAGCTGGGGTGCGGGTAGGTAACGGGCTCTTCGCCACGGCGCCTTCGCAAGTAGGGGTGAACCATGTCGCCCGAGATCGGTCCCGGTCTAACTATGCCAACTTCGATCACTAAATCGTAGAACTTGCAGGGCTTCATTCGCGGCAGCATCTGCATCTGAGCACGGCTTTCAATCTGGAAGACGCCGATGGTTTCGGCGCGCGTAATCATCGCGTAGGTGTCCTGGTCGCCATGCGGAATCGTCGCCATTTCCAGGTCGACATCACGGTGGTGTTTGAGCATGTCAAACGACTTACGCAGGTGGGTCAGCGCGCCCAACCCAAGTAGGTCGACCTTGAACAAATCGAGCGCTTCGACATCGTATTTGTCCCACTGGATGACCGTGCGGTTTTCCATTGTGGCGTTCTCGATGGGGACCAGGTCATGCACAGGTTCATGACCCAATAGAAAGCCGCCCGGGTGGATGGAGAGATGGCGCGGGAAATCCAGAAGCTCTGCGGTCAGCTCCATCAAAAGCCGTGTCTGTTTGCCGTCTAAATCCAACCCAGCATTTTCGATATCGCTTAAGGTCGGTGACTCGTAATGCGAGAGCATCTTGGCCACGCGGTCGAGCGATGTCTCTGGAATACCCAGCACCTTCCCGACTTCTCGGATTGCGGAGCGTGGGCGGTAGCGCACGATATTGGCGACCATCGCTGCGTAATTTCGCCCGTACTTTTCGTACATCCACTGGATGACCTCCTCGCGCCGCTCGTGCGAGATGTCGAGGTCGATATCCGGTGGTTCTGCACGCTCTAACGATAGGAAGCGCTCAAAGAGCAGCTTCATTCGAATGGGGTCGACCGCCGTAATCCCCAAGCAGTAACAGACCACGCTATTGGCGGCCGAACCGCGCCCCTGGCAGTGGATATTATTCGTTCGGCAGAAGTTGATGACCTCCCACATCGTCAGGAAATAGCCGCAGTAATCGAGCTGGTCGATGATATCGAGCTCGCGCTCTAGCTGGTGCCGAACGTCGTCGGGTAGACCCTCTGGATAGCGTCTTTTGGTGCCCTCAAAGGCCAGCTCTCGCAGCCATTGCGACGAGGTCTTCCCATCCGGCAGCCGCTCAGAGGGATAGACATAGCGAAGTTGAGCCAGGCTGAAGTTGCAGCGCGAATCGACCTCAAGCGTGCGCTCCACCGCATCGGGCATGTCTTCAAACAGCTCGTAAAATGCCTTGGGTGGCATGAGGTAGTGATGCTGATTTTGCTGCAGAAGCTGTCCCGCAGCATCAAGCGGTGTGCCGTGTTTAATACAGGTGATGACGTCCTGAAGCCGCCGGCGATTTGGGTGGTGGTAGAGCACCTCGGTCGAAGCCACGACGGGGATGGCGTAGCGCTGTGCGTGGTTGAGCAATTGGTTTTGCTCGCGTGTTTCAATCTCTTCGTGATGGCGCGTGTACATCGCGTACAAGCGGTCGCCATAGGTATCGACAAACTCCAACCATGGCTGGATGTCTGTCTCTTGCGTGATGCGGCTGCGATGCCCGCCCCATAAGGCGATGAGGTCCTCGCTGTGAAAGCAGACTTCTTCCCACGTGACTCTACTCTCGCCCTTTTCGCAGCGAAGTCGTCCCTTGGTGAGAAGTCGGCAGAGCTGCCTATAGCCCTGGCGTGACTGGCAAAGAAGTACCAGGGTCGTCCCGTCATCGACGGTAACCTCAGCCCCGTAGTTCACCTTGGTGCCATGTTCTTTGGCCTGCCCAAAGGCGCGTACAATGCCGTAGACACCGTCGCGGTCCGTGATCGCGACACCTGTTGTGCAACCCAATTCATGCCATTGCGTGACATATTCTTCAGGGTGGCTTGCGCCTTCTAAGAACGAGTAGTTCGATTTCACCCAGAGCGGGGCGTATTCCGTCATTCCACCACCCCATGAAGGAACCACTGCTCGCGAATATGGTCGTAGAAAACCCAGAAGATATCGCCCTCACGCGTACGGGCGAAGTAGTAGTCACGGTCGATACGATCGGGTGTCCACCACTGGCCAGAGGTTGTGAATGGACCCCAAGAGGCATTCACCGGACCCGCTTCAAGTCCGTGTAATAACCACCCCTCAAGCGGGTCGTTTCGAAAGCGGTGCAGCGGTTCTGGACGGTTTCGAATCCGCCGAATCAAGTTACGTTTCTGAGGCTGTTTCTCGGGCTCCGCACGACGAATGGTCTCGAGCGGGACAAGCTCAAACTTCTGTTCGGGAACATGCGCATCACAGGGCTGTACCTTCAAAACACAATGGTCCCCAAACTCGGCTTTTAGACGGGCGAGCGCGTGATTTGCAGCCTGCATATCGCGACGCATACTGCCGGCAAACAACGCCTCCTGTTCGCGTCGAATTGGCACGCCACGCGCGATTAGGACGATGGCGATGACCCCTGATGATGGGAAAAGCAGGTTCTCAAGCCGCAGACGCGCTAAGTCGATGACCTTCTTTTCGTCCAGCGTCGGTGTCGCGGGTTTAATCGTATGCTCATGACAATCGCCGTCCTCCAAAATCAGCTGCATGACCAGCTCAAGCAGGTCGCAATGGCGCGCCGTCAGCTCAAGCAGCATGGGATGCAGCTTCTCTTTAATGAGGAAGAGCAGCCGATTTGAGTCACACTCTGCATCCATCAGCTCAACCCGACACTGCACGGGCTCGTTCAACCCCTCGGGCTGTAATGGCAAGACCACCTGTGTGCCGTGAATTGAGTCCAAGAGCTTTTGCGCTTCTTCCCCATAGCGCTCACGAACCCCGCCAGACGGTAGCCCACGAAGTTCACCTACCGTCGTGATCGCCAGCTTCTCTAAGGCGTCGCGAAACTTCGGGTCGACACCGAGGGCTGCGATAGGTGTACGATCCACCCGCTGCCGTTCTTCATCTTCGGACGCCAACACTCGAATCCCCGCCCGCTGGTTTCGAGCGAGTGCATACGTCCCAAATCGGCTGAACCCGACGACGACAGAAGCGTAGAAGCCATACGACTTAAACTCTTCAAACAGCTGTTCTGACCACGTATCAAACGAGCCAAACAAGCGGTCGAGCCCTGTCGCACACACCCAGAATGTCCCGCGTTTTTCGTGCCGTTCAAAGCTGGGCGAGAAGTTGTGAAGGAGCGACTCAAGCAGTTCTTCGTGCTCTTCAATATCGTCATCTTCAATCACCGCAGCCCGCAGTTTTTCGGTGAGTGACAGTGCCGCTGAATACCGCATCCCAGGCTTGATTCGGAACTGACGCGCTTGCCGGTTCACCTCGAGCACAAAGCCCAACGGCTTGTGTTCATCGACGATCGCGACCGGTAAATCCTTCCATTGTGGGTGCCGTTTCAGCGCTATCTGCAGCGCCAGATAAGGCACACTAACGCATGCCAACCGGTCCACGACGATCCTCTCTATAGGTCCAACGCAATCCACGATGCTTGTCACGCGCGACGACAAGCTGACACGATTCACCTCCTTCACATTCACATTCACGTTGCCGACGCGCAGCTGCACGCAGCGAAACCATGGGCCCCAAGCTCTTCTCGCGAGCGACCGAAACCTCGGTCAAACACACCACGGCTGCACGATGCTCATCAGCCAGATGCACAAGCCGGTTTTGAAGCGGGGTAGGGAAGGCATCGTCCGAGCCCAAATCCAACAACACCAGGCCAAACGCCCCCGACCGCAAGAGCTTGTCCGCAGCTCTACCCGCGTCCTTTGCACTGTTCACGCGCACCAGCGCGACCGCCTCTAGATCGATCCCGTTTTCGATCACATCCGGTGGATAAAAGAGGCTGTCGGACGCTGAGATCCACGCCACCGGCTCACCATCCTGCTGCGCCTCGTAAACCAGGCTGAACGCAAAGCTTAGCACCGAAGACGCCCCCTCGTTCTGAAGCTCTACCAAACGCCCAACCAAATGCGTCCACGACCAATCCCCCTGTTCAGGCGCATGTGAGCGCCGTCGCTCAAGCTCACGGCCAGTGGTTACAAATGGGATGTCTAGTAGCGCGCTCAATTACCCTCCTGTGCAACGCGGTCGATAAACATACCAGACAGGTGTTCAGTGGTCTAGGTTAAATACTGATATTGTGTTCAGTGTTTGGGTCGTCTTTCGCTGCGCGAGTTATCTTTCGCCTGCGGCGAGTCATCTTTCGCTACGCGAGTTTGCTTGCGCTTCGCGCAGTTGGGACCACCGCCAAATTGCCAGATAGCTAGGGTGCTAAAGACTCGGCGCAGCCGAAGACAACTTGCCGAAGGCAAAAGAGAACCGACGAAGTCGAAGAAAACTCGGCGCAGCCGAAGATAACCTCGAGAGTGTCAGAAAGTTGTGAGATCACAGTCAGGGTGTGACATGGAAATCATCAAAAAACTGTGGATTCACAACGGTCCCGACAGGAGTGTATGGATGGTTTGGCGCATGAATACTAGCGGTCGAGAGTTGTTCTGTGTATCGGCACGGCGATTGCTCTTACGGTACTAGATTGCTTGATGCCACCAAGGAGAACACCATGAACACCCGCAACACGATCCAAATGATCGCCATCCTGTTAGCACTCGGCCTGACGGCTTGTATCGAGGCGCCAGACACGAAGGGCAACGGAAACAACAATAACAACAATAACAACAATCTAAGCTTCGTGGTGACGCAGTTCCACATGACCAACACTGGTCATTCCTCGGTGTATGTGGATGACTTCCTGCTGCAGCGCGTTTTCGACGGCGAGACCGAGATTCAGCTGCCTGAGCCTTGCACCTGTGATGAGCTAGATTGCGCAGCGTGGGCGGGCCCTGCCATCTATGAACTTCGACCCGGGGAAACGAAGATTGGCCTCTTTGATGGCCGTCAGAAGTTCAACGATGGAGCGTGCGAGTTCGTTGGATTCAAAGGTAAGACCCTTGAAGCCGAGCTTTGTTACGGGATCAACTATGAAGGCGCAGACGAGTTTGAGCGCACGATGCTCGGCCGCACGTGCCAACGTGTTGAGTTCGTCGCCGGCGTAGACGACATCATCCCGGTCGCGATCGCTCACGAAGTTCAACCCAACGACAAGCCATTCACGGTGGTTCTAGAAAATCTGGGAACACAGCCCGTCTTCATCCAGGAAACCCAATTCTGTGATTTCAACGCGTGGGTATCGCTCGCCAGCAGTGGTGAAGAAGTTCGCGGCGGACACTGCCTGTGCGAATGTGGCGAAGGATTGTGTGACATTGCCTGCGCCGCTGAGGCCTGTCCGCAGGATAGCATCCGTACGCTTGAGCCTGGCGAAACCATCGAGGCGACATTCAGTAACACTTACTCCCGCGTGTACTCTTCAGAAGAAGCCGGTGAATGCGTGCAGCATCAGTACATTCCGCAGCCCACGTCGTTCGAGGTCTGCTACGGCACCGATGTTGTCGAAGAAGAAGTCGGCTCCAGCTTCCTTGCTGGTGAGGTCATCTGCCAATCACAGGTCGCCGAAATCACTAGCGGTGGTCGGCTCACGTTTTCAGCCGGTGGCGCTCGACTCTAGGGCGTCCAGCGACTCTTCGCTATCGACCGGTATGACGGACTGCGGAATCTCGATCGTAAACTTGGTTCCGCGTCCGACTTCACTCTCAAATTCCACCTGCGCACTCAGCATCTCGGCCAGCCGCGAAACCACCGTCAGACCCAGGCCGGCCCCGCCATACTGGCGCGAAGACGACGCATCGACCTGACGAAATGCCTGGAAGATCCGAGCATGAAACTCAGGCGCGATGCCAATCCCCGTATCCTCAACTTCCAGAACCAGAGTGCGGCCATCGGGTGTACTCGCACGCAGCCAGATATCGCCACCGGCGGGCGTGAACTTCACGGCGTTTGACACCAAATTCACCAGAATGTGCTCGACAAGGTCTGGATCAGTGAACGCGCGATTGATCTTCGGACTGCACTCCACATGAATAGCGTGCTGCTTTTTACCGCTCATCCATTGCGCCGTCTCAGCGGCGGCTTCCAAGATCGCTGGCACTTTTGCCTGAACAACCCGAATCGAAAGACGACCGGATTCGACACGTTCCAAGCTGAGCAAGTCGTCGACCATGTCCAACAAGCCGGTCGCACTGCGATTGATGTTCTCCAACGCAATCTTCTGCCGTTCGTTCAATTCGCCGTAAATCCCATCATCCAACATCTCGGCCAGCCCCAACACACCGTGAATTGGCGTTCGGAGCTCATGCGTCATGTTCGCGACAAACTCGCTCTTCAGCCGGCTCGCCTCTTTCAGCTCCTCATTCCGATCGCGTAGCTGTGCTTCACGGTCGCGCAGGACCTGGACGATGCCTGAGATCGCCACGGCGAGCATCGCGAGCATCGTCGCCAGTTTCGCCACATCCAGCACGACGACCGACCACGTGGTACCGGTCGTTTCGAAGACGGTCTGCAATATGGGCGGGTGAAGCGTCGAAACCCCGGCTGCGATCAAGATGAGCATCGTCGAATACAGGACGACCATCGTGATCGCGACCGCAATGGTCGCCCCAATATTGGACAAAGCTGCGATGACGCCCAAAACCAAAAGGTATAGCGATGCCAGCGGAGACGCGGGCCCGCCCGTGAAATACACGATCGCCGTCAGAACCACGATGTCAGCGAGTTGATTGATCGTAATCCAGATCAGACGCTGTTTGCGCTTCACTAGCGCCCACCACATCAGCGTATTGGTGACGTATTTCAGCGGGATGAAAATGTAGAACATCGGCATGATGTTCCCGACCAGCCCCTGCCATTGGAACACCGCCGCGAACACAGCCAGTGCGGTGATCATGATGTAACCCGAAGGTACGCCCATACGCAGGCGTTCCTGGGTTTCGTCGGTCAGTAGGTCTTGTAGGAATGCCGGAACAGGCATCTAGGCTGCTGTGTCTAGGAGGACTTCCACCACACGCAGGAGCTCCTTCATCTTGAAGGGCTTGTTCAGATATCCCGCAGCGTTCAGATCGTTGGCGGCGTAGTCGTGCGCGTGATTGTCTTTGTAGACGGCGCTCATCAAGAGCACTTGGACCTGCCCGTTGCTCAGGCGAGTCACCTCGTCGCAGACGTTGAAGCCGTTCTTCTTTGGCAAGAGCACGTCGACAATCATCAAATCCGGCTCGAGCGTGACGCACTTCTCGACCGCGTCCTCTCCATTCATGACGACGGCTACGTCATAGCCATGCGTCTGAAGGTAATCGAACACCATCATTGCGTTTACCGGATCATCTTCGACGACCAGGATCTTCTTCATACTGCTTCCTTCAGAAAATTCCTGATTGAATAGTAGGGATTCTGCACCCGCTATTCAAGTTATTCCGTAGGTAGGTGTGTGTAGGAAGTCCTGATGAAATGCGGGGTTATGAGGGTTTAGGCTGCGTCGCGAAACTCAAATTCGCTGAGGATCTTGTCCGCTTTTGCTTCCTTGATTCGGTTCCGAAACCGCTCCGATTCGTGTTGGTCTCGGATGGTCTTCGCCAGTGTGAATGACGACCCGACAGTGAAGAGCATTCCCATCCACATGAACCCGCGCACCCACAGGTCCACCGGAAGGAAGTAGACGCCGATACCCGTCGTTCCGAATGCCAAAATGAAGGATGCCCAACACTGAAAAATCCAAGCTGCTGTGTCTTTCTGTTCCATGTTCAATCTCCGTTGAAGTTCGGAGGGGGTAATTACAAACGCCGTGCCAACAAAGGTTCTTGGTTTTAAGTTGTTGGTTATTGGTTGGTTTTTTGGTTTCTTGAAGCGTTGGGGTTGCTTCTTGTTGGATGGTGGGGCTGTACGTTGAGTGCGTATGGGGTGTACATTCAATGTGTAGCTGCCCGAGTTCTCTAGCCCCCTAGCCCCGAGCCGCAAATGGCGAAGTCGTTGAGCCCCGAAGACCGAGACTTCTTCACACTGGTGACAGAAGCTGCGTTTGCCAATCCGTTTGGTTCCCGCCGCCATGAAGTCGACGTGCGCCTGGCCGAGGCCGCATCCGGCGCGTCGCGCGAGCGTGTGCTTGAGGAGATGATTCAGAATCTCTGGATGCGCCTGACGCGTATTGGGCCGTTGAAGCTGTCCGAATGGGAATCTGGCGACCGCGAGCTTATCGAGTACGCGCTGCTCTTCTCGGAATTCCACAAATACTCGCCGCAAATGGACGAGCATATTCAGCGGCAGCTGACGGCGGCTAAGCCGCTAAAAGCGCCGTTTGGTGCGGAGCTAGTGCACGAGCTGGTGGCGGCTGACGTGCCCGAGCCACGCGCGCTTCGGGCGGTGGCACTGTTCTATCAGATTCGGCGAGCGTTTTACTTTATCTCGACGTCGTTGTTGGGGGACTCGCGGTCGATGGTCGCGATCCGTGAGCAGGTCTGGAACAACATCTTCACCCACGATGTGCGCACGTACGAGGCTCGGTTGTGGGACCGAATGGAAGACTTCTCGACATTTTTGGTTGGAGAGACCGGAAGCGGGAAGGGCACGGCAGCTGCGGCAATCGGCCGTTCGGGTTGGATTCCTTATGACCTGAGCACGCAGCGATTCGAGCAGTCCTTCACGACCGCTTTCCTTGCAGTCAACGTCTCGGAGTTTTCTGAAAGCCTGGTCGAGAGCGAGCTCTTCGGCCACCGTAAAGGCGCGTTCACAGGCGCCATCGACTCGCACACCGGCGTATTTCAACGCTGCGAACCGCACGGGACCATCTTCCTGGACGAGATTGGCGACGTCTCGGTCCATATCCAAATCAAGCTGCTCCGTGTGCTGCAAGAACGTTTGTATTCGCCAGTCGGCTCCCACGAGCAACAACGATTCCCCGGCCGTGTGCTCGCCGCCACAAACCGCCCAATTGGCGAACTACGTGAGTCCGGCGCCTTCCGCGACGACTTCTACTATCGCCTGTGCAGCGATGTGATCGAGATGCCCACGCTTCGCCAACGCATCCGCGAATCCGACACAGTTCTGCCGATGTTGGTCAGGACCATCACCGGCAGAATTATGGGCGAGGAGGGCATGGCGGATGTTGTATTGGATACGATTCAAAAGACGGTTCCCGAGGACTACGCGTGGCCGGGCAACGTCCGCGAACTTGAACAGGCCGCTCGCCAGATCATCCTAACCGGCCGCTGCTCGTTCGAAACGGGCAACGCCGGCTCACCTGCCGGCCTGGCCGACCAAATCAACAACGAGCTATTCGACGCTCGCGAGCTGGTCGACCACTACTGCAAACTCCTCTATGAGCGGCATGGCACGTACGAAGAGGTCGCGCGGATTACGGGGTTGGATCGGCGGACGGTGAAAAAGCACGTGGTGGCTTAGATCTTGGTTCTTGGTTCTTGGTTTTCGGTTCGCGGCTTGGGGGCTCGGGGGCTCGAGGCTAGGGGGCTAGGGGCTCGGAGGCTAGCGGCTAGGGGGCTCGGGGGGCGAAAATCGGAAATCGAAAGCCGAGACTCGAAACTCGAAACTCGAAACTCGGAAATCGAGAATCGGAAATCGGAAATCGAGAATCGGAAATCGGAAATCGAGAATCGGAAATCGAAAGTAGAAATCCCGCAGCCCGAAGGGCGGGCGGAAAACGCGACCGAAGGGAGCTGTAACGGCGAGGCGAAGCCGAAGCCTGAAACGCGACCGCAGGGAGCTGTAACGGCGAGGCGAAGCCGAAGCCTGAAACGCGACCGCAGGGAGCTGTGAACTCGAGAGTGCTCATGAAGTTCGAAGACGAGGTCAAAAAGTACGTCGGCCGGTGTCTGAAAGCGGCGAAGCCAGGTGTTGAACCGCACGTGTTCGAGGCACTTTGGGACGGCGATACGCAGGGTTGGTTCTTGGCCCTCGTTGTCGACGGTGAAGACGTGAACGTGTTGAGCTACGGCGGAGACTTCCGAATGTTTGCTGGTGATGTCCCGCCTTGGCCAGAAGCCAGAGTGGCAAGCGAGGTAGGAAGGCGATTGGAGCAGCTTGGGTGGACCGTTTGGTTTCCACGGCCCGAAACACCAGACGATGATGCACCGACCTATGCGCAACGTTCGCAGGCATCCACATGCACTCAATGCGGTAATCTCTTTCTCCCGAACGACTCTCCCTATGTACCCAATGACATTTGTTGGCCCTGCAAGCAGGAACGAGCTCGCAAACGGGCGATAGACAAAAGGAAACAGCAATTACTGGAATCGCCTTCTCCACCCGCAAGTGAGATTCCTATCATCATTTGCCTGATCGCCGGCGTCGGAGCTTCGGAACAACGGATGTCGGCGATGGCGGACAATCCGTTCCCTGAATTGGTACGAGTGCTGAAACTCGCATCACAGGCCGAAGTTGACCTGGATACAAATCCCGAGTTCGACGAATCAACTTTGCGTGTAGCGTTGGGACACACGAGACGAATCGTGCATGAGTTGTTGGCTGAGCACGAGGAACCCTCGCCTGAGTGGCGATTTTCTGCCGACCTTCTTGAATTTGAGGGGCAGAAGATTTGGGTATCCCGGTTGGGCGATGGCACGAGACTGCGAACTATGATGAGGATGGTCAGCCAGCTGGGCGGCGCAACGCGAATGCGTTTTTTCTCCAAATCTGCACTCTCGGTCCGGGATGCCCATATTCTAAGAATGCTGAACGTCAGCGGTGGGACAGCCCACGAATCCGCGTTGCTACAGGCCGCTCAAGACTTCGGAAGCGAGGACGCCGTGCGGCATACCTTGCGCCGCCTCGAAGACCTCGGGTGCGTCACTTCGAATGGCACAATGGTAACGTTGACTGAAAAAGGGCAGATTCTAGCTACGTGATTGGGTCGTTGGTTCTCGGCTCGCGGGCTAGTGGCTCGGGGGCTAGGGGCTCGAGGGCTTGAGTTTGGGAACTGGGTAACATTCGATGTCTGATTGGAAGACGGCAGAATGGGTGGACAGCGCGATAGAAGGATACTTTATCAACCTGAAGTATGAATGGGTGAGACCCGTCGAAGAGTTAGGTCTGCCGCTTTACTTCGATTGGTTTGGTGCCTTCTTCCTCACCCGCAATTTCCATGTCAGATACTGGCACCAAGATTCCGAAGAAGTTGCAGAGGTGAATCCGTTTTGGGCTCGGTTGGCGCTTCATCAGGGCAGCAAGACATGGCCGGAGTTGTCCCAGCTGATTCTCCGGCCCGAGGATGCCGTCGCATGTGAATATTGCGCTGGCACAGGTGAAATTCCCAAACATCCCGAGGCCATCTGTAATTGTGGCGGTTTAGGTTGGTCAGTGCCTCAGGAATCGAAGCGGCCTCCAAAACTCTCCAAGCCTTGAGATTTATTGGTTCTTGGCTTGGAATTTGGGGCCTGCGGCGAGGGGCTCGCGGTTCGAAACCGGAAATCGGAAATCGGAAAATCGGAAAATCGGAAATCGAGAGTCGTGAATCGGAGCGCCAAACGTGAAAGCTGAAGTCGATTGTTGCGAGGACGGAAAGCCGCTGCCAGAGGTTGTGGTCAATGGCGATGTACTCGGGAATCAGGGTTCTTGTTAGTCGGTTGTTGTAGTCTCGATGGTTTCTGTGCATGTAACGCGCGATGCGATTCTTCTGTGACCCAACTTGGTATGAACATTATCCAACGTGCGAGCAAAAGCAGCAGTTGGCCGAGGAGCTTGAACTCCGCTTCTACGAGGAGTTGGAGGATTGGGAGATTTTCGTCGCGACGCGCGAGGTGGTCCGCCCGGCGCTTGAACTGTTGCTGATCGAAGAGATTCCGCATCGACGGTGGAGTCTGCTCAATCTGATACTGGCAGGCCTAGACGACGCTGCGTGTGAGCAAGTTGGGGGATTGGAGGACGTTTGGGATCAGTTGATGACCGAGACGGGTCGAGAAATCGAGAACGCCTTGGCGACCTTCCTTGCGGAAGACCAAAGGAATCCAAAATTCAACACTCGGCTGCGAGATTTCGTGAGGACGAGGATGGGTGGCGAGCAACCGCAGGCCGACTGGTTATCAAGCAAACCCGCCAATCTCATCATCGCGCTTTTGGACTTACCGGATTCCGAACGTGCGGTTGTGCTTGGCGACCTCCTGGCAAATTGCGATTGGGAACACATGGTCGCGCTGATTGGGGTGATTAAATGCACCGGTCCAACTGCCCAGAACCTGTTGGCCGTCCTTGAGCACTGCCACAACCCGTCTTACTTCTGGGCAGTCGTAGATGAACTGCGGGTTCGTGGACTTGACCCAACGGCGGTTCGAATCGTGTGTGAATCGAAGAACGCGTTCATTGAAAATCGACGGTACCAAAGGCTATTGCTCGAGATTCGAGAGGATTGGTCGAACGACCTTCTGCTCGAGAACGTCGACGCGTTGGCTCCGTCGGTGTGGTGCCACCACGGAATTTTGAACCCTGAGTTCACCTTGAGGATGCAAGAGGTTTGGCGACGACTGTTATCGGATTCAGACGCGTTAACCCTCGAGTTGCGATGTTTGAACACCTTGATTCATGCCGCCATCCACAACGGGTTGCAGCTACCCGAGGAGCGACTGACAAGGGCATTGGAGTTGGGTGAATTCAGTATTGCCTATAAAGCGTTGCGAAAAGGGGTTGAGCTAAGCGAACTGCCCGACATGCCCGAGGGGTGTTCAAAGTCGCAACGAAAATTCAAGCGGTTGTTGATTGAACAGTTTAGGGACGGTGAAACCATGCCAAAACATGACCACATCGCGGCCCATGTGCACTCGCGCTTCCACCGTAGCGAGCTTGAATCAAGCGATTTGTGTGGTTGTTTTTGCTGCCTGGCAATCTTTCCACCCGAGCAAATTCACGCATGGCTTGAAGACGAAGGGACGGCTCTTTGCCCGCACTGCTCGATAGATTCCGTGATTGGAGATTCATCTGGATTCGAAGTCTCGCAAGACTTGTTGAGTCGAATGAAGGCCCATTGGTTTGGCTCGGAGTAGTCAGTATTCAGTACTCGGTACTCGGTCTGAGTGTGCGGGCTAGTTCGTAGTCGAAGGGGCCAGGGTGTTTCTCAGGGCGACTCGTGAATCGGAAGTCGAAACTCGAAGCCGAAAATCGGAAATCGGAAATCCGGAATCGGAAGTCGGAAGTCGGAAGTCGGAAATCGGAAATCGCAAATCGCAAATCGGAAGTCGGAAGGCGAGACCCGCGTAAGCCAAGCGGTTGCTGTCGAAGCCCTCATCTGGTTCGCTGAGCGTGGCGAACTGAACCCAAACCTGCTTTGGGATTGCATCACTCATTGAGAATCGAAAAAAAGACTCCGTGGGACCTCCCAGACTTCCATGCTCTCCGTGGCCAAAACCCCAGCCACAATACACCACAAAACCACACGCGCGAACGCGCCCACCCAACCCAAAAACCAAAGACTAAGAACCAAGAACCTACACCTGTTGCCGAAACCACCACTGAATCGGGTGCTCGCCGTCCGGTGAAATTTCCTGAAGCAGATCTAGATCGATGATGTTTGTGTGGTCTGTGAATCCTAGCGCTCTTCGAAGATGCCAACTCAACACGACAACCTCATGGGCGATGACCGGGACCTGCAACTTCCCGACTCCATGAGTTAGGTCGAGCACGGGTGGGAACTCGGGTTGGGTTGCCTGATACGTATGTGGTGTTGAGGCAACGACGACATCTCCATCCCGCAGAGCATAAAGGCGCGTTGGTCCGTGCCAGATGAACACCCTGTGGGCGGCGTCGTAGACGGAAAACGTAGCATCGTAGACGTACCAATCATCGAATTCGCGATTGTCGAGGGTGTCGGTCCAGAAGGCAAACTCCCACCAGGTTTTGTAGAGGGCCTCGTAAATGTCGTTCGTAAAATTCTTTTCGAACGCGTCCAGAAACCAATCGGAACCCTCGGCCCACCATGAGCAGAACGGCACGTTATAGGCGTTTGCGGACACGAGCATATCTCCGACCTGCCGTACAAACGCCGATTGGCACAAGTCTTTTGTGCCCACAAAATTCAGTCTACTCGACACAGGCCCTACCAACGCAAAAGTCGGAACCAAGACCATAACCCACCTCCGTGGGACCTCCCAGACATCTGTTCCCTCCGCGGGGCCGAAACGCGAGCGCAAGCGAGCTGAAACGCGAGCGTAAGCGAGCTGAAACGCGAAGCGCAGCGAGCTGAAACGCGAGCGCCCAGCGAGCTGTAACGCGAGCGCAGCGAGCTGCCCGCAAGATCTAGCATTCTCGCCCTGTTTCAGCTAAGTTGGGCGTCTGTCCAAGAAATATTGAAGGCGGCTAATGTTGAATAGAAATGTATTGATGGCGCTCGTGGGCGCAGCGCTCCTCACCGGCTGTGCGGCTGACGACGGCGGTGACACTCCTGCAAACAACTCAGATGTGAAGAATTGCACCGGTGCAAAATGCGACGGTGTTTCGGATAAGTTCAAAGATGCTTTCAACGATATGAAAGACATCAACCTGGACGACCTCACGGTCCTAGGTGTTGGCTTTGCATCCGACGAGCTCAACAACCAGCTGTCGGACATTCCGTTCACGACCCTTCAACTCGAGCCTGTCGCACTCTACGGCGACCAGGAAGAGGTGTTTGGCGAGACGACGGTCCACGACCTGAATCGCCTTCGCGCAGGCCTAACTGACCGACTTGGTGAGCGTGCCTTTGCGACTCGCGTAGTCGACATGCGTCGCAACCATGCAGCACAGACTGGCGGTCTTTGGGCGGAATCGCGCTTCGAGATTGGCCCGGACCTCGGACACAACTGGGGCATGAACGCTGGCGATGTGGTCGGAAGCGTGGGCTTTAACGCCAATGCCTCCGTCGAAACCGTCGTCATCGCACCACATGACGATTTCAACGACGCACTTCGTGAAAACCCGCTGGACGCCATCAAAGCAGCACGCGGATTCGTGGTTCCTCGAGAGCTCGACGATGTCACGACGATGCGACCTGGCGAAAGCCTGTCGATGCGTGCGGAAGGCGCGTTGGGCATGAACCTGGGCGTTGGCGTACCATTCATGATTGCCACCATCTCGAACCTCATCGCACTTCGTGCTCGCCTGTCATTCGGCGCTCGCGTGGCGCTCACGGGTGAGCTCGACGTTCAGCTCGTTCGCGGTGAAGGAAACGACGCATGGGTTGACGTTGGGATGTCGAAACAAGACCTTCGGCACTTCTCGGTCGCAGCGACCACCGGATTTGGCGTCGCAGGCCTCCCTGAGGTTCAGCTCGACCTTGGACCGGTCGACCTTAGCGTCGACAATCTTGCTGAAAAGGCACTGCAGAAACAGCTCAACAAGCGCATCGCACCAAGCGCATCGGCCAGCACCTCGACGACCAACCTGCGTATGACGGTGGCACGATTTAAGTTCGATATGTCTTTCGCTTCAGACCCTTCATTTGAACAGGCGATGGCTCAAGCGATGCGCGGTGATATCCGCCTTGCTCAAGCCTTGGCGAACCGTGGCGATTCAGGTGTGATTCAAGAACTCGACCTGCTGAAGGAATCACGCAGCGAAGCCAACTACATTGGCTTCCGCTTCCTGGGCATGGAGTTCTATCGCGCGAACAACTTCGACACGGGCACTATCCAAATCGAAGCCGACGGTGAGTCGCAAACCCTGCTTTTCACCGAAATCCAAGACAAGTCCGGTCTTTTCTTCACCGACCGCGACGTCAGCTGGCGCAAGCTTGTTTCGCTCAAGTCTTCGGAAGGTCGCCTCACCGACGCGCAGGTCAACGCTCGCATCACGATGCGCGAGAAGGACAAGTTCCTGTCGCGTGACCAGATGCTCGACCATGTCGACGGCTTGGTTGGCTACTTCCTTGGCTACGACGCAACGTTTGAAGAACTTGGCGCTCTAACTGACGAGCTCGCTGATTTCGTCGACTCACACTGCGGTCGATTGGATTCCAACGCGTCGTTCCAGGAACGCCAAGATTTCAATGATTGCCTGGATTCACTCGCAACACTTCCTGAGGTGCAGACTCGCCAGGACGCGATTGAAGCTGCAGCCGACGACATCATTTCGCGCGGCGTACGAAGCGGTTTCGATTCAGAGTTCGCGTCCGGCGCAGAAGTTGTTGGTGACTTGATTGTCTTCAAGACCATTCTCTCGTCACTCAACGACCGACCAGACGTCGCGCTCGACGGCCCAGAGGGTCGCATGGTGACGCAGATTCGTTTCTCGGACGATGCATTGCATGGCGCCATGATTCCTGGCCGTGGCGAGGACTTCGGGACCGCAGTCGCTGAGGTTTTGAGCCTGATGGCTGCCAAGCGCGACCGCGACATGGAGAACAAGCGTGAGCATATCGTCGACTACATCGACGACCGCCAGCACCGCATCGACGAGATGGCGGCGATGTACGACGAAGCCACATTCCGTTGGTCTGAGCTCGATGAGATTGCAACGCTTCAACTCAACAACGAGACCGTCGGCGAGTACGGCGCGCTTGTGACGATTCCTGAAGAGAAGCCAAACGACCTCGACCTGGCAACGGTCGCTGAACACAAGGGACAGGTCATCGAGACCTTGATGCCTGACCTGGTTGACCTGGCTGAAGATGGCATCTTCCGTGACTTGGACGAGCCGGGCGCGTTTGTGGTTGGCTACTCGATGCTCTACCTCGTTGAGCCTTCGGAGATTGAGCTCTTGAGCTCGTACACGTTCGAGGACGACGACGCGCCAGAAGACGTTCAGGTCTACTCACGCGGCACTTCGCCGATGATTGACGCAGGCCAGTTCAATCTCGAAAGCCTTCTGTCTGCACAGTAATGACCCAACTAAATCCCCAAGAAGTCCTCGACTATTGGTTTGGTGCGCTTGATCCGGACTCAGAGATGATTCCGGACAAGGCTCGTCAACTCTGGTTTCAGAAGTCCGATGCGACCGACCAGCACATCATCGAACATTTCGGTGACCATATCGCACGCGCCGCTGCCGGTGCATACGACCATTGGTTGGACGACCCAGAGTCGCGCGTCGCGTTCGTCGTGCTCATCGACCAATTCAGCCGTAATGCGCATCGCGGCTCTCCGCTGTCGTGGGCGTTCGACGCCAAGTGCCGTGAGGTTGTCCGTGAGGCCTACAACAACGGTCACTACGACGCGGTTCACCCTGCCAAGCGCGTTTTCCTTCTGCTGCCTCTAGAGCACGCGGAAGACCTTGCGCTGCAGGAAGAGTGCATTGAACGCTTCGAAGCCCTCGCGGATTCACGAGAGTCCGAGGAAGCTCGCGAGTTCTATCGCTCGTGGATCGAGTGGGCTGTGAAGCACCGCGATATCATCGCGCGCTTCGGCCGCTTTCCCCATCGAAATGAGATTATCGGGCGTGAATCTACGCCCGAAGAGATTGAGTTTCTGAAGCAGCCCGGCTCGGGCTTCTAGGGCTCGCGCTTCGCGCTCGGGGCTCGCGCTTCGCGCTCGGGGCTCGGCTTTGCTTCGCTCGCCTCGGGACTCGCGCTTTGCGCTCGGGTTCGTTCAGAGTTGGGCCAGGATTTTGTGTTTTACTGAACAACGTACCCGAGGGAGCGAAGCGAGTGAGCCCCGAGCGAAGCGAGCCCCGAGCGAAGCGAGCCCCGAGCGAAGCGAGCCCCGAGCGAAGCGAGTTCTATTGACATTGTGGGCTGGTCTGAGCCGCCCATGGGCAGTACATCGCCGCGTCGTTGGCAGCCTGTACCAGTGCGTTGATGCGGCAGTAGATCGTGTCACCGGTTTGGTCGGTGCTGTTACCTGAAACGTAGGCTGCGCACTGCGTGTCGCACTCCGCGCGGTCAGTGTACGGGTAGTCAACACCAGGGCAGTTTGCGTCGGCGAGGTCACACATCTGTGTGCAGAGCGCCGTGCAATCAGAGTCCATCGTGGGTGTGCAGGTTGCAGGGCAGCAGCCCTCAGCAGCACCACAGGCCGTGATTGGGTCGAATTGGCACTCCGCCGTGCACATTTGTGCGTCACCCATCAGGGTGTCTGTCGTGCACGCGTCTTGGTCGTCACACGCTGTCGGGCAGGTTGCGATTGGGTCGCAGACTTCGCCGGCTTCAATCGTTCCGTTATCACAGACCGCGACACAGTCGTTATCGTTCGCTTCCGTCGCGCCCGTTGGGCAGCACCCATCGTCGTTGATTGGATCTGTAATCGCGACGGTGTTGGTGCACAGCGCCGAGCAGTTGTCTGGGCTTCCCGTGAACTCGTCGGTGGTGCATCCGTTATTGTCGTCGCAGGCCGCCGCGTCCTCAGGACAGGCGCCTGGCATGCCAGCTTCAATCATGTTGTCGCATGTCTCTTGAGGCATCTCGACCGTGCCGTTGCCGCAGACAAACATGCAGTCGTCGTCCGTGCTTCCATCTTCGCCAGGCGGGCAGCAACCGTCGCCGTTTGCGGCTTCGGTGATGGGGATGTTTGCGCATGCAGCCGAGCAGTTCGCGGCGGAGCCCGTCAGCGAATCGTTCGTGCATGGATCCATGTCATCGCAGTCGGCTTCGGTTGGGCACGAGCTTGGTGGGTCGCAGGTCTCGCCGTCCTCGGTGTCGACGACGCCGTTGTCGCAGTTCGCCGAGCAGTCGAGGTCGTTGGCAGCGTTGCAGCCGGCAGGGCAGCAACCGTCGCCAGGCGAGCAATCGTTGATAACGGTGGCGCGACATTCCGAGTCGCAGTCTTCCGAAAAACCGAAGAGCGTCTCTTGCGTGCATTGATTCCCGTCATCGGGGCACTCCGTCGGGCAGACGCCAGCGCCTTCTGTAATGGCGGAGTCACAGCTTTCACCGGTATCTACGCGGCCGTTACCACAGAACGAGGATACGCATCGGCCTTCGGTCGTGCAGGATTCACCAGGAGGGCATTCTCCACAGAAACCGCCACATCCATCGGTGCCGCACTCTTTCGCGCCGCTGCCACAGTTGGGGACACATTGATTGTTTGTACCGGACAGGTCGCCCTTACACGCGGGAATCAAAAGCGCTAGCGCGGCAACGAACAATCCAAAGCCTAAAATCACTGCCAATCTGCGTGACATACTGCCTCATTTGCATGGGGAATCATTCCGAGGATACCAGAGGTCGAAAATGACTCAAACCTTCTCTTTTCGCTCACTATGCTCGCGAGTTGTCTTCGCCTTCGGCGAGTTGTCTTCGCCTTCGGCGAGTTGTCTTCGCCCTTCGGCGAGTTTTCTTCGCCTTCGGCGAGTTGCCCCTGCGCGCCAGCGCAAGATAACTGCGCGAAGCGCAAGACAACTGCGCGAAGCGCAAGACAACTGCGCGTCAGCGCAAAGATAACTGCCCGCCTAAGCGCGCACTTTATAGTGTTTTTCGAAGATGGAATCTCGCCACTCGATGAGGTCCGAGAATTCTTCGATGAGGTCTTCCCGAGTCCAAGCGTTACGAATCGGGTCGAGCAACCGGATGTGCTTGTTGTCAACCGGCGCGAAGAGATTGAACGAGCTGGCGGCGACTACATCGGCATAGCTGAACTGGCCTAACAGGTAGTCTTTGTCCAAGTTATCGCGAAGGTACGTCAGCGCCGACCGCAGCTGGTCCATCGTGCGCTCGGCCTCGGCGGCATCGAACTCGTACTTTCGGGCGATATAGTGGCAGCCGACTGTGGCGACATGTCGCAAGGGCTTTCGGGCTGGTCTGGGGACCAGCGGGGGCAGGCTTGCGGCAAGCGCATCCGGGGATTGCATCGTGGCCGCGGTAACCCATCGACGGCTCAGGTCTTTAATCTCGTGAGTTCGCTCGTTCCAGTCGTGAATTGCGTTGGTCTGGCCTTCGGGGAACAGCGTGTCATGACTCCCGATTGCATCCGCATGGCGTGCGATATCGTAGCTGTCCGCCCAAACTTGTGAGCCGTCGATGAGCGTTGGTGCAGTGATCTTTCCAAACCACTGACCCGACGCCAGGCGCAGTTGAGCGTTGGAAATCATCGGCACAAACTCAATTGGTTTGTATGCGATTTGGTGGTGGTCCAGCACCCACTTGGCCTGAATCGACCAAGGCGAATACGGGATATAGAAGAACTTCATGGCCGTTTCACATGGGTCTCGAGGAACCTGTATTTGTCCTTCCAACACCGAAAAGCGTTTCGGCGCCAGAGCATCGCATGGAACGCGTGAATCTCGCCGACATAATATCGTTCGTCAACGATTCCACCTTTGGCTCGGACGGCTTCTGCCAGGCGTCTGGTGTCTTCCAGGAGCGGGTCTTTTGTTCCTACCGGCGCAAAAATGGGTGGTAGCGGACGGTCAAAGCCTTCGGCTTGCTCAAGCATGATTAGCGGATCGGCAAAGTGCACTGGCCCATCAACACCGTTCAGGTAAGCGGCGGGGACCTCGGCGAGTCGGTCCTGCAACCACACAGGGGTATGAGGACGAATCAGTCTCTCCCAATCGGTCACCTGCAGCATCCCGCACGCAACCAAAGACGCATCTGGAACGATGCCGGTGTCGAAGACCGTCTTTGCGTAACCTTCTTCGCGCTTCATTGTGGCTGCCAAGGTCAGACCCAAAGCGAGATTCCCGCCTGCAGATTCTCCTGCAACCACTAGCGTGTTTGGGTCGCCGCCGTAGGTGTGCGCGTTCTCTACAACCCACTCATAGGCGTCACACGCGTCTTCGATAGCCGCTGGAAATGGATGCTGCGGCGCAAGTCGGTAGTTAATGTTGAAGACCACATATCCAGCGCGCGCGAAGGCGACTCCCATTAACCAATGGGTCTCCTTCGACAGGATGCGAAACCCGCCCCCGTGTACATAGAGCAACACTGGGTGCGGCCCTTCGTGTCGGTCGTCGGGCAGGTAGACATCCAGAAGGTGATCACGTTCTCCGCGGTCAGCGCGGTACGGAACATCCCGAATAATCTGGTGTTTTTGAAGGGCCTTTTGTGCAGGCGGCATGCGCACCGAAGCGCCCGCAAGCCCGCGGAAAAAGTTGTCCACAACGGTGGCGCCCAACTGCTTTCGAAACCGTTCCGCAAATGCGGCGTTTTGTGATTGATCCAACATGAAATTAGTATTGTCGGTCGGCATCTTAGAAACAAGTGTGACTTGATTGCCATCTAAGCTGCACGTGACTAACATCGCGTTCTCGGAATTCTGTGATGCTGTGGGAAAACTAGATGAGAAATCATCGCGACACCCTTGGGGCGTTTTGCCGAATGCTTGTGGAATCACATGCAGGTATTCAGGCCGCAGCGCTCTTTGACGGTGATGATTGTCTCGCCTGCCATCCCGAGTCGATGCAGCTCGACGCGCCGGAAGCGGGCAACCTCGCAGTCGAAGGTAACTTTGAAATCGGGGCGGAAGCTATCGAGCAAGCGGCGGCGTTGCTGGTTCGTCAGGACAAACGCGTACGGTATCTTGAGTCAGAGGTGCAAGCGCTCGATCGCGCTGAGCAAGAGTTGAAACGACGCGAGATTGTGTTGCAAGGTCTGGTCGACGGCGCGCCTTTGCCGATCTTCATGATCGGTCGCGACGGCGACGTGCGATTCATGAATCGTTTCTGCGAGTCGATGCTGGGTCTGGACCGCGAAGATGTCGTTGGTAAGTCGTCAAGTCTGTCACTTTTTGACATCGATTCGGTGCAGGCTGAGATCGTCGACAGGCCTGATTCTATGCAGCGCGAACGCAATGTTGAGCATGCAGGCGAGACGCTGACGTTTCTTGAGAATCTGTTCCCCATTATCGGAATTGATGGGGAAGTGGACGCCATCTGTGTGGTCGCTCAGGACATCACGTTGCGCAAAGCCTCCGAAGAAGCGTTGGTCGAATCGGAGCGCAACTATCGCGAGATTTTCAACCGTTCCACCGACCTTATCATTCTGCACAGCCTGACCACAGGTGAGGTCGTGGACGTCAACGAGCGGCTCCATAGCGCGCTCGGATTTGATCGCGAAGAATGGATTGGCCAGAACAATTGGATGTCCAGCGCGGTCGAGATGGGTGATGGCGTCGATATCAGCCTAAACCTGGTGCATGAGGCCGCCGACCGTCCAATCAGCTTGGAATGGCCGCTGAAACACAAGGATGGGTCGGTTCGTTGGTTTGAGCTTCACTTGTCGAAGACCATCATCACCGGCCAGCCGTATATCATGGCAGTCGGCCGTGACATCCAGCAGCGCAAACACGAAGAACGTCGACGAATCCTCTTGGAAGAAGACATTCGGCGTAGTCAGAAGTTCGACGCGATGGGACGGCTCGCCGTCGGCGTCGCGCAGGAATTCAACAATCTGCTCAGCGTCATTCTGAACTATTCAGACCTCATCAAGCGTCAGACGCAAGACGCGCTGCTTCACGAAGATGTCGCACAGATTCAGGACGCGGCCGCACGGGCTGCCCACCTGACGCGGCGCTTGTTGCTTCTGGGGCGGCGCGGAGTTTCGTCCAAGCCGGCCAGTCTTGAGGTCAATGATGCGGTCCGCAATATCTCGGAGCTATTGCAGAAGTCGCTTGGGTCTGGCGTTCAGTTTGAGCTCGATCTGAATCCAGTTTCGCGGATTGTGATGGACCCAGCATTGTTTGACCAGGTGATGGTCAACCTGACGGTTCACGCGCGTGAGGCGATGGGAAGTCACGGGCGATTCCGCATCGAGACGTCTCTGGTTTCTGGCGAAGATCTGCCGAAGTTTAAGGGCGAGGAGCAGGTGGTGCGGCTTCGTGTCTTGGATAGCGGGGCAACTATCCCATCCGAGTCGATCGATGATGTGTTCGACCCGTTCTACTCACGAACCGGTGCTCCGTTGGAGGCGTCACTGGGCCTCGGATTGGCGGTCGTTCGCAGTATTGTTGAGCATTCTGGTGGCTACGTGACCGCGCGCTCAGACGAAGATGGTGCGTGCTTCGATGTGTACCTACCGACCGCGGAACACAGTGACGTGCAAGTTTTGCCGGATGAGGGCGCGCGCATCCTTGTGGTTGAGGACGAACCTGGCGTGTTGGCCTCCGTCCGACGGATTTTGGAGACCCGAGGCTATGCGATTGCGACTGCGTCGAACGCAGAAGAGGCCTTGAAGGTCTTGGACGAGACGCCGGTTGACCTTCTTTTGACCGACGTCGTGATGCCAGGGTTATCCGGCCCAGAACTCGCCGCGAAGATTCGACAGACTCGCCCTGATCTCGCGATTCTGTTCATGTCTGGCTACCCAGACAACGTCATCGGTCCAGACCTGTCGCAAGCCACTGCGACCGACCTCTTGCTCAAGCCGTTCAGCGCGAAATCTCTTATCCGCGCCATCGAAGGTCGACTCGCCAGCGCACTGTAGACGAGTCGCCTGCTCATCAGTAGAATCCGCCTCGATTACTCAAATCGAGGATACGGACCTATGTGGAAAAGAAGCCTGATTTTGGCATTGTTTTTGGTGGGCTGCGGTGGCGCCCAAGCTCCTGAAGAAAAACCGGTTGCGACCGCTGAAGTACCAGCGGAGCCACCGACTGAGCCTGTAGAAGTTGCGGATGAGCCAGTCACACCGGTCGCTGAGCACGACCCGAACGACCCACTCTCACCACCTGCAGACGTCGCGGCTATTCCTGAGGATGCGACCAAGACCGCAACCGGATTGGCATACAAAGTTCTCACCCCGGCACCGGCAGGTGCAAAGGTCGCGACGCCGACCAGCACAGTGACCGCACACTACACGGGTTGGCTAACCAACGGTGAGCGCTTTGATTCGTCGGTCGAGCGCGGTGAGCCTGCCACGTTCCCGCTGACCAAAGTCATCGATGGATGGAAGCAGGGTGTGGGTTCGATGGCCGAAGGTGAAAAACGTCGGCTATGGATTCCTGAAGACCTTGCCTACAAAGGACGTCCAGGTAAGCCCGCGGGCATGCTGGTGTTCGACGTTGAGCTTATCAAGATCGAGGAGTAGCGGTGACGGATTTCGTTGCACGCATCGAAGCGACGCTTGTTCAAGCGCGACGCGGAGATGCGAAAGCGCAGTTTGAGCTTGGTTGGCTGTATCAACAGACCGGCGAGTACTTCAAAGCCTACAAATGGTTGGCTTTGTCGCTCGATGGCGGGGTTGAGGAAGCCATCGATGCGACGGAGTTCTTGGAAGCATCCGAGAAGATTACATATGCCGAGATTCGCCACGCCTACTACGAGATTGGATGTTGGGCGGAAGAGGGCCGTGTGATTCCACAGGACTTGGCCGCTGCGCAGCGCCTCTGGGAGGTTGCGGCGGCGATGGGGCATGTGGATGCGAAGGCGAAATTCGACGGCGTATAGTGTCGTAGGGCAATACACGTAAAAAGCCCGGCTCATCGGCCGGGCTTTTTTGGTTCTTGGCTTCGGGGACAAAAAAGACCCGTGTGCAGATGACCATCCTTGGTTCTTTCACACGGGTCTTAATATTGTGGCCGGATCATCCTTGATCACTTTGCCTTAGATCGAAGATCCCTCGAAGCCATAAACCATTGAAATTTGATCCAAAATCCGCAGCCAACGCGAGAGGCAATGATCTGAGATCATCCTGATATTTCGAGGGTTTCTTTGCGATCTGTTAGGAAGTTAAGGGTGCGATCTTGCGATGTCAATAACATTTTTCTTGAAAGCAAACTTTTTTTGAAAATCGCGGAATTTATTGGGACTAGAGCCCGTGTTCCGCGTTGCAATGCGGGCAGGGTTGCGGCTAAACGATACGGACTACCGAACAAGAGCGTCCTTGGTGAGTGACAAGTCCCAAAACCAGTTTGGCACCTTTGGCGGGGTGTTCACCCCGTCCATCCTGACAATTCTGGGTGTCATCATGTTCATGCGGACCGGCTATGTGACCGGTCAGGCGGGCATCTGGGAAGCGGTGATTATCCTGCTTATCGCCAAGTCGATTACGTTCTTCACCGGCCTGTCGATTTCGGCGGTGTCCACGAACACGAAGGTCAAGGGTGGGGGCGCGTACTTCCTGATTTCTCGCTCTTTGGGGCCTGAGTTTGGTGGTGCAATTGGTTTGGCGCTCTTTTTGGCGCAGGCGTTTTCGGTGCCGTTCTACGTATTGGGTTTCGTTGAGGCGTTGACGGTCACGTTCCCGCAGTTCGAGGAGAATTTCCTCCTGCTTGGCGTCATCACGTCGTGTGGCCTTTTTGCGATGAACTACGTGGGGGCGGGTTGGGCGATTCGCGCGCAGTACTTCATTCTGGCGGTGCTTGTTGGGTCCATCGTCTCGTTCGTGATTGGCTCAATACTGAACTTCAGTCCCGAGACTTTCCAGGCCAACGCCAGCACGTTCTACGTCAATGACGAGGACTTCTGGACGATTTTCGCGGTCTTTTTCCCAGCTGTGACGGGCATTATGGCTGGCGTAAACATGTCCGGGGACCTCAAGGAACCTGAAAAATCGATTCCGAAGGGCACGTTGGCCGCGATTGCCGTCGGTGCGTTGGTGTACCTGGTCCAAATCATTGTGACGGGTGGCTCGATATCTCGTCAGGCGCTTATCAGCGACCCGTATGGGTCGCTGTTGGACCAATCGCTGTTTGGGTTCACGGCCATCGTGATTGCGGGCGTGTTCGCCGCCACATTGTCCAGCGCCATCGGCTCACTCATGGGCGCGCCGCGCATCCTACAGGCACTTGCGCGTGACCATATCTTTCCTGTGCTTGCTCCGTTCGCGATGGGGACCGAGAAGGGCGACGAACCGCGGCGCGGTCTGTGGCTGACCTTTGCGATGACGCTGGCGGTGCTTTGGTTTGCGGGCAACGATGCAAAAGGTGGGGCGCTCAATGCGGTGGCATCACTGCTGACGATGTTCTTCCTATTCACCTACGGAATGACAAATGCGGCGGCGTTCATTGAGCAGTTCTCAAAGAACCCCTCATTTCGACCGCGTTTCCGATATTTCCACTGGGTGACCGCGCTTCTGGGTGGTGTCGGCTGTTTTGGCGCCGCCATTCTCATCAATCCAGGCGCTGCTGCGGCTGCGCTGGTCATCATCGTTCTGGTCTTTTTCTACGTCTCACGACGCGTTCTGGAGACAACGTTTGGAGACGCTCGCCGCGGGTTCTACTACGAGCGGGTGCGGTCCAACCTGCGCCGACTTGCTGGACATCCTCCCCACCCAAAGAATTGGCGACCAACCACGCTCGTCCTAACTGGGAACCCTGCAACACGCCTAACGTTGACTAGCTATGCGAGTTGGCTCGAGAGCGGCCGCGGTATCGTGACACTCTCGCAGGTCATCGTCGGTGATGTGCACGAGAACATCGAAAAGCAGCGAACCGGGCGAAAGAACCTGGACGACTATATCGAGTCGAATGGCCTGAACGCATACAGCGAGATTATCGTCTCGCCCTCATTTGACGACGGGATGAGTAGCTTGCTTCAGGTCCATTCTATCGGTCCGCTCAAGCCAAACCTTGTCATGCTTGGGTGGCCAAATCGTGTGGAGCGCGCCGTCCCGTTTGCGAAACATCTGCGGCTCTCTAAAGAGCTCGGGATGAGTCAGATTGTGCTCATCGACGAGGGTTTGCCTCCTGAAGAAGGGCCGTCTCGTATTGATGTTTGGTGGCGTGGTCGCGAGAACGGATCTTTGATGGTGATCTTGGCGTATCTTCTGACGTCGAACTGGGAGTGGCGCCGCTCGCGAATTCGAATCCTGCGCATGTTGATGCCAGATGAAGCAAAAGATGAGGCGGAAAAGGAGTTGCTCGACCTCATCGCGGCCGCGCGTATTGAGGCGGACCACCACCTGGTGGCCAGCGACGACTTTCCGGATTTCAAGACCGCATTGCATGAGACTTCTGGCGATGCGGACTGCGTATTCCTGGGTTTCCAACCGCCTTCTGATGAACGGGCCGAAGGGTTCCACACAGCATACTCGGAGTTGGTCGACGGCATGCCGACGACTCTGATTGTGTGCTCTTCTGGTGAAGCGGACCTGATGTCATGAGACCGTTCGAGCTTGAAGTCCGTGGCATCACCGTTCGTGGCATCGAATCTGGAGATCCAGATGGACAGCCGGTTTTGGCTACCCACGGCTGGTTGGATAACGCTGCAACGTGGTCAGGGTTTCGCGATGGACTGGGCGAGTATCGCCTCATCGCGATGGATTTCCCTGGCCATGGGCTAAGCGACCACCGGCCCGCAAACGCCGAGTATCATTACGTCAATTGGGTGGCCGATATACTCGCCGTGCTTGACGCTCTGTCCTTGGACTCCGTGATTGGTCTTGGCCATTCTATGGGGGCGGGTGTGCAAGCGTTGGCCGCGGGTGCAGCGCCGGAGCGCTACCAAAAGCTATGTCTGATCGAAGGTCTCGGTCCGTTCACAACGAGCCCTGAAGAGGCGCCTGCCAACTTGGGAATGGCGATGAAGGGGCGAAATCTGGCCAAACGCGAACGCAGCGTTTATCCGGATGCGCAAGCGGCGACCAAACGACGGCTGCAGCAGTCCCCGGATCTGAGCGAAGACTCCATTGCCCCACTCATGGAGCGTGCGCTCGTTGCAAACGGCGACGGGTACAGTTTTCGGCATGATGGGCGGCTACACGCCCGCTCTATCCTGCGATTCACGGAAGCGCAGGTTCTTTCCTTTCTCTCCAAGATCCAGTGCCCAACGTTGGTGATTCGTGCGAGCGACGGCCTTCGGTACGACGAAGACGCCATCACCGGCCGTCTGAACGCCATCCAGGAACTAGACGTCGTCACGTTAGAGGGCGGGCACCATCTCCACCTCGCAAAGCCCGACGTTGTGCTTCCCGTCGTTCGCGACTTTCTGGGCTAGCGAGCCTTCCACAATCCGATTTGCTGCGCACCTCCGCTCCGCGTAAGATGTGGAAAACACACACAAGCCGAGGTGCCCTGTGGGACCAAATTTTAGATTGAAAGCGATTCTCGCTGGCTTTCTATGCGCCTTTACCGTCGCGTGCGGCGGTGAGGACGAGATCGACACACGCCGCGAGCAACCTGACGACGGAAACGAAAACAACGTCGAACAGGATATGTCGGGCGAAGAGGACATGACCGGCGAAGCGGACATGGGAATGGACTTGGATGTCCCTGACATCCCCATTCCACGCATCGCTGTCGGCATCGAGACATCCGTGCTTTCCAATACGGTGACGGCGGGTGAAGAGGTCGTTGTCACCTGTCAGATCTTGGACCAAGAGGGACTGCCGTTTACGCCTGAGGGCTTGGATAGCCGGGTCGATATTGCACCGGAAGGCGCCATCATCACCGACATGGACTCCTTGATTGCGGTACAGGCCGGCGTTGCGACAGTGCGCTGCTCGCTGCCAGACCTCGGGTTGGTGGACGAGACGCCCGAAGAGGTCACCATCGCTCCAGGGCCAGTTTTCGAGGTGACGACCGAGCTGGACCTGAGCCAGATGGCTGCTGGCGACACGGTGTCGGCGACGTGCGGAGCGTTTGACGAGTACGGGAACGACGTTTCAGATGCGACGTTCGAGCTTGTCGTCGCACCGAGCGATAGTGGCGTGACAATCGACATGCTCGCAGCAACCATCACGACCTCAGGTGTGTACGAGGTCAGCTGCACGGTCTCTGGCGCAACCCTTGAAGAGAGCGAGCTGGTCGAGGTCGTGCCGGGCGCGCCCGCCGCGCTTGCGATTTCCTTGATTCCCAATGAATCGGTCTACGCCGTGGGTCAGGTGGTCTCGCTGTCTTATACCGTCACCGATGAATTCGGGAACGTGATTCCTGACGCCGGCGTGAACATCATCTCTACTCCAAATGGGGATTCGTTTGGACAAGGCCGATTCCGCTACACGGCCGAGGGCACCTACACCATCCAGGCGACGGTGACGGACGCGACAAACATGGGCCAGATGCTTCAGCAAGAAGTCACGTTCACGGTCAACTCAGATGGACCTGATATCAACTGCGACACGCCGTTCGACGGCCAGATGATCGACGCTGCGCCCGGCTCAACCTTGACCTTCAACGGGTCCGTTGGGGACGCCAACGGCGTCTCGAGCGTCACCGTAAACGGCACAGGCGTCGCAGTTTCGGCAGACGGCTCATTCGCAAACACGCTTCTGGTCGATTGGGGCATTAACTTTGTCGAAATCGTCGCCGAGGATACGTTCGGCGAGCAGAACAGCCGGACCTGTGCGTTCCTGGCATCAGATGATTGGGATTCGCCCTTCAGCTATCTGGATGACAGCATCAGCCTCAAGCTGCTTCAAGGCGCAATTGATGACAACGCGACTGGTGACATCGACAGCTTGAATGACTTGCTGTACCGCGTGTTGAACTCATCCGGATTGCGCAATGAATTGCACTCGGCGCTCACCGCCGCAAATCCACTGAAGCCCGATTCTTGTGACCAGCAAGTCTGCGTGTTCGGCGCATGCGCCTGCGTGTTCCGGTCATCTATCGTGTACCGAAACATCACGATTGGCGGGCCACAAAGCAGTAGTCTCGACCTTGTCCCTGGGGGACTTAGGGCCACCGCGACCGCCCGAAATCTGGACCTCGAAGCCCGCGTAGAAAGTACGCTCTACGACGGAACCGGACATGTCGAACTGGACAGTATCTCGGTCGACCTCACTCTCGATGTGGGGCTTGTGAACGGTCAACCATCGGCGTCAGTGCGTCAGGTTAACGCGGTCAATGTTGGAAACATCAACTTGGACTTCCCAGGCTTTGGTGGGCTCATCATCGACATCCTCGAAGGCCTCTTCGAGGGCACAATTCGCAACCTGATTCGCGACACGATGCGCGACTTCATCGAGGACAGCTTCAACCAGGTTCTGGACGATGTGTTCTCGTCTCTCGACGTATCGACGTTGGGAACAAGCTTCAATATCCCGCAGCTGGACGGCACTGGAACCGTGCGAGTCAACTTTGGTTTGGACTTCTCTTCAATCCAAGTTCTGGGCTCAAGGGCCACGTTTGGTTTGGGGACTCGATTCCTCCCAGCGTCAACGACAGTCGGCACGCCGACCCTGGGCGTCGCGCGGCAACCAGGCCTCGTGCTCATCAATCCAACCACGACGACTTCAGCTGTGGTGGCAATTCACATCAGCGTCATCAACCAGGTGCTCCACGCTTTATGGAAGGGTGGATTCTTCCGGGCGACCATCGACGGCAGCACGCTTGGCGGGAACTTCCCGGCCGGAACGCAGGCAACGATCGATGCCGACCTACCGCCGGTTGTGGAGCTCGTTGGAAGCAATCAGGCGAGGCTCACCATCGGTGCCATCAATCTGAATCTGATCTATCCGGGTATCTTCGATGCGCCAGGGCTGCCGCTGAAACTTGGCGGGGTGGGGCAGACGTCGGTGCAGCTTGTCGGCGATGACCTGTCGTTTGGCAATGTGACATTGCAGCAGATTTACTTCAGCACGCCGGCGGCTTCGCTCGATGCGTCGACGCGAGCCATCCTGCAGAACTTCCTGCAAGGTCTGTTGCAGGCTGTTATCGATGCGTCCCTGAACGATTCGCTCCCGGCGCTACCCATTCCCTCGTTTGAGATTCCTCAATCGCTCGCGCAGTACAATCTACCTGCGGGTGAGGAGTTGGGGATCGTGAGCCCGACGCTCTATCAGTTTACGAGACATTTCGTCTTGCGCGGCAACTTTGGAATTCGGTGAAGACGATGAAAAACAAGATACTATTTTTGATCGCGATTTTCGTCTTGGCCGCCTGCGGTGATGACGAGAGCACAAGCACCCAGCGTTCGAACAATGACAATAACGTCAACAACGTTGCCGATATGGGGGGCGACACGCGCCCAGCCCCCGAGAACAACAACCAGCCTCCACCGCCGCCTCGCCCAATCGTTAAATACCTCACGGTCGACATCACGCCCGGCCGTTCGGTGTACACGACCGGGTTGAACGTGCTGCCCGAAGTGCAGATCTACGATATTCAGGGTGAGTTGATTGACGGTGCTGGGTTCGAGGTAACGATCGACCCGCCAACCGCGACGATGCCTGCGGAAACAGAAGGCCGCTTCACGCTAATTGAAGAGGGCGGCATTGAGTTTACCGTCTGCGCGACGCTGCTTGGTCTGGATGACGAGCAGATTTGCGATACCGACTACATCGTCGTCGACGACAATCCACCAACGATTGAAATCACTGCACCGATGCCGGGTGACCAGCTCGACGCGAACGGCGGAGTTATCACCGTCGAAGGCACGGTGTCCGATACCAACGGCGTTCCTCGATTGTTCAGGGAAGGGCAGGAGATCCCTCTGGATAATGGAGCGTTCTCGGTCGATGTTCCGGCCGAATTCGGGATCAACCACATTGAACTGCAAGCGACGGACGGCATCAATGCCACCACGACGACCGCTGCCTTAGATGTGATTTGGGCCGGTTCGTATGAGCCTGTCTCGGACACTCAACCCCTTTATTCGGACCCACGCGCCCTGGTGTTCAGACTGGGGCAGAACTTCATGGACGACGGCGTCAAGACGATGCGTGAGCAAGACGGTACATTCGTTACCAAAGACCTCGCGGATGTTCTTGAACTCCTGCTTACGTACGTCGATCTGCAGAGTCAGATTCCGGACCCTGTCGTGAACTCCAGCGGATTCCAGCTGAGGGTGCCGTCCGTGACCGCTGGTAAGCCTCGTATCGAGGTGGACATCACGGATACCGGAATGGACCTGTTCATCCAAATCGATGAACTCACGGCTGTCACAGAAGGCGGTATCGACCTTGAAGGACAGGTCATCAGCCTAGATGGTTCCATCGACGCGAAGTTCAGCGCGTTGGCATCGATATCGGTATCGAAGGCCAGCCCGACGGCTCCGGTGGTCGTTAACTTGGACCAGTTGGCGCTGGCGGTTGAGTCCGTGACACCGAACTTCGTCGCGCCGGAGGCGAATGCCATTTTCACGCTGGCCCAGAGTGTACTTCGAACGACGCTAGAGGACCTGTTGCGTGATGCGATCGAAGGCGCGTTTGTTGACCAGCTGCCGGCGCTTATCCAAGACCTGTTCACGACGCTTGATACTTCGCTTCGCGGTCAATCACTGGACCTGGACCTTGGCTTGGGAACGCCTGTTACACTGAATCTGGATCTTGGGATCGACAGCCTAACAACGACGTTCCGGTCTGCGATCGATGCGGAAATGTCCGGCCAGTGCTCGGTTGACGGCAATATCGTTGGACCGACATCGCGTGGCGTCGCACTTGACCCAGGCGATACAGGGACGGTTCCGTTATTCGAATCCAGCCGCATCCAGATAGGTCTCCGGGGTGCATTCGCCAACGGGTTGCTCCATACGATCTGGTCGGCTGGGGTTCTAGAACTGGATGCTCGAGATCAAATCCCACTGAACGTTGAGCGGGCAGATTTGTCGGCCAAACTTCCACCCATCATCCGCGGACCAAAGCAGGGCGTGGACGGTGCGCTGGTCGTGCAGTTGGGACAGGTTGAGCTCGATGTCGAGCTGCTTGGCAGTCGTGAAAAATATGGCGTGTTCATCGAGACAGGCATGGAGCTCGTCTTGGTCGACAACGCGCTCACCGTCCAAGTTTCAGACACACCGGTCATTCGAACATGGCTAATCTCGAAATCGGATGACGATACGATCCTCAATCCGGGTGTCTTGGAGGACCTCGTTTTGAGCCTCGTCTACCCACAACTTATCGATGCAGTTTCGAACGGTCTCGCGTTGGAATTGCCTGCGCTCGATCTTTCGGGATTGGGCAACCTCGCCCCACCATTGGCGAACTTGGTCCTGAATTTCAACGAGGTCAGGCCCATCGATTATCGCGATGGTCACATCATGATCGATGCCGAGTTGGAGGGCCGTCTGTAGTTTATTTTCAGGCGGTTCAAAAACGAATTTTCAAACGCACGATTTTCGTGTAGCGCTTCTAACAGTCGGGTTGTTACCGCGCATAGGAAGTAGACGCGATGCACATTCATCTTTCGAAATACGATGTCCTGCTTATCCGTGACAGCACGTTGGCAGGCTTAGAAGCTGACGATCAAGGCGAAGCGTTCTGCGAAGAAGCGATTGGCTGCCTTGAGGACAATGACATCGAAACCATCGAGGCTCGCGCAGGCGGATCCGCCGACGAGTTCATGATGGAAATCTTCGAGATGTGGGACGGTGGCGACCCCGTCGAGCTCGTTGAACTCATGTCTGAGAATCTCGCCAATCTCGATATCGAATTGACCTTCGACGATATCGATGCCGATGAGGACGAAGAGATCGACGACGACGATGATGAATGGGAGAGCGACGACGTCGAAGAAGACGACGAATTCGCCGAATTCTAATTTTCATCCCAATCACATGAAGCAGGGGACCACCAAGTCAGGCGTGGCGGTGCGTCAATTCGAGACTGACGACGGTTCCGTCTCGCTTGTGCGCGATGACGGCGTGACCTACCGGTCCACGAGCGGCGCGCATGAAGAATCGTTGCACATCTTTGTCGATGGGACGGACCGAGGCACCGACCGCCGTGTGCTTGAGCTGGGATTCGGGTTGGGCACCAACTTCGCATCCACCCTCCAGAACCTCGCAGGGCGGTCATTGAGCTACTTTGCGGTGGAGCATGACCCCATCGACCCAGAGTTGGTGGGTGGCGAGGGTAAGGCGTTTGACATCGTTCGAGAGGCATTGGGCGCGCTGCAGGAGCACGAACGATTCGAGTACTCTGATGACAACCTGCGATTGGTCGTTGTGCGAGCGGATTTTTCGGAATCGGGTTTCGAGTCGCTGGGTGTAAACGCCGTGTACCACGACCCGTTTTCGGTGGATGTGAATCCCGAGTGCTGGTCGGTAGATTGCTTTAAATGGGAGCTAAAGAACATGGCTCCTGGAGCGGTGCTGGCGACCTACGGTGCAGCAACTCGTGTTCGGCGAGCGATGGCTGAGACCGGGTTGGAGGTGGCGGTCGGTCCCGGAATCGGACGAAAGCGCGAGATCACGTTCGCTTCCAACGATGTCGCGCAGTTAGCGGATTTCAAGGTGATCACGCACAAGCTGCTTCGCTAGTGTCGGTGCCCAAACCAGCCCTTTCCCGCCTAGGGCAGCGATTCCCAAGACACTCGGTCCGGGGGTCACGATTTGGGGCGTTCGCAATGGCAGCGCGTTGAGTCGTACGCCCCGATACCATTTGGGCTCTCCGGTCCAGGAAACAAGCGTCTGAGCCTTGTCCAGAAGCGCGTCTCGCAAGGCGGCGGTGGAGTCGCCTTCGCGCTCATGTGTGCTGCCGATTCCAATCTGTCCTTCCATAGATGCGGAGGCGTGGAATCCGCTCCCAATTCGAATCTCGTCGCTCGATGCTTCGACAACCGCTAGCTCCCCCGGAGATAGGTCGGGCGACTCGATATACTCGGCCATCTGAGGGCCTGTGGTTAAGATGAACTGGCCGGTGACGTGAGAGCCTTCGACGGTTGCCGTGGCTGGCTCGCCCGGCTCAATCTGCGAGACCGACTTCTCCAAACATCCGTGTTGGGTGCGATATTGCTGGATGAACGCGTCCATCTTGCACGTAAGCCCGCCCTCGTAGACGAGCTCGTCGTTTTGCCATCGGACGTTGAGCCAATCTGGAAAGTCTCCGGTGCGCGTGAAACTGCGGTGCAAACGACTGCCCTGTGGAGCGACGCGTCGCACCGGCGTGATTCGATGAAATCGGTCATCCGGGTCTACCGCTCGCCACCAATTCAGCGTCAGTTCATATGCGGCGAGTCGGTCGGCAGATACATCCAGCGACCGGCCGGCGAAGGGATGCGCAATTGCGATGGGGACATTGTCGGAAGGCAGTGAGTACCAGATGGACGCGATGCCCAAGGTAGCCAACTCTCGGTGCACGGTGACGCCGGCTAGTCCGCCGCCAACAAGGATGACATCTACCATGGGACGGGATTGAAGTACTCGGCCAGGAAATCCACGCAGAGGCGAACCTTCGCAGACAGGTGGCGGCTATGCGGGTACATCGCCCAAACCGCGCGGTCACCCACCGACCAACCTGGGAGGACCTCGACGAGGGAGCCATCGGCGAGCTGATTGCACGCCATGAAGTCGGGCACGATGACGATCCCCAGACCAGAGACAGCTGCGTCACGCAGTGCATTTCCGTTGTTTGCGCGCATTCGGCCGTGAACCTGAATGGCGACTTCGCTGTCGCCATTGTCCAGGCGCCATGTGTTGGTGTCCTGATATGTGTATTGCATGCACTCGTGATCAGCCAAATCCTGTGGCCGTTGTGGTGTGCCGGCCTGTTCTAGATAGCTTGGGCTGGCGAGCAACATCAAACGGACCGGGGCGATCTTACGCACCACAAAACTGGAGTCCGCGAGCTTTCCGATGCGCAACACAAGGTCGAAACCTTCGTCGATGATATCAACTTTGCGGTCTGCGAACGCGATGTCGATTTCGAGGTCTGGATGGCTCTGCA
Source organism: bacterium (assembly GCA_030427705.1). Taxonomy (GTDB): domain Bacteria; phylum Myxococcota_A; class Bradymonadia; order Bradymonadales; family Bradymonadaceae; genus JAUIBR01. Next base: position 34,938 of record JAUIBR010000002.1, on the reverse strand, counting down.
TGAATTTGGTGAGGGCAGGCGAGACGTATTCAATCCCAAAGGTCATCGGGACGGAAATGCGCAGTAGACCTCGTGGTTCGGTGTTCAGTTGAACGACGGAGCGTTCGGCAGCTTCAACGTCTTCCATAATCTGTCGCGCACGCGCGAAGAACCCTGCGCCAGCATCCGTGAGCGCGAGTTTTCGTGTCGTTCGATTGATGAGTCTCACCCCCAATCGGTCTTCAAGCGCTCGAATCTCTTTCGACACAAACGACTTGGACACGCCGAGGTCCTTTGCCGCTGCAGTAAAACTCTCAGACTCGACCACAGCTACGAATACTTCCAATTCTGCCAATCGATGCATTATCTGACTCAGGATTGTTCACAGTGAGAGACAAACTTTGACTTTTTGGCACCCTAGTCGATGACTGTCAACGGGTTAGATTGGTTGCGACTCGAGAGAGAACACGTTTTTCAAACAGGAGAAACCATGAGCTATGCAGTCAAAAAGGCAGACAACCGAGGGCAAACCAAGATCGGATGGCTGGACAGCAAACACAGCTTTTCGTTTGGCGGCTACTACGACCCAAGCAATATGGGGTTCAGCGTTCTGAGGGTGATCAACGACGACCGTGTCGCACCCGGAATGGGATTCGGAACGCACCCGCACCGCGATATGGAGATCATCTCGTATGTCGTTGATGGAGCCTTGGAGCACAAAGACAGCATGGGGAACGGCTCCATCATTCGACCAGGTGATGTGCAGCGCATGAGCGCGGGAACCGGCGTTAGGCACAGTGAGTTCAACCATTCCAAATCCGAACCGGTTCGATTTCTTCAGATTTGGATTCCACCGTCAGAGGCAGGGCTAGAGCCGTCGTATGAGCAAAAACACTTTGAACTCGACGGCGACTTTAGCGTCGTTGTTGCGCCCGATGGTCAGGATGGCGCTGTAAAAGTCCATCAGGATGCGCGGATTCTGGCAGCCAAGCCCGATGCGGGCCAGGAGGTGACGTACGCGGTCCCGGATAGGCGCAACACCTGGATTCAAGTCGTTCGCGGGAGCCTGACATTCGACGGTCAAGAACTCGTCGAAGGTGATGGTGTTGCCCTGGTTGATGTGGATACGATCACGCTGAGCGCGACCACGGACGCGGAAGTCCTGGTCTTCGACCTGCCTTAGAGGCCGACCTCGATGCCGAGCGTGAATTCGCTGCGAAGCGTCGAGATGGTCCAGTCTTTTCCAAACGCGACCCCTTGAACTTCTTCTGATGTGTTGAACAGCAGCAGCTGTTCCCACTTCAGGGCGAGGTCGAGGCGGAAGAAAAGATAATCTGAGTAGCCATAACGCATCGAGACGATTGGGCCGACCATGTAGCCAATTCGAGGCAGGTCCCAAACGGACGCCTGCTGGTCGCGCAGGCGGTCGATCTCTTCCTGAAACTCACCGTCGGGGAAGAGCACTGGAATTCCCGCAACCGCACCGAACATAACGTCGAGACCTTCGTAGGTCGGGACCAGATATTCGATACGTCCGTAGAACTCCCAGAGCGAGCCAAACTCATAGAGTTCTTCTTCCTCGTCATCGTTGTTGTCTTCTTCTTGGATGGATGCCGTGTATGAGCCGTAATACATGATCGTGGCTCCCATCCGGAGGTTCTCGGTGACGGCTGCTAGCCACCAAACCGAGAAGTTGAGCGTTCCATCACTGATATAATTGAACGTCTCATCGGTGATTTGGACACTCGCCTGCTCCTCACCATCCATCGTGCCATCTTCGAAGTACATGCCTGGACCGATGCCCACGACGGTGTTCGCTTGGGCCCACGCGGCCGCCGAGCCAACAACAATCAGCGCGAACGTGATCACTGCGGAGGCAGTGAAGCGACGGAAATTCATGGCGTCTCCAGTGGATTGAGTAACCCAAGAATCGGTTACGACCCCCAATGCTGTCAATTTGAGATGGGTCAATCGCCGAAATCCGCCCAATGTGCGGTGGTGTAGGTGTTTGGAATCGTTGCAGTTGGCGGTGGAAAGCCGTACAATTCCCTTAGAAACTAGGAAGAAAAGTAGGAGTAGACGTGCATCGATTTCGCGTGAGGGCCGCGGCGATGTTTGGTCTCGTGATTCTATTAGCTGCAAGCGCTTGTGAGGACGACCGCTTCAGCTTTGACGATCCAGCACGTGGACCAGCAGATCTTGTAGGCGGACAGACGAAGGTCTCGAATGGAGATTTCTTCGGCGGTAACGACGAGCTTCCGGTTGCCCGACCGGTGAGTGATATTCCAGATGACACTGCTCCGCCGAACTGCGGAACAAGCTGCGAGGCATATTGTGACGCGCTCCAATTGACCAACCCGGTCAACCGAGGCGTGTGCAAGAGCTTGTGGGGCGTCGGGTTGGAGCACCAACCGATTGTGCGCGCTGAAGCCTGCCGACGTATGTTTGTTGACGCGATCGGACGCTTCCCAACACGTGACGAAGTCGTTGCAACCTGCGACGGCAAGACATGGGGTGAGGTGGCCATTTCGCTCATCAATCGTGACGACTTCGTCCGGTTGAACAAGCGGCACTGGTCGGACCGGCTGCTCTACGACACACAAGCTGTGAGCGTCGAGCGCATCTATGACATGGACAACCTCGTCGCGAAGCTCTACCGCGGAACTATCGCATACGATGAGTTCGCCGCGGTGGTCAGCGCACACCCTGTCCTGACTCGACGACACGACACTCCCGAAGACCGCACCGATGCACTCTTCGCGACCTTTATGGGGCGTCCGCCGCTGGGCACGGAGCTTGCGGATATGTCGCGCCTCTACGGAACCTGGTTCAATGGCTATTACGACCACCCAGACCTCGGCATGCGCCTTCCTGACGCGCACATTCAGTATCCGTGCGTGGGTGAAGATGGTGAGGTCTCAGATGAGCTTCGAGCCAGCTGCACAAGCGTCTTGTGGGGCTACCACGAGTTGATCTTCACGCCGGACATCCGCTCCCGCGTCGACGAGAACGGCAACCTCACGATGTGGAGCGGCATCCTCAAAGCCGAAGAATGGGAGAAGCTGCAAGCACCTGGGCAACTCCTGGCGACACAGCCCCTGTTCTGGGAGAAAGCCGTCGACGACGTGCTCCAACAGTATCTTGGTTACGACCTTGGTCACCAGGTGCCGGCTGTCCGAGACGAGCTCGTCCGCTACTTCTTGGAGTTCAACGGCGACATGCGCGCACTGCACTTCGCAGTCATGACATCCATTCCGTACCTGCAGTCGACGCTTGGCAACACGCCAACCGACTACCGCTGGACGTTTGGTCCGCACCGACAGGTCGATCCCGAGACGTGGGTTGATTCCATCCGCGAGATGACCGGCTACGAAATCTCGACCTGTGACCACAGACTGACCCGCCCAGATGAATTCCTGGAGGCGGGCTCTTTGGCTGGCGTCGCTTTGGTAGAGCGCTCGAATTGGCAGATTCGCGATGTGGATGACGAAGGCAATGTCCGCGTCGACTACTCGTATCGCAACACGGTTCGTCCGCTTGGTGGATGCCCAGACAACACTAATGGTGGTCGTTTCAAGATCATCTCGATTCTGACCACCGCGCAGCAGCTCAACTTCGTAAACCAGGTTTGCGACCCCAGCTTCGACGGCAACGGCGCGAGCATTCGGTCACTGCTGCCACGCGACGTTTCCGGAGCGGACAACCTCACGCCCGACCTAGCGGAAGAGATTTACAACTATCAGGTCGGCCAATTCCTTGGCCGACTAACGACCGAAGAAGAGCGGGCGGAAGTTCGCGAATACGGCGAGCAATGCAGTGGATGCACAGCGGCCGCGTTCGCACGTCCAACCTGCTTTGCAGTTCTTTCCACCGCAGAAATGCTCTTCTACTGAGGGTCAACAAATGAACGACGATTCGAAGAAAAAATCTGGTTTCAACCGACGCTCCTTTTTGAAGGGTGTCGGACTCGCCACCGCATCGGCGGCGGTCCCGCACGTGTGGATTCCTAGCGAAGCCCACGCACAGCAGACCGAAGCACGCGGGTCGGTGAAACACTTCATCTATATTCGCCTCTCGGGTGGATTCCGATTCACCGCAGCTTTCAATGGTGAGGTCGCCTCGCGATTTAACCCATTCGGAAAAGCCTCATCGAAGGCAGAAGGCGCCGAATGGGGCCCATCCTCATTGCTCGAACGTGCGCCATTCCTGGAAGGGGATAATGGCGCCGCGCTGCGTGAAATGGGCATGGGAAGCGTCACGGAGATCGCTGACCAGATCGCGGTCATCCCTTGCGTTGACCACGAACCGACATCCGGTAGTGCCGACGGCAACCACAACTCCGGTTTGCAGCGCTTCGTCTCCGGCTACGCTGGAAACGGAACCGGCATCTTCACGATGATCAACTACGCGCTACGCGACCGCGAACCTGCAACCGAAGACGGTGTCGTCTTGCCTGCATTTGTTCTCGGCGGCTCGGGTATGGCCAACGGCACCGGTAAATTTGCAGGGTACCGACCTCCTGTGTTGCAGGACGGATTCTCGGGCTTTGGATTTGACGCCGCAGGTTCGCTGCCGGAATGGGCACGAAACATGTCCGACGGCATGGACACGCGCTATTTCAACAAGACGCACCGCATCGCACGCCCCCCAATTGACGCATACTTGCAGTCTCGCGAGGCAACAAAGCGATATGCGGAAATCTTTAATGACCCGGTCCTCGATGTGCGGCAGCAGAGCGATGAGCCGTTTGACGGCCTCAGCAACAACCAGCTGCGCATGATGCTGGGCGACTCGGGTACCGCGCGAAACCTCATGTTGGGCCTGCGCCTGTTCCACTTTGGTTGCCCCGCCATCTATATGAACCAGGGCGGCTACGACATGCACTCGGGCGAGGAAGAAGGCCTTCCCGGACGTATCGAGCAGTTGAATCAGATTATCTCTGGTCTCAATCTGGCCCTGAAGTCGATGACGCACCCAGCAGGCGGAACGTATTGGGACCACACTCTGGTCATGTTCGGCTCCGAGTTCGGACGCACCGCACGCGGTGGACGCTTCAACTCGGCCCGCGGCAGCGACCACGGTGGTGACAACGCCACCCGTTGGATGTCGATGCCAGTTATGGGCGGGATCATCGAGCAAGCCGGCAACGGCGGACGCTCCTTCGGTGGCACGTCCGCCGAAGATCTTAACGCGCTCGGTAAAGTCTACTCATACCGCGGTCTAATGAAGACCGTCATGGACTATATGGGCGGCGACCACAGCGAATTCTTCCCAGCCGATGAACCGTTTGGAGACCTAACTCGATGAAGTTTTCACGACTTACTGCGTTAGTTGCGGTTCCGCTTCTCTTGTCTTGTGGTCCCGATTTCACCGAGAGTGGGCTCGGTACATCGATTGATTTTGAGCCTGACCGACCGGAGATTCCGCGGAGCGAAACGGTTGCCCCGTATCAAGGCACGGACTCTTACGTGCTCGACGCGCAGGAGCGCTACCGGACTGGACTCGACGTTCATCGTAAGGTGATCTGGCGGACCTGTACGCCGTTTGATGGCGTCTGCCACAACACCAAAGAGTATCCGGACCTCCACACGCCTTCGAACTTCCTGGCGACGATCAATGCGCCATGCAACGTGGTTCCTGGCGAGTGGGAATCGGTTTACGACCGCTGCGAACAAGAGCCCGACCAGTTTGAATTCAATCGCGGCGACCTTGGCGGTCGTTCGGACGTTGGTTGGATCGATTTCGTTCAAGGCGAGTACCCTGAATACAGCGAAGGAAACCCACCAACGGTGGACTCGCCAGGCGTGCACGTCGTCTTGCGCGACAAACTCGATACCGAGCGTAGTGAGTTTTGGGCAAACGGGCAGTTCTGGCGCACGTTGCCTGACGGGGAACGTATCGTGTTCGCAAGGTACGAGACACGTTGGTGGATCATCGATGACGAAAACGTCGCTGGGACTCACCTTGTGGCAGAGGTCCGCAACTACCAGACGGATACCGCTCAAGAACTACCAAATCTGGGCATCAAACAAGGCGACTTGAACCGTAACGGCGAGTTCGGCTCGGACGAAGGTACGCCTATCCCAATGATTGCGCCCGGCGATCCCGAGGGCTCCTACCTCGTGGGACGTATGCGCGGGGAAATGCACGGTGAGAGCGTCCCTGGCTCTCGCATGCCATTGGCGAATCAGCCGCTCGATATCCCAGACATGTTGGCACTCTTTTGCTTCATCGAAGGACTTCCTGCTGACGGCTCAGACCCGGACATGTCGGCCCCCGTGAACTTCAAGGATTGTTCGTACTCAGCGGACCCCGCGAACCTGAACCTTTTGGGTGAAGGCGTGACTTGGGAAACTCGAATCTCGAAGATTCTGGAAGCCAACTGTGGCGGCTGCCACGGTGGTGCGAGCCCTGATGCTGACCTGAACCTGCTCGAAGGTGCGTATGAGGCGCTGCTTCAGCCTTCAATTCAGAAACCTGAACTCAACCTTGTCGAACCCGGCGATTACGAGAACAGCTACCTCTGGCACAAACTCAACAACGACCCTGACATCGTCGGATTGCCGATGCCTTACAATCCCCTCACGGGTGAAGGGCGACTGTCCGAGGCTGAACTCGGCGATATCCAAACTTGGATCGCCGCAGGTGCGGTCGAAAACGAGTAGTCGGACGAGTTAGGAATACGACTTAATCATCGCTTCAAGCCGGTCCAAGCCGGCTTCAAGCGTTTCTTGGGGTGGGCCGAAGCTGAATCGCACATGTGATTTGAAGCGGCTTCGCCGACCAAGCCGTCGCTGTCCGGGGTTCACATCGAAGAACTCGCCGGGAACACAAATGCACTGGTTCTGCAGCGCCTCGCGGAAGAACGACATGCCATCATCGATCCCGGGGGGCAGGGGAGACACGTCGCCCCAGACGTAGAACGTACCCTCGGGTGGACGGTCGATGTGGATGCCCATTGCCGTCAGGCGGCTCAACATCATGGACCGTTTCGCGCGGAAACGTTTTTGGACCGCGGCGATCTCCGCCTGGACATGTTCACGATTCAGCAAAGGAATTGCCGCCCGCTGCAGCGGACGAGATGCGCCACCATCCAGGAAGCTACCAGCGCTCGCCAGGCTGTTGATGACGCGTTTGGGACCCAATGTCCACGACACACGCCAACCAGGATAGCGCCAGTTCTTCGTAAGGCCGTTGATGATGACAACAGGGTCCGTGTCGACGTCCTCGACGTACGCGGCTGCTGTGGCCTCTTTGAAGCCGTTTTCGTCACCCGTATACACATAGTGGCTGTAGAACTCGTCCAAGATGAGCGTGCAATCGACGCGGCGAGCGGTTGACACCCAGCCACGAAGCGCCTCTCCGTGAATTAGCTTTCCGGTGGGATTGCATGGATTCGACAACAGGAGCGCGCCAAGGCCGCGACCTAAAATCTCGCGCTCAAGCTGGTCGAGCGAGAAGTCGTATCCACGGTCGGGATCCAACAAGATTGGAATCGGAACGAAGTTACGGAACAGGCCTAATAGCTCTTCGTACGCCGTGTAGTCGGGCAGGAAGTGCCCCAGGTGTACTTGACCCAACGAAGCTGCGACGCGCGTCAAACCCGCACGTCCACCACCCGAGATGGCGACATTTTCGGCGGAGTACTTTGACGGCATGCCGCGTCGGAACGTGTCGTTATAGTAATCCGCGACGGCTTCACGCAGCTCCCACAGGCCTGGAACCGGCGAGTACTCATGGTCAGCGAGATTGACGGTGACCGACTCGACGCGCTTGGGTGCTCCCGGCATCTGTCCGGCCTCTGGCTGCCCCTGACCGAAATTGGTCCATGCCGGGTCATCCGCCTCGTATCCTGCTTCTTTCGCTTCGTTCATGACGAAGATCACGCCGGTGCGGGGCACCTCACGGATTGCTGGGATGATTGGACTTTCTGGGTTTTCGTCGATGCGCTGCATAGTCTCGCCTGTAAAATGACGCAGTGTGTCTACACCTTTGCGCCGCAATACGCAAAGGCTTGCCGCACTTTCGCATCTGGCTGGTATGTTCGATCGAACCGTGCAAACATCTGACCATGAACAGATTATCAACCATCCTAGCTCTCGTCGTGTTGGTCAGCGCCTGCAAGGAAGAGAAGGTCTGCGAGATTCCGGAAGGCGAGTACGCCATGAAACTCACCGCGATCGAGGGCACCTGCCCAGACAACATTGCGAAGCAGTTTGAGTCGCATTCCGACACGGTGCCGGTTCGAAAGGGCCAGCAATGCAAACGGTTCATCACCAACGTGGGCGGCGAGATTCCTGAGTCGAAGTGCAAAATGGAGATGGAGATCAGTGCTGAAGCCAATGAAAAAGGGCTTCATGACGGACAGGGCATCTTCAGTCTACTTTGCGAAGAGACCGCTTGTCGCCACACATTCGCGATTGAATTCGAGAAGGTAGAAACGAAGAAGTGAAGCGTCTGTTCGCCATCACAGTCTTCGTCGCCGCACTCCTGCTGTTTGTGGTCCAGCCGATGGCCGGCCGCATGATTCTTCCATCGTTTGGTGGGTCTGCCCTCGTCTGGAACTCGGCAATGGTGTTCTACCAAGCTCTGTTGCTGCTTGGTTATGTCTACGCGCACTTTTCGATTCGTTGGTTGGGGGTAGAACGTCAGCCGTTCGTACACTTGGGGCTGATGCTGTGCGGGCTCGTCGCGTTTCCGTTGTTCATATCCCCGGATGGTGTTCAATACTTCGATTCGCCGAGTCTTTCGGTGGTGGCGACCCTCGCGATCCACGTCGGGCTGCCGTTCTTCATCGTCTCTGCAAGCGCACCCATGCTGCAGCGCTGGTATGCGGCGACGGATGCTGATGATGCCGATAATCCCTATCTTCTATACGCGGCCAGCAACGCCGGAAGCTTACTTGCGTTGTTTGCGTATCCGCTGATTTTGGAGCCCCTGTTCGACCTGGAGCGACAGGGATTGGTGTGGAGTCTGGGGTATATCGGGCTCATCGTGTTGACGGCCGCTGTAGCCTTCAAAGCGCCCCGAACAGCCGTCGACAAAGCAGTGGACGCCGAAACGGTGGAGTGGCGCCGGCGGGCGAAATGGGTAGGCCTGGCGTTTATCCCATCATCACTTCTGCTGGGAGTGACGCAGTACATCACCGCTGACATTGCGAGTGTCCCACTGCTTTGGGTGGTGCCTTTGATGTTGTACTTGGTGTCCTTCATCGTCGCTTTTGGCGGAAGTGAATGGCCAGTGTCGCGGCGATTTGTGGGGCTAACGACTGCATTGCTCTACATCCTGATCGCGGTCATCGCGACCCATTTGCGCGACCCGATTTGGCTGCTCTTGTTGTTGCACCTGGCAGCGTTTAGCGCGGTTTGTTTGGTGTTCCACGGTGCGGTCTATGCCATTCGGCCTGCAGCACAGAACCTGACCGACTTCTATATCTGGGTGTCCGTCGGCGGCGTCTTGGGCGGAATCTTCAATGCGTTGATTGCTCCTAACATCTTCGACTCGTACTTCGAGTATCCACTTGTATTGGCACTGGCTACGGGCACGACCTGGCTAGTGAAATCGGTGGATGTGGAAGGCCGCGCAGAGACCATCGCGTTGGCCTTGGCAGCAGTGCTCTCTACTGCATTGGTGTTCACGATCGCGTGGGACACAATGGGCGACCTGTTTCGGATGGCAACGCTGGTTTTGTTGGCGACTGCGCCGTTCGTGCTGCATTTCGTTCGTCCGGTGGTCACGCCAATCGCCATGGCGGTCGCGTGTCTGATCGTCACGTCGCCGATCGTACGGAGCGAAAGTCTTGTCGAAGTTCGAAGCGCCTATGGCAGCTATCGAGTCGTAAAATCAGACACGTCGATGTCGGACTTTCACACGCTCATCCACGGGTGGACGAATCATGGCTCGCAGGCTTTGCGTGAGGATCTCAAGGACGTTCCACTCTCGTATTACCACCCAACGTCGCCCATGGGCGAGATGGTGAATTCCATCCACGATGGGTCACAAATCGCGGTCATCGGTTTGGGCGCTGGAGTGCTGGCGGCCTACGGTGGCAAACAGCGCAAGATGTTGCTTCTAGAGATCGACCCGTTGGTGGTCGAGTTGGCCTCAAATCCCAAGTATTTTACGTATCTGGATACCTGCGGGACGGCGTGTGACGTACGCGTCGGCGATGGGCGATTGTTGTTGAACGACGTGCCGGACAACAGCCTCGCCGCGATCGTGCTCGATGCGTACAACTCAGACTCGATCCCAGTGCATTTGATCACGCTAGAGGCGTTCGACCTCTACCTGTCGAAGCTGAAGCCTGGGGGGATTGTGATCTTCCACGTGTCGAACAAATACCTCTACCTCGATCGGCTGGTGGCCCGCCTTGCTCACGAACGTCAGTTGGATGCATTTCGCCAGCAACACTGGTTGCGGCAGAAACACTTCTACGAGCTCAACATGAGTGAGAGTGATGTGGTGGTCGTCGGCAAGTCTAACGATGCGGTTGAGCGCATGCGGCGCGATCCACGCTGGAAGAAGCTGGTCGCCGATCTCAGCGACCCAGTCTGGACAGATACCTACGCCAACTTGTTGCCGTATCTCGATCTCGGCTCGGATTGATATTGTTCTTCATGTCTGGGCGATGTGTTGGTAATCAATGCGGGTTGCTAGAGGAGTCCAGATGTACGCAGAAATCGCAGACAAGATCATCGCCGGAGAAACGCCGACCCGAGAGGACGCGTTTGCCTTCGCCAAATCAAGCGATGACGAGCTTCTTGAAGTGCTCGACGCCGCCTATCGCGTGCGCCGCCATTTCCATGGGAAGACGGTCAAAATCCACGTGTTGCAGAACGCGAAGAGCGGCGTCTGCCCCGAAGATTGCTCGTTCTGCAGCCAATCGATGAAGTACAACACTAACGTCGAACAGTATGGCATGCAGACGGTCGATGAGTTGGTCAAAGGCGCCCGCATGGCTGCCGCTTCAGGTGCAGTTACTTACTGTATGGTAACCAGCACGCGCGGTCCGTCCTCGCGTGAGATTGCGACGGTCTGCGAAGCAGTGAAGCAGATAAAATCTGAGTTCCCGACCATGGGCATTTGCTCGTCTTTGGGTCTGCTCAAGCCCGGTCAGGCCGAGAAGCTCGCGGATGCGGGTGTCGACCGATACAACCACAATATTGAGTCGTCCAAGCGCCACTTCGAGACCATCGTTTCCACCCACAAATGGGAAGACCGCGTCAACACGGTGAAGTCGGCCAAGGAAGCCGGCATGAGCGCGTGCTGCGGCGGGATTCTGGGCATGGGCGAAACGATTGAAGACTGGGTCGAGCTGGCGTTTGCGCTGCGTGACATCGGCGTCGAATCGGTGCCAGTGAACTTCTTGGACCCTCGCCCTGGAACACCGTTGGACGAGAAACCCCGATTGACGCCACATGAGGCGTTGCGCGCGTTGTCTGTGTTCCGGATCGTCAACCCTGAGTCCGATGTGCGCGTTGCTGGTGGCCGAGAGGTTACCCTCAAGCATATGCAGCCGTTGGCGCTCTATGCGGCTAACTCAATCTTCACAAACGGCTACCTGACGACGCCTGGCGCGGATGCATCCGATGACTATCGGATGATCACGGACGCCGGATTTGAACCTGCTGTTGTTAACGCGACGTAAGATATGTCTGAGTTTCTGGAAACGCCCGACCGACAAACTTTGGAAGCTTGGGACGACAAGTACGTCTGGCATCCATTCACGCCGCATTCCGTTTATCGGAGCGAGCGTCCGCTGACCGTCGTAGGCGGGGAAGGCAACTACCTCATCGACATCGATGGGAATCGGTATCTGGATGGTGTCGCATCGATTTGGTGCAACACGTTCGGGCATCGTCGACCTGAGATCGACGCGGCTGTTCGGGCGCAGCTAGACAAGATTGCGCACGCTACGATGCTCGGCAACGCGACGGTTCCGTCGATCCTGTTGGCGAAACGGATGGTCGAGATCGCGCCACAGGGGCTGGACAAAGTGTTCTTCTCGGACAACGGCTCTACGGCTTCCGAGATCGCGCTGAAGATGGCGTATCAATACATGCAGCAACGCGAGAACCCGTCTCCAAAGAAGACGAAATTCCTCGCGCTGGCCAACGCCTACAACGGTGACACGATTGGCGCGGTGAGCGTTGGTGGTGTGGATGTATTCCACGACCGCTTCCGGCCGATGCTGTTTGACGTGATTCGCGCACCTTCGCCGTATGCATTTCGTTGTGCGGCCTGTGGCATTGATGGGCCGACGCAGATTGGACGCCAATGTGGCGGTGGCTGCACCGATGCCATTGAGCGCCTAATGCGCGAGCATGCCGAGGAGCTGGTCGCTGTCATTATCGAGCCCGGGTTCCAGGGTGCGGGAGGGATGATTACCTACCCGGACGGCTATTTTAAGAAGCTTCGCGCACTTTGCGACGAGCTGGATATCCTGCTCATTTTCGACGAAGTCGCCGTGGGGATGGGGCGCTCGGGACATATGTTCGCCGCGCAGAAAGAAGGCGTAACACCCGACCTTTTGTGTCTGGCGAAGATGTTGACTGGTGGCTATCTGCCTGTCGCCGCGACGATGTCTTCCGACAAGATCTACGAGGCCTTTTTGGGCAAGCCTGAAGAGGCGCGCACGTTCTATCATGGCCACACGTTCACCGGGAATCCATTGGGCTGCGCAGCTGCGTTGGCAGTTTTGGACATCTTCCAGAAAGAGGACGTCTTGGCCGAGGTGCGCCGAAAAATCGATATCCTCAATGAAGGCCTGACCGGATTGGTTGGCCTAAAACATGTTGGCGATGTTCGCACCTACGGGTTGGCGGCCGGGATTGAGCTGGTTGCCGAGGATGGATTCAGCGCCTTCGAAAGCTCCGAACGTCGAGGCATGAAAGTCTGCGCACACGCACGAGAGAAGGGCGTCTTCCTACGTCCACTTGGTGACGTGATAATCCTGATGCCCCCGTTGTCGATTACCGACGACGAGATTCACACGCTGATTGAAGCCGTGCGATACGGCATCGAGACTGAGTTTGGGGCGTAATGGCTCAAATCGTGGTCATCTCGGGGACGGACACGGAAGTTGGAAAGACGTTTGTTGGCGCAGCACTTGGTCGTGCGTTCGCCGAACGCGGCTACAAAACGGTCGCGATTAAACCTGTCGAGAGCGGTCGGGTCGGCGAGGTCACGGATGAAGAAGATGGCCGCATTCTGGCGATGGGTACGCTGCAAGAGCAACCCACTGAAGCGCTTCAACGATTGAAGGCTCCCCTTGCCCCACCTGATGCAGCAGATCTGGAAAAGGTGAAGCTCGAGTTTGGCCGATGGATTGGCGTGATCCGAGGTTATGCCCGAACTTGCGACATCGTGTTGGTCGAGGGTGCGGGTGGATTGCTTTCACCGCTGACCTGGAAAGAGACCGCGCTTTCGATGGCGCAGAAACTCGATGCGAAGGTGGTGTTGGTGGCAAGCGACAAGCTCGGCACGTTGAACCACACGATGTTGTCGATGCAGGTTCTGGAGGCGAATGATGTCCCGCTGGCGGCCGTCGTGTTCAGCGCGCCTTCGGAGTCCGATCGGTCCACCGGACGAAATGCGACGGCGCTGGCTCGTTTCACAAATTTCGAACGGATCGCGGCTGTTCCCGGCATGAAGAGCTGGGAGATGGCGGCCCCATTAATGGAAAAGGTCATCGACTGGATCGTCGAATGAGCTGGGACGACTGGGTTCGCGCAAGCCTTGCCGACATCGACAGACGCAATCTACGCCGTGCGTTGCATCCTGTGACGCAAACGGGAACAGTTGATGTCGTGCGGGAAGGGCGTCCGTTGGTGCTTTTCTCGTCCAATGACTACCTCGGGTTGTCCAATCACCCAGAGGTCGTTACGGCCTACCATGAAGCAAAGGGCTCCGGACCTCGTGGTTCGGCGTTGATCTGTGGTTTCACGGACTCACATGAGGCCCTGCAACTTGAACTTGCTGAGGCCAAAGGCTGCGAAGCATCGCTCTTGTTTCCCACTGGCTTCGCCGCCAATCTTGGTGTGTTGACGGCTCTCGCTGCCGAAGATGTCGAGTTCTTTTCCGACAGTTTGAACCACGCCTCAATCATCGATGGGCTTTCGTTGGCGAAGCGTCGTGGCGCCAAAGTCACCGTGTACCCCCATGCCGATATGACCGAGTTGGAAACGGCGTTGGACCAATCCACCGCCCAACGAAAGGTCATCGTGTCGGACGGGGTGTTCTCAATGGATGGCGACATCGCTCCCTACGCGAAATTGGTGGAGCTGAAGGCGCGGTTCGACGCATTATTAGTTGTTGATGACGCGCATGGTTTTTTGGTCTTCGAAAATGGCAGCGCGGGCGAGTTCTCAAAACACGTTGACCTGCATATCGGCACATTAAGCAAGGCTGCGGGTGCACACGGTGGATTCGTCGCTGGGCCTCAGGTGTGGATCGACCTGTTGTTAAACCGCGCACGACCCTTCGTGTTCTCAACCGCGACACCGGTCCCGGTGGTTGAGGCGGCCCGCGCCGCTGTGCGGGTTTCGCGTCAGGAACCAATGCATCGCGAGAGCCTGTTTCGAAACATGGACCGTTTGTCTAACGCATTGGACAGGGAAGTCGCGACACCGATTGTGCCGGTCGTCTTGAACGAAGAAGCGCGCGCACTGTCTGCAGCTCAAGGTCTGGCGCAGGATGGGTTTCACGTGATTGCTATCCGCCCGCCAACGGTCCCAGAAGGAACGTCGCGACTTCGGATCGCGCTTTCGGCAGCACACTCAGACGCGCAAATCGATGGATTGGTTGCAGCGCTTGGCCGCATCTAGTCTCGATTTGCGCTCGATTCCAAGATTCTTGTCATACAAAGGCGCTCGCGGTTGCCACTAAGGCATGAACCGGCCGAATGGCCCTCATGAACGAGGTGGTTATGCGAGCGATGGGATTTGAGGATGCGAGGCACTTTCTGAGCCGAACTGGCTTTGGCGGAACACCGGCTGAGATTCGGCAGTTGGCCAGTAAATCGCGAGCGCAAGCGGTTGTTGAGGCCATCGATGGCTTGAAGCTTCAGCCTCACACGAAGCCACCTGAATGGGTCCACAAACCGCTACCGCCACGGCGAAAACTCAAGATGTTGATGGGAGACAAGAAGGCGGTTCAGATGTTGCTTCGGACGCGGGCGATTGACCTGAAGACTTGGTGGCTCGATGAGATGGTGCAGACGCCGTCGGCGCTGACCGAGCGGTTGACTTTGTTCTGGCACAATCACTTTGTGACCAGCATGCAAAAAGTCAGACGTCCTGTGTTCTTGTACCAGCAAAACCGGATGCTGCGTGAACATGCGGCTGGCAATTTCCGCGATTTTGTCCACGCGGTTTCGAAAGATGCCGCGATGATCCTCTATCTGGATACCCAACAAAATCGCCGCAAGAGTCCGAACGAGAACTTCGCGCGTGAGTTGATGGAGCTCTTCACGTTAGGGGAGGGCGCCGGATACACCGAGCGCGACATCAAAGAGGCAGCGCGAGCCTTCACCGGTTGGTCGACTCAGAAGCTCACGGGCGAGTTCAAGTTTCGTCGGTTTCAACACGACTCTGGCTCGAAGACTGTTCTGGGGACGACGGGTGACCTCAGTGGTGGTGATGTCATCGAGATCATCCTGAAGCGGCGGGAGTTCGGGCCGATGATCGTCGAAAAACTCTGGGCTGAATTCATCACGACTCCGATCCCCACAGAACAAAGACGAAAACTGGTGAACGGTTTCCGACGTGACTTCGAAATTCGTCCGTTGGTGTCTGCAATTCTTAGTTCGAAGGAATTCTGGGCAGATGCAAACCGCGGGACACGTGTGAAGAGCCCGGTTGAGTTCGTGGTCGGTCTGGTGCGGGTCTTGGGGCTGCGCCTCGAAAACCCGAAGTTAATGGTGAAGGCGTGCCGAGACCTGGGACAGGATGTCTTTTCGCCACCCAACGTTAAGGGCTGGAAGCAGGGCCCGGCCTGGATCGATGCATCCTCTCTGCTTCGGCGACAGCTGATTGCCTCGCGAGTCCGCCAGTTGGACAGCACCGCGGCCGACGACCCCGCTGCCTGGCTTGGCGTGCCGACGGCCCAAGTTCGGTCTGAATGTGCACGCGTTTTGCTGCCGTCGCCGCCGGTCCAAACTGATTCAGCTAACCTCGGACAATACGAGCTTGGCGAACTTTTGCTCGATCCCGTGTTCCAATTAGCTTGAGGAGACAAAAATGAAACGACGAGAATTTCTGCAACTGTCTTCCCTGGCTGGATTGACGCTTCTGGCCCCCGGGACGATGTGGGCGATGGAGAAGACCCACGGCCGCACGTTGGTACTGGTGGAATTGAAGGGCGGAAACGACGGCCTGAATACCGTCGTGCCGTTCGAAGACCCAACCTACAAGCGCCTGCGCCCAAATCTCGCCCTATCAAAGTCAGAGGTGATTCGGTTGGACAAGGGCCCGTACCTCAACGCCACACTGAATCCACTTCGTCCGCTTTGGGATGAGGGGCACCTCGCGGTGGTCGAGGGCGTTGGATATCCCAACCCCAATCGGAGCCATTTCCGGTCGATTGAGATTTGGGAAACGGCGTCGGACTCCAACGAGTATCTGCATGATGGTTGGCTATCTTCGGCATTGCCAGACGGCGTTGGGCCGCTGCCTGGTGCCATGATCGCGGGTGCCGGTGAGGATGGTCCGCTTCGGGGAGTGTCCGCATTGACCGTCGAGTCGCCGCAGCAGTTGTTTCGGCACGGACAACGCCTACGACGAGTTGACGTGAAAACAGAGAACCCGGCGCTCGCCCACGTAATTCAGACACAGAATGACCTGGTTGGTTCGATCGCGAGCATTCAAGAGCGGGTAGGGCCCTCGAAGTCGCCGAATGGAGACTTTACGAAGTCGTCTCTCGGGCGTGGGTTACAGATGACCGCGCAGATGCTGGGCGCAGGCGTGCCCTTGACGGTCGTGAAAGTGCAGCTGTCAGGATTCGACACGCATGCACAGCAACCTAAAAAGCACAGCCGTCTGCTGACGGATGTTGGTCAGAATCTGGCTGCATTCGCGAAGAGCCTGCAGACGTATGGCAGGTGGAACGAAGTCGTCGTGGCGACATACAGCGAGTTCGGACGGCGGGTGAAAGAGAATGCTGGAAGGGGTACGGATCACGGTACCGCCGCGCCTCTGTTTGTGTTGGGCGGAACCGTGAAGGGCGGTGTGTTTGGAGAGACACCATCGTTGACCGACCTGGACGCAGGCGACCTGAAGTTCACAACAGACTATCGGCGGGTGTATGCGACACTTTCGAAACGTTGGTTAGGCGGAGAGTCCTTGGGTCATCAACCCTTGTCATTTCTCTAGTAATTTGGCCCGCAAGCGCGCATTGCGGCGTGTCAGCGTTGTTGCTAATCTGGAGCCGATGTCAATATCAGGAAATCCAGAATGAAAATGCGCGTATTGACCCTCGGGCTGATGCTGTTTGCGTGGTCGCTGACAGGGTGTTTTGCCGAGGGAGCGAATCTCAACCTTGAGGTTTGCGGTGATGTCGAGATTCCGCTTGAGGTCGATGGCTACAAAGTTCTGATCTACGACTCCGAACGCGCGAACATCGAGGTGGACGGCGCCGAAGATTTGGCCACGTGTGTTAACGGCGAAGAAAAGGTTACTTCACTTCCAACGTCATTCAATTTCACTGAGGTTCCGCCCGATGGGTGGGTCGTCCTTCAAGGTTTGAAAGGTGGCGCGGTTGTTTCCACCTTTGAGCGCCGATTGAACGCCGAAGAAGGCGATGATATCTCGATTTCGATGGGCATTACCCGGTCGTGCCTGCGTATTAGCTGTCCCATTGGCCAGACCTGTTATGGCGATGGGCAGTGCACTACTATCGAGCTGGGTGATGACCGCGGCGCATGTAACTCGGAGCCTGGTACTGAGCCAGATCCGGCAATGCCCGCAACTGAGCCATTCTGCGAGATGATTCCCGAGGTCGGAGGAGAGCAGTGAACGTCAAAGCGCTAATCGCGGTCTTTTTGGCTGCGCTGATGGGCATCAGCTGCACCGACACCAGTTTGTACAGCCCGGCAAAGCCGAAGAAAGAGGCAAGCCGCCTCGCGATGAGTGGGCGCGCGTGTTCCGAGGACCCGTTTGAGGCGGAGTTCCCGATCAAGATTGTCCTCTTGGTAGACCAGGCACCTGGACCCCTGTTCTCAAGCTTTGATGCTGCGAGCCAGCGCGTCATCTACATGAACGATTTCGTTCAAAAGGCGCTCAATGGCGACCAGACCGAGATGGCCGTCATTGGCTATGGCGGCATTCCTCGAAAATTGGCGCCCCAGGAAGGCAACTTCACCCGCAACCCGGGCGAGCTCTTCGCCGCGGTAACGGCGACGTCACTGCCGCAAACCTGCGCTGGCGTTGGACAATGTCGGGATTATCGGGAAGCGCTTCGCACGGCGCGGGCATTGATCGAAGGCGATATCGCCAACACGCCGGCAGGTCTGCGCGTCCTAACGCAATACATCATCATTCACGTCAACGCGGGCCAGCATGAACCGCTCGCCGATGGCGCCGAGTGTTGCTTGCCTGACGATACACAGTGTCAGGACGCCAACATGGGCCCGAGCGCCGCATGTAACCTGGCCTTGAGTGTTGAAGAGATCACCGATCTACGTGAGACGGTCGTGGAGCAGGGAGCTGCAGGATTGCGCTACCACCCCATCCACTTCGCCGCTGAGGTCGCGCCGAATCTGGCGATCAACGACTCCGAACAAGCGGCGCTTGAACAGATGGCGTTCGCGGGCGGTGGCGTGTACCAGCGCTACAATAATATCGACGGGGTATCGGCCAGTGCGTTCGATTTGCTCGGCCTACGTACGGTCTTGAATGCGAAGTTGCTCTTGGCGGCAAACCTGAACGCGAAGCCAGGCCCCGACGGACCTGTCATCGATTCAGATGCGGACGGCCTGTCGGATGCTGAAGAAGAATCGCTGGGCACCTCGCCGGGGAACCGAGACACCGATTTTGATGGTATCTCGGACCGTGTGGAGTCCTTCGCCGGGCTGGATCCGCTTGTGCCTGAAGACCCATTCCCAACCGCATGTCAGAATATGATTCCCGGTGCCGATGAGGACCTCGATACCCTCACCAATTGTGATGAAGCGCTGCTAGGCACGGAGCCCACTCTGGTGGATACCGATGGTGATGGCATGCCTGACCCATTGGAGGTGCTCTCGGGCACGGATTACCTGAACCGCGACGCTGAGAATGACACCGATGGTGACGGGGTGAACAACGGCGACGAGCTGCTTCAGCATAGTGACCCACGATCCACAGATACGAGAGCTCACCTATCGTTCGGCTATCGCTACGACGTTGTTGATGAAGGATTTTCGCGTGAACTCTTCGCTAGCGATCCTGAGCGCATCACGGGCGTGATCGTGACCGAAATCAGCGATGGGACGACGGCAGGTATTGGGACGCTGCGTTGGAATGCAGCAAATCGCACCCTTGCTTGGCAGGACTCGAACGACCCAGATCCAGGACGGCCGGTTCCGGTTTCATCGGGAGGAGAGTTCCGCCTGACGTCTTCGTCATTCGCGGCTATTCAGCGTGAGGAAGGCAAGTACATTCGGGTGCGCGTTGACCCCAATAACCTCCCAATCGCCGACGACACCGAGTCGATCCGCGTGGTTTTCCGGGACCGCCAGTGCCTTCAATACACGATTCGGAACATTCAGTTGATGCCGACGATTGCGTTGGATGACGACCCCGATAATCCAGGAATCAACAATGTGTTGTTGTTCTTTGCGCAGGGGCCAGAAGGTCGACCGTTGGCTCCGGGACCGTTCCGAATGGCGCAGTTGCAGATTCAATATCTGCCACCCAATCGTCGAATTCCAGACGACGCGATCATCCTGATCGAAGACTCAGAGTACGTTCGGCCTGTGATTTCGCCAGATTCCGGGCTCTAGCTCGGCGAAATCTCTTCGTTTGAAAACGCAGATCCTCGGGTGGTTTAAGGCGTGTGTGAACTTGCGCGAGTTTTCAAACACGTGGTACCTTTCCCGAGCAAAGAAACACCATAAATCAGTCGTTTTTCGAAACTTGGGAAGAAGATGCTTCCGACGATTCAAAGTTTTGTGACGCCAATTCTCGCACAAGCTGCTGCGGAAGAGGCTGGGGGCGGTAACGTTCTGCTGGAGTACCTCGATAAGGGCGGTTGGATGATGTACGTCATCCTGATCGTCTCGATGATCGGGGTGGCGATGTTCCTAGAACGCGCCTTTAACCTTTACCTGCTACGGCGGCTCAATGCGCGAAACTTCGTTGCACGGGTCGTCAGCCAGGTCGAAAACCGGCGATTCCGGGAAGCCATCGATGCAACTGAGGCCAGCTCAAAGCATCCGTTGGTTGCCGTGATTAAGGCCGGCCTTCTTCGTTCCAACCGCCGCGAGAAAGAGATCGAGCGTGCGATGGAGAACGAGATGCTGGCCGCCATCCCTCAGCTCCAGAAGCGAGTGGCGATCATGGCCGTGATGGCCAATATCGCGACGCTGCTCGGGCTGTTGGGTACGATTTTCGGTCTGATTGCCGCGTTCTCGAGTGTGGCCGCCGCGTCCGCCGCGGAACGACAGGCAGCACTTGCCGACGGTATCTCCCAAGCTATGTACACGACGGCTTTCGGGATTTCCGTTGCTGTTCCGCTCTTGCTTTTCCACCACCTTCTTTCCAAACGGGTCGAAACGATCTTGTTGGAAATGGAAGGCGGCGCAAGTTCGGTTCTAGTAGCAATCGCTGGTGTTCGAGGCGACTCGGGCACAGATGGTCGAGCCCAACGCTAGGACGTAACTCGTGGCTTTTAGTCGATTCAAATCTGCCGCCGATGAGGCCGCTGCAGACTTGAACGTGGTCCCGGTCATGAACCTGTTCATGGTCTTGATTCCGTTCCTTCTGTTGGGCGCGACCTTCTTCCATATCGGCGTGATTCCGACCTCGACGCCTACGTTGAGTCCATCGGACTCCGATGTTCCCAAGACGCCGACCACGGTGGCTGTGAACATGGAAATCGATGTGGATACGATTGCGATTTCGGCAGCGAGTGTGAGTTTGAGCGAAGAGCAACTTACGGCACTCTCTGGCGAGTGGGGTAAGAAGGCCGGGAAGTACCCCGTAAAAGACGTGCAAGCGGCGCTCTTGGACATCAAAGGACAGTATCCCGAGTCAAACACCATCACCGTATTGCCCCATGAAAAGCTTGGATACCAAGACCTGGTCGAGATTCTCGACCACACGCGTAACCATGTGACGGGCAAAGACAAAGATGGTGAAGACGTCCGCGAAGACCTTTTCCCTGTGACCATCTTTAGTCGCAAGATCACCGAGAACCCCATCAATGAGGGCGAAGACCCTGAGGGCGAAGGTGAAGCTGGCGGCGAAGAAGAGATGGAGATGGATGAAGGAGGCGAAGAGTGAACAGTCGCTTCGCCAGAGAGAAGAAGCCTGCAGGCCTGATGCTGACGTCCCTTCTGGACATGTTCACCATCATCCTGATTTTCCTCATCGTCAGCTTCGAGGCTGAAGATTACGAGTTCAAACTCGATTCAGACCTCAAACTTCCTGAGTCATCAGCGCAATCGGTCCTGAAGCCGGCGGTCAACCTGGCGATTACGCCAGTTGATTTAAAGCTCGATGGCAAGAAGGTCATGACGCTCAATCGCGGCAAATTCGACGAACAGTATTATTCCGACGGCGAGATTCCCGAGGTCGTTGAGCTGCTCAAGGAAGAGCGTGAGCGGATTCTCGCCATCGAAGACCCCGAAAACGAAGAAGATCCGGCAATCGTCTTGATTCAGGCTGACAAAGGCTTGGATTACCAGACGCTGTATCTCGTTATGCGGTCTGCCAGTATGGCAGGTTTTGACAAGTATCGCCTTGCGATCATGAAGAAGTGAGCCCCATGGCAAAGCACATCTTACTCGTACTCATCGCGCTCTCATTGGTCACATTTTCGACCAATGCATCGGCGCAAGATAGCGGTCTAAAGATCCTTGATGGATCAGGCGATCAAATCATCCTCGCTCAGTCCAAAAAGAAGAAAAAGAAGAAGGACAAGGAAGACGAGGAAGATGAGGAAGAGGGTGAAGAAGGCGAGGAAGGCGAAGAGGGCGAAGAAGAAGCGGGCGAACAAGTCGAAGCAGCCACACTCCAACGCGGAAACCGGATGGAGTTCGATGGTCGCTTGATTCGCGGTGAGACCGCAGGATCCGGCGCAGTCTTCCTTTTTCAACGTGCGCCTCGACCACTGCCATCCATGGTAAAGAAGCGCGACAGCTACCTTTCACTGACGGTTCGAAACGTGCTCGGCCGAGAACAAGTGGAACAATTCGAGAAAACGAAAGTCGAAGCAGAGAAGGAGATCCAGAAGGAAGGCGAATCGAAGAAGTTGAAGGGTAAGAAGGAATGACGACGGTCCTAACCAAATTCGACATGCTCGCGCAATTGACCAAGGACGGTCTGCACGAGACATGGATTGGGAAAAACCGAGAGCCAGACTACGACCAGTTGCCGATTGTTCGCGCGACGTCGTTTCCACGCGAAGTTGCCAGCGCTCCTGGCGTCGATACGGTCCTCGACTATGAGCTGCAGCTCGCAATGCAGCTCAAGCATCCAAACATTGAAACGACGTTCGCCGCTGGCAAAGAGGGCGGCGTTGTCTGGTTCATCAAGGACATCAACTCTCGCGAAACCCTACGCGACTTCTTCGACGAGCTGCGTCGCCGGGGCTATGAAACCCTGACGATTCCTCTCGCAATCTCGCTCGCGACGGTCACTGCCGAAGCCCTGCACCACGCCCATACAGCGAAAAACGCTGCCGGTTGGTCGCTCAAGGTCGTGCACGGTGGCATCGATTTTCACACGATCGCGCTTAGTTACGAGGGCAACGTTGTCCTGCAGGATTTTGGAGTCGCCAAGGGTATACGCCAGGCGCACTTGAATAATGTTGCGCCCATGGCGGTCGACCGCATCGCCTACATGTCTCCTGAGGAAGTCCGGGGTCGTCCTGCTGAGCCGCGAAGTGACGTCTTTTCGCTTGCTGTGGTCCTTTGGGAACTGTTGACCGGGCGTCGACTTTTCGAAGGTGGCGATGTTGCAAAAGCGATTTGTGAGCAACCGATTCAGCCTCCTTCGGCCTACAACGCGAAGGTAACTCCAGGATTAGATAGCATCGTTCTTCGCGCGCTGGAGCGCCGTCCAGACGATCGCTTCCAAAATGCTGAACACATGGCGGTCGCGCTGCGAAAGCTCGCTAGCGACCCATCCAAGGCTTTGGAACGCGTTCCGCGGATCATGTCGCAGCTGTTCCCGAAACGGCTTGAGCGATGGAAAGCGCTAGAGCAGAAGTCCCGCGCCGGTGACTTTAGTGGTGCTGGCGATGTTGCGATGTCGTTGTTCCAAATCAACGACGCGACGGTTGATGCAACAAATCAAAATCACGCTGCCGCGCTTCGGGCTCAACAGACCGCGCCTAAAACTGCCGAGTCCCACACAGATCGCATCGACGGCAATATGGTCGCCCAGTTTGCGCAGGACGTTGATGCAGCGCTCGGCATCTTGGATGGCGAGCCTAATCCGGTAGGAGAAGGCTGGGATGCCGCCCCGATTGGTGCGGCCGCCGATAAGCTGGCCGGAATGTGGGACGACCCGGTTGCAGAGGAACCGACGGTCCAAACGTCGGCAGCAGAGGTTTCTCGGCTCATGGAAGCCGCGGGTAGCGACGACGACCAAACGGTCATGACGTCCGCGCCCCTTGGCAATCCAGCCGAGACCACACTTCCTCATGACGTACCCAACCTTCAATGGGCAGACGAAGACCTCGCACAGACGCTACCGACCGGAACTCCAAGTTTGGAAACTCGGATGGAAGACGCGGATCGGGCTGAAACCAATGTCGCGCCCAATCCGATGTTCGAAGACGTTCCAGAAGCGCTTGGGATTGGGGAAGACCCCGCGGTGACGCACGCAGCGTACAAACCGCAACCGATGCCGGAGACACCGGAGGACGTTCCTGCGGGCTTTGAGGACGAGCTCGCGGAGACGCAGCCTCCAGCCGCCGCAGAACCCGCACCTGCGCCACAACCGGAACCTGCGCCTGCGCAAGCAGCGCAAGCAGCGCCCGCTCCGGAACCCCAGAAATTCATGCCTGAGTTTCTGCCGCTCGACGAGGATGACGAAGATGAGGAACCGTTCTTTGAACCGTTCCCGATCGACCTTATCGTGGAGCCTCCAGAACTCGCGCCGAAAGAATCCAATACCAAACCGGTGCTGGAGATCATTCGAACCGCTGCCGATGCGCCGCTAGACATCACGGTGATTCGGGGGCTCGGGCGTTACAAGCGACCTGGTTCGTCGTTCTCAGCAACGAAGAGTGGTGGTTCGGCGACCTTGAAGTTCAAAAAGCCCGTACAAGGCTGGGTCCGCCTGGCAAATGCGCCGAAGGAAAACCTGGGCGACCGTGACAAGCTGTCGATGAAGCCCGGAGATGCTGTCGAATTCGAGGAAGATGGGCTGAAGTATTACGTCCGCTTTTTCCGACCTCCACAGCCACCATCGCGTGATCAGCGACTGCTCACGCCCCAAGAACTGAAGATTTACGGCATCGCGTTCGCTATCTCGTTGGTGCTCCATGGGCTCGGAATGTTGGGCGCGCTGCTTAGTGCCGAGCTTGGTATGAATCTCACCATCAACCGTCCTGATGAGGTCGAGGTATTCGCCGAAGGCAAGCTCGATAAGCCTAAGAAGAAAAAGCCGAAGCCGAAGCCAAAGCCGAAGAAGAAAAAGCCGAAGCCAAAGAAGCTATCGGAAAAGAAACCGGTCGACCCGACCGAGGCTAAAGCGAAGATTCCTAAGTCGGTTCGAAAGCAGCTTGATAAGCGACTTCGAAACAAATCGACAAAGAACGAGGACAAGGCCGACCGTCTGATGGCAGCCCTCACCACCCCGCAGAAAGGGGAGGGCAAAACCATCAAAGACGTGGTCACGAATATCGACGCAGTGGCGAAGCCAGGAGCTTCAAATGCAGCGTTTAACGTCACCGGTACGTTGGGCGCGCTTGAAGGCGGCAAGGTCAACATTGCTCGCGACCCAGGTGGCAGCAAGATTGGTGACATCGGTGGCTCTGTCGATGGCGGCACCGGGAAGCTCAAAGCGCGCGAGAAATCTGGCAAGGTCCGCGGCAAGGCGCGTGGTGTCAAAGCACTCGCCAAAGTCCAAGGTACGCTGTCTCGCTCCCAAGTCTGGGAGGTTATCCAGGGTTCGATGGGCAAGATCCAACGGTGCTACGAGAAAGAGCTCAACAAAAATCCGTCGTTGGGCGGTAAGCTGACATTCGAATGGACTGTGAAGACCAACGGGCGTGTGGGTGCGGTCAAAGAGAAAGGCAACTCACTGGGCAGCGCTCAAGTCTCCAAGTGCGTGAGCGGCGTCATCAAAGGGATGAAGTTCCCACGTCCGAAAGGCGGCGAAGTCATCATCAAGTTCCCATTCATCTTCAAATCTGGCTGATTAGGTATTTAGAAAGGAACGCCAATGAAAGCGAAGTATTTCGCACTGTGTGCCGCGTCCTGTTTGTGTTTCGGATGTGGATCGTCGGACGAAGAGGGCGGAGACATTCTGCCTGCCGTCTCACCTGTAAACCTCGGGAAGCTCTGGCCTCAGGGCGCTAATGACGCCGAGCCAGGCTCCAACGAACGCGTTCCATACGAGTTTGCCTTGTTGGTCGAGGCCGAGAACGCAGCGATCAACATCGAAAAGGCGTGCCTTATCGGCAACCAGGGTGTCATCAACTCCAATTGGATTTTGGAGTCCGAGGACCCACTGCCATCAAAGGTCAACGGGGGTGAGCAATACGCCTTCCGACTTACCTATGAGCGCGAGAACCCTGGACGCGATGCTATTGCTCTGGTCATCGAGAGCGATGCAGGGAACTTCCCTCAGCTTGTTGTGCCAGTGTGCGCGGAGACGGTCGCAGACGGACAGGACAAGTCCATTGTGACTCCGTGTGAGTTCAATGAAGAAGTCCCCGCAAATCCTTGCGACTGATTTCTAGTTGGAAGTGAATCGCGAGAGTTGGACTAGAGGTCCAAGTCAATCGCATCATCCTCGGTAATTTTCTCTTCCGAGGGTTTCTTAGCCGGCGTGTCGTCCTTCTTGGCGTCTTTGTCGGCGTTCTTTTTGTCCTTATCCTTGGCGTCTTTTTCGTCCTGCTTCTTCTTCTCAGCACGCTTGGCCTTGAGGTCGGCATCACGGGCTTTCAGTTCAGCGAAGAGTTGCGGAGATACGTAGAAAGCGCGAACTTCCTTATCGCCGGCGAATTTGCTGTAGGACTTCCACCAGTCCAGCGTCAGCTTGTCCAACTTGAGGCGTTGGTCCTCGATCTTTCCTGAGAGCGTCTCGATTTCCCCACGAATTGACTCGGCGCGAGCCTTCAGCGGTTCAAGATCATAGACGGCGAGGTCGTTTCGCATCGCAGTCTGTGCGGTCGAAAGGTCGTATTTGGCCTCCGCCAAGTCCAGCTTGGCCGATGCCTGTTCAAACTCCAGCTCACTCATGTCGACGCGAGCCTGCGTAAACGTCTTTAGCTTTTGCAGGATGGCGTCTGAGCCCTTCGGCCAGAGCTCTGGTGTCGTGACTTCGTCTTGCCAGTTCTCTGCAAACGCAAGGCGATCTGCAGCCTCGTCACGACGTGCTCTAGCAATCGATACAGCGTCTTGTGCGTCAGCGACGAAGCGACGCGCATCGAGTGGGACGTTGGGGTCATGAAGGTCGATTGGTTTAACCGAACTTCCGCAACCAATCGGAACCAATAACGTCAGAATGAGAATCAGGATGAGGTGTTTCATTTGATCAACCTCCCGCCGTCACGGCCTTTCTGGAATCGCTTATCCACTTCACTGACCTGCTTGGAAAGGCCTTCCTTCTTGAGCAACGTCTTCATGTTTGTTCGACCCGCTTCGAGTCCACCTTCGGCGGCTCGCGCGAACCCATCAAACGCTGAGGCAACGTCGCCAATCTCGTAGGACGCGACGCCGATGAGATTCTGCTCAAGGGCACCACCGCCAACCTGAATCGCTCGTGCGAGCACCAGTCGCGCCGAGTGGGGGTCTTTGGCATCCAGGAACTTCTCTGCAAGCTCACGCAGCTTATCGACGTTCTCAGGGTTCTTGGAAAGCTCAGCACGGAGCTCGTCCAAACCCTTCGGGGCCTTCGCACTTCGGGATTTCACCTGGTCGAACTTGACCTCGATTCCATCCAACGCGTTGCCTTTGAGACAGTCACGCACGGGTGGAGTGAAGTTCGCAGCCGTCCAGGCTTGATTCCCACAAGCGGTGAGCGCTTCGGAAGCGCTCTGCTCGAGACCTTCGACACGCGCGTCGAGCGCTGCTTTGACCTGTTGCTTCTGAGCCCCCGTCAATCCGTCCGGCATCTTCATTCGGCTCAGTTTCTTAGAAACCGAGATGAGCGCAGAAGAAAGGCGTGACAGCGAAGCCGCGGCATACGTGTAGCTGCCTTGCCGAGCCGCGTTCAGGTAGCTCTGCTGCATAACGTCGATGAGGATGATGAATTCCTCGATGAGGTCGACATCCTCAGGGTCTGGGTACTGGTTGATGACATTGAGCATCAACTCGCCCATTCCGAAGTGGGCGCGAGCGAGCGCCTCACCAGACGCCGAATCGTTGTTCAGGACGCTCTGCAAGAGCATCTCGCCTTCCTCTGCGTTTCCAGCTCCAATCATCGCCAGTCCAATTCGTGAGTTGGTTTCTGGCTCTCCTTGGTCGGTGTAGGAGTTCAGTTTGCGTTTGACCGAATCGACGCCGTCATACTTTTCAATCATCGAAGACAAGCGCTCCAAGGCGTCGGCCTGCGACTGCGGATTGTTGTCACTGAGGGCTTCGTCGAAGAGCTTCTCAGCCTTCTTCGGTTCGCCGAGCTGTTCGTTCAGCTCGCCTGCGGCGATGAGCAGTCGGATGCGCTGCGATGGGTTGACGTCCGCAGCCCGCTTCATGAACCGGATTGCTGTGTCGTAGTCAAAGCGCGCGACCGCCGTCTGGGCCAAGGTCGTGTAGATACCGGGAAGCTGGTCGCTCTTCGGATAGGTTTTCGCCATCGAATCGGCGAGCTTGTACATCTTCTCGGTGTCGCCGGTGGCGCGGGCCGCGACGAACGCGTTGATAAGAGCACGCTCCCCAAGGTCAGTACCTTTGTTCTTCTCGGCGAAGGCGATGAGTGGCGAGATATCTGCCCCATCTTCACCAGCTGCTGCCAGGGCGAGCTCGTCAAGTTTGCGCTGTTCTGCGGCACCCTGGATTCGTTTGATTTCGCCTTTCAGCTTGTCTGAAACCGGGCTTCCTGCACTCAAGAATCGGCGACTGGCGTACATCAGGCCGTCGTAATCATTGAGCGTATTGAAGCTGTCCAACGTCAACTTCACCGCGGCGTCAGCCTCATCCGTGCCCGGGAACTCGTAGGCGACGGCAGAGAGCTTATCGATAGCCTCAACATAGAGGCCCTCGTCGTAGATAGCCTGCGCGATGGCAAACTTCACACGTCGCTCTTTCTCTTCGTTGAGCTTGTACGAGAGCAGGGTGGCGCCGGCACGACGAAGCGCCGAGCGGGCCGCAACGCGCTCGTAGCGCAGGCGGTCGCTTTCTTTGGCGAGCGACGCTTGGAAGTAGACGACCGCGTCGTAAAGTGCGTCGCGGCGCTGTCCGTCGTCTTCCAGCAAATCTGCAGCCTCCATCGACCGCACACCTGCCTCAAGTTCTTGACCGTTTGAACCCAGAAGGTCTGCGTAGTTCAGAAGCATGTCGGGTCGTTTGTCGCTGACGGGAATGGTGTCGAGGTAGGCTTTGTACGCTCGTGCCACGTCCTCGGGGCCAGCAGACTTGCGACGCTTCTTGATCATCCGTTCTTGTGAGGTCGTGGCGAGGTCACGAAGGTAGACTTCGAATTCCTTGACCAATCGCTCTCGTTCGTCGGCCTTGATGTTCACACGGCTGTAGTAATTGGTCAGCGAGTCACCAATCAGCTCCGCATCTACTCCGATGGTTCGGTAGTCCTTCAACTTCTTGATCGACGTGTACAACGTCCGCGCGTCGTCGAGTCGGTCGATATTCGCAGCACCCAAACTCAACAATTCTCGGGTGATCAGCACCGCACCCTGGAATTGGTCCATGGTGCGATAGCGATTCGCCAACTTATTGAGCGCAGCGACGTAGGTCTCTCGGTTGTAGGCATACTTCTTAAGGAATTTGACCGAATCTTGGGGCTTTCGCAGGCGTGAATAGCAGTACGCAAGGTCGACCAGGGATTCGCGTCGAACATCGATATCCTGCTGAGTCGTAATCTCGTCTCCAGCTTCGGCCTGAACCAAGAGCGGAGTCTCAATCTTCTGCAATGCGAGCTTACGCATACGCTCGGCCCAATCGTTGGAGCGTTCGATCGCTTTCTCGAAGTTGTCGAGCGCGGGCTTGCACTCACCCTCGTTGACCCAAACCCAAGCGAGTTTGTAGTGGCCAAGACCAGTGACTGGCGTCAGCTCTCCTTTCGCGATCTCTTCGTAGTAGCGCAGCGCATCTGGCAGTTCATTTCGGTCGAAGTGGTAGTCACCCAACACGATGAGAGCATCCGCACGAAGCGGGGAATCTGGGTAGTTATCGACGAGCCGGTTCAAGACCTTTCGCATTTCGTCGAAATTACCGAGTTCACGATGTTCGTGGCCAATATTGAAAAGAACGCGTGGGACGAGCGGTGAGTCCGGGAAACGGCTCAACACGATCTCGTAAGTATTGATCGCATCCTCTTTCAGCAAGCGGACTTGCGGCACGTGAAGCACTTTCGTTGAGCGCTGTTCACGTTCGTACGCCAGCTGGTAGTGGTATCGCGCTTCTTCACTGAGAAGCTCGGCAAGACGCACATAGAATTCAGGAAGGTAGGGCGCACCACGGGAGACCGCGATGGTTGCGCGCGTCTCGGCGATGGCGTTTCGAACCTTGGTGATATTGAGACGCAGGACCTCGACTGTCGGGGTGTCCTGCAACTGCTGGGGCTCCGAGGCACAGCTCGATAGCGCTAGAACCATCGCGAGCCCAAGCAAAGTGTGCTTTGCTACTCGATACATCGGTCCTCCATCGTCACAACGAGGTCATCCAGTTCGTCCGTCCAGAATTCACCCTGGAATTGGTAGAGGATGTTCTCTCGGCCAAACGTATCCTCGATCTTGATGCGTTCCTCTACGCCAGCAGGACGACGTCGTCCGCGCAGCAAGGCGACACCAAGTTCGTGCAGGATCAAGCGGACGCCTTCTTCCGCATCCAGTAGCTCTTGAGCAACCTGACGCATTTCGAAAACCAATTCCTCGTCCTCTCGACGTTTCGCTTCCACGAGGCCCTGTTTGTAGACTTCATTGAGGCGCTTCGAGAATTCCTCGCCGATGTCGCCTTCGAGCTCCTCAATCATGGCTTGTTCCCGCTCCACAGTGGCGCGGAACTTTCCAAGCGGTGAGTCAGAGGTGCGGACGCGAGCGGCTTTTCGCAGCGGCATCGATTCCTTCAGCGGCACACCGTCGTAGAGCTGCTCGATTGCATCTCCATAGGTACGTCGCAGACGAATCGCGGCGTTTCGGGCGGGCTCGAATTGGCAAATATGTCGAAGGCTCAACGCTTCGAGCAAGAAGCGCTCAGGAGCGATGAGACCACGGTAGGCGGGTGCGTCGAGCGCGATGAGCAGACCGAGCGCACGTTCATACTCTTGGTTGTAGTAGTGGCTCCACGCCATCTCCAGAAGCAGCCCCGGGTCATCGGGCGCGGTCTCTCGGAGCTCGGTATAGAGTTCGATGGCGTCTTTGTAGCGAGCCTGCTCAAACGCGATTCGAGCGAGTGTTCGTTGAATGTCATTACGAAGATCCAGCGGCAGACGCTTGTCTTCGTCCCGTTCCAGGATGAGCTCGAGGTCCTCACGGGCATCCGAGAGTTGGTATTTCTGAAGCTTGTCTACTGCGAGGACGTATTGGGCTCGAACCTGGTACGAACTGCCGTCCGGAATCTGTTCAAATTGTAGGATTGCCCAGTCGCGAACACCACGTCGAAGGCTGTTGACGCCTTGATGGAACTTCACGAAAGCCATCTGCTCGGGCGGAAGCCCTGAAATATCGTCGGAGCCGAGGAAGCCTTGGAGGATGGTGCCTTCGTCATATCCGTCGGTGGCCATAATACGCTCAAGCCCGCGCACGGCCTCGTCAGTGACGTCGACGTCACGACGCGACTCGGCAATCTCGAGGTACCAGAGCGACGCGGCGTAAGTGAATCCAAGTTTCTCGGCGCTTTCAGCGAGGATACGAAGGCCACGGTCATAGCGTGGATCATCCGTGGAGGAGCCCGAGATATAGCGATTTGCCGCAGCCCCAGCGAGCGCATGCTCGCCCTCCAGAGAGGCTTCGACCGCCTGTTTGTAGACCGCGTCGCGGTCCGTCGCGAGCGAAACTGAAGAGCATCCACTGTTCAAAAACAACAGAACCCCCAGCAGCGCCGCCGCGAGTATTGTGTTTCTAGAATGCAATGGACGTCCCAATTCCAAGCCAAAGTTCGTCTTTCACGTCGAAGTCCTCGAAGATGTTGTCTCCGATGAACATCAAGTAACGCATGTCAAAACGGAAGCTGAACAACGGACCGGCGTAGATACGGAAACCACCACCTGCGTCGAATGCAGGGCGGGCGCTCCGGGTCAGCCAGCCATAGCCACCACCTGCGACGAAGAAGATCTCCCCGTAGGTCAGCGTGTCGTTTAGCCAAGAGCCTTTCCAGTACAGGGGTTTCCACACAGCGTTTGAAGTGACGAAGAAATCGACAATCTCAAACGGGGTCGGTGCCAGGTCAAAGTCCTCCAGCTCGTCGGCAAGACTCGTGTCGTATTGGAACGAGTAGAAGAACTGAACCACTTCCCAAGCCCAGGACTCGCTGAAGTGGAGGGTGTATTGGCCGCTCACCGAGATGCCCTTCGTGAAGGCGTCTAGCGGTAGCCATCCCAGATTAACCCCGAACTCGTGGGTCGGGTCGAATTTGCGATTTTGGACCACTTTTGCGGCATAGTCTTCCGCCTGCGCAAATCCTGCGCTGGGGAA
The DNA here is from genome assembly GCA_030427705.1 of bacterium. Taxonomy (GTDB): domain Bacteria; phylum Myxococcota_A; class Bradymonadia; order Bradymonadales; family Bradymonadaceae; genus JAUIBR01. The sequence continues at coordinate 2,778 of JAUIBR010000002.1, read as the reverse complement.
CAAAAGGCAGAGAGCAACCGCGGCAAAGGCCAATAGGCTTGTAGCCTTTCTCATAGCAACCTGGCTCTTGAGGATACGTAATTCAATTTCGCCCAAGGGGCGTAGGAATAAACTTGGGTTCGAGTGCCAAGAAATATAATCGACCTCGGCAAATCTGACTAGGCAGAAAGCCGGGCAATTTTGGTCAATTTTTGTGGAGTTTACTCGACTTCAAGCGTCATCTTGTACGATGCGCTCATGTCGGAGAATATTTCGACCAAATGGTCGCCGCGGCCTGCCGCATCCAACTCAAACTCGATGATTCGATCGTCGCCTGCCAGATCGAAGAGGTCGACATTTTGCGGATGGTCTTCTTCGAAGTCCGAACAGTCGGGCGTGTAGATCTTCACCAACATTTCCGTGCCGGGAAACGTCATTTCATCCAAGAGGAATCGAGCGATGAGCTTCATGTCCTCAAATTCAGTTCGGACCAGAAGATACTGGCCACTCGGAAACTGACCCGAGAAGAACTCATCGTTGCCCATCAGGCAGGTGGCTTTGCGATTACAAACCGGGATCGATTCATTGCAAAGGTCTTCGATTCGACCCTGCGTAAACACGCGGTCATCGTTGACGCAGCCGGTCAACGCGAAGATGAACCCGGTCAGGATGAAAAATCGAAACTTGTCCATGTCAAGGCATGTCCATATCAAACAAGTAGCTCAAATCGGCATCGTAGCCAGCGATGTTGTCGATAACTTCCAGCTCAGTGTCGAAGTCGCCACTAAGCGCGGCTTCGTCATCACCTGTGCGAAATCTCGCAGAAAACTCACCTACGATCGAGGAACCATTGGACGCCGAGAATTCCTCCAGCGTCAACGAGCCCCCGACAAAAGGAGGGATGTCATTGTCGCCAGATCGCCCGGTAATATTGCCCTTTGTCCCGAGATCGTAGTCACCAGTGCGAATCGGTTGGCCTTCAGTTCGCCGCAGGGTTACGCGCACAGGGACCTGGCCGTTCTCGCGGATGTACTCGACCGCCAGCTCGCTTGGATAGAGGCGAGCCCGGACGTCGACGTAATTGATATTATAGAACTCTTCCAAACTACCGCGCAGTGCGCCTTCGTCATCGGAGCATCCGATCGAGGCGAACATGGCAAGGAAGAGCAATAGAAATCGGTACTTCATAGTGGCGTAGAGCGTCGCGCCCATTGCAGTTGCACGTCAAGGGTCGAACCGTTTAACACCTCACATCGATAGATGATCACGGGTCGGTTCAGAGAGTCGAAAACAAGCGAAGGTTGCAGGCCACACGTGGCCAAGTCTCCGTCGGTGACCACTTCGCGCTCCCATCCACCACCGCTTTGGTAGGTGAAGATGAGGCCATCGTCGTTCACATCGCAATCGCCCAGCTGTGTTGAAACGTTGCAACGGCGATGGGCGACTGCCACCGTCCCGCTGTCGGCGACCGCGATCGATGTTCCGTAGCCTTCGTCGTATCGGCTGTCGCCAATGTCCTGCTTGGTCCAACCCGCTGAAACCGACTCGAATTGCGTGTCATCCGTCAGAGTCATGACCTCAGGATAGCCGCGTTGGCTCTGGTAGTACGCGACGTGAACGGTCCCATCTGGAGCCACAGTGATCGTCGGGCCGTCGACAGTTGGGCTTGAGAACAGTTGTACCGTCTCCCAAGTCGCGCCGTTGTCGGCGCTCCGATGAGCGAAAATGCCCGGTTGGAAACCTGGCGCCTCAGTTTGGTTGAATTGAACCAGAATGATGCGACCCGAAGCATCGAATGCCGCGTCCGCGAAGTTCCCGGCGCCGCGCGTCATGTCGACCGGATTGGCCGTCCAACCACCGGGCGCGCCGAACGCCATCTCGAAGTCAGCTTTACGGAAATCGTCAGACTGAAGACCGCCGCCATGCACATCTTTCCACGCGACCGCCATCTGGCCGGTTGAAGAGATCGCGAGCGTTGGCCAGTAGCCAATCACATCGCCGAAATCGCTGACGGGATCGTTGAAAGCGGCATCTGCACTGGTTGCCGCGACGTCTTCAGAGGTCCAGCTGCCAGCGCCTGCGCGGGTGTAGAGGCCTGCGTTGTTCACACCACAGTAGAGGAACATCGGAAGCGGGTCGCCGGTCATGGCCGCGACCAACGGCGTCTCCCCGTTGAAGCCGATGTCTAGTCCCGGAGGCGTTCCGACGTAGAGCGGTTCGCCAATCATCTCAGGCGTCCAGGTCGAGGTCCCGTCAAACTGCGCATACTTCATCTGCCAACGGGCGCGGACTGGGTTGCCGTCTGTGCCCATGAGCTCGACGCACTCACCGTCTTCGCGAAGGCTGGTGCTGTAGTATGCCACACCAATCGTGCCGCCCGCAGACACTGCGGCTTCGGGATGAAGACCAACGCCACCTGTATCGATGACACCAATCTCCCAACCGTCGGTCGTGTTGTTCTTTGGGGGACGAATGATATCGGCCCGCCCCATGTCTTCGTTGTCGTCGGTCGATTCATCGCCGCCACAGGCGACGATCAAGCCACTACATAGGAGGCCCGCAACCATTGGGGTAAATCTGACACGGAGGTTCTTCACAGACATTGGATACCTTCTCAACACAGAACGTGTAACCTTGGTCGGGGCTCCACTCGCGGGAGTCCGGCCTCACATTAACTTCATCAGAAAAGACGTCTTGGACGTCGCGGACCTCGACAACGTAGCCGTTGTTGTGGCCTTGGAACGCGTAATAACACTCGTTTGCACCCGCGATACCGCCAGTGCTGCCGTTGTCAGCGGC